>NZ_JACDWZ010000102.1:0-340194 GCF_016464285.1 Vibrio sp. bablab_jr001
CACTAAAACGGCGATTGAGAACAGGGTCACTGCACAGCGTTGACAGCAGAGGCCTTGCCATAACATGCGCCGGGATCAATATGGTTAGATTGGGCAGCGCTGGGTCGGCGTGTTTTGTTGCCTTAACCGCAGAACAGGATAACTGATTAAAAGTGAGAGTTTGGGGCATGGTGAGTATTGGTGCTTGCAACCAAGCCATCAACCCAACGAACAAGATCAGGCCCATCAGGGTGTAACAGCGCGGCGCAGCTGGATGGTGCCAGAGCCGCGTCATGACGTCATTCATAACGGCGATACGTTCCTTCGTTTTGTGAAGAAACTACGCCAATGTTATGAAGTTAATATGACAATTTTGAACGATTACTGCTGTTCGGTGCATTTGACCACCTATTTAGCGATCATCGTTTTGCAGACATTTTACGACGCATTTGTCCCGGTGTTTCACCGAAAAAGCGCCGAAACGCATGCGTTAACGCGCTCTGGCTGGAAAATCCGACCTTTTCGGCAATTTCGATCAGCGGCAAGCGAGTATCACGAATCATCTGATGCGCACGTTTCATCCGCGCGGTAAACAGGTATTGCCCCGGCGTCATGCCTGCCGCTTCGCGAAACAGCTCATGGAAGTGCCCGGCGCTGACATTACTGACCGACGCTAAGCGCGAGGTTGGCAGCGCTTCATCAATGTGCTGCTGAATGTATTCGTCGATCGCAACCAAATCGAGACGGCCACGATGAAGGTAATTGACTTCCTGCTTGTGGAACATGCGTTGATGCAGGCTGGATAAAAAGGTGGTGGTGATCCCCTCCGCCGCCTCCGGATAGCTGTCCCACACTTTGTTTTCCCGGTGCATGTAGGCCAGCAGATAACGCAGGCCGGAATCGATATCAAAATACTGCGCCGATTCGAACAGACGCTCAACCTTAAAACCGACATTCTCAGTCGGAATATCGAGGATAATGTGGCTATTATCGCCGATCCCCTGATAAAAGTGGACATCTCCACCTGGTACCAAACAACCATGAAACGGGTCAACCTGACCGCCTCTGCCCTGCACTTCAAACGCTGCGCCGCCACGATACGCAATCACAATCTGATGGTAATCGTGGTCATGATGTAAGCAACTATTTTGCAGAGTTTGTGTTCGAATTCGAATACCCATGATGAGTGTGGAAACATGTCCGACCAGGTTAATAAGAATTATTCTCTTATAACAAAGGTGTCATTAAAAACACAAGCAATATTTCAAAAGCGTTTCAAATGTTAAACAAGTGCTGCAATTTGCGCAAAAAATCAGGAGTTTTAAACAAGAATCCAACATGAGTAGCTGCTTAAATGCAAAACAACGCAAGGACACCATGCGGCAAACACAGCTCTCAATCAGGAAGAAAAATAACAATGACAGCAACGATCACTTTTATTGGTGCGGGAAACATGGCCAGCGCAATTGTCGGCGGCTTGGTCAGTCAGGGATACCCAGCCGATAGTATTACCGCAACGTCGCCGGACACAGCCATGCTTGACGCCGTCAGCACGCGCTTCGGTATTCAGGTCACCAGCGACAACTGCTCCGCCATCGCACAAGCCGACATTGTGGTACTGGCCGTCAAACCGCAGATTCTGCGTGTGGTATGTGAGGAACTACGCCCTAGCTTAGATGCTCGCGAGGTGCCCCCACTGGTACTTTCCATCGCCGCGGGGATTCCGCTCGGTTCGTTACAAGTCTGGTTGGGTGAGCACGTACCTGTGGTGCGCGCCATGCCAAATACGCCAGCCATGATCGGCTGTGGAGCCACTGCGCTTAAAGCGAATACTCTGGTCAGCGAAGCCCAATGTCAGCAGATCGAAAAACTGCTATCGAGTACCGGCATTGTCGAATGGCTGGCTGATGAAGAGCTGATGGATGCCACCACTGCCGTCGCGGGCAGCGCACCTGCATATTTCTTTCTGTTTTTCAAAGCGATGGAAGATGCCGCCGTGGCACAAGGACTTCCCCGCTCCACAGCACGCAAACTGGCGCTGCAAACCGGCTTTGGCGCCGCATCCATGGCACTAACCGGTGAGGATGAACCGGAGCAACTGATGCGCAATGTGATGTCTCCACAAGGTTCAACCGAGCGTGCCATTGCCTCATTCGAAGCCGCCGGGCTTCGCAACATCGTTGCACAGGCCATGCAGGACTGTGCCGATCGCGCCCGAGAGATGCAGTCACTCTTTGGCGAAAAATAACGAAATAGCTCACAGCACAATATTCCAATAACCGACGTACCCGACCCAGTCGGAAGGCGGTCATCCGTTGCGCCCGCGCGTAGTGGCGTTGTATGCGCGTGGGTGGATGCCGCCTGAATACGGCGACCTCAGGTAACCGAGGTAAACCTACAACCCGTAAAAGGACTCAGTAAAGATGAAAGGAAATCTTCGTAAAATCATGAAAACCGCCGCTCTGGCTGCGTGTGTTTCACTGGCAACGTCAGCCGCTCAAGCCGATGAATGGCGCATGGCCACCCCTTGGTCTGGTGGCCCTTGGCTGGAACGCGACGCCAAGTTTTTTGCCGACAACGTCAGCGAACTGACTCACGGTGACATCAGCGTGAAAGTGTTTCCGGGTGGTACACTCGGCAGCGCGCTGAAAGTTACGGACACCGTAAAATCGGGCGTGGCGACGGTCAGCCATAACTACATCAACTACGACTACGGTAAAGATCCAACGACCGCGCTGCTGGCCGGTCACTCAAGCGGTCTGACACCGGAAGAGTTCATGCTGTGGATGTACAAAGGCGGCGGTATCGAACTGTACGAACAGTACCGTAAAGAGAAATTCGGTGTGGTCGCTTTCCCTTGTTCCATTCTTGGCACCGAAATTTTCCTTCATTCCAACAAGCCCGTTCGCACGCTGGAAGACTTCAAAGGTTTGCGCATCCGCACCTCTGGCGCATGGGCAGAAATCGCCTCTCGTCTTGGCGCGTCAACCGTGGTGATGGCGGGTAGCGATATCTACTCCGCGCTGGAACGTGGCGTGATTGACGCAGCCGAATGGGGCAGCCCGGAAATGAACCGTCCAACCGGTTTTCAGGAAGTGGCGAAATACGTGATTCTACCGGGGATTCACCAGTCGGGTGGCGTACTGGAGTGTCAGGTGAACCAAAAAGCGTGGAACAAACTGCCTGCCGAAGAACAAACCCTGGTTCGCCAAGCCGCCAAACTGTCTCTGTTTGATTCATGGCTGGCTTCTTCTTATGCCGACTTAGATGCTTACAAAGAGCTGGTCAACGGCAGCAACGAAATCGTTCGTTTGGATCCGACATTCATCAGCCAGATCATGGCAGAAACTAAGAAGTGGGAAGATGAACACGCGGCAGACAACGCTTGGTTCAAGCGCGTGCTGACCTCTCAGCGCGAGTTCAAAGAGAAGATCAAACTGTGGCCGGAATACCGTCTGCAAATCGGCGCGACCGAAGGCTAATCTTCTTTGCCACAGCCGCCGCAAGGCGGCTGTCTGGTCTCTTTTCCGATCGTAATTAGGTTAACACTATGAAGTTGATTACCAGTATCGAGGCCATTACCCGCTTTGCCGGGCTGATCGCCGCTCTGTTGGTATTGCCGCTGATCGGTGCACTTGTCACCGAAGTTTTCAGCCGCTATATGTTTGATTCCCCGACCCTATGGGCTTTTGAAATCAGTTATATGGTCATGGGCGCCATTTTCATGCTTGGCCTCGCCAATGCACTGCGTCTTGGCCAGCACGTCAGTGTCGATGTGATGACTCTGAAACTCAAACCGCGCGTCAACGCAACGGTGCGCAGCCTTTGCTATCTGATGTTCCTGCCTATCGTGTGTTGGATCAGTCTGGATTTGTACCACTACTTCTACGAAGCGTTTGAAAGTGGTGAACGCTCCGGCCGTTCGGCATGGAACCCGGTGATGTGGCCAATCTATGGCGTCTGGTTTATTGGCCTGGCGGCTCTGAGCCTGCAAATTCTGGCAGAACTGCTGAAATCGGCGCAAATCGCCCTTGGCCGCGAGGTGAATGTATGAGTGATTATTTATCCCTGTTGATGTTCCCGCTATTGATCTTGTTTATCTTTGCGGGATTTCAGGTCGCATTCTCCATGATTCTGGTCGCGACCATTTTCGGCCTGATGCAGTTTGGCGACGTGACCGCTTATCAATTGCTGAGCAAAATTGAAGAAACCGCCACCAACTCGATACTTGCCGCCGTCCCGCTGTTCATTTTCATGGGGGCGATGTTGGAGAAATCCGGTATCGCCGAGCGGCTGTTTAAAGCCATCCATATGTGGACGCACGGCATGCCCGGCGGACTTGGCGTCGGCGCCATTCTGCTCGGCACCATTTTCGCTGCCGCGAGCGGCGTGGTCGGCGCAACCGAAGCGGTGATTGGCATGCTCGCCATTCCAATCATGATGAAACACGCTTACGACAAACGCCTGCTGTCCGGCGTGATCTGCGCCAGTGGCTCGCTCGGTACCGCGATTCCGCCTTCGATTACCGTGATTGTACTTGGTCCGGTGGCGGGCGTGTCGGTCGGTCAGCTATTCAGTGGCTTGCTGCTGCCGGGCCTGATGATGGCGACGCTGTTTATTTTGTACGTGATTGTGCTCTCGTGGCTGAAACCGGCGGTGGCACCTCGCCAGGTTGAAGATGGCGAAGGCTACAGCCTGAAAGAGCGACTGGTCGCGACGTTCACTGCGCTGCTGCCAGCGGCTATTCTGATTTTTGCCGTGCTGGGCACCATCCTGATGGGTTTAGCCACACCGACCGAAGCCGCCGCCTGTGGTGCACTTGGCTCCATCATTCTGGCCGCCTGTTACCGTAACCTGAAACTGCAGGTGATGTGGAGCTCGCTGATGAGCACCGTCAACATCTCTGCCATGATCTTACTGATTGTGCTCGGCGGGAACATGTTTGCGGGCGTATTCTTTGCCGCAGGTGGTATGGCGACCGTGCAATCGGTACTACTCGGCACTGGCCTTGAAGCGTGGGCAATTCTGGCGCTGATCCTCATCATCGCATTTCTGGCAGGGTTTGTGCTCGACATGATGTCAGTGGTATTGATCGTGATTCCGGTTGCAATGCCCGTAGTGCGCATTCTCGGCTTTGATGAAGTGTGGTTCTGCGTGGCGTTCCTGGTGGTACTGCAAACCAGCTACCTGACTCCGCCGCTGGCACCGTCGATTTTCTATCTGCGTGCCATTACGCCGCCGGATATTTCGCTACGTCATATGTATGCGGGCGTGGTGCCGTTTATTGTAATTCAGCTTCTGGTGCTGACGGCAGTGCTCGCCTTCCCCGAAACCGCGTTGTGGTTACCCGATGTGATGGGTGGCCCGGCCTGGGAATAATAGTGACTCCGACTGGCGGCACTGGCTGCCAGTCTTGCAAACTCTGTGAGGTTTTATGAAGTTTCTCTCAGCCGACGTTGTTGCCCGCCATCTGCCTTGGACAACGCTCATCGACAAACTGGACGATACCTTTCGCACGGGTGTGAATGCCCCCGCGCGTCACCACCACACCATTGAACGCCCAGACGGCGAAGCCACCATGCTGCTGATGCCCGCATGGGAGCAACATGGCTATATTGGCATGAAAATGCTCAACGTATTTCCGCAGAACTCGTCCGTGGGCTTACCTGCGATTTCCGGCCTGTATCTGTTATCGGAAGGCCAACATGGCCAAACGCTGGCGTGCATTGCCGGCAACGAACTGACTCGTCGTCGCACCGCCGCAGCCTCTGCGCTGGCCGCGCGTTATCTGGCTAAAACAAATGCGCAGACGCTACTTATCGTCGGCACCGGACAGGTGGCGCCGATGCTAATTGAAGCGCACGCCGCTGTGCGGCCGATTCAGCGCGTGCTGGTCTGGGGGCGTAATCCCGACAAAGTGAAAGCAATGGTTGATGAGTATCAGGATTATCAAGGCGCCTTTACCACCATCACGCAGATTGAAGCCGTCAGCGATCTGGCCAAAGCCTGCGCTCAGGCCGACATCATCAGTTGCGCGACGCTCTCCAAAGAACCCATTGTGCGGGGTGAATGGTTACAACCCGGCTGCCACCTCGATTTGGTCGGGGCGTTTCGCAAAGATATGCGCGAATGTGATGGTGAAGCCGTTGCACGCAGTCAGGTGTTTGTCGATACCTGGGCAGGCGCAAAAGGCGAAGCAGGCGATCTACATCAGGCGATGGCCGAAGGTCAGTTTTCAATGGAAGACATTCATGGCGACTTGGAACAGCTGACTCGCCACGAGGTGTTTGGCCGCCGCTCCGATGACGACATCACGCTGTTTAAATCGGTCGGCGCATCGCTGGAAGATCTCGCCGCCGCAATTGTACTGTGGGAAGGTTTACCCCAAGACTGATTATCCTTCCGTCTCTTTCCTCACATGCGCCGACGTACATGTCTGTTGTGACACTTTTTGCTCAGGTCAGGTTTGCACTCACCTAACCTGAACACCCTGGTTTAGTAATCTTTTGTGCCTTGCAGCACATTTGTAATACCATAGCCCTCCTCCGTATGGTACCTAGACTGGGAGACAACTTATGGACAACAGAAAAAACAGGTATCGTCAGGCGCATCGTGAGGCTTTTTTAGCCATTGCGCTGGCAGTGGGCTACTTCATCTGGTGGTACGTTTCCGCCTATGGGTTTTCGGCACCGCCGCAAGACACCAGCATGCCTGAACTCTATTTCGGCATGCCGCTCTGGTTCCTGCTTTCGTGTGTGATTGGCCCGATCATTTTCACTGTGCTGTGCGCGGTGATGGTGAAAGTGTTTTATCGCGATATTCCCTTAGATGTAAATCCTGACGAATCCAATGAATAGTCAACTTCTCATACCTTTAGTTATTTATCTGATTGGCGTATTCGCGGTCGCTTTTCTGACTCGCCGCCACTACAAAAACGGCAGTTTCCTCAGCGAATACTTCGTGGGTAGCCGCAGCATGGGTGGCTTCGTATTAGCCATGACGTTGGCCGCCACGTATGCCAGCGCCAGTAGCTTTATCGGCGGCCCCGGAGCGGCATACAAAATGGGCCTCGGATGGGTATTGCTGGCCATGATCCAGTTACCGGCGACCTGGCTGACACTGGGGGTTCTGGGTAAAAAGTTTGCGATTGAAGCGCGCAAACATAACGCCCTGACACTCAATGACATTTTGTATGCACGCTTTAAAAGTCGCGCGGTCGTCATTCTGGCTTCGTTCTCCTTGCTGCTCGCCTTTTTCGGCACCATGGTTGTGCAGTTTGTCGGCGGCGCACGCCTGCTGCAAACCGTCACCGGATTGCCGTATGAACAGGGCTTGTTGCTGTTTGCCTGCACCGTCGGTTTGTATACCACCATCGGCGGTTTTCGCGCTGTGGTTCTGACCGACACCATTCAGGGCATCATGATGCTCATCGGCACCATTATTCTGTTGGTTGGCGTGGTGCACGCGGGCGGCAGCGTCGGTGAACTGATCACCAGCTTGCATGCGATTGATCCCGCGTTGGTCACTCCGTATGGACCAAATCACTTCCTCAGCCAACCGTTTATTCTCAGTTTCTGGGTGTTGGTCTGTTTCGGCGTGATTGGTCTGCCGCATGCGGCGGTGCGTTGTATGTCGTACAAAGACAGTCCTTCGCTGCACAAAGGCATGGTGATCAGCACCATCATGATGGCGCTGCTGATGTTTGGTACCCACATGGCAGGCGCATTGGGGCGCGCGATTGTGCCGGATGTTGGCAGCCCGGATCAGATCATGCCGACCCTGATGATGACGGTACTGCCACCCATGGTGGCCGGCATCTTTCTCGCAGGCCCGATGGCAGCCATCATGTCGACCATCGACTCACAGCTGATTCAGGCGTCAGCAACGCTGCTGAAAGATCTCTACATCAACTACATCAATCCGGGTGTGGTCAAAGAGGACAACGCGGAGAGTAAACTCAATCGCATGTCACTGTGGATCACCGGCATCTTTGCCCTATTGGTCTTCTTTGCTGCCACCAACCCACCAGACATGATTGTGTGGCTGAATCTGATTGCCCTCGGCGGCCTGCAAGCCGTGTTCTTGTGGCCGTTAGTACTTGGTTTGTACTGGGAAAAGGCATCGGCCACGGGGGCGTTGTGCTCCATGGTTTCCGGGCTGACCGTCTATATCGGCCTGATGTGGATAAAGCCAGACATGGGCGGCGTGCATCCGATTGTGCCGACACTGGTGGTTGGCCTGCTGTCATTTATCTCCGGCAGTTGGTTAAAACCCAAACCGCAGCCAGCGGCGATCCATTCCTGACAGAACCCGATTTGAACGAGACAAGAGCGGCCATCAGCCGCTCTTTTTGATTCTGACCAGCGACATAAATCTTCTCAATCCCGTTGCCTTTGGCATCATCTCTCCATAAGCTTGCTGTAAATTCATGAAAATTATCAGGATAGCGAATGGACAGGCTGCAATGCGACCGAATGTTTGTCGCGGTAATGGAACTCGGCAGTTTCGCCAAAGCCGCTGAGCGCTTGGCAATCAGCAGCGGTCAGGCCTCCAAACTGATTTCACGCCTTGAGCAAGAGCTCGGCGTACAACTGTTCAAACGCTCGACCCGCTCACTCGCCGCGACAGATGTCGGTCAGGCTTATTACGAGCGCATCAAACGCGTGTTGGACGATCTTGATGAGCTCGACGATTCGATTCGTAACGCCTCGCGCCTGCCGTCCGGCCGGCTGCGGATTTCCGCACCCGTCACGTTTGGCCAAAGCCAACTAGCCCCCAGCCTGATTGCCTTCTCCAGACAGTTTCCCGATATCGATCTCGACGTGAAATTCTCGGATCGCAGCGTCAATATTGTCGATGAAGGCTTTGATTTGGCGCTACGCATCGGCAAGTTAGACGACAGCAGTCTGATTGCCCGTAAACTGTGTGAAGTCCGCGTCGTGACCCTGGCTTCGCCGGAGTATCTGCAGCAGCACGGCATGCCCATTCACACTCGCGAACTTTCGCAGCACCATTGCATTATCGATACGAATTTTCGCGATCCCTACCACTGGCCGTATCTCAATGAGCAAGGCAAAGTACAGGATCTTGCCGTCAATGGCCGACTCAAATTTTCCAATGCCGATGTGTGTTTGGAAGCCGCGTGTGCCGGGCTCGGCATCGCGCGACTGCCAACGTTTGTTGCCGCTCAGGCACTGCAACAAAAACGGGTTATCGCGTTGCTGCAAGAGTACGAAGTACCGCCGCTCGGGCTCTATGCGCTCTACCCGCCTGCCAAACATCTCGCTCAGTCATCCCGAGCCTTCATCGATTTTCTGGTTAACCGTTTTGCCAACGGCGCAGATTGGGAATAGCGATCGGTCATGCGCGCTATTTCTTCCATATTGGAAGGAAATAACTTCACTCTCGCCATCTAATCATTCATTTGGAAGTAAGTTAAAGTTTCTTCATCGCAATCAAACAGAGATTCTGAGGTGAAACATGCTGGTTAATGGTCAATGGACAAAAGAGTGGCACCCTGTGCAGGCAACCGACGAGAAAGGTGGTTTTGTCCGCCAGACATCAAGTTTTCGTGATTGGGTGGTTGCTCCCGAATCACTGGCAGCAGGCGAAAGCGCCAAGTTTATCGCCGAATCAGGTCGTTACCATCTGTATGTAGCGCTGATCTGTCCGTGGGCCTCACGCACGCTGATTGCTCGTAAACTCAAAGGATTGGAAGACGTCGTGAGCGTTTCTGTGGTCGAACCTAAACTGCTTGATGAGGGCTGGCATTTTGGCGATTACCCGGGTGCCGACCGTGACGAACTGAACGGTTTTGAGTGGATGCATCAACTCTACACCCATGCCGATCCGCACTTTACTGGCCGTGCGACCGTGCCTGTCCTGTGGGATAAGAAAACCCGCACCATCGTCAACAACGAGTCAGCAGACATCGTACGCATGTTCAACAGCGGCTTTGGTGAGCTGGCCAATCAGGACTTTGACCTTTATCCGTCGTTGCTGCGTGAAGAGATTGATGCCCTGAATGCGGCGATCTATCCAAAGCTCAATAACGGTGTCTACCGCGCTGGTTTTGCTACCACGCAGGAAAGTTACGAAGAAGCATTCCATGACGTATTCACTATGCTGGACACTTTAGAAAATCGTTTGAGCGATGGACGTGATTACCTTTCCGGTCAACAAGTTACCGAGGCTGATATTCGTCTGTTCGTCACGTTAATTCGCTTCGACCCTGCGTATCATGGCATTTTTAAATGTAACTTACGCCAGCTGCGTGACTACCCTTACTTAAATGGGTACGTCAAACGCCTGCTGAATTTGCCGGGCGTGCGCAGCACCGTCAGCCTTGAGCACATCAAACAAGGCTATTATTCAATTAAAGCTCTGAATCCGAACGGGATTGTGCCGGTAGGTCCGGACATGTCGGATTATGGTTTGTAAGTACTGCGTGAACACGTGGTTCAGTAAGGAACGATGATGACAAAGAAAATTGTAATTCTGCTGCACGGAGTCGGCAGTTCTGGTGACGATCTGGAACGTCTGGGTGATTACTGGGCGCCATCAATGCCGGGCGTGAAGTTCCTCTCGCCGAATGCACCTTTTCCGTTTGATCACGGTGGCGGTTACCAATGGTTCAGCCTTGATGGCATTAATGAGATTAACCGCCCGAGCCGGGTTCAGGATGCACGTGTCGCGATGGATCAAACCATCACTGATATACTGCTGCAACATGGCGGCTCTTGGCAGACCGACGACATCATTCTGGTCGGCTTTTCCCAAGGCACAATCATGTCGATGGATGTACTGGCGAGCAGCCGCTTGCCCGTAAGAGCGATTGTGGGTTTCTCCGGCCGCCTTTCATCACCGCAACCTTACCATATCGACAACCAGATACCTGTGCTGCTGATTCACGGCAAAGGTGACCCTGTCATTCCTTATTCGGAAACCGAAAAGGCCGCCATTGCACTACAAGCAGCCGGCGTGGACGTCACCACTTTCCTTGAGCCTGGCATTCCGCACACGATTTCTCAGGCTGGTGCCGATAAAGCCGCAGAGTTTATTCGCCGCCAGTTTAATCTCGCCTGATCATCGTCAGCACTCAAAAACAGAACGGGCCTGAAATCTTCAGGCCCGTCGTTGTTGTTACTCTCTCATTGCGATTAGCTCAGACTGGCGAGTCGCGCAGCAAATCCCATGAAAAACATGCCGAGTAAGCCATTACCCAGCTGCGACAAACGTTTGTTGTTTTTAAACATTTGCGTCAGTGATGTGCCTAAGAAAATCAGCGCACTCAGGTAAACGATGCTGAAAATCTCCAGAATCGTGGCCAGGATCAGGTAAGAAATCCAGGTGTGATCGTAGGTGTAGTCGATAAACTGAATGAAAAATGATACGTAGAAAAGAATCGCTTTCGGATTGGTCAGACTCAGCGACAGTGATTTCGCAAACACGTTTTCGCTTTTCTTCGGACGCTCCACGCCCGACTCGTCATCCCCGCCTTTACGCAGCAGAGAATGAATGATCTTCAGGCCGAGATACAGCAGATACGCCGCGCCCAGATAACGAATGATGGTAAACAGCACAGGTGAAGTCTGAATCAAAGACGCCACGCCGAGGTAAGACAGCAGAATCAATACCGCATCGCCAATCAGCACGCCCGATGCCGCTTTATAGCCCGCTTTGACACCAAACGACGAACTGGATTTCAGTACATACAAAGAGTTCGGCCCGGGAGCGAGAATGATCATGGTCAGCCCGACCATATAGGTCCAAATATTAATGACACCAAAACTCTCTAACATGCTGTCCCTCGCTATACCCAAGCTCATTCTACGACTAAGGAGATCGTGTATAACGCAAATACTCAATGAAGTCGAGAACAGAAAATAACCGATCTGAAAAAACACCTTCCCGTAAGATGATTGTCTGGTCTTTGAAGACTGATGCAGAAAGAGGCTGCCTGTGAGCGAGGGGTTATGCAGAGATTTATCCTATCTTACGATTCAAAGCCAAGTAAACGTTTGCATTGCTACGCAAAGCAACAGAATCATATCTTGTGTTGCCTTTTTTAGAACAAATCGTTGGTTTTATATCATTAGTTCCAACAATTTATTTATGGTTAAATCATTGAGCACGGTTTTACTATGGAAATAAAAAATCAAATAAGGAAGCAAGCTATGGATAGTTTAAAAGGCCAGCTGGGAAACTGGCGGCTACATCTGACCGTCGTGGCAATATCGGTGGTTGCCGAACTGATCGGAATAATTAAAGTGCCACTGGGAAGCAGCAGCGTAGTGTTATTACCGCTGTTCTATGCTTTTATTTTTGGTCTGTTGCTCAACCCGAACGTGGTTAAAAAGGCCAAAGCGGTCATGAGTACAAAAGCCGCTGAAAAAGCCACGCCAATTATCATTATTTCCGTTTTACCTTTTCTGGCTAAATTCGGCACATTGATTGGACCATCACTGAATAAAATATTAGAAATTGGTCCAGCGATGATATTTCAGGAACTGGGAAACCTTGGCACGATATTAATTGCGATGCCGGTTGCGATTCTGGTATTGAAGATGGGACGTGAATCGGTCGGTGCCTGTTTCTCGATTGCCCGTGAACCGAATATCGCCCTGATTTCGGATAAATATGGCCTCAAAAGCCCGGAAGGTATCGGCGTCATGGGCGTCTATGTGATGGGTACCATGTTCGGCACGCTCTATTTTGGTCTGCTGGCTTCCTTGCTTGCTTCGACCAACTGGTTTGATCCGCGCGCCCTTGCCATGGCATGTGGGGTTGGCAGTGGCAGTATGACCGCCGCTTGCTCCGCCGCACTCGGTGCTTCTATTCCTGAAATGAAAGATGAAATCTTAGCACTGGCGGGAGCCAGTAACTTGCTGACCAATGCGACGGGTCTGTTTGTCGGCTTGTTTATCGCACTGCCGCTGACCGAGAAAATGTACCGTCTTCTGACCAAGAATCAGCCAGTCCGTTCATCCGCAGCTCAAGGGAGTGACCTCAATGTCTAATGCAGCTACCGCAAAAAACGTTAACGCAAACATCAACCTGATTGATTACGCGATGGTACTGGTCATTGTGTGTATTATCGCCCTGATCAGTAACTGGACCGGAACCGGAATTACACCACTCTCCGCCTTACCCGGTATGATCATTATATTTGGCATGGTTATGGCTGGTTTATTTCTGGCCAAAGTGATGCCGTTTTATTTACCATCGGTCGCCTGGTTGTCATTGGTCAGTGTAATACTGACCATGCCAGCCTCTCCGGTATCTGAATTTATTCTGACCTACGTAAAAGAAATTAATTTCTTAAGTTTGGTCAGCCCGGTATTAGCATACGCTGGTTTAGCCATCAGCAAACAAGAAGTCACGACGTTTAAGTCGGCCGGCGGTAAAGTCGTTATTATCGCTCTGCTAGTCTTTACCGGGACGTATTTAGGCTCCGCTATCATTGCGAATTTAGCTCTATAATTGATTATTCATCACCATGCTCAACGATTTGGCGCTGCAGTGCGATGGCGAATAAAAATAGCCAACGCCCTGCAACGTCAAATAAACAATCTATTTCAATACGTCAGCCACTGATCGAAGTGCACATAATCAAGATGTGAAAAATGATGACTCAATATATTGATCAGAACTCAAAAGAACACCAACAACTGATTGCCTGGAGACGCGATCTCCATGCCCACCCAGAAACGGCTTATGAAGAGTTTCGTACGTCCGATACCATCGCCTCCATCCTGAGCGAACTCGGTTTGCAAATCGAACGCAGGCTCGGAGGCACAGGTATTGTCGCGACACTGCATGGCAATCAAGGCGACGGTCCGACCATCGGCCTGAGAGCGGATATGGATGCGCTCGATGTCGTAGAAATGAATGCCTTTGATCACTGCTCTAAGCATCACGGCAAAATGCACGCGTGCGGTCATGACGGTCACACGACCATGCTGCTGGGTGCAGCCGTCTCCTTGTCCAAAAATCCCGATTTCAAAGGTACTGTCCACTTCATTTTCCAACCGGCGGAAGAGAATGAAGCAGGCGCTAAAGCGATGATTGAAGATGGCTTATTCGAACGTTTCCCGATGCAGGAAGTGTATGGCCTGCACAACTGGCCTGCACTGCCAGCGGGTCAGGCCGCGGTGCATTATGGCGCGGTGATGGCCGCTTTCGATACGTTTGATATCACCATTAAAGGCGTAGGCGGACATGGCGCCATGCCGCATGATACGGTCGATCCTGTTTACACTGCCAGCCTGATTATCAACGCGCTGCAAGGCATCATCAGCCGCAATCTTGACCCGCAAAAGTCCGGTGTGATCAGCGTGACTCAGGTTCATGGAGGCCACGCTTACAACGTGATTCCGGAAGAAGTGACTTTGAAAGGCACAACACGCTCTTTCTGCCCGAAGGTGCGAGACTTGATTGAAACACGCATGTTGGACGTCGTCAGAGGCATCGCAAAAGCGCAAGGCTGTAAAGCTGATATTCTCTATTCACGTCGCTACCCGGCGACCATCAATACTCAGCCGGAAGCGGAGAAATGTCAGCGCGTGCTTGAATCCATGCCTGAGATTCAGCAGGTCCATGTAAACCCACCCGCGAGCATGGGCGGCGAAGATTTTGCCTTTATGCTGGAAAAACTGCCCGGCGCTTACATTTGGCTCGGCAACGGCAGCGACAACCATTCGCACAATCTGCACAGCCCGAATTACGACTTTAATGATGAGGTACTACCTATCGGTGCCAACTTCTGGGTTAAACTGGTTCAACATTTGTTAGCCGATTAATCGTACTCAGCGAAGGAACGTATGGACGAAAGAGCACTGAAATATTTTGAAGTGGTCGCAAAAACGAAAAGTATTCGTGCAGCCTCAGAAGTGCTGCACGTTTCACCTTCTGCGATCAGTCGAAAAGTGTCGCAGCTTGAAGCTCAGCTTAACGTCCGTCTGATGGATCGGATTGGCCGTGGCGTCAATCTCACTCAGTCCGGCCTTCGCTTAGCCGAGTACATTCAGGACATCAACCAACGGAAAAATGATCTGGTGTCCGACCTGTCTGAAATCGAGCATCTGCAAACCGGAACGCTGCGCCTTTCTGTGGGAGGCGGTTTTATTCCGGACCTCATCAATCATGCCATCGCACAATTTTCTCACCGCCATCCGGGCGTCAAACTGATCCTGCAGGTCGGTGGCGGAGATGACGTCATTGAAGGGATTAAGAGTGAGGAAGCCGATATCGGCATTCTGCTGAACGCGCCTCAGGATACCAAGGTGGATGTCCTGTTCTCCTGTCCGTTTCAGGAGCTGAGCCTGCTTGTACCGCCGCAGAGTCCATGGGCAAACATTCAGCTCTGCTCGCCTGCACAGCTCGCGGAGATCCCGCTCGCGCTGCTCAATGAAAGTTTCAGTATAAGACGTGCCATCAATCTTTATGAGGCGCGGCAGGAAATTCGCCTCAAAGAGATTCTGCTGTGTAACTCGTTTGAAGCGCTCAAAAGCTACGTCGAAGCCGGGCTTGGCGGAACGTTACTGCCGAAAGTCTGTGTGACGAAAGAGCTGAAAAATCAGTCCTTTGTGGCTATCGATATTGAAGGTATGCACACTCTGGACACCTCCGTTGATCTGGTGATTCGAAAAGGCAGGCCGCTCAGTGCCTCCATTCGAGAGATGAGAGATTGTATCGTCACCAGTATGAGCGCGTTTAATGCCGGCCTATGAGCCTGCGTTAAACGCAAACTCACGCCAGTTCCGGCTCCGATCCCTGCTGCTTGCTGACCTGAACATACAGCCCGATACCGGACAACGCGCCGAGCACGGCGAAGGTCAGCCACAACCAACCGGATGGAAACTGCGGTAAATCCAGCAACCAACCCGCTCCCCAGTTTCCCGCAAATGCAAAAAAGCCGCCGATACAAGAATAGAGGCCGTAATAACTGGCCAATTTGGACGGCGTAGCGAAGCGTGGCACGTAGGCACCAATCAGCGGATAAACCATCATTGAACCGGAGCTGAGCAGTATCGCGCACAGCACAAACGGCAATGGTGGCCACGGCGCAAAGTGCAGATTCAGCGCCAGAAATGCACTGCCCATCAACGCCATGCCAATCCCCATCCCTTTGGCGATACCAAGCTGTTTGTCCACCCAGTGACTGACCGGCAGTTGCAACAACACGCCCATCAATGACGACACCATAAATACCCAAGTGATCACCGACGGATCGCCAGTCTGAACCCGAGCCTGATGCGGAATAGACAGGTACAACTGATGAAACAGGATTTGATAGACGCACGCAGCGAACACAAAACGCATGAAGGGTTTGTTTTTCAGCATCGCCCACCAATCTAGCAGGAACAGTTGTTTTTCTGTCGCCGCCGGGGCGTGAACGTCTTTCGGCAGGTAATACCATTGCAGCAGAAGCAGAATGAAGAACACGCCTGCCGCCGAGAGTCCGACCCACATAAAGCATACCGAGAACAACGTCAGACCAATCAGTGGGCCCAGCAACATCCCCGCTTCACTGGCCAGATTCTGCAAAGCAAACACTCGGTTACGCTCGCGAGCGTTCGGGTATTCCGAGGACAAATACGCCTGACTGCTGGGCGTAAACAGCGCGCCAGCAAAGCCGGTGCAGAACGCGCCAACAAGAATCGCCGCAAAGCTGTCGCTGATCCCAAGTAAAAAGAACCCCACAATGCGAACGGCGCAGCCACACAGGATCATCGGTTTATAGCCGAACTTGTCACCCAGCGTGCCGCCAATCAGAAACAACCCCTGCTGACTAAGCACACGCAGGCCGATGATTAAACCGATATACCAACCGCTAAAACCAAGGTTTTGCAAATGCTCGGCCAGATAAGGCAACAACATGTAAAACCCGAGGTTGAAACTGAAACTGTTAAACACCAGCACCCGGCCAGCGGCAGAGAGCAATCGCCAGTCCTTGACGAAATGATGCAGCTTCATTTACGCGACCTTTTTCGAACGCAGCGTACGCACAAAAGGCACACCGTGTTCATCGGTGATGACTTGCGCTTCGACGTTATAAATATCTTGCACCAGCTCAGAAGTCAGCACCTGCTTGGGATGCCCGCAGGTCACCAGCTCTCCCTGTTTCAGCACCAGCAGATTATCAGCATACTGCGCCGCCAGGTTGAGATCGTGCAGCACCATCAGCGTGATGTATTGCTGCTCGCGGGTTTGTGTCACCAGATGATCCAGCAGCACGTGCTGGTGATGAAGATCCAGCGCGCTGACCGGTTCGTCGAGCATCAGAATTTGTGGGTCACGCATCAGCGCCTGCGCAAACAGAATCATCTGACACTGACCACCACTGAGCGTGCGCACATCGCGGTTCGCCAGATGAGACAAGCCCATGCTTTCCAGAATTTCCAGCGCGCCGCGCAGCATGGTGTCGTCCACTCGCAGGCTCAGGGCATCCAACTTGCCCAGCAGCACCACTTCAATCACGGTGAGGTTGATGTCGAGGTGAATATCCTGCGGCATGTAGCCAAAACGCGAGCGCCAGTGCGGCAGTGATTTGATGCTCAGTTGATCGTGTTGATGCGAAATCGTGCCACTGTTGAGTTTGATATCGCCAAACAGCGTTTTCAGCAGTGTACTTTTACCCGTGCCATTCGGACCAAGGATCGCCGTCACCTGCCCCGGTTGCAACGTAAAGCTCATGTCACGCGCCAGCGTCAGCGAGCCAATCTGAATATTGAGTGTGTCAGCCTTCAGCATGATTAACCTCGCTTCGCCACGATCAGCCAGAAGAAGAATGGCACGCCGATAATTGCCGTCACGATCCCGATGGGAAACAGCGCGCCCGGCACAATCACTTTTGACAACACAGAAGCCGTTGAAAGCAAAAATGCACCGATTAGGAATGAAAGTGGCAGGAAGAAGCGTTGGTCTTCGCCCACCAGAATTTTAGCGATGTTGGGTGCCACAATGCCGATAAAGCCAATAATGCCGACAAAACTGGTTACGGTTGCCGTCATTACCGCCACGATAAACAGAATTTTAAGGCGCAGGCGCTGCACGTTCACACCGACGCTTTTTGCGCGCTCTTCGCCCAACCGCAGCGCCGTCAGTTTCCACGAATCCCGCATCAGCAGAGCAAAACCGCCCATCACCACCACAGCGGTGATGGTTAAGTTGCTCCACGTCGCTTTCGACAGACTGCCAAACAGCCAGAACAGAATTTGTTGGCTCAGCTCCGGTGAGGAGATGAACTGCACCAGCGACAACAGCGACTGAAACAGAAACAGCAACGCAATCCCCGCCAGAATCAACTGGCCTGAGGTAATGTGACGCATGGAGGCCAAAGCAAACAGAAAACAGGCCGACAACATACAACACAGGAATGCGCCCAGCGGCACCGCATAATGGCTGTCCATGCCCAGCGAACCGATGTAGAGCATCAGCGCCGCACCAAAGCCTGCCGCCGCAGCCATGCCCAGTGTGTACGGACTGGCCATCGGGTTATTGAGCAGCGTCTGCATTTCTGCGCCGCCAACCCCGAGCGAGCCACCGACAATGATCGCCATCAGCGCAATTGGCAAACGCAGGTTGGTAACAATCACGCGGGTTGAACCATCAACCTGAAATGGCAGGCCGATAAATTCCAGCAGCGCATTCAGCACGCGCGATGCATCCAGCATCGATGGGCCAGTCATGATATCGAGCACAAAGGAAGCCAATAAAATGGTGCCAAAAGCACAAAGCACCACCCAGCGGCGGCGCTCACTCTTTCGTTGTTGTTCAATCGCTTGTAAAAGTATCGCGGATTGCATGTCACATTACCTGATTACACAAAGAGCAAGCGGCACATGAAAGTGCCGCTAAGAATTATTCAGAAAGAGAAACCGCAAAGGTGCCGGTTGGTGTCACCGGTAGGTACTCTTTATAGAAGTTGATGTATTCCGCTTCCGGGTCGAGATCATTGAACAGATCCGGGTAGAGCGCTTTGGCGATGAACTGAATCATCGGGCCATCGAGAATACTGCGGCACGCACCGTGGTAGATACTGATCATGCGGTTGTTTTTCACCGCAGGCAGGCTATCCCATCCCAGGCGCTGTTTGTAACCTTTCAGGCGAGCCAGCGAGGTCGCGCGGTCAACGTCCTGACCAATCACCATCGCATCATCAGCACCGCCAAATTCATAGCCGGTGATCAGCAGTACATCCGGCTGAGCAGCCAGAACCTGCTCTGGGTTGAGGTGACCCCACCACTCGACAAACGGTTTAGAGATGTTTTCACCGCCTGCCATTTCCGACATCGCACCCCACATGTTTTTACCGAAGGTGTAGCCGTACTCTTTGGTGCCAGGAAAACCAAATTCTGCGTAAATGGTTGGTTTAGGCAGGTTCGCTTTGGCCAGACGATCCGCCACCAGCTGAACCATGTCCTGATATTGTTTCGCGATTTTCTCCGCGCGCGCTTCCTGACCGGTGATCTGGCCGATGATCAGGGTGCTTTGTACGTGACGTTCAACGGTCTGTGCGTTGTAGTCAATCACAATCACCGGAATGCCAGCGTCTTCAATGCGGTTGACATCGTTGCCAAGGCCTTTGAACTGCCAGTCAGCCAGGACCAGCAAATCCGGATTGAGGCTAATCACCTTCTCTACCGAGAACGTTTGTGTGTCCACTTTGCCAACGTCTGGCAGTGTTTCCAATGACGGACGGTGCGCAACATACATCGCCCAGTTAGCAGGACGCCACTTCTCCCAAATCCCTTTCGACATACCCACCACGTTATCAAAGGATTTTTCGGTACCGATCGCCATGTAGTCTTCCCCGTAGAAGCCCAGCACAACGCGTTTTGCCGGAAGATCCAGCGTCACTTGACGATCAAGGACGTCAGTCACCGTCGTCACTTGAGCAAATACCTGCGGTGCAAACGAAATCAGCAACAGGGTCAGCAGCCGTTTTATCATTGTTATTTCCTTATCAACGAAGAGGGTCAGAAAGTAGTCTGGAAGCTATCTTATTTATATTTCCAACAATATCAATAAAAATGAATTCGACAATCATTCTCATTTAACTAATCGTACAAATAACTAGCAATCTGAATCCTCTAGCCCAAATTCCACTGCCCTTTTTCACCTATATGGATGACCAAATTAAGGGCGAATGCAGAATTCTCGGCACACCTGAATGTAATTTAATTACAATAAAACGGCTATTCACCGTATTTCACTTCTGTTTTGATGGAAAATTACGCAAATTTATTGATCCACATCATAAACAGGAGTAAAGTGTGACCAAAATCTCATTTAGTTATGTCGATTAAGGTGACGTTATGTATGATAAAAAACAATCTTGGTCTATCAACCTTCGCGAGTTATTCGGCATGCTGGCAATGTTTTCAGCCACTTCATTGGTGGTTCTGATGCTGAGCCTGACCTGGGTTAATTTCTAAACCCGGGTGTAACGCGCAAAGAAAAGGCACTGCTGAGCAGTGCCTTTTTCGTTTCGGGTTTATGCCACCGTTTAGTGGATAGACTGAATCTGATCCAGTAGCGGAACCAAATCCGGGTTGTCCGTTTTGAACTTGTCGTACACAGGTTGCACCGCCGCCTGGAACTTAGCGATATCGCTTTCCACAAACGTGACGTTGTGCTGCTTCAGATCCTGCGTTGCTTTCTCAACGTATTTCGCCCAATTGTCTTCCTGCACTTTCACCGTTTCTTTCGCGGCTTTACGCACGCCTTCACGCTGCTCGTCAGTCAGTGAGTCCCATACGCTGGTTGAAATTACCAGTACGTCCGGCACCATAGTATGGTTGTCGCGCGAGAACACATTCTTCACTTCGTAGTGACGTGATGAATAATATGACGGCACGTTGTTCTCTGCCCCATCTACCACGCCTTGTTGCATCGCAGAATATAGCTCGCCGTATGGCAGTGGCACCGGTGTACCACCGAGCGCTTTGATGGTATCGATGGACAGTGCCGAGTTCTGCACGCGAATCTTCAAGCCTTTCAAATCGTCCGGCGTTTTGATGGGTTTGCTGGTGTAGAAGCTGCGTGAACCTGCATCCAGGAACGCAAGGCCGATAAAGCCAGCATCACGTGATGAGGCAAGAATCTCTTCGCCAATCGGGCCATTGAGCACCGCATCATATTGCGCGCGGTCTTTATACAGGTATGGCAGCGACAGCAGTTTGTAGTCAGGCGCAAAGGTGTTCAGCGTCGCCGCACTGGCTTTCGTGAACGCCACTGTACCGTTTTGCACCATCTGCAAGCCTTCAGACTCATCGCCCAACGTACCGTTCGGGTACACTTTCACGCGTAGATTGGCCTCTTTTTTCACCTGATCCGCAAAGTACTCCAGCGATTGGTGAACCGGGTGTTCGGTTGGCAGCGCATGTGACAATTTCAGGGTGGCAGCATACACGTTGCTGCCCAGCAAGGTTGATACCGTGCACGCCAAAAGTAGTTTGTTCATCGTTTTCATTTCACAGTCCTATATTGGTTTTAATAGTTATATCCAGCCAGATGCGGCAACCACA
This sequence comes from Vibrio sp. bablab_jr001, assembly GCF_016464285.1. Lineage (NCBI taxonomy): Bacteria > Pseudomonadati > Pseudomonadota > Gammaproteobacteria > Vibrionales > Vibrionaceae > Vibrio > Vibrio sp. bablab_jr001. The sequence continues at coordinate 21,513 of NZ_JACDWZ010000102.1, forward strand.
AAGATAGAGAAGGGATCAACGTAACAATCGCTAACGTAATGATCATAATGAAGAACAGTGGAATCAGTTTCGGTACCACTTGTCCTAATTTCGTGTCATACACACTACAACCGACGAACAGCGCCGTGCCGACCGGAGGCGTACAGATACCGATACACAGGTTGAACACCATGATGATGCCAAAGTGAATCGGGTCGATGCCCATCTGCGTTGCGATAGGCAGGAAGATCGGCGTAAAAATCAGCACCGCCGGTGTCATGTCCATAAAGGTGCCGATGATGAGCAGAATGACGTTCATCAGCAGAATGATCATGATTGGGTTATTCGACGCTTCCAGAATGAAATCGGAAATGAACGTCGGGATATCCGCATTCGCCATTGACCACGACATCGCCGATGACGTCGCCACCATCAGCAGTACGATGGAAGTCGTCACCACGCTGTCGACCAGAATCGGGAAGATGTCACCAGTTTTCAGCTCTTTATACGCAAAACCAAGTAGCAAGCTGTACACCACCGCAATCGCCGAGGCTTCCGTCGCGGTAAAAATACCCGCCAGAATACCCCCCATGATGATCACCACCAGACCAAGGCTTGGCAGCGCATCCAAAATGACTTTGCTGGCTTTTTCGTTGAACTCGTATTTTTCGCGCGGAATGTTGTACTTCGACCCGAGCAGGAAAATGCCCACCATGATGCCGAGCCCCATCAAAATGCCCGGCAGATAACCCGCAATAAACAGGTACTGCACCGAGGTCGAGCTGACCAAGGCGTACAGAATAAGAATGTTGGATGGCGGAATCAGCAAACCCGCCGGGCACGACGACACGTTAATCGCGGTCGAGAAGTCTGCCGGATATTTGTGCTTATCCTGCAACGGACGCATGATGCCACCGACGGCCGCAGCAGAAGCGGTAGCCGAGCCTGAAAGCGCACCAAACATCATGTTGGCAATCACGTTCACGTGCGACAGCGCCCCCGGCAGGCGGCCACCAAATAACATCGCAAAGTTGATCAGGCGGCTGGCCAGCCCTCCCCGGTTCATCAGGTTGCCGGCGACAATAAAGAACGGCAGCGCTAACAAACCAAAGTTGTTGAGGCCATTGGCCAGCTTTTGCGAAATCAGGATGGAGGTTTTGTCGATCGGGAAATCAACAAACACGGTCAGAAACGCTGCCAGGCCGATTGAGAAAGCAATCGGCACGCCAAGCACCAGCAATACCGCCAACGTTCCGAACAGAACGATCACCGGGAAAATATCGTAAAACATATCCGGCGCGTTCATCAGGAATTCTTGTGAAAATAACAAATCCGTTAATGTCATGATGTCTGTTCCTAACGCGAGACTTTATACGCGGTGATGACTGCGATTTTGGGTCAAAAAATAAATCGCTCTGAAAATATCCAGAACACCAAAATAGGTGATCAGCGCCCCGGAAATAGGCACGACCAAATACACGTAGCCAATTAATAAGTGTTTTCCGCCAATCACAATGCCCGGAGATATTTGTCCGTTTGCAATCGTTGAGCTCACCAACAAATAACCGCCGTAGATAAAGGCTATCGTTGATAACATCACCACAATCAGGTTGGTCAGAATGGATAGAACGTTTCTTCCTTTTTCACCGTATCTTGAGGAAAGAAGCTCCAGCGCCAGATGGCGTCGGATTGAGAAGGTATACGCCCCCCCCAGTACCCCAATCCAAATAAGCAGATAACGTGACAGTTCATCGGTGAAATTGGCCGGGTCATTTAACACAAAACGGGTAAAGACTTGCCAAACCACAGCGATGATCATCACAGCCATAAATAGAGTCAGCAGCAGGCGAAGCCCTCTGTTTATATACTCATTGATTAACTCAATTATCATTGCGTTTCTCTTCTGATAACGGCCACACAATATTTATTACTCAAACCAGGGTCTTATCTTTTTTCATTTGTGGGGCCATCATTCTCGTCCTGAAATGCCCTTAATTGGTCTGACTAATTGCAAGACATATATTACATGTCGAAAATAGAAAAAACCAAAACGAGATCAAAAAACACTACTTTTTGTATAACAACTTTCGAAAATCAGATCTCACCGACAAAAACACAATAAGCAACGCCAATAACGTGACTCAAGACACACAATATAGCTCTATAGCCTCGCTAGACTCTTGAACAAGTCGACATCTGATGTATCTTTAAAACCAAATTGGTATAACAACTGAGATTAAGGACATGACCACTTTCCTCTCTGAGAATTTTCTGTTGCATAACGAGTTTGCGCGTCGCCTGTATCACGACGTCGCCGCGGACATGCCTATCATTGATTACCACTGCCACCTACCACCGCAGCAAGTGGCCGACGACTATCGTTTTCAGAACCTGACCGATATCTGGCTACGTGGCGACCATTACAAATGGCGCGCGATGCGCAGTAACGGTGTGGACGAACGTCTGTGTACTGGTGACGCATCAGACAAAGACAAATTCATGGCCTTTGCCCGCACGGTGCCGTTTACCATCGGTAACCCGATTTACCACTGGACGCACCTCGAATTGCGTCGTCCGTTTGGTATAACAGGCATGGTATTGAATGAAGAGAGCGCCCCGCGCGTTTGGGATCAGTGCAATGAAATGCTGGCCAGCCCAGAGTTCAGTGCGCGCGCGATCATGCAGAAGATGAACGTGGAAATGGTCGGTACCACCGACGATCCGATTGACGATTTGAGCGCGCACAAACGTGTCGCTGAAGATAAAGACTTCCCGGTACAAATGCTGCCAAGCTGGCGCCCGGACAAAGCGTTTAACATCCACCTCGACACCTTCGCCGATTACATGGCAGCGCTGGCCGAAGTGGCAGACGTTGAGATTCGCCGCTTTGCCGATTTGTGCCAGGCGCTGGACAAACGCTTGCAACATTTCGCCGATCACGGCTGCTGCGTGACTGACCATGCGCTCGATACGGTGAGCTACGAAGACGCAACCGAGCAAGAGCTCGATGCCATCTTAGCCAAACGCCTTGCAGGCGGCGCAGTGACGCCCTTTGAAACCGCGCAATTCAAAACCGCCGTGCTGGTTTATCTGGGGAAAGAGTACGCCAAACGCGGATGGGTGCAGCAGTATCACATCGGAGCACTGCGCAACAACAACCAACGCATGTTCAATCTGCTTGGCCCGGACACGGGTTTCGATTCCATTAATGACGGCGAAGTGGCCCTGCCGCTGGCGCGGCTGCTGAACGCGCAGGACCGCGACGACGCTCTGCCTAAAACCATTCTTTATTGCTTGAACCCACGCGATAACGAAGTCATTGCGACCATGTGTGGCAACTTCCAGGGCGGCGGCGTGGAAGGCAAGATTCAGTTCGGCTCGGGTTGGTGGTTCAACGATCAGAAAGATGGAATGGAACGTCAGATGACGCAGCTCGCGCAACTAGGCTTGCTGAGCCGTTTTGTCGGCATGCTGACCGACAGCCGCAGCTTCCTTTCTTATACCCGCCACGAATATTTCCGCCGCATTCTGTGCCAGATGATTGGCCAATGGGTGGAAAACGGCGAAGCGCCAGCTGACTTTGATCTGCTGAGCCGCATGGTGTCGGACATCTGCTACCACAACGCAAAAAACTATTTTGGTATCACGCACAAGTGATCCACTTTTGCCACGTTTAAACGCCCGAGATTCGCTGCCCGCCACAAGGTTGGGCAGCCCCAACAGGTACTTATGATGAAACAGCTTAATCGCGATACTTTTCCCGGCCCGTCTTATCCGACCAAAATCATTCAGTTTGGTGAGGGCAACTTTCTGCGCGCATTCTTGGACTGGCAAATTGACCAGTTGAACCAACACACCGACTTCAAGGCCGGCGTCAGTGTCATTCGCCCAATTGGCGGCGAGTTTCCACCCAGTCTCAATACGCAACATGGCTTGTACACCACGCTGATTCGTGGTCTGGATGAGTCCGGCGAAGCGGTGTCTCAGTCACGCATCATCTATTCAGTCAACGAAGAGCTGTCGGCGTACCGCGAATTCGAAGCGATTCTGGAGCGCGCGAAAAACCCGGACATTGAGTTTGTCTTCTCCAATACCACCGAAGCGGGCATTGCGTTTGTCGACAGCGATCAACTGGGCGATTTGCCGCCAAGCAGTTACCCCGCCAAACTGACCCGCATGTTGTGGGAGCGCTTCAATCACTTCAACGGCGCCCAAGACAAAGGTTGGACCCTCATTCCTTGTGAGCTGATTGACTACAACGGCGAAGCGCTTAAAGCCATCGTATTGCGTTACATCGACCTCTGGGATCTACCTGCGGCGTTTCGTAACTGGGTGGAAAGTGCCAATACGTTCTGCTCCACCTTGGTGGATCGCATTGTCACTGGCTATCCGAAAGATGAAGTGGCCGCTTTGGAAGCCGAACTCAACTACCGCGACACCTTTATGGTCAGCGCAGAGAACTTTTACCTGTTCGTGATTCAAGGCCCGCAATGGCTGAACCAAGCCCTGTGTCTTGATCAACTGAGCGACGAACAGGCACTGAACATCAAAATCGTCGATGACATCAAGCCATACAAAGAGCGTAAAGTCGCCATTTTGAATGGTGCGCACACCGCGTTAGTGCCGGTGGCGTTTCAGGCCGGCATCGATACGGTGGGCGACAGCATGCAAGACGAGCAGATCGCCGCGTACCTCAAAGCGGTGATGTTTGACGAAATCATTCCGACCTTGTCGTTGCCAAAAGATGAACTGCACGCCTTTGCGCGCGATGTCGTATATCGCTTCAAAAACCCGTACATCAAGCATTTGTTATTGTCGATTGCGCTCAACAGCATGACCAAGTTCAAAACGCGTATTCTGCCGCAGTTGCTCACCTACCAGCAGACACAAGGTCAACTGCCGCGTTACCTGAGCTTTGCGCTGGCAGCTCTCATCACCTTCTATCGCGGGCAACGCGCCGAGGGCGAATATGCCCTCGCTGATGACCAGCCTTGGCTCGATTTCTTTGCCAGCGCATGGCCAAAAGTCGAACGGGGCGAAAGCAGCCACCGCGAACTGGTTGACGGCGTACTCAGCAATGCCGCGCACTGGGAAACCGACCTCACCCGCGTTCCGGGGCTGGCAGAATGCGTGACGGCGCACGTTGAACGCATTTGCGCGCAAGGCATGCGAGACGCACTCAGCCGTTGTTAAGGGGAAGCTTGTGAATCCATTACTCAAAATTCATCCGAGCGATAACGTCGCCGTGGCACTACGCGATTTGGACGCTGGGTTGACCGTGGAACTCGATGGTCAAATCCTGACGTTGCTGGAAGCCATTCCACAAGCGCACAAAGTAGCACTGAAGGATTTCGCGCCAAACGATCGGGTGATCAAATACGGCGCGCCGATTGGCCATGCTTTGGCGCCGATTGCCATCGGGCAGCGAGTGTATCAAGACAACATTCGCACCAACCTTAGCGACCTGAATGACTACGACTACCAGCCCGATTTTCAGTCGGTCAGCAGTTCACTGGCCAATACGCCGGTGTCGATTTATCGCCGCGCCAATGGCAACGTGGGCATTCGCAACGAACTGTGGATCATTCCGACCGTGGGTTGTGTCAATGCCATGGCCAAGATAATGAAAAAGCAGGTCGAAGCAGAGATGGATCTGTCCCACATCGACGGCATTCAGGTCTTCACCCATCAATATGGCTGCTCGCAACTGGGCGATGACCACAACAATACGAAGTTGCTGTTGCAGAATCTGGTCAAACATCCCAACGCGGGCGGGGTTCTGGTGGTTGGCCTTGGCTGTGAAAACAACCAAGTGAATGCGTTTCGTGACTCGCTGGGCGACTTCGACCCGGAGCGGGTGGAATTCATGATCTGCCAAAAACACGATGATGAAGTAGAAACCGGCGTTGCGCTGATGAAGAAACTGCTCGACAAAATGGCAAGCGATCAACGTGAGCCGGGCTATCTGAGCGAAGTGCGCTTTGGCTTGGAATGTGGCGGGTCGGATGGATTTTCAGGCATCACCGCCAACCCATTGCTGGGGCGTTTCTCCGATTACTTGGTGACGCATGGCGGCACCACGGTACTGACCGAAGTGCCAGAGATGTTTGGCGCCGAACACATTCTCATGAGCCGCTGCGCCGACAAAACCACCTTCGAGCAGACGGTGAAGATGATCAACGATTTCAAACAGTATTTCATCGATCACAAACAGCCGATTTACGAGAACCCGTCACCGGGCAACAAAGCGGGCGGCATTTCCACGCTGGAAGAGAAATCACTCGGCTGCACGCAAAAAGCCGGCCGCAGCCAAGTGATGGATGTACTGCGCTATGGCGAGCGGTTGTCGAAACCGGGGCTCAACTTACTCAGCGCGCCCGGCAACGATGCGATTGCCACCTCCGCCTTAGCAATGGCCGGTTGTCACATGGTGCTGTTCAGTACCGGACGCGGCACCCCGTACGGCGGCCCGGTGCCGACCTTGAAACTCGCGACCAACAGCGATTTGGCAAGACGCAAACCACACTGGATTGATTTCAACGCTGGTGCATTGGTTGAAGGCACCTCGATGGACTTACTGCTGGAACAATTTGTCGCCAAAGTCGCCGATTTCGTCAATGGCGAGCCGACCCGCAATGAGCTGAACGACTTTCGCGAAATCGCGGTGTTCAAGAGTGGCGTGACGTTGTAACTCGACCAGTATAATAAAACCAATCGAAAGACACAGATGCCAATCAGGCGACTCTCGGGTCGCCTGATTTTTTATTGCCGGCACGTTAGTCACCAAATTTTGAGCAATAAAAAGCGAAGCACTTGGCTTCGCTTGAAATCATCAAAATGTCGAAAGCGGGCTTTCGGCAAACAGGAAACGATCGTAATCATCGCTCGAACCATCAAACAGCATCTGCTTGGTGTTTTCGATGTGCTGCCACACCGCCTGACGCGCCGCCTGTGGGTCGCGCTTGATCAACGCTTTGACGATTTCATCGTGCTCGCTGCACCAACTGCGAATCTTGTTGTCTTCGATGTGTTCGTGCAGCTTCTTCCAGTACGGGTTGTTCTCGCGATGTTTGCACAGCATCTCTGCCACATGCACAACCGCCGAGTTCTGCGTACAACGGGCAAGCTGAATGTGAAATTCGCTGTCCCAGTAGGAATCGCGGCTGAAATCATCAGATTTGGCTTGCTCTTGGATTTTCATCAGCGCGACCAAATCTTGCTTGGTCGCTTGCGTAGCCGCAAACTCGGCAATGTTGCTTTCAAACAGCTGACGCGCTTGCAACAGCTCAAATGGGCCGCAGGTGAGCATGAAGCTGGCGTCGCCCAATGCCGCACTTGCCTCTGCAATCGGCGTTTCGATAGTGGTGTTGATGACACGAATCCCCGAGCCTTTACGCACTTCGACGTAACCTTCCACTTCCAGCATGATCATCGCTTCGCGAATCACCGTGCGGCTTACTTCCATCTGCTCGGCGATCAAACGCTCGGCTGGCAGCATATCGCCCACCTGGTATACCCCATTGGCAATGTCGGTTTTGAAGCGGTTAGCAATCTTCTGATAAAGCTTAACGTTCGGTTCCATATCTATCCCACAGCAACTTGTTATACCAATTAGTCTAACATACAGGATAACTGCAAGGCTAAACAAAACTCGGATCGCATTAAATCAATTTTAAACCGCTGGCACATATTGTTTGCTCAACGAATAACCAACCCGTGCCGAACGTAAAACGCTCTGTTAGACTGTTGTTTCTCAAAACAAAAAAGTGGCGCTTCACATGACAATGGAAAAGTTTCAATCAATCTATCAACGTGCCGCCGAGCGCAAAGGCGGAGAAGACCAACTTGAGAGCCTGCTGAAAAAGCCGCTCAGCAAAGCCGAGTTAGCCGCAGTTCCTGAAGATCGCTGGTTATCGGCGTTCAGCATGAAGGTATTTCAGAGTGGCATTTCATGGGATGTGGTGCGTAAGAAGTGGCCCAACTTTGAAGAGCTGTTTTTCCAGTTTCGCATCGAACCTCTGCTGATGCTGTCTGATGAAGTGTGGGAACAGAAAGCCCAAGATCCGAAAATCATTCGCCACTTGGCCAAAGTGATGTCGATTCCCAAGAACGCGCGCATGATCTATGAAGCACGTCAGGAGCACGGTTCATTCAGTGAGATGGTCGCCAACTGGCCGATTGAACGCATCACCGAATTGTGGGAATACCTGAAAAAGCACGGTGATCGTTTAGGTGGTAACACGGGGCCGTACACGCTGCGCCAAATGGGCGCCGATACCTTTATTCTGTCCGGTGATGTGGAAGCCTACCTGCGCAACACCGGTATTATCGAAGGCGGCAAGAACACCAAACGCTCTATGCAAGCCGCCAACGAAGCGTTTTGCCAATGGCAGCAGGAATCCGGCCGCAGCATCAGTGAAATCAGCCAGATCATTGCCTTCAGCACTGGTGATAACCGCGTGATATAACCTTCCAATAAGCCAGAGTGGACGCAAATTGGCTCTGGCTTTCTCTTCTTGTGCATTTATCTCTCATCCATCGACACCTTGCTTTGTTACCCATAATTGTTCAGTCACATTTCTTTCTTAAGTTTCTCTTAAGTGTCTGGAGTCATAGTAGCTCTCAGACAACATCGACAACGTTAAGGAGAAGCTATGTCTGTCATTACACCTCTGCGCACCGGATTACTTGTTGCCGCTATGGCCGTTTCATCTGCGGCGTTTGCAGACCCAACCTGTACCACTGAGCCAGAATCAAGCTGGATGCCTTTTGATCAGGCGAAGCAGCAAGTTTTGGACATGGGCTACAAAATCAAGAAATTCAAAACCACCAAAACCAGCTGTTATGAGTTGTATGGCTACGATGCTGAAAATAAACGCGTCGAAATTTACTTCAACCCTGTCGACATGAGCAAAGTAAAAGAGGAGAAAGATGACTAAACCTTACGTTTGGGACGGCGTCGTGCGTCTCACCCACTGGGTCGTTGCGGCGCTTTTCCTGTCGAACTACTTTCTCACCGAAGCAGGTAGTGAAACGCACGAATGGGTAGGATATTTTGTCCTGGCTGCACTCTCAGTGCGGCTGACCTGGGGGATCATCACCGATTCCCCGGCGAGCCTTTCGGCATTTAAACCGTCAGTGAATAAGGCGCTATCACACTTAAAAGAAGTCTTGGCAACCAAAGAAGACGAACACATTGGCCATAACCCGGCAGGTGCGGTGATGATTTGGGTCATGTGGCTGGCATTGATTGCAACGGCGTTAACCGGCTGGGCAACCCAGTGGGATATGTTCTGGGGTGAGGACGCGATGAAAGCAGTGCACGAATTCTTCGCCAACCTGACGATGTTTGCTGTCGCTACGCACATTGGTGCCGTGATCTTTATGACCCATTGGGTGAAACGCCCTTACGTCAAAAGCATGCTGCCTCAGCGTGGCCGTGAGAAATAAAATACCGAGAAAAGAGAAAGCAAATGGCTTTCTCTTTTTCATTTTCCCCTGCCAACACAAATTTTTTGTTCCCCATATTTGTGCAAAATTTGATTCCAACATAGTGAATCTTTTCAGAGTTTCCGACCAAGCAACTCAAAAACTGGCATTTTCTGCTACTTTTGGGCGAGTGTAAGCTTTCCTTTACTCTCATCCTCCCATCAATTTCATGCGAATTTTAACAATTTAGTTACACTTACCTTATCCGGTTATACCAAGATTCATCACTAGATAAATGTGGTATTAACAGCAAGATAAAACGCCGTTATCGGAATTCGCAGGACACTATTTCAAAACTGTCCATCACGCTGCCACCTGCGCATTCCTCTCCACATTGCTCTCGGTATCACCTTTGACGTAACGATGTGAATTGCTGCCATCTTCGATGCGTAGCGTCAAAAGGAGCTTGAGATGAACGTTCAGGCATTACCCATGGAACGATTTATCGATCACCATGGCAATCTGGTTAAGCCGCTTCCCGATTGGGCAGATGTGTCAACGCTGACCGGTTTTTATCGCGATATGCTACTGACCCGAACCTACGATCACAAAGCGGTTGCGCTGCAACGCACCGGCAAACTCGGTACCTATCCGTCCCATTTGGGTGCAGAAGCCATCGGTATTGCCGTTGGCCGGGCGCTCAAAGTGGACGATGTGTTTGTTCCCTATTATCGCGATATGCCAGCCATGTGGGCGCGCGGCATCGGCATGGAAAAGAACCTGCAATACTGGGGCGGCGATGAGCGCGGCAGTGATTTCACCCCTGATGAACATTTGCATTGTCGCGACCTGCCGTTTTGCGTGCCGATCGCGACCCAATGCACGCACGCCGTGGGCGTCGCTTCAGCGCTGAAAATTCAGGGCAATCATCAGGCGGCGTTAGTGATGTGTGGTGACGGCGGGACATCGAAAGGCGATTTCCTTGAAGCCATCAACTGCGCGGGCGCGTGGCACATTCCGGTGGTGTTTGTGGTCAACAACAACCAGTGGGCGATTTCCGTCCCGCGCCATCTGCAATGTGCGGCAGATTTCTTGTCTCAGAAAGCGTTGGGCGCCGGGATTCCGGGCCTGACCGTCGATGGCAACGACATTGTGGCCATGTACGATGCGGTGCGCACCAGCCTTGACCGGGCGCGCAAAGGCAAAGGCGCAACCTTAATTGAAGCGGTCAGTTATCGTTTAAGCGACCACACCACCGCCGATGATGCGAGCCGTTATCGCAGTGACGATGAACTGCAGCAGGCGTGGCAATTTGAACCGGTTGCCCGGTTGAAAACCTATCTGATGAACAGCGGCGCGTGGACCGAGCAGGACGAAGAGCAGTGGCTCACTCACTGCAAGGAAGTGGTGGAACACGCGGTGCAGTGCTATCTCGATATCACCCCGCAACCGCCTGAAGCCGCGTTCGATTTTCTCTACGAATCGCTCACGCCGGATCTCCACGCGCAGCGTGACGAACTGATCAACAAAGCAATGCGCATGCAGGGAGGCAAACATGGCTGAAATGACCTTAGTTGAAGCTGTCAACCTGGCTTTGCAGTATGAGATGGAACACGATCCGAACGTGATTGTGCTCGGCGAAGACGTCGGCGACAACGGCGGTGTATTTCGCGCCACCGTCGGTCTCAAAGACAAATTTGGTTTTAAACGCGTGATAGACACGCCGCTCGCTGAAGCGCTGATTGGCGGTGTGGCCGTGGGCATGGCCACCCAAGGCTTGCGTCCGGTGGCCGAGTTTCAGTTCCAGGGCTTTGTGTTTCCGGCGATGGAGCATTTGATGTGCCATGCCGCGCGCATACGCAATCGCACCCGTGGCCGCCTGACCTGCCCGGCCGTCTTCCGCGCGCCATTTGGCGGCGGGATACATGCGCCTGAGCACCACTCTGAAAGTGTGGAAGCCCTGTTTGCGCACGTGCCCGGTTTTAAAGTGGTCGTCCCATCTTCCCCTCAGCGTGCCTACGGTTTGCTGCTGGCTGCGATTCGCAGCAACGATCCGGTGATGTTCTTTGAACCGAAACGCATCTATCGCACCGTCAAATCCGATGTCACCAACAACGGTGAAGCCCTGCCACTCGATACCTGCTTTACCCTGCGTAAAGGCCGCGATGTCACGTTGGTCACTTGGGGCGCCTGCGTCGTAGAATCATTACAGGCAGCCAAAACCTTGTCCGCGCAAGGCATTGAAGTTGAGGTGGTCGATTTGGCCAGCATCAAACCACTCGACATGAACACCATCTTGCGCTCGCTGGAGAAAACCGGGCGTTTGCTGGTGGTGCATGAAGCCAGCAAAACCTGCGGCGTCGGCTCGGAAATTCTGGCGCGCGTGGCGGAACAGGCGATGTGTCTGCTCAAAGCGCCACCCAAACGTGTCACCGGTATGGACACCATCATGCCCTACTACAAAAATGAAGAGTATTTCATGATTCAGGAACAGGACATCGTGCTGGCTGCGCGAGAGTTAGTGGAGGGTTGGAAATGAAGTCATTTATGTTACCCGACCTCGGTGAGGGGTTAGCCGAATCAGAAATCGTCGAATGGCATGTCAACGTCGGCGATGTGGTCAAAGTCGATCAGGTCGTGCTGACGGTGGAAACCGCCAAAGCCACCGTTGAAGTGCCCGCACCTTACGCGGGTAAAATCGTCAGTCGCCACGGCAATGAAGGCGATGTGATCAACATCGGCAGTTTGCTTCTGGAAATTGAAGAGCTCGACAGCGCCGGCAACGCCATATCCAGTACCAAGAAAAAGCAGGACGCGGCGACCGTGGTCGGCAATGTGTCCCACCAGTCACACAATGTGGATGTGGATGACTTCTGGGTGGGCAGCAGCGAGCATGCCAATCCGGCGAAGAAATCACTCTCCGCCCTGCCCTCGGCCCGCCTGCTGGCGCAGCGTCTTGGAGTGGATTTACAGCGTTTACAAGGCACCGGGCCTGATGGTTTGATTGTCGATAGTGATGTGCAGAATGCTGCCGACCAACAGATCCCCGGCACAGAAGTGCTCAAAGGCGCGCGGAGAACCATGGTCAACACCATGACCGAATCGCACCTGCAAGTCGCGGCGGTCACCATCACCGAAGAAGCACTGCTGACCGAGTGGAAACCGGGTGAAGATATCTCGATTCGCCTCATTCAGGCGATTGTCTACGCCTGCCAGCAAGAGCCGGCGATGAATGCCTGGTTTGATGCCGAAACCATGACCCGCTGCGTGCACAGCACCGTCAATATCGGGATTGCGGTCGACAGCACGCATGGCCTGTATGTGCCGGTCCTCCGCCGCGCGGATGAGTTTGAACCACAAGCCATGCGTGAATGGCTCGATACCACCGTGCAAGGGATTCGCGAACGCAAAATTGGCCGCGAACAGTTGCAACACGCCACCATCACGTTATCCAACTTCGGTGCAATTGCCGGGATCTTTGCGACGCCAGTCGTCTCACCGCCTCAGGTCACCATTGTTGGTGCCGGTCGCATCATCGAAAAAGTGATGATCAAAGACGAGCAATTGATGAACGTGAAAGCGATGCCGCTGTCGATTACCTTTGACCACCGCGCCTGTACAGGTGGTGAAGCAGCCCGCTTTGCCCGCGCGCTGGTGCAGGATCTGCAACGTCCAAGCGCAACTTAAGCAACAGCGAATCTGCTTAACCAAAAACCACCTCTTTCGGAGGTGGTTTTCTTTTGCAGCAACTCATGTGCATGCACAGCCAACATCGACATACAAATCAAGGGAAAACTCACGCCTAAAACAGACAAATCAGTCAAAAATCACACTGCATGATAAAAACTTGAAAATTCCGGAATTTCACCAATAAAACCCATCAACATTAGGTCAATTTAGCCTAACAATACTGCAATTTCTTTTGAAAGAGTTTGTATTTTGACCATACTTAACATCAAACCTCAATGTTGAGGTGTGCTCGTTAAGGAGCGGTTATGTTTACCAAAATACTTATGCTCGCTACTTGTCTAAGTTTCAGTTTTTTTAGCGGTAGCGTCTTGTCTGAAGACCGCGCTGGCAATAGCGCAACAGGCCCAATCGTCATGTGCGAGTTACCAGACGGTACAACGAAGCAATTGCCGATAGTGATATGCCAGCACAATAAATAAACGTAAAAAAGGGAGCGCAATACGCTCCCTTTCTTTTGCCAACCGAACAAACAATCCGGTCGTGACTTTTGCAAAACTATCAAAAATCACAACTACAACTTGATTACTAAGATAAACACAAGAAATATTAAGTTATTAACCACACCCTGAATTGCGACTAACAGGGAAAATTATCCATAACTATCACACCGCTGTCTCATCATATCTTCCGGCGCAATGACTGCATGACCTTAACTCTGAAGTGATCGTTATCCAGTACGATTCCAGTAGATTCAGGCTTTCCAATGTCTCTCGCAGATTGATTCTCAAATTGAAGGTTCACGTTTTTCATTTTGAAACCGTTGACTAAACAAATGTTAACCATTTGAATTTACAACATTATTTTTCTGGCACGCTATCTGTATTGTTCCTGTCATCCAGCCAAGTGAACGCTATCCAATTCAAGGAGAATGATGATGGGACTGCATACCAATAGTTTTAATGACACAACATTAACGCTTCTGTTTTCCGGCAATCTCGATGCTGATGGCAGCCAGAAAGCACTGCCTCTACTCGACAAAGTTATCTCCAATCCGGAGTTCTGCGAAATTGAAGTCGATTTGGCAAACGTAACGTTTCTCGACTCGTCTGGCATCGGCGCGATTGTTTATCTCTACAAGCGCCTCGTCGCCAACAACCGTCGCATGCGAATCGAAAACGTCAGCGGCCAGCCACTGGAAATCTTTACTCTGCTTAGAATTGAACACGCAATACCAGTCAATTCTAAACAGCTTACTCGTAAGGCAAGTTGAAATCAGGTCATCCACCCAAATCAAGATGGGAGAGCTGCTCCATGAATAGACCATTCGCAACTTTACTTCTGGCCAATTCAGTTTTGCTTTTTGCTGGTTGCAGCAGTTATCCCCCACACGGTCAGGGTGGCATGGCTGAACAGACGCTGAGCAGTGACTTTTCGCCAGTTATGCCAGACGAACCTCTTGGGCCAGAACATGGGCTGCGTTTCGACTGGCAACTAACGAAACTCCATCTCGATATGTTGATCCAAGAAGGTGCCAAATGGTGCTTTCCTGCGTCGGTGCTGCAACTGAACATTCGCCAGCAGCGTATCGCTCGCGAGTTGGAAGGAGGACTTCAGCTCGATGCGGCGAATGATATTGCCATTCAGCGTAAATCGCTGGCCAAGTTGGAACAGCAACTTGATTACGTCACTCAGCAAACGGAATGTCTGCCTCCTGACCGTCAGGACAGCGGTCGGATTACGCAGATCGAAGCCATCACCTCTGTGGTCGAATTACTTAATGCGGACAACCAGTTTGCTCACAACTCTGCTGAGATTAATCCTAAATACATGGGACACCTCGCGCAGGCCGCCCTGATTTTAAAACAGCATCCGGATTTAACGCTGGCCGTCACTGGCCATACCGATGCCGACGGCCCATTGGCTTTCAACGAAAAGTTGGCACTGGACAGGGCCAATCAGGTCAAACGTTACCTGATTATCTTCGGGTTACAACCAGAGCGGATCGTTACCCATTCTCTAGGTGAGCGTCTGCCACTCTTTGAAGGCAGCAGTCCGGGGATCATGCTCACCAACCGACGCGTCAGCATTGAGGTCAATGCCTTGGCGTCAAGTGCTAAACCCCACACCAACTCGGGGGATTTCCAATGAACCTTCTATCATTTAGACGTATGGTTTTGTTACTGTCATGCCTGACATTCAGCCTGATGGCGCTCGCAAGCAGCAAACAAAGTTATGTTGCCATCGGGGACATGATTCAAGTTAACCTGCCGGGTGAAACACAATTGAATCAGGCATTCTTAGTGGATCGCCGCGGTGCGATCAAGCTGCCAGAAATCGGTTCGATTTTTGTCGCTGGTTACAGCGAGGAGCAGCTGACAAACGAAGTAAAACTGCGACTGGGCGAAGTTTACCGCGACCTGACTAACGTTGAAGTGTTTATTGCTCAGAAACAGCTGATCATCAATGTGTTGGGTTATGTTGAGAACCCGGGAGAGAAGGTTCTTGACCAAGCGACAACCATTCAAGAAGCCTTCAGCGCCGCTGGCGGCATTCGGTCTGGTGCTCAGTTGGACAAGGTGCAACTGAAACGCGGAAAAACCGTCACAGTATTTGACTACAAACAGTTTCTTGAAACTGGCGAAGAAAGCGCCCTTCCATCCCTTCAATCCATGGATACCTTGTTTGTGCCGGCCTCGCCGCTGGTGGGCAATATCGAACAGGATTTCAACCCAACCGCGTTGGCCAATGCCGGCGACAGTGCCAGCAGCAATACGTCGATCAAAGTGTTTGGCGAAGTGAATGCACCAGGATCATTTTCATTCAAAGCGGACACCAGCCTTGTCGACATTCTCATGCGCTCTGGTGGCGTGACGCGCTACGCCAGTGTCGAACAGATTCGAATCATTTCGGACAATACCCCGACGCTGTTCAATCTCAAAAAATACTTAGACAGTGGTGATAGCGCCCTGCTGCCCATTTTAAAACCGGGCTCTACCGTGTTTGTTCCCAAACAGGAGGAAGAGATCAAAGCGGGTGCCAACGTTGTGTACGTCATGGGAGAAGTCGCCATTCCGGGCGCCTACGAAGGTAAACCTGGCGCCAGCTTTATGGATATTCTCGCTAATGCTGGCGGTCCAACTCGTTTTGCGGAATCCCGCCAGATTCGCATTATTAAAGCCAACGGTCAGGTCATTCGCTTCGACATGGTCGCCTATACCGAAGGCAGCGGCTCGTCACCATTGCCCGCCATTGTGTCCGGTGACGCTATCTTTGTGCCAGAGAAGCTGGATATGAACGAGAAATCGTGGTTAAAAGTCACGCCTGATCGCGCCGTCAATGTGTTTGGTGAGGTTACCCGTCCCGGTCGCATAGAGTGGTCTGATGAAATGGACCTGATGGATTTGCTCGCACATGTCGGCGGTCCGACACTTCGTGCGGACACGACTCGAATTGAAATTGTGCCGTCAGCGGGCAGCCAACGCATGCAACATTTTAATCTCGATGAATTTATCAAGAATGGCGCGCCGCGCCATACCTTACCCCGCATCAACGCTGGTGCCATCATTCGAGTGCACGATCTGCCACAAGATCCGTCCGACAACAAATCACAATGGGTTCGTCAAAGCTCAGACAGTTCGATTTACGTGTTTGGTCAGGTTAATGCGCCCGGTCGCTACCGTTTTACCGATGAAATGCATTTTCTCGACATTCTGTCGGCGGCTGATGGCCCGACAGGTCAGGCTGACATCCACAATATTCGCATCACTCACAGAGACAAAAGCTACGCGCGCGTCAGCAAACTCAATCTATCCCAATACTTTGAAACGGGCGACGAAAGCCTGCTGCCTAAAGTAAAACGTGGCGACACCATTTATATTCCGGAAAAGGATCGCAACTGGCTTGAGCGCTCTAAAGAGAGCACCATCCGGGTGCTTGGTGCCGTCAACCAACCAGGACGCTACCAGTTTGATGACACCATGACGATTCTCGACCTGCTGGCCGAGGCCGGCGGCCCGAGCAAATCGGCATACTTAGAAAAAATCACCATCGTTAACATGTCATGTTGCCAGAATCAGGCGCGAACCTTCGATTTGGTTGAGTTCAGCAAAAGCGCCAGTATTCACAATCTGCCCGTACTGCGTGCCGGCGACACTGTTTATATCCCGGACGAAAGTGAAAGCCTGGCCGCCCAATTGCGCACGGGCATCAAAGACATTTTCCAAATGGCAGCGACCGTTGCCTTAATAGGAGCACTGTGATGACAATACCTGCCACCCATGCTGAAGTAGAACAGATCTACTTAAATGCTGAGCTGAATCAGTGCCGTTCTATTTGCCTGACCTCGTGTCAGTCCGGCGAAGGTGTCACTGCGCTAACCATGGCGCTGACAGAACGATACCTGTTGGCTGGCTACCACACCGCGCTGGTTGATCTGAATATGTTTCATCCCAGCTTTGTTACCGCAGAGCTGGGAAACATTCAACCCAATCTATTGCAACACAATCACTCGCTGCGTTGCTTTACCGGGATTACCGTTCCCAAAGACACCTCCGAACATCTGCTCTACAAAAGGCCTGATTTCCTGCAAAAAGCGATGCAGAGTTGGTTGGGTCAATATGAGCGTGTCGTCGTTGATACCTCACCACTGCTCAACGTGAACCGAAACAACATTCCCGCGCAGTGTATTGCCAGCGCCTGTGATGGCGTCATTCTGGTTGTGATGGCCGGTCACACCAGCACACTACAGGTCCAAGCTGCCATGGACTTACTAAAGCAATCAAACATCAGCTTACTGGGCACCATTCTCAACTGCCGAGATAAACCGACGCTGGCCAGCGAAATCTGTCGTGAGATAAACCGAATCCCGCTGCTGCCTGAGCGTTGGAGAGATCGAATCAAAGAACGGGTGATGAATAACGAATACCTCAATGCCACAACGTGATCCACTCGAATATTTCGTAGATAGGGCCATGGCAATTTAATAAACATCTCCTAGACTTGGAGAATACAACATGTTGAAAAGAAAGATATTAGTCACTATGTATGGTATCCATCGAATCGCTCATCACGCGTCATGTTTTTTACGTCGGTTAAGGAAACTGCTGTTGCTGGCTTTTCTGCTTAGCTCCACCGCGCTGGCCGCAGCTCCCTTAACGTTTGGTGTGGTACCACAGCAATCAGCCAGCCGTCTGGCAAAGCAATGGGGGCCGATAATGGAAGCAATGGGCGAATACGTCGGTCAGGAAATTCTCTTTGTTACCGCACCTGATATCCCGACCTTTGAAACCCGATTAAAAGCCGGAGAGTACAGCTTTGCGTATATGAATCCGTATCACTTTACGGTCTTCAACCAAAACCCGGGCTATCAAGCGTTAGCTCATGCCAGAAATAAACGCATTCAGGGCATTATCGTCGTGCGAAAAGACAGTGGCATTACCGAACTGAAACAGTTGTCAGGTCAGGATATTGCGTTTCCCTCACCAGCGGCCTTTGCGGCGAGCATTCTGACTCGCAGTCATTTACATGATAACGGCGTGGATTTCACCCCTGTCTATGTCTCTTCGCATGATTCGGTTTACCTTTCCGTGGCTCGCGGGATTTATCCGGCCGGAGGCGGTGTGATGAGGACTTTCAATGCGATGCCCGCCGACATCAAAGAACAACTGGTACCACTCTGGAAGACCAAGGGATTTACTCCGCACGCCATTGCCGTGAATCCGAAGGTCGACAAACAATTGGCCCATAAAGTGCAGGAATACTTGGTGCAGATGGAAAGCAATCCGCGCGACAGTGCATTAATTGCTCCCCTGCAGATAGAAGGATTTATTGCGGCGGACAATGCCGCGTGGGATGACGTGCGCGCGCTGAAGATTGACCTGCTTTCGCATGAATAACGCTAAAAAACCGTGGATATAGACGCCTATGTTGAAATTTCGCGCGAAAACCATCATCGGAATAGCCCTGATAGAGATCGTCTTGTTAGTGCTGCTCGTTGCCAGTGCCCTGAATTATCTTGATGAATCCAATCGCCGCCAATTGACTCAAAAAGCTCATGCGACCGCGACCATGTTTGCTCGCGCAGTAACCGATGCCGTGATATCAACCGATTTGGCCACACTTGATGATATGGTCAGTGAAATCATGTTGCTGGAAGATGTGGTATACGCCAAGGTAGTGAGGCGCAATCAATTATTGGCCTCCGGCGGAGACGTACAGCAAGCCGAACCATCGGCAACGAATCAGGAACCGTTGAACCACGAAATCATTAACACCATTGTTAACATAGACATTGACGGCATCAGTTTCGGATACATCGAACTCGGCTTTACCACGACAGCCATTCACAGCATGCTGAATCAAGCAAGGCGAGCCATCATCGGTATTGCTTCACTGGAAGTATAACTGGTCGCCATGTTCTCCTTCTTCCTAGGCACTTATCTCACTCGAAACTTAGTACGCCTGCGGGATGCAGCCAAAACGGTAAAGACCAAAGGCCCGGGGTTTCAGATAAACCTGCAACAAAACGATGAGCTCGGCCAAGTCGCCAGCGCTTTTGACAGTATGTCGAAAAGTCTTCAAGAGAGTTATCAGCAGCTACATCAGGCACGCGAAGAGGCTGAGCATGCAAACCAAGCGAAATCCCGCTTTCTCGCCTCAATGTCTCATGAGATTCGCACGCCGATGAACGGTGTATTGGGGTTACTGACCGCGCTAAAACAAACCAAACTCAGCGAAGAACAACAAGTGCTGGTCAATACCGCACGTGAATCCGGCAACCTGATGCTGGCGCTCATCAACAACATTCTCGATTTCTCACGCATGGAAGCCAACAACCTTGAAATAGAGCGTGAAGCATTCGATCTCAAACAAGCCACCAGCACCGTCATCAATAGCCTGCGCCCCATCGCTGACCAATCCGGCATCTCACTCGTCACTCATATTGACGCTATCCCACCATACGTCGTAGGAGACCGTAATCGCTACAAGCAGATTCTGCTTAATCTGGTCGGCAATGCGATTAAGTTTACCAAACGTGGCAGTGTGACCATCGACGCTCGCACACAACAACTGGAAGGCAATCACGTCATTTTACAGTGCAAGATCACCGACACTGGCATCGGTATAAAAAAAGAGGACCAGCCGTACCTGTTTGATGAATTTACTATGGCCGATCATAGTTTTACCCGCGCCCATGGCGGTTCAGGGTTAGGGCTGGCTATTTGTAAGCGGTTGTTGGACATGATGGATGGTGAGATCAGCTTTGAGAGCGTCGAAGGACTGGGCAGTTGCTTTACCTTTACTCTTCCACTTGAGACATGCAGTGAAAGTGAATTCAATTCAAGTAATCAACAACAGCCCGTGCTGTCTCCATGCTGCAAGGCAGCTCGCGTTCTCGTCGCCGAGGATAACAAGGCAAACCAAATGGTGGTTCGCAACCTGTTTCGTTCTATCACCCCGTATACAGACATTGTCACCAACGGGCTCGAAGCGCTGAACAAAGTGAAAGAGCAGGACTACGACATCGTGTTTATGGATGTTTCGATGCCAACTATGGATGGGCTAACCGCTTGTGCTGCAATTCGCGACCTACCCGAACCGCATAAATCAGAGTTACCCGTTATCGCTTTCACCGCCCATGCACTCACAGGCGATAAAGAGAAATTCTTAAAAGCGGGCATGACAGATTATCTCGCGAAACCCGTTAGCCTAGCGAAACTCATAGAGATGCTGAACCGTTACATACCGTGTGACGTCAGTTCAGAGGAAACAGTATCCACTTCTCAAAAAGTGGACCATGCTCAATCAGAGATGGCGACATCTCCAGCCGCGGCGAAACGGACCATCGAAACGGGCCAACGTAAACCTCAACTCTTGGATGAATCCACACTTCAACAAATAATCAAAGATACTAATGCAGAACTGTTGCCTTTACTCATCGACCATTATGTAGAGGAAACTCGAGGGCATCAGGAGAATATCCGCTCTGCGACGGCTCAAGAGGCACTCGATGAGTTAAAGTTTGAGGTGCATAAACTCATTAGTTCATCGCTCGCACTAGGCAATACTGCGTTGTCGAACTTAGCCAGAGCGATTGAACTTGAATGCCGAAATGGAGAAGCCGAACAAGCTTATACATTGGCACGAGAATTGGATGAGTTAATAAACGACTCTTTACAGGCGTTATTAGAACGCAAAGCGCTGGGGTTTCAAGCTCCGGCAACCGCATAATAGGTTAGGCGAAAACAATAACAAATAAAGGGACAAAATATGCAGCCGAAAGTATTGTTAGTCGAAGACGCAACGTCGCTGGCCATCCTATACCAACAGTACGTTAAGGATGAACCCTTTGAATTTTTCCATGTGGAAACCGGTGCCGAAGCCAAAAAATTTATTCAACGTTACTTGCCCCACGTGGTCATCTTAGACCTCAACTTGCCAGACATCGAAGGTCAGGAAATTCTTGATTGGATAAAAGAAAATGAATTCCCTACTTCAGTCCTGATTGCGACCGCACATGGTTCCGTAGATATCGCCGTCGATTTATTGCGTCGCGGAGCAGACGACTTTCTTGAGAAACCGATTGTCGCCGAACGCCTTAAAGCTTCCATTCATGTCCATCTCAAAAAAATCAAACTGGAACATATGGTTGAGGATCTCAAGTCAACCATCGAACGCCCTCGCTTTCATGGCTTTATTGGCACAAGCCAGACAATGCAGAAAGTGTATAAGACTATCGAGGCCGTTGCCCCGACCAACGCCAGCGTCTTTATTGTGGGTGAAAGTGGTACGGGCAAAGAAGTTTGCGCCGAAGCCATTCACAAACAGAGTGAACGCCGGGATAAACCATTTGTCGCCATTAACTGTGGTGCCATTCCGAAAGATCTGATGGAAAGCGAAATTTTCGGCCATATCAAAGGCGCCTATACTGGCGCAACGACGGACCGACGTGGCGCAGCCATGCAAGCAGATGGCGGTACTCTGTTTCTCGACGAGCTGTGTGAAATGGACTTAGACCTGCAGAAAAAGCTGCTGCGATTTTTGCAAACCAGTACGTTTACCCCGCTGGGTGACAGTCGGGAGCGTAAAGTGGATGTGCGTATAATCTGTGCCACCAACCGCGACCCAATGCAAGAAGTGAACGAAGGACGTTTTCGCGAGGACTTGTTCTACCGAGTACATGTCATCCCTGTCGTTATGCCACCTTTACGTGAACGAGATCAGGACATCGTGACACTCGCCAATCACTTCATCAAAACCTTCGCGCGTCAGGATCACAAGGCGTTCATTGCTTTGGATAAAGAAACTGAACGCGTTTTCAAACGCTATTCGTGGCCGGGTAATGTGCGTCAGTTGCAAAACGTTATCCGCAATATTGTGGTGCTGAATGATGGCAAGTACGTGACGGCGGAACAGGTGCCGGAACTGTTGCACCAAGCCTCAACAAACAAACCTTCCTTAAAAGCCGCGGGAATGCCAATGGCACATATCGAACCGCAACACTCAGTAGCAGAGCCAACTCCCATCGTTCCGATTCATGCTCCGTCGGCAGTCGACAATGACGTAACTGACACTGCCAATTTGACCATCAGACCCATGTGGCAGGTCGAACGCGAAACTATACAACAGGCTATCGATTTCTGTGACGGCAACGTCCTCAATGCTGCAGTGTTGCTGGAACTGAGTCCATCGACTGTTTATCGCAAAAAGCAGGCCTGGGAAAATGAAGACCAACAGTATGAACGGGCTTGACGATCAAGAAATCGCTGCAGGCGAGATTTGGTTGCTGATAGACACGCTGAATTTTGGCGGCATCGAAACTCATGTGCGTGAATTGGCGAATGGTCTGAATACTTTCAAGCAACCAGTCCGGGTTGTGGTGCTAAAAAAATACGCTCGCCCCCAGTTGCTGCAACAGAGTCTGCAGCAATTGGGACTACCCTGTACGTTTTTATCCGAATTGCTTCCGGAACCTGTTGCCAGCGGTAAAACGATACTGACTCAGCTCTATTTGTCCGTTCGCCAACATCGACCCCACATTCTTCACGCTCATGGTTACAAAGCCAGTATCTGTTCACGCGTCATTAAACTGCTGACCGGAGTCCGCCAGATTTCTACCTATCATGCTGGCGAAACACCACGCGGGAAGGTGTGGTTTTATGACTGGTTGGACAGATACACCAGTTTTTTTTCCACGCAAGCAATCAGTGTCAGCAGCGCGATAGCGGCGAAACTTCCCGTCAAAAGTATCACGATGAACAACTTTATTACCCAGCCACCGCCAAGTGAGCGCAAAGGCAAACAGATCGCCTTTATTGGCCGTCTGAGCCGAGAAAAAGCCCCGGAACGGTTTGTCAAATTGGCACGACAATTCCCCATGGAAGACTTTCATCTGTATGGCGATGGTCCTTTGTTTGATGAAATAACCCAAAGCGCGCCCCCCAACTTGTCGCTACACGGCCATGTGAGTGACATGCAATCGCACTGGCCTGAGATCGATTTGGTTGTGATTCCATCCCGATTCGAAGGCCTGCCTATGGTGAGTCTTGAAGCGATGGGACGAAGCATCCCGGTCATCGCGACCAACGTTGGCGCACTAGACACACTGATTGAACATGGTGTAAACGGGTGGCTGGCAAACAGTGCGCAAGAACTACCATTGTTGTTTGCCAACTGGCAGCAGATGACGCCCAATGAGCGACACCAAATCGGCCAGGCAGCTCGCCAAACCATCCATGCCCACTACACCGATCAAGCCGTCATCCCTCAATTAATCGCTCTCTATCAACATTCCTGAGATTCCCATGCCTTTGGCAAAGGCGTACTCCGTTCCCCTCAAACTGTCGCCCAAATTGATTCTCAATTTGAGAAAAACCAATCACCCTATAAAATTATTAACTATTTCAATTGGTTAATTTCAGTTTTTTATGGCACCACATTTGCTCAGCTTCCTTATCGATTCTTCGCTTGCCAAAACAACGATAAGGAATTCGCAATGTCACGATCAGCCTCGCCGAAATCCAACGGTCACTTTCTGATTTTTGATCCGGTCCCTTTTCATGGCGGTTCAAAAATGGCCAGTTTTGAAATTGTACGTCAGAGTGTTCCATCCGGTTGCGTTTTTACCGTTTTAACCTGTGATCCTGAAAGTTGGCGTACCGCCTGGTCAAAAGAAACCTTACCTTTCACTCTGGTCACATTTCTGCGTCCTGGCGCATTGGCTCAAGCGACGTCAGGATGGAAATACTGGATCAAGCACTTCTATTTCATGATAGTGATAGTGAAGTGCCTGCTCATGCATCCGCGTATCCATAGCCTGATTGGCATTTCAGGGCCCGGCGTCGATATGGCACTTTATGGTTGCCA
The DNA here is from genome assembly GCF_016464285.1 of Vibrio sp. bablab_jr001. Lineage (NCBI taxonomy): Bacteria > Pseudomonadati > Pseudomonadota > Gammaproteobacteria > Vibrionales > Vibrionaceae > Vibrio > Vibrio sp. bablab_jr001. Next base: position 45,975 of record NZ_JACDWZ010000102.1, read on the forward strand.
AAAAATAGTGAAGCGGCGCTTGTTGCAATTTATCCATGGCCCTGTTCCCTGTTCCCGCTCCGTTGGCTATTGCCTGACCCGCGCGGATCGCGTCTATTATCTGACCAGCGCTTTGCCTTCGATACAAAGGGCGATAAGTCATTACTGCAACAGCTGGTTACCCAGCGACCCAGATATTGTACTTTCACAACAGATTCTCTCTAGCGACGCTTTTCACTCCTTCAGCAACGGTCTCGGTCGCAACCAATGGCCAACCCCAACCCGCTATGCGACTTACGATGTATTTTGGGCAGCGTCTCTGTTGAAATGGAAAGGGCTTGATACTCTGGTTGCAGCGCTTAGGTTGTTACCCGATGCTACGGCGCTGAAGAGCCATATTTGCTTTATTCGCCCACACCACATTAGTTTGCCTCAAAGCCAGGCTCCGGTGAGTCTTGCTGGGGTCACTTGGTATGAGCAACCTGACCACTTAGATAGCATTCGCGCTAGTTGCGGGATATTCGTATCGACAAGTGAACTAGAGCCATTCGGGCTTTCGATTCTGGAGGCACTAGCAGCAGGCCTTTGCGTCGTTATTCCTCAGGATGGTGCGTATTGGGATCAGCAGTTACGTCATAACGTCAACTGCGTCAAGTATCCTCCCAATTGCTCTGTTTCCCTTGCCCGCACGTTAAAACAGTTGGTGTCGCACCCTGTTGTTGTTCGCTCTATCGGTCATGCTGGTCGCCGTTATGCAGAGCGCTATCGTGCTGAAATCTGCTATCTGCCGATTGTGCAAGATCTCGCACCGGACAATGCCAAAGCATCGCTGAACGACACAGGAGAAGACTATGCCTAGTATCTCCCTTTCTTCGGCGTTGAGCCGCCCAGTCGCCTATGCCTTTGGCCTGTTTGCGACCAAAGGCATTGCGCTCATCATGCTGCCTGTGCTCGCTAACCATTTGTCCGTGCAGCAAATTGGCCAACTGGAGCTCTACACCACCAGCGGCGTCTTTATCGGCATGATTTTAGGGTTGGCTCTGCACGAGTCTCTCTATCGTTTTGCCGGCCACGAAACCTGTCCGCATCGCCAACGCACGATTGCAGGTACCATCTACACGCTGGCTTGCATGGTAGCGTTGATTTCCCTTTGCATCCTGATTCTGACCATTCACGGAGTCGCCCGTCACGTAACTGCACTTCCAGCCACCGAAATGACCTTACTGGCTATCGGAGTTTCGACCGAAGGGGTAATCGGTCTACAGTTAGCTTGGCTGCGCATGCAAGACAAGGCGAAACACTTTCTGCTGGTGACGGTATGCTGCTGTCTGCTGCAAGTGACGCTGGTCGTAATGTCGTTATCTTGGATGCCGAGTATCACTAGCATTCTGGCAGCCTCCGTGATGACTCATCTGGTTCAGGTTATCTGGTTACAGCGCTTGTGTCGTCTTCCGTTGATCCAGCCCAAAGCGGCTCAAATATTGGACTTCATTCTCTACAGCATCCCAATCGCCCTATCAGGCATGGTGGCTTTCTTGATGAATGGCGCAGAGCGTTGGGTCATCGCAACCACCGATACCATTGAGTCTTTAGCTTTTTATGCTATCGCCGCGAAATTCGCCCTAGCGCTGTGCATCTTGGTTCAACCTTTTGGCATGTGGTGGATGCCAAAACGTTTTTCTGTCTACCTGCGCGAAGGCGCAAAACAGGCTGCGCGAATCACCCAGTTTGGTTTGGTCTGGATTGCCATGTTGGCTGCGGGCATCGCCTACTTCGCTCCGATGTTTATCACGCTCGCGTTACCCGCCAGCTATGCGCCCGCCGTGCAGATGGTGTTGCTGTGTCTGGCCGCCGCCCTGTTCAAAGAGCTGTCTGAGCTATTTAACCTGGGGTTGCTGATCGCCAAACAAACCGGACTTTTGTTGCGTTTTAATCTTATGGCGGTCATGGTCAGTGCCCTGCTGATTGCCACGATGGTCTCGTGGGGCATTGTAGGGATCATCGCCGGATTGATAGGCGGGCAATTTACCAAGTTGATTCTGGTCTATCGTGCCAGTCAGCGTGCTTGTTTCTTACCCTACACACTCCGCCGCAGTACCGTTATCTTGCTCATCGCATTCATTCATCTGTTGCTTGCATCTCATGTGCATCCATGGCCATTGCAGCTACTGATGTCTGTACTGGCACCATTGAGTGTATTCGCTGTTGCCCTGTTACTCGGCATCGTATCCGCCCAGTCGATCCTACATCCAACCGTCTCTTCTCAGGCAAGTCGCCTATGAATCATGCCATCGGCCACCACCGTGAACACAAAGCCAATAAAGGAACCATGCTGGCATTGATTTATTGCCTGACCATGGCACTGGCTTGGCAGTTCAGCGGTTCACCGATTGCGGCGCTCGCTCTGGCGTTACTGCCGGCAGGTCTGGTGTTGGTGGTTACGGGTCATTTCTGGTTTGTGACCCTGTTTATTCTGTTCTCGTTCTTCCGTATTCATGAAGTCGTGCCTCAGCTTTATTCGCTTAAGATTCCGTTGCTGCTGTCCATGGCCGCCTTGGGTGGTATTGTGTGGCATCTGGTGATAAGCCGGAAACTGACACCATTCTGGCACCCCTCCATGGCCTGGTTGCTGCTGTTCTGGGGACTAGTCGTGATCGGAATTGTTTTTGCGTCCAATCGCGGCATCGCCATTACCTATTTCAAAGGCATGTACTGGAAAATCATCGTCATGAGTCTGGCTATCATGTGGATAGTGAATGATGCGCGCCAACTCAATAAAATGTCCGTTCTGATTGCTCTGTCCGGCCTATTGGTGGGGTGCACGGCGCTTTACAACAGCGCAAACGGCATCGGTCTGGTAGAAGGAACACGTGTCACCATCGGCCGCGATATCGGTTCCATGTTGGGAGACCCTAACGATCTGGCGCTGGTACTGATGTTTCCGTTCGCCTTTTCACTCAGTTTACTACTCATGCCAGGCAGCCATCTCCTGATACGGATGGTGTGTTTGATGACTTGCGTTATTTTACTGATGGCCGTCATCGCCACCCAAAGTCGTGGCGGCCTGCTGGGAGTGCTCGCGGTAACCGGGATCTTCGCATTGCATTTTGTTCGTAATAAAAGCCTGCTGTTTTTTTTGGCGGCCTGCGGCGGAGCGTTACTTTATCTGGCCAGCGGGATATCGGATCGCAGCTCAGGTGGCGCCGCTGAAGAAGGCATCGATGCCTCGGCAATGGGTAGGCTTTATGCCTGGGAAGCCGCGTTCTATATGGCGTTAGACAACCCTTTCACTGGTGTAGGGCTCGATAATTTCTACTTCAACTACTTTTACTACAGCCAGCACTGGGACGGGCTCAATCACGCCGTGCACAGTACGTGGTTCGGTGTATTGGCAGAAACCGGCATTTTGGGTCTGGTGGTCTTTATCTGCTGTATCGTCTCGCTGATCAAAACGGCACGCCATACCATTCAACGCATAGAAAAGCATCGGGAACGGTATGAGCCTCCGGTTCGTATTGTTGCGCACGCGGTCTACGCAGGTTTGGTCGGCACAGTCGTATCGGGAACCTTTCTCACCCAAGGCTTTAACTGGCCCATCTATTTATTGGCTGCGCTCATCATTGCCGTCGCTCAAATTGCTAGTCAAATTGAGAATACATATAAGAACCAAATCTAAGCATTTGAATTAATAGAATATAATATCTGGCACGAACTGTGTAACCCCTTGAACAGCAACACAACGAAACGAGGGGCACGTTATGCTGACCATCCGACTCTACCAATGGAAAAGCTGGTTACAAAACCATCCTAATCCCGGCTATCAGACGTTATTTCGTATTCTGAAATTCGTCCGCAATCCGGATATCCCGACACCGCAGATCTACAACCGAGCACTTTACGCACTCTACACCCTTAGCCGGGATACCATTGAAACCCTGAGCAGAATTCTGATTTGTACTCCGGCATTCAAAGGTCGTCTCGCGGCCTGCGGTCGGCAGCTCAACCTCTACAGTGGGATGCCTTACATATCCGGCCCGTTACATATTGAAGTGGGTGATCGTTGCCGTATTTCGGGGCAAACCACCTTCAGTGGCCGCACCGCGAGTGAATCCCCTCGTCTTCTGATTGGCAACAACGTGGGGATTGGCTGGCAAACCACCATTGCCGTCGGAACCCAAGTGATTATTGAAGATGATGTTCGCATTGCCGGACGTGCCTTTTTGTTCGGCTATCCCGGCCATCCCATGAATGAGCGAGACAGAGCCAAAGGTTTACCGGATCACGAGGACCAGGTTGGCGATATCCATCTGGAGAGAGGCGTTTGGTTGGGTAGCAACGTCAGCGTCAAAGGTGGCGTAACCATCGGCGAAGGCACCGTGGTGTGTACTGGCAGCGTCGTGACCAAAAGCTTACCCCCTTACGTGCTGGCGGGAGGAAACCCAGCCAAAGTGATCTGTTCAATCCGTGAATTGCAGTGAACCTGACATCAGACTACCCCGATAGCAAATGGAGTCGCCAGACCAATACTCGTGCGGCTGAGGAGAACAACGATGCGTGATTTGATTGTATTTGGTGAAGATTTTGGCGGCCTGCCATCCAGTACCCAACACCTGATCAAACGCCTGGCGGATGATCGTCAGGTACTTTGGGTCAACTCCATCGGTTTACGCCAGCCTAAGTTCACCACCAAAGACTTAAGCCGGGTGTGGCACAAACTGTGTAAGCCTATGCGCAGACCAGCGGCGAAATCACTACAGAGCCAGTCAATGGCAGAATGCTACGCTGCTAGTGTGCACAGCAATATCACTCAAGTGGATTTGCTCACGCTCCCCGCACCAAGTTCGCAGTTGGCCAGAGATGTCGCGCGCAGAATGATGCTCATGCAGTTGAAACCACGAATTGAACAACTTGGGCTGAACCGCCCGATATTGTGGAGTTCCTTACCGACAGCCGCAGACTTATGTCACCACATCGACCACAGCGGCGTTGTTTATTATTGCGGGGATGACTTCGCTTCTCTGGCAGGGGTCGACCACGACGTCGTATGCCGCCACGAGCAAAGTCTGGTCGAAAACGCCAATCTGATTCTGGTTGCCAGTGACCAGCTCAAACACAAGTTTCCTGCGCGTAAAACGCATTTGTTGCCGCATGGCGTAGACAGCGAGCTGTTTACCAAACCAACCCCACGCGCGGTCGACTTACCCGTCGGTAAAGGCCCGATAGCGGGTTTCTATGGCAGCTTATCGGACTGGATCGATTATGACCTGATTGACTATAGCGCGCAGGCACTGCCTGACTGGAATTTCGTCTTTATCGGACCACAGTGTGTCGATGCGCAGCGCCTGCCTCAACATGCCAATATCCATTATCTGGGTTCGCGTCCGCATCATATGCTGCCAGCGTACTCACAGCATTGGGATGTCAGTATGTTGCCTTTTTTACGCAACCCGCAAATTGATGCCTGTAATCCTTTAAAATTGCTCGAATATCTGGCGGCCGGGCAACCCATTGTATCGGTCGACTTTCCTGCCCTATCCCCTTTTCGTCGTTATTTGCACACAGCGGTCACACCGGATGACTTTGTTCACGCATTGCAGGCCGCCCAAACAGACGAGCGAATTTCACCAACGGCCATTAGTGGCCACAGTTGGAATGATCGCAGCCTGTTTCTCAACTGGATGCTGGAGCTACTATGAAAGACCTTAAGTCTCATCTGTTTCTGGCTCTGACCGCAGCCTGGCGCCGCCGCTACATCATCGCGATCCCCTTGTTGGTGATGCCCTTACTGGCACTCGGTATCGGTCAGCTGACGCCGGATATCTATCGTTCACACACCAGCATGCTGATCCAGGAATCGGCCAAAATGAACCCTTTCCTGCATGATATCGCGGTGGAGACCCAATTCACTGAGCGGATCAACGCGCTCAGAACGCTGCTCAAAAGTCGCCATGTGCTCAGTACCGTCGCAAGAGAACGAGGCTTGATTGATGACAAGACATCCGACGCACAGAGCGAGCGCATTATCGGGCAACTGGCCGCCAGTTTAACCGTCAGCCAGACGGGGAAAGACTTTGTGACCATCAGCCTCTCTTCCAGCAAACCAGCTGGAATGAAAGAACTGCTTGAGTCGGTCAGCCATCACTTCATCGAACAGTTGCTGGCTCCTGAGCGTTCCTCCATCGACGATTCTTCGCGATTTCTCGCCATGCACATCAATAAACGCTTGGAGGAGTTACAAATCGCTGAACAGGCATTAGCAGATTTTCAGAATCAGAACCCAACCACCACGCCTGAATTTCTCAATGAAAACCTCAGTCGTCTGGCGATGTTGAAACAAAACTTAGCTGAGAAAGAAGCGTTGTTGGCGGGTGCAAACAAAGGGCTTGGCAGCTTGGACCAACAACTGTCGAGAACTAATCCTGTCCTCGGGCGCATCGAAGAAAAAATCATTGAATACCGCAGTGAACTGACGCTCCTCACCGCGCGATACACCGACAACCACAGCGCGGTTATCGCGGTAAAACGAGAGCTTGAACGACTGGAAAGCGAGCGGGAACATTTGCTGAAAGAAGGCCATGAAAGCCTCTCCAGCGACGTGCTTTGGGACATTGCCAGCAGTAAGACGACTGGCGACCAAAACTCAGTCCGCCCTTTACTGATCACTCAACTTGAAAACCTGCAGGTGGCACGCAGCCAGTTTGAATCGCTGAAAGAAGAAACCAAAGCGATAAAAGGCATGATTGAGTCACTGGAGAAACAAAATAGCCGTTACGGTGATGTCTCCAAAACCCTGACCACGCTTAAACGAGAAGTAGAGTTTAAACGCCGACTGTACGACGAACTGGTCGACCGCTATGAGATGGCCAAGCTGACTGGTTCATTGGGCGCTTTCGAACACAGCAAACGGGTCAAAATCATCGACTTGCCCTATACACCGAGTGCGAAAGCCAATATGCCCAAAATCCTGTATGCGGTGATTGGTTTAATTGCAGGCATCGCTGTCGGGCTTGGCCTTACTGTCTTGCTCGAACTGACGGACACCCGGATTTATCAGCCACAAACTCTGGCGACGCTATGTGCGGCTCCTGTCCTTAGCGTGATTCCGCGTATTCATGGTAACCCTGAACGAGGATTGTGAATCTCAATTTCATTCTCAAATTCGTAAAGCCATCCGGGCAACAAAGAAAAATAAATATATCACTGATTTTATTAAATAATTTTATTGGCACGTTTAATGCCAACAAGGATGTACCACCGTAAAACACGCGCTGAAAAAGGCTCTACCGTAAGGATACTTCTATGAATAGCAAGACCGTCAAAACTGGAAAAAAGATTATTCATGTCGTTCAGCACCTTGCGCCAGGCGGGATTGAAAGCCTGACACTAGAAATGCTGCGCTTTGCCAACCCGGAAGACCAGTTGCTGATAGTCAGTTTGGAAGGCAACAAAAAGGACGCATTAGAAATTTGGCCGCGATTAAGGGAATATCACAAGCAGATGATATTTATGGATAAAGCCCCGGGCGTTCAGCCGCGAGTTGTGCTCAATCTGCTGAGAACGTTTCAATGCCTGCGTCCGGATGTGGTTCACACTCATCACTTAGGCCCGCTGATTTACGCCGGCGTTGCGGCCAAACTGGCTGACATTAACGTCCATATTCACACCGAGCACGATACCTGGCATCTGACCAACAATAAACATAAACGCTTACAGCGCTGGCTGATGAAGCTCACTCAACCCGTGATGGTTGCAGATGCCATGCTGGTTAAGCAGCAACTGGATAATCTCTTCCGCTATCACCGCACTGTCGTGATCAAAAACGGGATTGATTGCAATAAGTTTTATCCTGCGTCTCAAACCCTTGCCCGTGTCCACTTTGATTTACCGATTGATAGACGAATCATTGGCTGTGCTGGCCGACTGGAGAAAGTAAAAGATCAGAAAACAGCCATCAAAGCGATGAAATTTTTACCGGAAGATACACTGCTGGTCATTGCTGGCGACGGTTCACAGCGCACCGCTCTGACTCATCTTGTTCAGTTTCTCGATTTACAACATCGCGTGATCTTTATTGGCCAGACTGACCAAATGACGCTCTTTTATCAGGCGCTTGATGTCTTCTGTATGCCCTCATTGATGGAAGGATTACCTCTGTCACTGCTTGAGGCTCAAGCCTGCAATATTCCTGTCGTCACCACAGACGTCGGCGCCTCGTCCGAAGCGGTGTGTCCACACACCGGAAAATTCATCAAAGTCGGCGATGTCCCCGGCCTTGCGGCCACATTGTTACAAACTCTGAACCAAAGCCGCGTCAAACAACCTCGAGAATTTGTACTGAAAAATTTTGAGATCAGAGACATGGCAAAGGCGTATCACACACTTGCTCTCGGAGACCAGCTATGACTGAGATGATGACAAACTTGCTTCTGCTGATTTGCTCCGGCCTAATCGTTTACCATCACGTTGGCTATCCGTTATTTTTGCGTTGGTATGCCCATTTGCACCCGGCAAAACAGACTCAGCCAGGCTCAAGAGGATATCTGCCCAATGCGGACGATAACCTCTTACCCAGCGTCACGGTATTGATGCCTGCCTACAATGAAGCAGGTTATATCAGCGAAAAGATTCGTAACCTTGCCAGCATCGATTACCCAAGAAACAAACTCAAAGTGTTGATCATCTGCGATGGTTGCAGCGACGAAACCGCCCAGATTGCCCGAGCCACAATGCAAGAAGCGATTTGCGCCGATACCTTTTATGAGGTGATCGAGAATCAAACCAACCGAGGAAAAGTGGCGTGTCTGAACGAATACATTCCCCAGTTATCCACTGACCTGTGTGTGTTGTCTGATGTGTCGGCTTTGATATCAGTCGATGCGCTACTGATCGCGGCACGCCACATGGCAAATCCGGCGGTTGGTGTCGTCGCAGCAAGCTATCACCTGCTAAACCAACAGTTTGCCGGCGAGAGTAGCTATTGGCGGTATCAGCAACGCATTAAACTGACCGAATCCAATTTGGGCTCCGTTCTGGGATGCCATGGTGCATTTTACCTGTTCCGCACAGAGCTGTTTGAACCACTGGACAGCGATACGATCAACGATGACTTCATTCTGCCAATGCGCATCATCGAAAAGCGGTTTAAAGCCGTGTACGAACCCGCCATGCTCGCTATCGAACTGGAGCCAACCGACCAACCCGCAGATTTTCGCCGTCGGCTGCGCATTTCAGCAGGCAACATGCAGCAGATCTTACGTTTATGGCGCTTGTTCTCTCCGCAACACAGCAAAGTCGCGTTCACCTTTTTTTCCGGTAAAGCGCTCAGACTGCTCACACCTTACCTGCTGCTTATCTTGCTGATACTGCCTTTTGCACATCTCGATCAGAGAGCCTATCAACTGCTCATCGCCAGTCAGGGACTGTTTTACCTCACTGCACTTGCAGGTTGGACAATACCGTTTTGCCGACGAAACAAAATCACCAGTCTCGTCACCTACTTCGTTGTTGGTCATAGCGCCAGCCTAATCGGCGGCTGGCAATACCTGCTGACAGGTAACGGATGGCGGAAAAAAACGTCACAGCTTTAGGATAGTAACGGCTTTGTTAAGGAGATCATCATGTTAAACAATACCAAAGGACAAATGGGCATTTCACTTGCGAAACGCACATTCGATTTCATTGTTGCCTCGTTGCTGCTTATCGCGGTGTCACCACTTTTCCCGCTGATTGCGCTGGCAATAAAGCTGAACTCGCGAGGCCCAGTGTTTTATACCCAACTGCGTGTTGGGCACTACACGCAAGAGCGAGCCCAGCTGTTTTACATCATCAAATTCAGGACCATGTATCAGGATTGCGAAAAACGCAGCGGCGCATGTTGGGCAACCGAGAACGACCCACGAATTACCTCTGTCGGTCGATTTATGCGCAAGACCCGTCTCGATGAGTTGCCACAACTGATTAATGTGGTGAAGGGGGAAATGTCATTGGTCGGCCCACGCCCTGAGCGCCCCTGTTTCTACGACAAACTTGAAAGCGCCATTCCTTTCTTTGCGGAACGAACCTACGGCCTGCTGCCCGGAATTACAGGGTTGGCGCAAGTAAGCCAAGGGTACGACACCTGTATTGAAGATGTTCGCCGTAAGGTCGGGTTTGATCACGGTTATGCGCTTGCTCTCGGATCATTCAAAACTTGGTTGACCATGGATCTGCTGATCTTATTTAAGACCGTATCCGTTATGTTGATGGGGAGAGGACAATAATGATTAAACTTCTCTACGTCCATTATGGTGATAATTGGCTTCGCGGCAGCGAAATCTGCCTGCTGAATCTGCTCAAGAGCTTAGACACCCGACGCTTCAAAGCGATACTTTGGACGAATAACCGTATGCTTCATCAAAAAGCCCAAGAGCTTGGCATTACGTCAGAATTGGATGCTTTCGGCATATTGATGGGCTGGCGAGAACAACGCATCACTTTAACGCAGTTTTTTTCGCAAATTGCGCGGGCGAAAACGCTGATACGCCAGTACCGAATTCAATTGGTGCATGTCAACAGTGGCGCTGCGTGCCAATGGATGTGGATAGCAGCCAGAATTTGCCGAGTGCCGATGCTGACGCAACTGCACAGCGATTACACCTTACGTGATCGGTTTCGGTTGTGCCTGCATTTGTCTCCTCATGTAATCACGGTCAGCAAAGCAATCAGTATCAGGCTTTCGCAAGAAGGTTATCCGTTACAGAACCTGAGCGTCGTGCACAACGGTATTGATATCGAAACACTCACTGAGCACCCCATTCAGTGCGTCCGGCAATCATTGGGAATAAACAAAAGCAGTACGGTGATCGCCAGCGTGGGTTCACTGATTCATCGCAAAGGGATGGATCGTCTTATTCAAGCCGTCGCAAGCCTTAATCGGCCTGATTTGCATCTGCTCATCATTGGTGAGGGGCCAGAAAAGCCGGCACTAAAACAGTTGGCTGCAGAACTGAAAATCGCAGAGCAGATACATTTTGTCGGCGAACAGAGCGAAGTGTTTGGCTGGCTTCGCGGCGGTGTGGACTTGTTTGTGAGTGGCGCCCGAGATGAGGCCTTCGGACTGGTGTTGGCAGAAGCCGCAGCCGCTGGCTTACCCGTGATCGCTCCCAACGTTGGTGGCATTCCAGAAGTACTGCAACATCAGGAATCAGCGCTGCTCTACGACCCAGAGAGCCCGGAACAGTTACCACAATACATTGCAGACCTGCTGTCTGATGCGAAGCTGGCGACAAAACTGCGCCAAGCCGCCCTTGAGCGAGTCAACGCACGATTTTCATTGCAGGCGAACACGGCAGCGCTGACGAGTCTTTACTCACAACTTCTTGCCCGGTTCCCCCATCGACAAGCGCCAAGCATGTTCAGTTGTCTTAAGCCGCTGAAAGCGCTGTCGTTCAGCCATTTACACCGTTAAACAGTGTGCAGAAGTCATTATCAAGAATCATGATAATTAGTGAGCAATACGGAAACTAGCGCGTCCAATGGCATTCAATGTCGGGGAGACCTTCTTCGTTGTCCCTGTTACCGACCTTAAAAGTGAAACCATGTGACTGATTAAAATCTTTTGCTCGTTGATTGACGTCAAATGTCCTCAAGACAAGAGAACCTTAAGACTGCTTTTTCGTCAGATTGACCAAACAGGATCCGATATGCAGGCCCTGACAAGTGGATGAGACATACAGCTGGTTGATTTCGAACTCGGAGCTTGCCATAAAAGCGACAGGCCGATAGGTTGACTCATCCAGCACAACCACAACCCGGTAGTCTTGAGGCAGAATATGCTCAAGAAAATAGGCCTGAGATTCAAAAGAGTGGACCGGATTAATACCCAGAGCCAGGCTCATCGACTCATTAATGAAAAAGCGGCCAAGCGGCCGCTTTGGGTTCGCTGACAGTGCCTAACCTCACACCGACTTAATCAGCTCCGGCATGACCTCAAACAGATCCCCGACCAAGCCGTAGTCGGCGACCTGGAAAATTGGCGCGTCCGGGTCGCTGTTAATGGCGACGATCACTTTAGAATCTTTCATGCCAGCCAAGTGCTGAATTGCGCCGGAAATCCCCACCGCAATGTAGAGTTCTGGTGCCACGATTTTACCGGTCTGACCAACTTGCAAATCGTTGGAGACGAAACCGGCATCAACCGCCGCACGTGACGCACCAATCGCACCGCCGAGTTTGTCAGCGAGCTTCTCCACCAGCGCGAAGTTTTCTTTACTCCCCAGACCTCGGCCACCGGAAATCACCACTCTGGCGGCAGGCAATTCGGGACGTGCGCTTTCCACTTTTTGCTGCGAGACAAACTGCGACGTCGCCGATTCAATGGCGTGATCAACGGTTTTCACCTCTGCATTTCCTCCCGTGCTAGCGACGGCATCAAAAGCTGAGCTACGAATCGTCATCACTTTGATCGCATCCAGTGATTTTACTTTGGCCAGCGCATTGCCTGCATAAATGGGGCGAACCACAATCTCTGGCGATTCAATCGCAATCACATCAGAAAGTTGCCCCACATCGAGCAGCGCAGCCACTCGCGGCAGCAGGTTTTTACCAAACGTCGTTGCAGGCACGAGCACGTGGGAATAGTTGCGCGCGATTTCTGCCACCAACGCCGCGCCGTTTTCTGCCAGACGATGTTCATAAACGGGACTGTCGGCCAGCAGCACATGGCTGACCCCCGCACACGCTTTTGCCGCCTCTGCAACCGCGGCACACGCCGCGCCCATCACAAGCACACTCACCTCTCCGCCAATTGTTTTGGCCGCCTGCAAAGTTCGTAATGTATCCACAGCCAGCACCTGGTTGTTGTGCTCGGCAATGACTAAAATCGATAATTCGCTCATCTGTTGCTCCTGCACATTCAGCCAATCACTTTGGCTTCGTTTTTCAGCTTATCCACCAGCTCAGACACACTGGTGACCATCACGCCCGCTTTACGCTCAGGCGGTGGCATGACTTCCATGATTTGCTGATGCGTGTTGAGCGTTACCCCTAAATCCTCCGGCGTGGTGACGTCTAGCGGTTTGCGTTTGGCTTTCATAATGTTGGGCAGCGACGCGTAACGCGGCTCATTGAGGCGTAAATCGGTGCTGATGATTGCTGGTAAAGCGAGCTTGAGCGTCTCCAGCCCACCGTCAATCTCGCGCGTGACCAGCACGGCGTCGCCCTGCACGTCCACTTTGGATGCGAAGGTGCCTTGTGGGCGCTCTGTCAGCGCCGCCAGCATTTGCGCGACTTGGTTGTTGTCGGTATCGATGGACTGTTTTCCCAGCAGCACCAAACCCGGCGCTTCGCTCACCATCACCGCTTTGAGCAGTTTGGCCACATTGAGCGGTTCGGGCGCACCATCGGTTTGGATGTGAATCGCACGATCGGCGCCGAGTGCTAATGCAGCGCGCAGTTGCTCTTGGCAACTGACATCGCCCGCGGAAACCACAATCACCTCTTCGGCAACTCCCGCCTCTCGCAGGCGAATCGCTTCTTCCACCGCGATTTCGCAAAACGGGTTGATGGCCATTTTGACGTTGTTGGTTTCAACGCCTGAGCCATCACTTTTCACTCTGACTTTTACGTAAGCGTCAACAACACGTTTGACAGCAACTAAGACTTTCACACAGCCTCCTTAAGCGCTTGGTCATCCTTGGAGAATGGACCTTAGGGAATGTTGGTGGAATCAAACTGCTCGGTGATGACTGTTTGATGCGAGCCAAAACATTGTGCTTTCTGGACTGGTTAAATCCCGCATATCAACCACCTTTGACCACCAAACCCATTCAAACTCACCAGAAAATCATACACTTTCTGTCATTCTCAATGGGTTAAATGAGGTTACTCTTTGAGCTTAGTTTAGTTTACGTTTACGTCAACTGGACTATATTTAATCCATAAATACCGTTAACGCATGGATGAAAAGCATGGAACGAGAAACGATGGAGTTTGATGTCGTGATTGTTGGCGCAGGCCCGGCAGGACTGGCTTGCGCGTGTAAACTGGCACAAGTCAGCCAGCAGCAGAACGAGCCGGATTTCAGCATTTGCGTGGTCGAGAAAGGCTCTGAAGTGGGCGCGCATATTCTCTCTGGCGCTCTGTTTGAAACCACGGCTCTGGATGAGCTGTTTCCCGACTGGTCGTCCATGGAGTCGCCGCTGACAACCAAAGTCAGTTCGGATGAATTTCTGTATCTCACCACCGAATACAACCACATTCGCCTGCCTCACTTTGTGACGCCAAAAACCATGCACAACACAGACAAAAGCTATGTCATCAGCTTGAGCGAATTGTGCCGCTGGCTGGCCAAACAAGCCGAAAATCTGGGGGTAGAGATCTTCCCCGGCTTTGCGGCAGCCAGCGTCAATTATGACGAAAGCGGCGCTGTCGTTGGTGTCACCACGTCGGATATGGGGTTAGACAAAGCGGGCAATCAGAAAGCCAATTTCGAACCGGGCATTGAGCTTAAAGCCAAATACACCATATTTGCCGAAGGCGCGCGCGGCCATTTGGGGAAAGATCTGATAGAGCATTTCAAACTCGATGAAGGAAAGCAGCCGCAGCACTACGCGCTCGGTATCAAAGAGATCTGGGAGCTGCCAGACGATCATCCTCACAACAACGCGGGTGAAGTGATTCACGGCCTTGGCTGGCCGCTGAATGAAACCCACACCACGGGCGGTAGCTTTCTCTACAAGCTCGGCAACAACCAAGTTGCGATTGGCTTGATCACCGATCTCAACTATCACAACCCGTATTTGAGCCCGTTTGATGAGTTTCAACGCCTCAAACATCACCCGGCGATCAGCAAGCATTTGACAGGCGGCCAGCGCATTGCCTATGGCGCGCGCGCGATTGCCAAAGGCGGCTTGAATTCTTTGCCCAAACAGCAATTTCCCGGCGGTTTGCTGATCGGCTGTGATGCCGGCACGCTCAACTTTGCCAAAATCAAAGGCTGTCATACCGCAATGAAATCCGGCATGTTGGCGGCTGAAGCCATCACACATGCGCTGAAAGCGGGCGATCAACGTCATTTTGAGCCCGATTACGACTCGCTGTTCAAGGCATCCTGGTTGTATGAAGAGCTTGAACAGTCACAAAACTTCTGTGCCACCATTCACCGCTTTGGCAATGTGGCGGGCGGCGTCATCAACAGCTTCGAGCAGAACATTTGGGTGCCGCTGTTTAAACGCGCCGCGCCATGGGAGATGGAAGATCCACACCCGGACCATGTCCGCATCATCGATATTTCACGCTGCACGCCCATTGAGTATCCCAAACCCGATGGCGTGCTGAGCTTCGACAAACCCTCATCAGTCTTTCTGTCCGGCACGCAGCATGAAGAGAACCAGCCTTGTCATCTGAAACTGACCGATCCTTCTATTCCGATTGAAACGCATCTGCCCAAGTTTGGCGAGCCCGCCCAACGCTACTGCCCCGCGGGTGTGTACGAAGTGATTGTGGTCGATGAAGTGCCGCGCTTTCAAATCAACGCCGCCAACTGCGTGCATTGCAAAACCTGCGACATTAAAGATCCGTCGCAGAACATTATCTGGTGTCCGCCGGAAGGGGGCGGTGGCCCGAACTACCGCAATATGTAACCAGCGATTCGCGAGAACACTATTCGCCAGACACAAAAATAGCCACGGTACGTCGTGGCTATTTCATTTGATGAGATCGTGTTTTATTAAGCGGTTAGCGAGCGCCGCTTAAGCTGCCGTTAGGCCGGCTTTTTTGCCAGAGCGGCATCGATATCCGCGGCGCTGTGGCGCTCATCAATGCGCTCCCACTCTTCGCCCATGGTGCGGTTAACAATGCGACCACGCTGCACAGCAGGACGCTCAGCCATCATTTTCGCCCAGCGTTGTACATGCTTGTAGCTCTGCACATCAAGGAACTCGGCCGCGTTATACGCGTTGCCCAGCGCCAGGTTGCCATACCAAGGCCAAATTGCGATATCGGCAATGCTGTACGCTTCGCCCGCAATGAAGGTACCTTTCGCCAGTTGTTTATCCAACACATCCAACTGACGTTTGGCTTCCATCGCAAAACGGTTGATTGGATATTCAAATTTCTCTGGCGCGTACGCGTAGAAGTGGCCAAAGCCACCACCCAGATACGGCGCAGAACCTTGCAGCCAGAACAGCCAGTTCATCACCTGCGCACGTGGCGCGGCTTCGGTTGGCAGCAAGTGACCGAATTTTTCAGCCAGATAAAACAGGATGTTGCCGGATTCAAATACGTTAATCGGTTCAGGGCCGGAACGGTCAACCATGGCAGGGATTTTAGAGTTCGGGTTGACGTCAACAAAGCCGGAACCAAACTGGTCGCCTTCACCAATACGAATCAAAAATGCATCGTACTCCGCGTCTTTCACGCCCAGCGCCAGCAGCTCTTCCAGCATAATGGTCACTTTCTGGCCGTTCGGCGTACCCATCGAATAGAGCTGAATCGGGTGCTCGCCAATCGGCAGCGTTTTCTCATGGCGCGCGCCGGAGTCTGGTCGGTTGATACTGGCCCACTGACCGCCGTTTTCGCTGTCCATGGTCCAAACTTTTGGTGGTACGTATTGGTTTGCCATTGTGTTTCCTTATCTTTGTTGGAGTTCGGCACTACAAGATATAGGGGTGGTTGGTGAAGATAAAAACCCCTATTTGCTCATTTACTTAGAACCTTCAGTTATGGCTTGGTCTGAGTGAGAATAAGACCGCCGCCGTGCCGTTTCTCTTTCAAAACGAATGCAAAGTCCGGCGCATCACGCACGCTCCTTCGCCATAACACTCCGACACTTCGACGTCTGCCAAGGGAGTAAAGCCGTGGCGCTCCCAGAACGCGGCGGATTCCTGAACCGATACCAAACGGATTTCGGCGCAGTTCAGAGCGACGCCAACATCAACGATACGCTTCACCAATCGCGAGCCGATGCCCCGACCCGCCACCCGGTTTGAGACGGCGAGATCGTGCAAAAACAGCGTTTCGCCTGCGCAGTCTGAGGGCAGTTCTTTATGCAGTTTGGGAGGCTGCGCCCGATTCCAGGTATGGGCAATAACATACGCATCGACCTTATCTCCCGTCCGGAACACAAAACAACTCTGCGGCGAGTGACGCCACTTGCTCTGTAACACCGCCAGTTTTTCCGGCGCGACTTCGGTGTACATTTCGTGTTGTACCGCCAGAATTCCCGGCCACACCGCGTCGTCAATATTGGTAATCACCACACGTCTCTCCCTGCATCGAAAACCCAGTTTTCACTATTCACACGCATTCCTCAAATGAATATCACATTTTGAAACACTTCACCGAGATGCAAAATATTTCCCCGAAATGCACAGCGAGCCGCGGTGGTGATCTCTTAAAGTCATGGCGAGTGAAAAATAAAACCGGTTTCAGACCGGAACGCTCACAGGAAACATGTCATAACAATAAGGGAAAACCATGTCTGATTTTAAAACGCTACCTCTGCCGAAAATCCTCACCCTCGCCGTCGCCTTTGCCGTGGCCGGCGGCGCATCGGCGGCGACTTCAACCGACCACACTCAGTTGCAAGAGAGCGGTATCAAGTACCGCAAGAAAGCCGAGTCGATGGTGAAGAAAATGAGTCTGAGTGAGAAGCTGGATATTCTCTCCGGGCCGGGAATGGATCTCACCACCTACGAAGGTATTGAACCGATCAACCTGACCAGCGGCACCGATGTCAGTGGTGTGGCCGGCTACATCAACGGGGTTAAAAACCGCAAACTGGATATTCCGGCGGTGAAACTGGCGGATGGCCCTGCGGGTCTGCGCATCAACCAAACCCGTGATAACGACGACAACACTTACTACGCCACTGCCTGGCCGATCGGCTCGCTACTCGCCTCTACCTGGGATACCGATTTAGTGCAGAAAGTCGGCACCGCCGAGGGTAATGAAGTGAAAGAGTACGGCGTCGATTTTCTGCTCGGGCCGGGCATGAATATTCAACGTAACCCGCTGCTGGGGCGTAACTTTGAATACTACTCAGAAGATCCGGTACTGTCGGGCAAAATCGCCGCGGCCATGGTGCGCGGTATTCAGTCCAACGATGTTGGCGCCACCATCAAACACTTTGTCGCCAACAACGCCGAAACCAACCGTTTCTTCTCTGACACCATTGCTGACCCACGTACGCTACGCGAAATCTACATGCGTGGATTCCAGATTGCGGTGCAAGACGCACAGCCATGGGCCATCATGAGTTCTTACAACCTAGTTAACGGTACCTACGTCAACCAACGCAAAGACATCATGACCAGCATCCTGCGCAATGAATGGGGCTTTAAAGGTCTGGCCATGTCAGACTGGTTTGCAGGCAACGTCTCCGGCCTCTCGAGCGACTTCACCAGCTACGTCGGGCGCGATGCCGAATCGGCAGCCAAGCAAGTCCGCGCGGGCAACGATTTGATTGAACCGGGCGGCGTGAAAGCCGATTTGCAAGCCTCTTATGATGCCGGAACGCTGAGCATGACCGACATCGACAGCAGCGTGGTCGCCATTCTGACACAGGTACAAAAAACACCGTCTTACAACGGCTACCACTTCTCAAACCAACCGGATCTGGATACACATGCCGAGCTGATCGGCAGCTGCGATGAGTGCGAAGTGAGTGAGAGCGGCGACACGTTGCGAATCACTTATACCGACACTGGCCCCAATCCTAAAGTCTCCAGCGCATTAGCAAACTTTGCATTCATTCGCGATATTATCAGTCAATATTTACCGGACGTTTCGTTGGAATTAGGGGTCAGACACGGCAATCAAATGCCTTATTCTGTGGTCAATGAAAAATTCAACACACATTGTCATTTCGGCCAAAGCGAAAATTATCTTCTTATTCAGTCTCCGGATTTAAATGAAGCGAACCCATTATTTAACCGCAAACTTTATCAGCTTCAGAAAAATAATTTAGACCATACAAAACAAGAAATTAATAACAGCACCTTCGCTCACAGCGTCGAAAATCTGCTATCGACGCTGATAGAGAAAGACGAACAGAACTGCGGTGATCGCACGCTGGAAAAAGTGTGTGACACACTCAAAATCAGCCGCTGGACGCTGAACAAAAAACTCGGCATCGAGAACAAGTGTTTTACCGATATCTACAATCAGGTAAGGCTCAACAAAGCGGTCAAACTTCTCTCGGAAACCAACAAGAGCATGAGTGAAATCAGCGAACTTACCTTCTTCTCGTCCCAGTCAGTGTTCTCCCGCTTTTTCCGCACCCACACCAACATGTCGCCAGTGCAGTATCGCAAGTCTTTGCAGCAGGGTTGAACGATACTCGCCCTCCATAAAGGGGGCTGAAGAAAATAAAAGAGAAAACAGAGCTACCCATCGGTGCAAGAGAGTAGCTCTGGTGGGCGGATTTATCCGAAGTCGCCCGAAATATAACGGCGGGTACGCTCTTGTTTGGGTTGGTGAAACATTTGACGCGTCGGGCCAAATTCCACCAGCTCACCGAGATACATAAATGCCGTGTGATTGGAAATGCGCATCGCTTGCTGCATGTTGTGCGTGACAATCACGATGGTGAAGTTCTCTTTCAGCTCGCCAATCAGCTCTTCAATCGCCGATGTGGCAATTGGATCGAGCGCGGAAGTGGGCTCGTCCATCAAAATGATGTCCGGCTCCAGCGCGATAGTGCGAGCGATACACAAACGCTGCTGCTGACCGCCAGACAGGCTGTGCGCATCGGCATTGAGCTTGTCTTTCACTTCCTGCCACAAGTGCGCCGCTTTGAGCGCTTGCTCAATTTTCTGGTCAATCTCTGCCTTGCTGTGGCCTTGCAAACGCAAACCAAAGGCAATGTTTTCGGCAATCGACATCGGAAACGGCGTCGGCTTTTGGAATATCATGCCGATTTTGGATCGCAGTTCGTTGAGGTCTGCGTAATCGAGCAGATTAGCGCCTTCATAGCCAATCATGCCTTCGGCATGTTGATGGCCATACAGCGCGTAAATTCGGTTAAGGCAGCGCAACAAGGTGGATTTACCACAGCCCGACGGGCCAATCAGCGCCGTGACCTGATGTTGATAAATCGGCAGCGACACGGATTTTAACGCGCGCTCCCCTTTGCGGTCGTAGTAGAAATTCAGATCGCGAATATCCAGCACCACCTCGCTTGCCGTGGCGGTTTGTGTTTGCACCGAGGTCTCTACGTCAGTGGTGGCGGGAGACAAAATCGTGGTTGCTATGTTGTTATTCATGGTTCTCACCTTTAAATGGTTCTCACCTTTTGAAAAGCTTAGGCAAATAGGTCGCACTGATGTTCACCAGCAGAATGAACAGCGTGACCATCAGCGCGCCCGACCATGCCAGCTGTTGCCAGCTCTCGTAAGGACTCATCGCAAATTGATAGATGGTGACGGGCAGATTCGCGACCGGACCGGAGAAATCGGTCGACATAAAATTGCTGTTGAGCGCGGTAAACAGCAGCGGCGCGGTTTCCCCTGCAATGCGGGCAAACGACAACAGAATCGCGGTGATAAGGCCAGAAGCCGCTGAACGGTAGCAGAGTTTAAACACCACCACCCAGTTGGCCGCGCCGAGACCACGGCCCGCTTCTTTGAGTGTGCTTGGCACCAGGCGAAGCATCTCTTCTGTGCCGGCAATAATGGTTGGCAGCGCCAGAACGGCGAGCGCAATACACCCCGCCCAGCCCGAATAGCCGCCGCTTGGCACGACGATCAGCGCGTAAACAAACAGGCCGACCAGTATCGACGGCGCGCTCATCAGGATGTTGTTCAGAAAACGAATAGCCTGTGCCCACTTGCTGTCGGCTTCCTGCTCCGCCAGCCAAGTACCTGCCAACAGCGCAATCGGTGTGGCGATGAAGATCGACAGAAAGGTCATTTCCAGGCTGCCGATAAAGGCGTTTTTCAACCCACCCGCACTGCCCGGCCCTGGCGTAATCTCAGTAAACAGCGCCAGATTGATGCCGGACAAGCCCCGTGAAATCAGGGTGTAGAGAATACTCGCCAGAACCAGCAACCCCATGGCAGCCGAGCCGTAACAGAAAAGTTGAAACAGGCGATTTTTGATGCGTCTGGTGTTCATTTTTTCACTCCCACCAATTTGTTCGCGACCAGCATCACCACCAACGTAATGGCAAACAGCAGCACGCCAAGGCCCAGTAGTGAGGCGATGTGAATCGGCTGCGTCGCTTCGTTAAACTGCTGGGCGATAGTCGAGGCAATCGAGGTGGCCGGCATAAACAGCGACGCCTGAATGCGGTTCGCTCCGCCAATCACAAACGTCACCGCCATAGTTTCACCCAACGCGCGGCCAAGCCCGAG
Source organism: Vibrio sp. bablab_jr001 (assembly GCF_016464285.1). NCBI lineage: Bacteria > Pseudomonadati > Pseudomonadota > Gammaproteobacteria > Vibrionales > Vibrionaceae > Vibrio > Vibrio sp. bablab_jr001. The sequence continues at coordinate 67,286 of NZ_JACDWZ010000102.1, forward strand.
AATACAGGCGCTTAATACCGCGCGGCGCACGCTTGGTAAAAGCACTTTGGTGATCACTTCAAACGGATTCGCGCCAATACCGTAGGCCGTTTCACGCAAAATATTGGGAATCGACGCCAGCGCATCGCGCGTGAGTGACGTAATGATCGGCAGAATCATAAACGCGAGGATGATGCCGGCACTGAGCAAGCCAATTCCGATCGGCGGACCATTGAACAGCGGACCGATCAGTGGCCATTCCGCGAGATGTTCTCCGGCCCACATTTGAAAACTGTCGGAAAACCACGGGCAGAACACAAACAAACCCCACATACCGAAAATAATACTGGGAATGGCAGCCAGCAGCTCAATCGCTTTACCGACGGGCGCGCTGACCCAGCGTGGTGCGAGTTCTGACAGAAACACCGCAATGCCGAGCGACAGCGGCACCGCGATCAAACAAGCAATGAACGCGCTGACCAAGGTGCCGTAAATGGCGGCAGCCGCGCCAAACTCGCCATTAATCGGATCCCAGACGTCACGATAGACAAACGACAAACCAAACGTCGTCAACGCCGACTGGCTGCCAGAAAGCAGAGAGAGGATGAGGCCGAGCAGAACGGCAAACACCATCAGCGCGCTGAGGAAGCTGACAGCGGAGAAAATCTTATCTGGCTGATATCGAGAAATCGCTTTATTCATAACACTCTGACTGTGCCCCGGCATACACCGGGGCATCCTAGGCTTAACGGATCACGGCTTGACCATCGGAAACCAGATTCTGTTTCCAGGTCTTGTTCACCAGTTTCACGACCGATTCCGGCATCGCCACGTAGTCGAGGTTTTGTGCCATTTCTGGGTGCTGGTAACTCCAGGTGAAGTACTTCAGCATTTCCTGCGCTTTTGCCATGTCTTTCTGATCTTTGTGCATCAGAATGAATGTCGCGGAGGTCATTGGCCACGTTGCCGCGCCCGGCTGATCGTTGAGGATCAGTTTAAAGCCCGGCGCGTGTTCCCAGTCGGCATTCGCCGCTGCGGCCTGGAAGCTCGCCGCTGTTGGGTTAACAAACTTGCCGGCTTTGTTTTGCAGCTGGGTGTAAGCCAAATGATTTTGCGTGGCGTAAGCGTATTCCACATAACCGATAGAGCCTTTGGTGCGTGTCACGTAGTTCGCAACACCCGCGTTCCCTTTGCCGCCGATATCGGTCGCCGCGCTTGGCCAGTTGATGTCTTTACCCACACCAATTTTTGATTGCCAGTCACTGCTCACGCGCGACAGATAATCGGTAAAGTTGAACGTCGTGCCTGAACCGTCAGAGCGGTGAACCACGTAGATGGGTAGTTTAGGCAGCTTTTCGTTCGGATTGAGCTTAGCAATCGCCGCATCGTTCCAGTTTTTGATTTTGCCCAGATAGATATCCGCCAGCACAGAGCCCGTCAGTTTCAGTTCGCCCGCTTTGACACCAGGAATGTTCACCACGGGTACGATACCACCCATCACCATTGGAAACTGAATCATGTCTTCCTTGTTCAGTTCCGTCACATCCAGTGGTGCATCTGTACCGCCGAAATCAACCGTGTTCGCTTCAATCTGACGAATACCACCGCCAGAACCGATCGCCTGATAGTTGATTTGCACACCTGTCTCTTTTTGGTACGCTTCCGCCCATTTGGCGTAAACCGGATATGGGAACGTCGCGCCCGCACCATTCAATGTGGTGGCAGCGAATGCTGAGCCAGAAGCACACAGTGCTAGTGACACCAAAAGCGTAGATTTCATCATTTTCATCGTGAACCCCGATATTTTCTTTGAGAATCGCTGAACCGACTTCCTTGTTCAGTAAATCGACAGCGCGCTACAGGGGACACGCTAAAAACTCCCGATGACATTTTTGTGACGATTTTGTTATTTCATTGATTTAAAAAGAATATTTATCATATTGGTTATTTTTTGATAAGTTTAGTTATCTAAAATCGGGGATTTGAGCGCTTTACACGGCGCTCAATTTTTCATCAACCTCACTCAACTGAGTTCAACCCAGTCGCACAAAAAACCCGTTCACCGAATTACCGCACAGACGCCAGTGCTCTGTCGCTCTGGTCACCGTCAATCACGCGTGAAAGTTCATCGCAACGCACAATTTTGCCCTCTCGCCACTGAAAATGGGCGATCACCTCCACCATACTGCGTTCTCCATTGCGTTTCTCGACGCTAACCTGATGGCGACTGAACACATGTTCGTCCTGCTGCGCCATCGCCACGACAGTCACGGTCATCGACCGCGTCAGTTGTTTTAAGGTCAGCAGGTGCTGCTTAAACTCGCTCAGGTTCAGCACAGCGCCATCGGCCACTTGTTGATAGCTGGACGCGAAATAACGTTCCACCTCGCGCTCATCGACATGCTCAGCTTCAATGACCGCCAGCAGCGCGGCATGAGTTAAGCGTTTCAGTTCCATATTGTTCTCCTCAGTTCATCAATTGAATCCGCAACATGGGCGCTTATCGTCTTCACTGCGCCATGTTGTTCTCTATGCTACAGCCGCTTTACATGGCAGAATTCGGACATTCAGACAAACGATAAAGGATTTCCGCCAAATGAGCGTGATTCGCCGAGCCTCACTCAAGCATCCCCAAAGCGCGATCACTGAATGGCACTCTCATCAGGAAGGTCAGCTGTTTTGGGTGAACCAAGGAATTTTGATGGTCGAAGCCGAGCAGCAGCGCTGGACGGTGGCCTCCGGCTGTTTAGCCTGGATACCCGCCGATTGCCGGCACCGAACCGAGGTGATTACCGATGTGGAAGGCGAACTGCTGTATGTGCAAGACGCAACAATGTTTGATGCCATGCCAGACCCCAAACTGATTCGTTGCGACGATCTCATCACGGCGCTGCTCAAACGGCTGTCCGGCGCCGAATGTAACGCTTCAGACACTCGTGAGCAGGCGTGGCTGGCGCTGCTCGGCAGTGAAATCTCGCACGCACCCGCCACCCCGTTGCAATTGCCACTGCCGGAAGATAAACGAGCGCGCAAGCTCGCCAACTATTTGATTGCCGAACCGGAGAATCGCCTGAGCCAAGAAGCACTGGCTGAGCGCTTTGGCCTCAGCAGCCGAACGCTGCATCGCCTGTTTCGCCAACAAACGGGCATGACATTTGTGCATTGGCGCCAACAAAGCCGCCTGCTCCACTCATTGAGCTTGCTCGAAGCGGGCAAGAGCATCACCGAAGTGGCGCTGGCATCGGGTTACGACAACTCCAGCAGCTACATTCAGCTGTTTCGCCAGCGATTCGGCGTCACGCCCAAGCTGTACCTGCGTCAGCGGCCGCTTTTGACTGGTATGAGTGAGTAATAATTGAAACAATCGAAAGTGCGTGACGAAGCAAAATTAGGCGCATGAAAAAACCACCCGGCCGGGTGGTTTCTCGTCAGGCTGAGCGCAACACCTCAAGGGTGATTGGCTGCCTTGGCTGAGCCGGTGTTTGGTCACCGGTAAGAGTGGCAAATCACATGTTCATGATTTTGCTGTGTAGCCAGTCTTTCAGCTCTGCTCGGTTGAGTTTCATCGAATTCATGGAGTGGTCGTCAATCGGCGCGCCTCTGAGCTCCAGTTTTCGAATTTCTCTGTCTAGTGAATTGTAGTTCGACGCATTTGCTGCAAATGCCTCATCGCTCGCGGTTAGCTGACTGATGGTATCCAGATGTTCTGGATATTCATTCGCTAAAGAGTGATTTTCGCCTAGCATAGAAACCTCGTTGAGTTAATGGGTGACACAAATATTCCGCTCACATTTTGAGCAGAACTATCACTAACTCTAGCACTCTCTACTCATGACTCAAGTTCATCAATGAGACAGTCGGCGCATCTGAGATCTTGCCCCAATCAACAAAAGAAAAAAGCCACCGACGGGAACTTCGATGGCTTTTTGTATTCAGTAACTTAGCTTAAAAGCGTCGAACTGAAGAGAAAATGCTTAGAAAGCAGGTTCAATCGTGCCTTTGAACGTATCTTGCATGAAGTCACGAATTGGCTGCGATTGATAGATTTGCACAAATTTCTTGTACGCTTCGTTGTCTTTGTCTTTTTCACGCGTTGCAATCACCATGACCGCCAGCGGTGCCTGTTTCGACTCTAAGTAAATGCCCTGCTTTTTCGGATCCAGACCGGCAGACATCACATAGTTCATGGTGATTGCTGCGGCGTCTACGTCATCCAGTGTGCGTGGCAGTTGCGCCGCATCCACTTCGATAAACTGGAACTGTTTTGGGTTATCAACGATGTCATTCAGTGACGCTTTAAAGCCTACGCCGTCGCGCAGTTTGATCAGGTTCGCATCAGCAAACAGCAGCAGGCCGCGGCCGCCGTTGGTTGGATCGTTTGGAATCGCGATGCGCGCGCCGTCTGGCAGATCTTCAATCGTGTGATATTTGTTCGAGTACACACCCATACGCATCAGAATCGATTCACCAATCGAAACCAAGTGCGAGTTGTGGCTGCTGTTGTAGTTATCCAGGAAAGGTTGATGCTGGTAGCTGTTGATGTCGATGCTGCCATCTTCCAGTGCCGCGTTTGGCGTAATGTAGTCGGAAAACTCCACCACTTTCACATTCAGGCCCTGTTTCGCTGCTTCTTTTGCGACAGCTTCCACCACTTGTGCGTGCGGGCCAACTGTGGCACCCACTTTGATCTCCGCCTGATCGTTCTGACCACATGCGGTTAAACCAGCAAACAGGGTTGCCACCAACGCCCACTGACCAACTTTCTTCAATCCTTTCATTTTGTTCTCCATATTCTGTGCGAGTTTCACGCCAATAGACGTTTAGCCATCTAAACCGCCATACTACTCTCGCAAAAATTTTATGCAACTCAATTTTTTGCGCAGTAGAGAACGCGAGCCAACACACACAATTCGACCCGTTTGATGAAAGTGGCTGAGAAGAAATAGCCATTGCAGTACTTAGGGGATTTCTCTAGATTAGGACTCAGTTGAAAAGATTCGGCCGCGGTCAGAACGGCCAATGAATACTCATCAGTTGTCAGCATATTCAGTCGTAAGGAAGCGTATGAAAACACTACTCATCGTCAATGTCGGTCAGGCGCCGCAAGCTCAGTTGGAAAAGTTCGGGGATTTTGAAGAGTGGGCGCTGCGCGCAATTCGCTCGCAGGGCGTCGAGCAGCACGACATTCACATCGAATTCCATGACGGCGTGCAGCACGCACTGCCAAATTTCGACACCTTAGCGGGTGTCATCATCATGGGTTCGCTGGCGATGGCTTCCGAGAAAAAGCCGTGGATGCTGCGGTTATCCGACGAAATTGTTCAGTTGGTTGAGCGCCAAATTCCCCTGCTGGGTATCTGCTTTGGCCATCAGTTGATTGCGCAAGCGCTCGGTGGCGTTGTCGGTTATCACCCGCAAGGCTTGGAAATCGGCACAGTGCAGATCGCCAAAGAACCTGCGGCGAATGACGATGCGATTTTCGCGCATTTGCCTGAGCAATTTGGCGCGCAAGCGGTTCATTACCAATCGGTGCTGACGCTGCCAGAGAGCGCCGTTCATCTCGCGCGCAGCGATTTTGAACCGCATCATGCGTACCGTGTCGGCAGTGCGTGTTGGGGCGTGCAGTTCCATCCGGAATTCACACCCGAGATCATGCAGATGTCGCTTGATGGTCTGAAACACGAATTTGAAGACGACTACCCAGCGAAAAGCGCTCAGGTCACCGAAACAGAGCAAGCCAAACAGGTCCTGCTGCAATTTGCCCGCGTCTGCTGTCAGGCGCAGTAAGTTCACTCTCACTTCCACACCACTACGCACACATCCGCGCGTTAAGGCGTGGCATGCACAGCACTCTCCGGGTCAGCGTCATGCGCTGGCCCTTGTTTTTGCAGCGTTTCCACTCGCTCAAGCAGGTAACGTTTAAAGCTGGCGCAACGCTCTGGCATCGGATGCCGAGGCCGATAGTAAAGAAAGATGTCAAAGCTCGCGCAGCGATATTGCGGCATCACATGACGCAATTCGCCGCTGCGTAAACACGGCTCCACCAGCGAATGCGGCAGATAAGCAATGCCCGCACTTTGCTGAGCAAGATTGAGCAGCATTTCGCTGTTGTCGCACTCCAGCGCATCACGAATGGTGACAATTTCCGGCTGCTCGTCGCGCTCAAAACACCAGCGATTGCCGCCCAATAAAGTGCGTGCATACAAGCAGCGATGCTCTTTCAGTTCCTGCGGCGTGGTCGGTGTGCCCGCTTCGGCCAGATAGCGTTCCGAGGCGCACAAATACAGCGGTTCACTGAGCAGGCGTTTGCGGATCAGCAACGAATCTTCCACCGGTTCACCGTCATACGTGGCGATGGCGCGAAAGGCAAAATCGATGGTAAGCGGGTCAAACTCCCCCGCTTCAATAAAGATTTTGAAATGTACTTTAGGATGCTGCGCCATGTATTCAGCCACGATTTTGGTCAGATACTGGCGGGCAAACAGCGGCGTCGACGAGAGGCGGATTTCGCCCTGCTGCTGCTCGCTGAGGTTTTGCACCTCTTCGCACAGCGTATCGATATCGCCAATCATCGGCGCAAAGCGTTCGTACAACAGTTGCCCCGCTTGGGTCGCGGCCAGTTGGCGCGTGCTGCGTTTGATGAGTTCAACCGACAACGTCTCTTCCAACTCTTTGACCCAGCGGCTGCCTGCTGCAGCCGAAATGCCCTGTCGCTGCGAGGCCTCTTTGAACGATCCGGTTTGCATCACCACGCAAAAGAACAGGATCTTATCCAGAATCGGCTGGCGACTTGAAAGCAGTGGCCCCGCCATCAGTTCACCAAGCCTTTTTCCAGCGCCAGTTTCACCAGCGCGGCGGTCGATGACGCGCCGAGTTTCTTTTTGATGCGCAAACGATGCGTTTCCACCGTGCGCACGCTGATGTGCAGCGTATCGGCGATGTCTTTGTTGCCACAACCGCTGACAATGGCTTTCAGCACATCCGATTCACGTTTCGACAGCGTTTCATCACGCTCGGCGGGCTTTTCGTTGAACTGCTCCAGCAGCTTATCCGACGCCTGCGGGCAGAGGTACGAGCGCCCTTGCGCGACCTGATTAATCGCGAGCACCAGTTCATCCGAACTGACGTCTTTGAGCACATACCCTTTCGCACCCGCTTTCACGGCGCGAATCACGTAGTCTTTGCTGTCGTGCATCGACAGCATGATCACCGAGGTACTGAGATTCGACTGCTGAATGCGCTCCAAAACCTCCAAACCGTTCATGCGCGGCATGTTGATGTCGAGCAGCAGCACATCCGGCTTGAGCTTGCGCGTCATATCCAATGCGTCGTCTCCCGTACCGACACAAGCCAGAATGCTGAGGTTATCTTCCCGTTCCAGACGCGATTTCAGACCATCCTGCATTAAGCGGTGATCATCGGCCAATACTAGCTTTATCATACAAACTCCATGTCCAAACTGACGCGAATTTCAGTGCCTTCGCCCACCTCACTCGACACCGAAAACTGGCCTCCAATGGCCTGTACCCGTTCCTTCATATTTTGCAGCCCCATGTGATCCTGCGGCGCTGTTTTCTGTTTCAATCGCTCTTTGGTGATGCCTTTGCCATCGTCGCTGATGGTGAGGATCAGCAGCCGTCCTTCGCGCTGCATCACCACATCCACGCCACTGGCGTCGGCATGTTTTTCCACGTTATGCAGCGACTCCTGCACCACGCGATACAAGGTGGTTTCCACTTCGGCCACCATCTCGACGCCGTCGATATCGTGTTCAAACACCAGTTCCAAATCGGTGCGGCGGCGCAGATCATTGAGATACGCTTCAATACCCGCCACCAGCCCTAAATCGTCCAGCTGCGGCGGGCGCAAATCACGCGAGATACGCCGCAGCTCGACAATCGCGTGCTCCATCACCTCTTTGCTCGCTTCCAGCTCGGTTTGCTTACGCTGCTCATCCTGCTCGCGCTGCACGTTATCAATCCGGTATTTGGCGGCCACCAACAACTGGTTCACGCCATCGTGCAGCTCTCGCGACACGCGCTGGCGCTCATTTTCCTGCGAATTGATGATCTGCTGGTTAAGCTGGCTCAGTTGCTCGTTCGCCATACGGCGCACATTCAGGTTGAGCGATGCGCCCAGCCCGGCAATCACCGATACCGCAATAAACACCACGCCAAACAAAGCGCTGCTGCTTTTGCCGATGTTCTGGTCAAAGCCGCTTTGCATGTGCTGAATCTGACGCTCGATATCATCCAGATAGACGCCGGTGCCGAGCATCCAGCCCCATTTTTCCAGCGCGATGGCGTAACTCAGTTTAGGCAGCGGCTCCTGCGTCGACGGCTTGTGCCAGTAATACTCGACAAACCCACCGCCCTGTTTGGACACTTCAATCAGCTCCTGCAGCAGTTTTTTGCCGTGAAAGTCTTCCACATCCCACCAATTGCGCCCGACACGTTCCGGCTGATACGGCAGCACCAGCGCTTCGCCGCCCCAGGTGTAGACGAAGAAATACCCGTCGCGGCCATAGGTGAGCTGACTGAGCTTTTCCGACACCAAACGCTTGGCCTCGGCCTCTTCCAGCTGCGCATCGCGGTAGTAGGGTTCGATGCTTTTCAGCGCCAGTTCGACGTACTGTTGCAACTCCTGACGTTTCGCCGCCAGCACGTTGTTGCGCGTGAGCTGCACCTGATCTTCCACCAGCGTTCTGGCCTGACTGAACAGAATGCTGGCCACAATGCCGACCACCACAATCAGCGGCACAATCGACAGCAGCAAGATATTCACCGTCAGCTTACGGTTACTGATCAATCCCATGAAAACTCTGGCCTCATCCTTGGCTGTGTACGTAGTTTTACGGACAAAACTCGCCATTTTCTGCACATATTACTGACAAAATTTGCGCAGTTTTCCCAATAGAGGCGATGCGTTTCGCCCTCTACACTTGAGACTAAATGTAACATCCCATTAACATCAATGAGCTTGGGATGTTCACATTTTTACACTCAAAACAAGGAACTTACCCCACAGGAGTTAGCAATGGCTTTCACTAAAGTTGCACTTGCCACCAGCCTTTCGATTGCGGCGACAGCACTCACGTTTAATGTTCAGGCGGCGGAAAAGATTCTACTCAAAACCCCGGTCGCGTTCGGCACGCATCTGCCTGCGCTCGGCACCCCGATTCAATGGTACGCCGACCACATCACCGACACCTCCGGTGGCACCATCAAAATGAAAATTTATGAACCCGGCAAACTGGTGAATCCGGCGGAAATTCTCGATGCCGTTTCTACCGGTAAAGTAAACTCCGGTTACGCCACCGCTGGTTACTGGCAAGGCACCCTTCCGGCCGCCGCCCTCTTTTCTTCAGTCCCCTTTGGCCCGGAAGCCGGTGAATACATGGCGTGGCTCTACTTCGGTAACGGCCTGAAACTCTACCAAGAGATGTACGACCAAGGCGGTTACAACGTCAAAGTGTTGCCGTGTGCCATCATCTCTCCGGAAACGTCCGGCTGGTTTAAAAAGCCGATTGAAAAACCTGAGGATCTGAAAGGCCTCAACATGCGCTTCTTTGGCCTTGGCGCGTCGGTGATGGAAAAACTGGGTGTGGGTACGGTGCAGATGCCGGGCGGCGAGATTTTCGGCGCACTGGAAAAAGGCGCGATTGATGCGTCTGAATTCTCTCAGCCAGCCATCGACGAACGCCTCGGTTTCTACAAAATCGTGAAATACAACTACTTCCCGGGCTGGCACCAACAGTCAACGGTGTTTGAATTGCTGATCAACAAAGACACCTGGAAGAAGATGGACAAAGCGCAGCAGAGCGCCGTGGAAACCACCTGTATGGCGACCATGACCTACTCAATCGCGGAAGGCGAAGCGATTCAATACTCTGCGATGCAAAAAGCGCAGCAAAATGGCGTCGAAATCCGCTACTGGAACGACACCATGCTCAACCTGTTTGAAACCACCTGGATGGAAGTGGTCGACGAGAAGAAAAAAGCCGACCCGTTCTTTGCCAAAGTGTGGGACGACCTGAGCAAGTTCCGCCACGATTACGCGCTGTGGGAAGAGAACGCCTTCCTGCCACGTAAATCACACACGCAATAATCACTCTCGCCGGCTCTCGGGCCGGCCCTTTTTCTAAGGAAGCACGAATGAGCAAGGTTCTCGCATCTACGCCTGCTGTGCCTCTCTACCTGCATATTGAACGTGGCGTTTCGTCCGTGAGCAAAGTCTTTGCCTGGGCCAACCTGCTGTTGGTTGGCATCATCATCCTTCAGGTAGTGTTGCGCAAAGTCTTCTCCAACGGTCAGGTCACGCTGGAAGAGTTACAGTGGCATCTTTACGCAACCGCCGTGATGTTTGGGACGGCGTATGCGCAAATCACCAATCTGCATGTTCGGGTCGACCTGTTCTACCACAAGTTCAGCACCCGAAAAAAAGCCATCATCGACATTCTCGGCACCCTGTTTCTGGCGATGCCGTTTGTGGTGGTGGTGGTCCTGCACTCGTACGATTTCGCTTATGAGTCGTGGCGAATGAATGAAAGCTCCTCGTCACCCTCTGGCCTGCCTTATCGCTGGCTGATCAAAAGCGTGATTCCCCTCAGTTTCTCTCTGCTGCTGATGGCAATGCTGGCGGGCGTGCTGAGAAACGTCGATACCCTGATTAAAGGAGCGCCGCATGGAACCGAATGAATGGATTGTGATTGCCATGTTTGGCTCCTTCATCCTGCTGCTGTTTACTGGCATTCCGGTGGCGTACGTGCTCGGCGGTATTGGCATTGTGTTCGGGGCGATTGGCTACTACGCGGATTTGTATCTCGACACCTTTACCGGGCTCGATTACACCAGCATTGGTCTGGTGGTGAACCGCATCTACAAAATCATGGATAACTGGATTCTGGTTGCGCTGCCGATGTTTATCTTTATGGGCAATATGCTCGATAAATCCGGTATCGCCGAAAAGCTGATGGCCTCCATGCAGCAACTGTTCGGTAAGGTACACGGCGGCCTTGCGGTGACGGTGATGGCGATCGGGATTATTCTCGCGGCCTCGACGGGCATTATCGGCGCATCTGTCGTGCTGCTGACCGTCATGTCGCTGCCGACCATGATGCGTCAAGGCTATCACATGCCACTCGCGCTTGGCACAGTCGCGTCCGCCGGAACGCTCGGCATTCTGCTGCCGCCATCCATCATGCTGGTTATTATGGCTGATCAGCTGGGGCTTTCGGTCGGCGACCTGTTTATGGGCGCACTCCTGCCGGGGCTGCTGCTTGGCGCGCTCTACATCACCTACATTCTGGTGGTCGGTAAGCTTTCACCAGCCCGCGCGCCAATTCCGGAAGACGTGCAACCCGTCGACTGGCGCCTGATCTTGCAGGTGTTTAAAGACATCACGCCAACCGTGATTCTGATTGTGGTGGTGTTAGGCTCCATCTTCGCCGGCATTGCCACGCCAACCGAAGCCTCCGGCATTGGTGCTTTGGGCGCGACGTTGCTGGCCGCGTACAACCGCAAACTCAACCTCAAGGTGCTCAAAGAAGTCGTGCTGACCTCGTATGGCACCACCGCCTACATCTTTATGATTTTCCTTGGCGCGTCGTGCTTTGCCTTGGTGCTGCGCGAACTCGGCGGTGACGAGCTGATCGAATCCTTCCTCACCGGATTGCCGTTCGGCCCCTACGGAGTGATCGCGTTTATTCTGATGATCGTGTTCTTCCTCGGCTTCTTCCTCGACTGGATTGAAATCACGCTGATCGCCCTGCCGCTGCTCGCGCCCGTAGTCGCCAGCCTAGGGTTTGAATTGGATGGTCATGGCGTGGTGGATAACCCGAGCCTGGTATGGTTTGTGATGTTGGTGGCGATGGCGCTGCAAACCAGCTTCCTCACCCCACCTGTCGGCTTTGCGCTGTTCTACCTCAAAGGCGTCTGCCCGGAAGGCATTACGCTCAAAGAGATTTATCGCGGCGTCGTCCCGTTTATCGTGATTCAGTTGCTGGCACTGGTGTGCTTGGTGATCTGGCCACAGCTCGTCTTGTGGGTACCCAGCGTGGCGTATGGATAAAAGGCAGGCAGTGTATTAACACGGCATTCATTCACCAAAACAGATGAGGGACTGGAAACGCCACGCGTTGACAGTCCCTTTTGACATGTTGTGATGCAGGAATCCGATGCCCATCGTAGGAACTGCTTTATCAATTGCCATAGTTCCGTATAATCGCCGCCCAATTACACCACACCCATCATCAGTGAGTTTCAAATGTCCAAACTATTTTTCAAAGGTCGAATCGATGCGAGGCAAAACCACGTCATTTCAGGCTACAACGTCAAACGTGATGTGAAAGCCGGCACGGAAGAAGCTCCAATCAACGTTGTTGTGCCAACCGAAGCTCGTAAAGCCGAGATCGAAGCATTGCTTTCTGAGCACGCTCTGGTCGTTCATATTGTCGTCGACGCCAACCAACCAGAGAACACGGTTGAACTTGATACGGTATTAAACAAGCCTAAAACCATTACCTTTGACAAAACACCAAACCGCAATGAACCATGCATTTGCGGCAGTGGCAAAAAGTACAAAAAGTGCTGTGCTTAAGCCCTCGACAATGACATCAAAAGCCGTCTTCTGACGGCTTTTTTGTAGACTGAAATCTAACGATTACGGTTCTGATCCTAGGTTAGGTAATTGCTAACCCTAAGACCGCGACTAAAAGAGCTAACAATGCAATTGATGTTGTTAACTTAAAATTGGTGCTACTTTCGATGTTTGCTAAAGCCTTTTCGTAACTATTAAGACTAGATACAAACATGCTTCTGCTGCGCTCAACGATACTTAGGTTCCCATTCAACATGGTGATATCGGGAATTGTTCCATGAAACATAAATTCACCACTATAAGCCGCATCGAACTCCCTTAGCCATGAGTAGTAAAGAGACAGCTGTTTTTTAGCATCATTGAGTTTATTGTTTGTAAAGATCTCAAATATCCCATACTTATCTTTAGATAAAGACTCTGTCGCATTTAGAATATCTAGACTCCTAGACAAATAGCCATTTTTAGCTTCATCTAATTTCAATTTTACCTCCAATTACATAACAACCGCTTAAATAGCCAGCAACGCAATACAAAATCCGCCGTTTACCATCTTAAACACAAAACTCCAAAAAAATGCCACCATTCCCTGTATTAGAAAGATGGTTGTGATCTTATATTTAATGCTAAGAGGCAGCACTATGTGGGGGGGTGAAACTTAACTATTGACGCCGTATTCGTTTGTTATGCTGATTTCTACTTAAGTCCCAGTCTAAAAAACATAGGCTTCCACAACGTTTCATCATAGGGAATGCCTCTAGAGGAGCAACATGATTTAGCCAAATCCTCCCTAGTTGCACCTTTCGAAAAGGTGAAATGCTCTTTTTCGGCACTTAGTTTTTTAAGATGGAAGATCACCTGAGTTACATCAACTAGAAGAAGTCCTGTGTAATAACTTATCTTTTTCGAGCAGTCTCGTTCTTCAAAATTATCCATCGTGTGATTATTCAACATCCAAGAATTTACATATTTTCCGCGTTTTTCGTTATTTTCAACAAGGCTTGTGATTACCGGACGTAGGCGAACTATAAGTTTTCTTTGTGCTGGAGTTATGACCTTGTCAGTGCTTGCCAGTTCGATGATAAGTGCATCAATTAATGAAAGATCCAAAAATGGCAAGCCTGAATATTGATCCCTTAATGGCTCTATATATTCAACTATTAATGTAGGGAACCAATTTTCGAGCGAGTCTGATAGATACTCAAATTCGTTGTAGAAAGCTGATTCTAATCTTTTTGTTCTTTGTTTATTGTTCTTATCGGTAAATAGGTAGCTAACGAGCGCACCTACTACAGCACCAATTAGTGCGCTAACTACAGCAATAAGCCATTCCATTTATCAAATTCCCATAAGCTTATAAGCAGCATAACTCCGCGTTAAGGAGTAAGTGCCGCACAAACCAACTGTACGCAGGCCACTTTCATCACAAAAATCACTACATAAAAAATCCACGCTGCACGAATCCCTCTTTAACGTCTTGTTATACGTATTTTTCCTACCGATTTCACTAAACTTTTTGTGTGCTCACGCTGAATGAGATACATAACTTCAACTATGTACAAAGGGCTCGTTTTAATAGCGAGAATGAGTCCATTTGCACTAGACTTGGGCGTTTGACTATAAGCATAAAAATAAGCGATGCATAACATTGAAAATAAAAGCATCAGCGTATGAGACTTTATAATTTCATATGTAACAGCACTGTAATTGAATCGCTTTCGTCTGAGCCTTTTGAGATCGCGAATCGTTAACCACCTAAATATAGACTTAAGAATTAATGGGGCTTTTTTTAGTATTGCAGCAATAACTATTGCCACGATTGCTGATGGAATCAGCTGAAACCACCACCAAATATCCATCACATTATTTATAAATAATTCCATAAAAGATCACCGCACTCCAAAATTCATAAAAATATTTCATTTGTAAATGTTATAAATTTAATAACGATACATACCATACGTCATAACATTTTATTAGTGCGCATGAGCACTTATCTCGTTAAGTGCCAGTAAAAATGCGCATCGTTAACTCATTGTATTAAAATAACTTATCAGTTTTATATCAGATATGCTATGAGTGAAGACACTAAAAATCGATTAACACGCTAGTTGATTTTCACCACGTTCAAAAAAAACGGCGCTCACATAGGACGCCGCTTTTTGTATCCACTTGCGAATGCTTACAGATTGCTACAACACCAACCCACCATCGATTTTCAGTACCTGTCCGGTGATAAAACGGCTTTTATCTGAGGCGAGGAAGGACACACCGTCGGCAATATCTTGCACGGAGCCCATACGCCCGAGCGGTGTTTTTGAGGTCATGTAACCAATCACTTTTTCGGGCAGGTCTTTGGTCATGTCGGTTTCGATAAAGCCCGGCGCGACACAGTTAACGCGGATTTGCGCGCCTTTGCGGGCCAGTTCTTTAGCCCAGCCTTTGCTCATCGCAATCACGCCGCCTTTACTGGCGCCATAGTTGCTTTGGCCGATGTTGCCGTCGGTGCCGACGATGGATGAGATATTCACAATGCTGCCACAGCCCTGCGCCAGCATCAGCGGTGCGATCTTCTGAGTTAACAGGAAAACGGCCTTGAGATTCACATCCAGTACGCTGTTCCAATCACTTTCGAGCATGTCGGTCAGCATTGCATCCCGAGTGATGCCAGCGTTGTTCACCAACACATCCACTCGTTGATGCTGCTCGGCGATACAGGCGACGGTTTGCGCCACGGCTTGGGCATCACACAAGTTCACCTGAGAACTGCTGACCCGTTCGTTGCGGGTCTGTTCATGGCTGGCCCACTCAACCGGTGAAATGTCGAGCCCGACAACCTTGAAGCCATCTTCAAGTAACTGCTCACTGATCGCGCGACCAATCCCGCGCGCGGCGCCGGTGACGACCGCCACTTTTTGCTGATTATTCATGATCAATCCTTAGTGTAAATTGAGGCTTAAAAATCTGCTCATCCATCAGTTTCAGCCCTGGGCTGATGAAAGGTTCAAAGCCCATCTGCGCGAGCACATCGCGCTTGAGATCCATTCCCGGTGCAATTTCCGTCAGCGTTAAGCCACGTTCGGTCAGGGTGAAGACCGCGCGCTCGGTGATATACAATACGGGTTTGTTCATTTTACGCGCCTGCGCTGCGCTGAATGTGATCTGCTCAACAGCGGGAAGGAATTTGACTTGCTGGCCTTCTGCCACGATGCGCAGTTCGCCGTTCACCACTTCGGTTTGCAGCCCTTGCGCGGTAAAGGTGCCGCAGAAAAATACTTCCTTGGCATTCTGGGTGATATTGATGAAACCGCCGCACCCTGCGATGCGCGAGCCAAAGCGCGACACGTTGATATCGCCGAGTCGGTCGCACTGCGCTAAGCCCAGAAACGCTTGATCGATGCCGCCGCCATCGTAGAAGTCGAACATCTGATCCTGGCTGATGATCGCCTGCGGATAGCGCGACGCGCCAAAATCAAGCCCTGCTGCCGGCTCGCCGCCGACCGCGCCCGGTTCGACCGTCAGTGTGAATTGATCCAAAATACCCGCTTCGCGCGCCACCGCCGCGACGTACTCCGGTGCGCCGATGCCGAGATTGAGAATCGCGCCAGAGCGCAGTTCCATTGCAGCGCGGCGGGCGATAATGGTTTTGGCGTCCAGCGCCTCATCCACCGCTGGCGGTTTCACCGCCTCGCCACCCGGGCGGCCGACAAACGCCGGATTCATCTGTGTGGCGAAGGTTTGCATGTGATCCGCGGGGGTGTCACACACCACCACCGCATCAACAAAAATCCCCGGAATTTTGACCGCGTGCGGGTCGAGCATGCCCGCTTCCACCACGCGTTTCACCTGCACGATCACTTTGCCGCCTTGGTTCTTCGCCGCCTGCGCGGCGGCTAAACTTTCGACGATCAAACACTCATCTTCCATGGTGATGTTGCCGTTGTGGTCGGCGGTGGTGCCACGCAAAATCGCCACGTTCACTGGCAGGCGGCGATAAAACAGAAACTCTTCACCGCGAAAATCGACCACTTCGACCCAATCGGTTTGCGTGCGGCTGTTGATGCGCCCACCTTCGATACGCGGGTCCACAAACGTGCCGAGGCCGACTTTGCTCAGCGTGCCCGCTTTTCCGGCTGCGGTGTCGCGTAGCAAATGGGAAATCACCCCTTGTGGCAGGTTGTAACCTTCGATCTTGTTATTGACTGCCAGCGCTTGCAGCTTGGGCACCAAGCCCCAGTGGCCGCCAATCACGCGGCGGACCAACCCTTCCTGCGCAAGATGATTCACCGCGCGGCTTTTACCATCGCCCTGCCCGGCGGCAAACAACAGGGTGAGATCCTGCGGCTTGCCACTGCGCTCAAAGCGTTCGCCAATTGCGCGTTCAATCGCTTCGGGAACCACGCTGCCAATAAAGCCGCCAAGCATGACGGCATCGCCATCGGCTATCCATTCTGCTGCCTGCGCAGCGGTTAACGTCTTGACCACATTCACCTTCCTTGTTGTTAGCCCTTTGAGAATAGCCAAGCGTTAACAGGATGTTAATTACAGTATTGGCAAGTCTGAATTGCAGATATGAAATAATCCGAGCGAGTACCACCATAGCGAACTGCAGGCACAAAAAAGCCCGCATAAAGCGGGCTTGGTGAATTGCGGTGAACACGCCGCGTTACATGCGCATCCCGCCGTCGATTTCCAGCACTCGGCCAGTGAAGTAGTCGTTTTCCAGAATGTATTTCGCCGCGTGCGCGATTTCACCCGGCTCGCCCATGCGACCGACGGGCACCATCTGTTTCAGCCGTTCAATCGCTTCCGGTTTCATTTGATCGGCCATCGCGGTGTGCACAATTCCCGGCGCGATGGCCGCCGCGCGAATCCCATACCGCGCCAACTCTCGCGCCCAACTGGTGGCCATGGTCGCCACCGCCGCTTTGGATGCGGAATAGTTGGTCTGGCCGATGTTGCCTGCGCGCGCCACGCTGGAAATGTTGATGATCACGCCTTTGCGTTTGGTTTCGATCATCTTGACCGCCGCTTCGCGTCCGCACAGGAAGGTGCCGGTCACGTTGACATTCATCACGGTATCAAACTGCTCAAGGGACATTTTGCTTATCTGGCCATCTTTGACTTTCACCAGCAAACCATCGCGCAAAATGCCCGCGTTGTTGATCAGTCCATCAACATGACCAAAATCGATGACGATGTCTTCGAAGGTTTTCACCACCTGCGCCTCGTTGGTCACATCCATGACGTAATAAATGGCTTTGGCGCTCAGCATGTGGCACTGCTTCTGAGTATCGAGCAGCCCCTGCTCGTTCATGTCCAGCAGTGCTAAATCAGCGCCGGCTTGCGCCAGCGTCACCGCCATCATCTGCCCCAGCCCTTGCCCGGCGCCGGTAATCACAATCACACTGTCTCTAAGATTCATGTTTTTCTCCCTGCCAGCGGCTTAGCTCCGTGAGCGATAGAACTCAAACAGGCTGGAGAAATCGAGTTCTTCGTTGCCGTTTGCGTTGTGAAAAGCGTACAGATTGCGCGCCAGCGAGCCCATCGGAATCGAGGATTGGCTTTTCAGCGCCGCATCAATGCCCAGCCCGAGGTCTTTTTGCATCAGTTTGCTCATAAAGCCCGGTTGATACTGGTTGCTGGCAGGCGCGTTTTCCATCACGCCCGGGCACGGGTTGTAAAGCTCCAGCGCCCAGTTGCGCCCTGAACTTTGCAGCATGATGTTCGACAGCACTGTGGGGTCGAGGCCGTTATCCATGCCAAGATTGAGCGCTTCACACGTGCCGGACATCAGAATGCCGAGCATCAGGTTGTTGCAGATCTTGGCCATTTGGCCGTCACCGGCATTGCCCGCATGGAAGATGTTTTTACCCATGTGTTTGAGCACATCGTGCGCCTTTTTAAACGCCGAATCGGTGCCGCCGACGATAAAGGTCAATGTGCCCGCCTTCGCGCCCGCCACGCCACCGGAAACCGGAGAATCGACAAACTCAAAGCCTTTTTTCTCGGCTTCAGCCGCCACCAGCCGCGCAGATTCCGGATCAATCGTTGAGCAGTCGATGAGAAAGGTGCCGCTTTCGATCATATTGAGCAGCCCCACACCGCCGCTGTGATCGCCCAAGTAAACCGCGCGAACATGCGCGCCCGCGGGCAGCATGGTGATCACGGTGTCGGCGCCTTCCACCGCTGCGGGCAGAGACTCAGCAACCACTCCACCCAGCGGTTCCAGTTTTTTGGCCGCCTGAGTGTTGAGGTCAAACACCCGCACCGACAATCCAGCCTTGAGCAGATTCTCAGCCATTGGGCCGCCCATGTTACCCAGTCCTATAAACGCGATGGTGCTCATGTTCTGTCTCCTTGAAATGGTGTGGTTAGTGGGCTTGCCCCAGAGATGCCAGCGGATGCGCGGCGTCGTTCCACAATGAGGTAAAGAGTTCATCAATCACGGCGGTATCCACTTCGGCCACCGAGCGATAACGCCAGGTCGGCGCGCCATCTTTATCAATCAAGCGCGCGCGCACCCCTTCCTGAAATTCGCCCAGTAAGGCGCAGCGAACCGACAGTGTCAGCTCCAAACGAAAGCACTCGGCCAACGTTAACTGGCTGCACTCGGTGAGTTGGCGATAGGTGATGTGCGCCGAAATCGGGCTGCCTGCGGCGAGGTTATTTCGCGCGCTGGCGATCCACTTGTCGTCGCCACGAATACCAAGAATGTTGTCGCAGATATCAGCGATAGTATCCGCGCGGCAAGCCGACTGAATGTTGGCCAGATACGGCAGCAATTGGCTCTCTGGTTCGGCATCATCCACCATCAGCGCCAGTTCGCTCAAGACATTGCCCACCACGGTAAAACCGTTGCCTTCCCAGCGCTGCGCTTGTAAGCGTTCCAGCATTGCCGAATGGTGTTCGTGCAGCAGCAGGTAATCGGCCATGCGAATATCAATCGCATCGGTCGCGTTGATGGACGCGCCCGTCAGACCCAAAAACAGCCCAACGCCTTTGGGTAAGCGGTTCAAAAACCAGGTGCCGCCCACATCGGGATAGAGTCCGATGCTGATTTCCGGCATCGCCATGCGCGTGCGGGGCGTGACCACTTTATGGCTGCATCCCATAAACAGGCCCATGCCACCACCCATCACAATGCCGTCGCCCCAGGCGATGATCGGCTTACTGTAGGTGTGAATCAGGTAGTCGCACTCATATTCAAGTGAGAAGTATTCGGTACAAAACGCCTGCACTTCGGCTTTGCATTTATCGCGCATGACGTTGTGCATGGTGCGTACATCGCCGCCGGCGCAAAACGCTTTTTCGCCGCCGCCTTCGAGAATGACACACATCATCTGTTCGTCGTCCTGCCACTGTTTGAGCTGGTCAAACAGCAGCGCCAGCATGTTGTAGCTGAGCGCATTGAGCGACGCCGGATTGTCCAAAGTAGCAATCCCAATCTTATGTGTTTGGTCCCGGCACCAAAGCTCCTGAAAACTGACCCGGTCCGTCATATTGCCTCCTGATAATTTGCAACTTGCGTGGCGAACGTTCTGCCTTATTACTTACTGCATACCGCTTACTGGTTTTTCCATTGCGGCGCACGTTTTTGCAGAAAGGCCTGCACACCTTCGGTCTGATCCTCGGTATCGAACAGATCGAGGAAGTATTCACGCTCTTTGATCAGCCCGTGCTGGCGCGGTGCAAAGCGGGTTTGCTGAATCAGCTTTTTACATGCCGCCACCGATGAGGGCGATTGCTGCGCGACCGATTCTGCCATCGCAATCGCGCGATTGAGCGCTTCGCCTTGGGCGACCACCTCTTCCACTAAACCAATCTCGTGCGCTTTGG
Organism: Vibrio sp. bablab_jr001; assembly: GCF_016464285.1. Classification (NCBI taxonomy): domain Bacteria; kingdom Pseudomonadati; phylum Pseudomonadota; class Gammaproteobacteria; order Vibrionales; family Vibrionaceae; genus Vibrio; species Vibrio sp. bablab_jr001. The sequence continues at coordinate 87,698 of NZ_JACDWZ010000102.1, forward strand.
CAGCAGTCAGTTGCTCGCCGCACAAGATCACCCGTTTGGCCCAACCTTCGCCCACCAGCGCGGTGAGATTTTGTGTGCCGCCCGCGCACGGCAGCAGCCCGACTTTGGCTTCCGGCAGCGCCATCACTGCTTGTTCTTCGGCAATGCGAATATCGCACGCAAGCGCCGCTTCCAAACCACCGCCCATCGCATAGCCGTTTATCGCCGCAATCGAAACGCCGCGAAATTCCGACAACGCTTCAAACGCTTCACCAAACACACGCGCCATTTTGAGCGCACGCGCTTTGTCGCCATCGGCAAACAGTTTGAGATCCGCCCCGGCCGAGAAAAACTTCTCGCCAGCGCCTGTCAGTACCAAGGCGTAGACTTCTTTGTTGAGATTGAGCGACTGTACCAGCGTTTTGAGCTGCTCTAAACTTTGCGCCGTCCAGGTATTGGCGGGCGGATTGTTCATCGTGACCACCGCCACATGATGATGCAGATGAAAACCGATCAGCGCATGGGATTCGCCATCCGTGGCCGGGTGTTGTGGTGAGTAACTGTTGGACGTCATAACCACTCCTTGATTTTTTTGTGCTGACTTACATGTTGGGGCGCTGGCTTACAGCAGATCCCCCCCATCAGACAACAGACGACGCGCCACAATCAGGCGCATGATTTCATTGGTGCCTTCGAGGATCTGGTGCACCCGCACATCGCGGAAATGGCGCTCCAGCGGATACTCTTTGATGTAACCATAGCCGCCATACAGTTGCAGCGCGGCATCACACACCTGAAAACCGACATCGGTAGCAAAGCGTTTCGCCATCGCGCAGTAAGCCGTCGCTTGCGGATCGCCGCGATCCAGTTTGCTGGCGGCGTAACGCACCAATTGACGCGCCGCGACCAGTTCGGTCGCCATGTCTGCCAACTTGAATTGCAATCCCTGAAACTGCGCCAGCGATTGACCGAACTGTTTGCGCTCTTGCAGGTATTGCGTCGCCTGATTGAGCGCCTGTTGCGCCGTACCGACCGAGCAGGTGGCGATGTTGATTCGCCCGCCATCCAGCCCTTTCATCGCAAAGGTAAACCCTTGTCCCTCTTCGCCCAGCAAAGCACTGGCTGGCACGTGCACTTTATCGAAGGTAACCGAACGGGTCGGCTGGCTGTTCCAGCCCATTTTTGGCTCTTTGCGCCCGTAGGTAATGCCGTCTGCCTGCGAGGGCACCACAAAAGCGGAAATGCCTTTCGGACCAGCCTCGCCAGTGCGCGCCATCACCACCAGCACATCGGTATCGCCGGCGCCTGAAATAAAGGTTTTGCTGCCACTCAGCAGATAGCCATCGCTGGCTTTGGTTGCTGATGTGGTGAGCGAAGCGGCATCGGAGCCCGCATTGGGTTCGGTCAAACAGTAGGAGCCGAGCCATTCGCCGGTGACCAGTTTGGGACAAAACTGCGCTTTGGCATCCGCCGTTGCAAAGCTCGCGACCATCCACGTCACCATGTTGTGAATGGTCATAAACGCGGTGGTGGAGGTACACCCCATCGCCAGTTGCTCAAAAATCAATGAGGCATCAAGGCGGCTGAGACCAAGCCCGCCCTCGTCTTCCGGCGTGTAGAGCGAGAGGAAGCCTAGCTCGCCCGCTTCGCGCAGCACATCCTTTGGAAAGATGTGTTCTTCGTCCCACGTGGCCGCCATCGGTGCCAGCCGTTCACTGGCAAACTGGCGAGCGGTGTCAGCAAACGCTCGTTGATCTTCGTTGAATTCAAAATCCATAATGAGCTCCGAATCGTCGTGTCGTGAAAACTAAACCTGCGGATTAGCGCAGATGAATCGTCAGGTTCGGACCACTGGGAATATCGTCGTCAAACCAGCGCGCCGTGACGGTTTTGGTTTCGGTGTAAAAGCGCACCGCCTGCTTGCCGTATGCGTGCAAATCGCCGTAGAAACTGCCGCGCCAACCGGTAAATGAAAAGAATGGCAGTGGCACCGGAATGGGCACGTTGATCCCGACCTGACCTACCTGAATCTCATGCTGGAACTTGCGCGCCGCCGCGCCGCTGGCGGTGAAAATTGAGGTGCCGTTGCCATACGGATTGCTGTTGATGATGTCGATAGCTTCTTCCAACGAATCGGCTTCCAGACACACCAACACCGGGCCAAAAATTTCTTCGCGGTAAATGCTCATGTCGGTACTGACGCCGCTAAACAGCGTCGGCCCAACCCAGTTGCCGTTGGGCAGTCCGTCGACTTCGCATTGGCGACCATCGAGCTCGCACACTGCGCCTTCGTCGATCCCTTGTTGGATCAGGCGTTGTACCCGCTCTTTGGCTTGTGGGCTGATCAGCGGCCCGTACGCTGCATTGCTGTCGTCCCAGCGACCCGGATGCATTTTCGCCATCGCAGCTTTCAGTTCCGGCAGCCATTTCTTCGCGCCATCCACCAGCACCGCCACCGAGATCGCCATGCAGCGCTGACCCGCCGCGCCTACCGACGCCCCAACCAGGTTGTTGATCACCTGCTCTTTATTCGCATCCGGCATCACCACCATGTGGTTTTTCGCCCCGGCAAACGCCTGGACACGCTTAAAGTTCTGCGTCCCTTGCTGATAAATGTATTGCGCCACTTTCACCGAACCGACAAAAGAGATGGCTTTGATTTCAGGGTGTTCGAGCAGAAAATCGACCTGTTCTTTGCGCCCGTGAACAATTTGCAACACGCCTTTCGGCGCGCCCGCTTGTTCAAACAGCTGTGCGAGGCGAACGGACGTCAGCGGCACCTGTTCAGACGGTTTCAAGACGAAAGTGTTACCGGCAGCAATCGCCAGCGGGAACATCCACAACGGGATCATGGCGGGGAAGTTAAATGGCGTAATACCGCAGCACACCCCCAGCGGCTGAATCATAGAGTACGTGTCGATGTCGCTGGCGACGTTTTCAACCATCTCCCCCATCATATTACTGGCGATGTTACCCGCCTGCTCCACCACTTCGATGCCGCGCCAGATATCACCTTTCGCATCCGCCAGTGTTTTACCTGTTTCCTGCGACAGCGTTTGCGCCAGCTCATCGTGATGTTCTTTCAACAGATGTTGGTAGCGCAGCATCAGACGCGCGCGCTCTGGCACCGCAATCTGTTTCCAGCTCTGGAAAGCAATCAGCGCACTGGTGATGGCTTCGCTCATTTCGAGATCCGTTGCGCAGGGCAGCGAGGCGATGACGTCATTGGTCGCCGGATTGGTGACGTCAACCCACGCTTTGGTGGCCGACTGACGAAATTCACCATCAATGAATAAAGGAACCGGGTTTAGCATAACGTTGTCCTTGTCGATCATGGGTTCAATGTTGGGCGCCGCACGGGAGTTGTGCTGTATCCGTTGCCGTTGTCCGTGCGGCTCTCGCGTGTTTCACAAACGCTTTTAGTTTCAGGCTTACGGCAGCGGAATTTCAATCGCGATGGCCGTGGCTTCACCGCCGCCGATACAGAGTGATGCAACGCCGCGCATCACTTTCTGCTCTGACTTATCGCCGTTGACGCCCAGCGCCTGCAACTGACGCAGGCTGTGGATCAAGGTGACCAGAATGCGCGCGCCACTGGCCCCGATCGGGTGACCCAGCGCGCAAGCACCGCCTTTGACATTCACTTTGTCGACATCCAGCCCGAGCTGCTGCACGGCGATTTGGGTAACCACCGCGAACGCTTCATTGATCTCCCATAGATCGATTTCATCCACCGTCCAGTCAAGCTGCGACAGCAGTTGTTCAATGGCGTACACCGGCGCCAGGGTAAATTCTGCTGGCAATCTGGCGTGCGTGGCGTGGCCGCGAATCACTGCTAAAGGATCCAAACCTTGCGAACGCGCGGATTCTTCATCCATCAACATCAAGGCAGCGGCACCATCGGCGATGGCACTGGAGTTGGCCGCCGTGACGCTGCCATCTTCGGCAAAGGCGGGGTTAAGCTGTGGGATTTTGTCGAGCTTGATGGAACGCGGATGTTCGTCGTAATCGAGCAGTTCGGCCTGTTTACCAAACGTCAGTGGCGTCATTTCAGCGACAAAGAGTTGCTGCTCCTGCGCTTCCCAGGCACGTTGCGCAGACAGCGCTGCCCATTCGTCCATCGCTTCGCGACTGAACTCAAGTTTGTCGGCGATCTGCTGGGCAAACACGCCCATCAGGTGCCCGTCGTAAGCATCCTGCAATCCATCGAGAAACATGTGATCAAAGGTAGTTTGGTGGCCCATTCGCATACCATTGCGAGCGTTGCTCAGTAGGTACGGCGCATTGGTCATGCTCTCCATCCCGCCCGCAATAATGCATTGCGCACTGCCCGCTTTGATGAGGTCATGCGCCAGCATCACAGCTTTCATGCCAGAGCCACACACTTTATTTAAGGTGGTTGCCCCCACCGAGAGCGGTAGACCCGCATTCAGTGCCGCTTGCCTTGCTGGCGCTTGGCCGCAGCCGGCAGGCAGAACGCAGCCCATGAGCACTTCATCGACCTGTTCAATGGGGGCCGATGTGTCGTTCAATGCCGCTTTAATGGCCGCTCCGCCCAGTTGCGGCGCGGTGTACTCTTTCAATGCTCCCTGAAAACGCCCTTGCGGCGTTCGTTTGGCAGATACAATCCAGATGGCTTTTTCCATGCCCCGTCCTCTTTGACGAAAGTGATGACCACAGATTGGCGCAAAGTCAGGTACTGCTGAATACGGCGACAAACGGTGCACAGGCGCCGTTTGGTCATTTCAACCCGGCGATTTTTCGCCCTGCGGTTTCTTGACGTTTACGTAAGCATAGCACTAACATTTACGTAAACGTAAAGAAACAAAATAACAACAATAAGATTTTCTCATCGGCCTCTGTAACCGATTTTGAACAGCACAAACGATCCTCAACCACAATGAGCAGTTGGAGGACATCATCAGGTGGAAACTTTTAAAATCAGTGAACTCGCGAAAGAGTTCGACATTACGACAAGAAGCATTCGTTTTTACGAAGACATGGGATTAATAGAGCCAGAGCGCAAAGGCACGGTGCGAATCTATCACCGCAGAGACAAAATTCGCCTCAAGCTGATTATGCGCGGTAAACGCCTTGGGTTCTCTCTGGCCGAGATTCGCGAATTGTTTGAGCTTTACGATGCTCATCAAGGCGAGACACAGTTGGTGAAAATGCTCAACATTATCGATGAAAAGAAAGCGGTGCTTCAGCGCCAGCTTGATGACATCGGTGTGGTGATGGGCGAACTGGAAGCAGCCCGCCAGCGATGCGAGCTGGCGCTGAAAGCCCAATAACCTGAGCCGTTTCATCGTTCTCATCCGCTTGCGTTCCATTGCCTGAATGCAAGCTTATGGAGGTGTTATGAACAGCCAGTACCCGTCGCTTAATTTCGGTCTCGGTGAAACACTGGATTTGCTCAAAGAGCAGGTTCATGCGTTTGCCAGCGAACACATCGCCCCACTTGCGGCGCAAATCGACCACGATAATCAATTTCCTGTGCATCTCTGGCCCCTGTTTGGCGACATGGGGCTGCTCGGCGTGACGGTCGATGAAGCCTGCGGCGGCGCAGAGATGGGTTACCTTGCCCATGTGCTGGCGATGGAGGAGATCAGCCGCGCGTCGGCGTCCGTCGGCCTCAGCTATGGCGCCCATTCCAACCTGTGCGTCAATCAACTGTTTCGTAACGGCAATGCCAAGCAGCGCGAGGCATACCTGCCCAAACTGCTGGATGGGTCATGGGTGGGCGCGTTGGCAATGAGTGAACCCAATGCGGGCTCGGATGTGGTCAGCATGCAGCTCAAAGCCGAGCGTCATGGCGATCACTTTGTGCTCAACGGCAGCAAAATGTGGATCACCAACGGCCCGGATGCTCAGGTCGTCATCGTCTACGCCAAGACCGATCCCAATGCCAAATCGCGCGGCATCACCGCGTTTATCGTCGAACGCGATTTCCCCGGCTTTTACCCGGCGCAGAAGCTCGACAAACTCGGCATGCGCGGCTCCAATACCTGTGAACTGGTGTTTGAAAACTGCCCCGTTCCGGCTGAGAACATACTGGGCGAACTCAACCAAGGCATCGAAGTGCTGATGAGCGGGCTGGATTACGAACGTGTGGTACTGGCCGCCGGGCCGCTGGGCATTATGCAGGCATGCCTCGATCTGGTGCTGCCGTATGTGCACGACCGCAAACAGTTTGGTCACGCGATTGGCGAATTCCAGCTGGTACAGGCCAAAGTCGCTGATATGTACACCCGCCTGAATGCTGCGCGTGCCTATGTCTACGCGGTCGCCAATGCCTGCGATCGCGGCGAAGTGACGCGCAAAGATTCCGCGGGCGTCATTCTTTACGCCGCCGAACTGGCGACCCAAATGGCGCTGGATGCGATTCAACTACTCGGCGGCAACGGCTATATCAATGAGTTTCCGGCCGGACGCCTGCTGCGCGATGCCAAACTGTATGAAATTGGCGCGGGCACCTCAGAAATCCGCCGTATTCTGATTGGTCGTGAACTGTTTGAAGAGTCGCGCTGAGGCGTGTAACGGAGACGCAATGGCTGTGATAAAAACGAAAGCAAAACCTGAATCAGACCTGTTTCAGGCCAACGTCACCCACATGAGTGATCTAGTGAAGCAACTGCACACGCATCGTCAGACACTCCAACTGGGCGCCGGAGAAAAGGCGATTGAACGCCAGCGGCAAAAAGGCAAACTGCCCGTGCGCGAACGGATGCAACGCTTGCTTGACGACGATTCATTCTTTCTTGAGGTCGGTCAGTTTGCAGCCTGGCAAGTGTATGAAGAATCGGTGCCGTGCGCTGGTGTGGTCGCGGGCATTGGCAAAATTCACGGCATCGAGTGCATGGTGATTGCCAACGATCCCGCCGTCAAAGGCGGTACCTATTATCCCTTAACGGTCAAAAAACATCTGCGGGCGCAGCAGATTGCGCAGCGTTGCCAATTGCCTTGCGTCTATCTGGTCGACTCCGGCGGGGCGAACCTGCCACATCAGGCGGACGTGTTTCCCGACCGCGACCATTTCGGGCGCATTTTCTACAATCAGGCGCGCATGTCGGCGCAAGGCATTCCTCAGATTGCGGTGGTGATGGGGTTGTGCACCGCAGGCGGTGCTTACATTCCGGCCATGGCAGACGTCGCCATCATCGTCAAACAGCAAGGCACCATCTTTCTCGCTGGCCCACCTTTGGTGAAGGCCGCAACTGGAGAAGTGGTAACCGATGAAGAACTGGGCGGCGCGGATGTGCACTGCAAAAAGTCCGGCGTGGCCGATTACTATGCGGATGACGATGCGCACGCACTGGCGCTGGCTCGCCAAGCCATCGCCAGCACCAATCAATCACCGACGCTCACGCAAAAAGAATACTTGCCGCCACGCTATGACGCGCAGGAGATGTACGGCATCGTCAACGCCGATCTCAGGTTGTCGTTTGACGTGCGCGAAATTATTGCCCGCTTAGTGGACGATTCCGAGTTTGATGAATTCAAAGCGTTGTATGGCAGCACGTTGGTGTGCGGCTTTGCCCAGTTGCACGGGCATCGCATTGGCATTGTCGCCAACAACGGCATTCTGTTTTCCGAATCGGCGCAAAAAGGCGCGCACTTCATCGAGCTGTGCGCCAAACGCAAAATCCCGCTGCTGTTTTTGCAAAACATCACCGGATTTATGGTGGGCAAGAAAGTGGAAGCGGAAGGCATCGCCAAGCACGGCGCTAAGCTGGTGATGGCGGTGGCGTGTGCCGATGTGCCCAAATTCACCGTGATCATCGGCGGTTCTTATGGCGCAGGAAACTACGGCATGTGCGGGCGGGCGTACGATCCCACCCTGATGTGGATGTGGCCTAACGCGCGAATATCGGTGATGGGTGGCGAACAGGCGGCAGGCGTATTGACCCAGGTAAGGCGCGAGGTGAAAGCGCGCCAGCAGGAAGCGTGGCCGGATGACGAAGCCAAAGCGTTTCGAGACTCGATTGTTGAGTTGTACGACACGCAAGGCAGCCCCTACTACGCCAGCGCAAGGCTCTGGGACGACGGAATTTTGGATCCGCTCGAAACCCGCGATGTTCTGGGCCAAGCGTTAAATGCCGCGTTGCGAGCGCCAATTGCCGACAGCCAGTTTGGTATTTTCCGAATGTAAGCGGGAGGAGAACAATGAACCCTCGTCAAAGCGATGTGTTGTGTGAAGTGTCCGCTGACGGCATCGCCACGTTAACCCTCAACCGCGTCGAGAAACACAACGCGTTTGATGATGTGATGATTTCGCAGTTGCTGGATAAGCTCACTCAGCTTCAATCCAACCCCGCCGTGCGCATTCTGTTGCTGCAAGCTAACGGGCAACACTTTTCTGCGGGCGCCGATCTGCAATGGATGCGCTCGATGGCCAGTAAATCCCATTCCGATAATCACAGTGACGCGGCGCAACTAGCGCTGCTGATGCAGACGCTGGACACGTTTCCGCACCCAACCATGGCCATCGTGCAAGGCAGTGCCTTTGGTGGGGCATTGGGTTTGATTTGCTGCTGCGACATTGCGCTGGCCGCGCCGAATGCGCGCTTTTGCCTGAGCGAAGTGCGCCTCGGGCTGATTCCTGCCACCATCGGCCCTTATGTGTGCCGCGCCATGGGGAATCGCCAAGCGCGGCGCTACATGCTGAGCGCAGAAACGATTTACGCCGCTACCGCGCTCAACCTCGGTTTGGTGCATCAGGTGGTCGGCTATCAGCCGGATGCTCTCGAACAAGCGGTCAACCAGTTCACCATGCAACTCCTAGCCAATAGCCCGGCCGCCCTGACGCAGGCCAAAACCTTGTGCGCCCGCTGCGACGCCGAGCCGATTGATCAAAAGCTGATTGCACACACCAGTCAGGTGATCGCTGAATTGCGGATTTCGGCGCAGGGACAGGAAGGGCTCAACGCGTTTTTTGACAAACGCACACCGGACTGGCGCGCCGCAGATATTCAAACCGAAACCAAGCAAGACGGAGGCCAATGATGTCACTGCCCTCAAAAGTGACGATTGTGGAAGTTGGCGCGCGCGATGGGCTGCAAAACGAAGATTTTGTCAGCACCGATGCCAAAGTTGCACTGATCAATCAACTGTCGCAGACCGGATTAACCCACATTGAAGCGGGCTCGTTTGTGTCACCGAAATGGGTGCCGCAGATGGCCGATTCCAGCGAAGTGTTCGCGCGCATTGAGCGAGAAGACGGTGTCATTTATTCCGCCCTCACCCCCAATCTGCAAGGCTTTGAACAGGCCATGGCCAGCGGCGCCAATCAAGTGGCCATCTTTACCTCATCGTCCGAAGGTTTTTGCCAGCGCAACATCAACTGTTCGATTGCCGAAAGTCTGAAGCGCTTTGAACCGCTGATGCATGCGGCGAAAGCGCAGCACATTCCGGTGCGCGGTTATCTCTCTTGCGTCGCCGACTGCCCTTATGATGGCCCGACCCAACCCGAACAGGTTGCCAGCGTGGCTGCGGATTTACTCGCCCTGGGCTGCTATGAAATCTCGCTCGGCGATACCATCGGCACCGGCACACCGCTGCGCATTGCGCGGATGCTGGACGCGGTGCAACGCCATGTTCCGCCCGAGCAACTGGCCGTTCATTTTCACGATACGTGGGGACAAGCGCTGGCCAATCTCTATCAGGCTTTGTCGATGGGCATTACAACGCTGGACAGCAGCGTGGCTGGGCTCGGTGGCTGCCCATACGCTTTTGGCGCCGCAGGCAATGTAGCGACAGAAGATGTGCTCTATTTGTGTCATGGGTTGGGGATTGAAACTGGGGTAGATTTACCTGCTGTGGCGCGTGCAGGCTGGGCGATCAGCGCCGAACTGGCACGAATGCCGACCTCGAAAGTCTCGCTCGCGCTGCATCAGCAGGCAATCGCGGCGACAAAAACAAAGCAGCACTGATTGCACTGCTTTGCTGAAAACCTGAAGTTGGGAACCAAGATCGGGATGGATAGATAAAAAAGCCAGCTCAATTCAAAGCCGTTAGCCCTTTTGCGCAGATACCCAAACAACTTGGAGTTGCAGGTAGGCGGCAAATGAGTGAGTCCCCATGAGCATAGATACGCTATGTGATTGGGGTGAATGAATGCAGCCAACACCGCTGCAACTTCAAGTAGGAAGGGTATAGATGTGGTCGTCATAGCGTTTGCCGCCAATCTCATACGCCAGCGGATCGATACGCTCTAAGGTAAAGCCGCACTTTTCCAGTACCCGCTCAGAGCCAACGTTCCCTTGCGTCACAATGGCGCGATACTGCTGAATGTCGTGCTCCCGCTGCGCCCACTCAATCACCGCACGCAGCGATTCGGTGCCGTAGCCTTTGCCGTGCTGCTCAGTCAGTAATAGATAGCCCACTTCGGCCACGCCTTGCCCATCGAGAAATCCGGTGATGCCCACCCACTCTCCAGTTTCGCGCTCTTGAATCGTCAGACACAGCCACAAGTTTTGGTTCACAACCCAAGGAACCAGCTTTTGCGCAAACTTGTCCCGCAACGGGTTATCATCTGGTTTATCGAAGCACAGAGAAATAACGTTTGGATCGTTATGCAGTTGCTGAAATAACGGCCATTCCTCGCGCGTTATAGGGCGCATAATAAGGCGCGGCGTCACAATATGAATTTCATTTGCCACGTTTGGCGGGTTATTTACGGCTATTTCCATCGCGTTCCCTGCTCCTTTGTGATTGTATTTTCCGATGTTGCGCACAAAAAACAGACTGCCACCGAATGGTTGCGCTTGCAAAGACAATCTCGCTAACCAACAGAAAAATAAAAAAATTAACCTATGAACGGTCAATGCTGATGGATTTTACCTATCGAACGTAGCCTATTTTGCGCAACTGACTATAGAAATTGCCTATCAATAGAATAGCTACAAGCGATTTTCCTAAATTGGGTGTGGATGGGAATATACATCCCGAAGACAAGACATTCCAAACCCAATAACTTAAAGGAAACTCGGAATATGATTAATACTAAAATCAAACCATTTAGCGCAACAGCATTCAAAGAAGGCAAATTCGTTGATATCACAGAACAGGACGTTCTGGGCAAATGGGCAGTATTTTTCTTCTATCCAGCGGACTTCACTTTCGTATGTCCAACTGAACTTGGCGACCTTGCGGATCACTACGCAGAACTTCAATCACGTGGCGTAGAAGTGTACTCAGTATCGACTGACACTCACTTTACTCACAAAGCATGGCACGACAGCTCAGACACTATCGGCAAAATCAACTACTACATGGTAGGCGACCAAACTGGCAACATCACTAACAACTTCGGTGTGATGCGTGAAGGCCAAGGTCTGGCAGACCGTGCCACATTCCTGATTGACCCAGAAGGCGTTATCCAGGCAATGGAAATCACTGCAGAAGGCATCGGCCGTGACGCAGAAGACCTGATGCGTAAAGTGAAAGCAGCTCAGTACGTTGCTTCTCACCCAGGCGAAGTATGTCCAGCGAAATGGAAAGAAGGCGAGCAGACTCTGGCTCCTTCACTAGACCTAGTTGGCAAAATCTAACTAAGCCTGGTCAGTAATCTTTTGATTACGAACTAGTTCGAGAGCGAACTGGGCGTTTTACCTGACGACCTAAATGCCCGGTCCGCTCTCCCCCTTTTATCCAGAGTGACCACTCTAAAATTGAATAATAAAGAAAAAGGTATTTTCGTATGCTAGACCAAGCGATCAAGCAACAGTTACAACAGTATCTGACAAATTTAAAAGAAGACGTCCGTTTAGTGGTCAGCCTAGATGAAAGCAAAGGCTCACAAGACATTCTGGCACTGGCCAATGAAATTGCAGAACTCAGCCCACTGATCAGCGTAGAACGTGACGATGCCGCGAGTGATCGCAAACCAGTCATGACAGTGGCCAACCCAAGCAAAGGCACACAACTGCGTTTTGCTGGTGTGCCAATGGGCCATGAATTTACTTCTCTGGTTCTGGCGCTGCTGCACTCTGGCGGTCACCCAATCAAACTGGAGCAAGAAACGATTGAGCAAATCGCGAAACTCGGCAGAAAGCTCGACGTCGAAGTGTTCATTTCTCTGTCTTGCCAAAACTGTCCTGACGTGGTGCAAGCGTTCAACATGATGGCGGCGATCAACCCGGACATCCGCGCAACCATGATTGACGGCGCGCTGTTCCAGGACGAAGTGAAAAATCGCGACATCATGGCCGTTCCAAGTGTATTCATCAACGGTGAACTGTTTGGCCAAGGCCGTATGACTCTGGCTGAAATCCTGAACAAACTGGATGACGGCGCAGCAGAAAAAGCAGCCGCGAGCCTCAACGAAAAAGACCCATACGATGTACTCGTGGTTGGTGGTGGCCCTGCAGGTGCAGCGGCAGCGATTTACGCAGCACGTAAAGGCATTCGCACGGGTATCGTGGCGCAGCGTTTGGGTGGTCAGGTGATGGACACCATGGCGATCGAAAACTTCATCTCTGTGAAACACACAGAAGGTCCAAAGCTGGCGGCGAATTTGGGTGAACACCTGAAAGAGTACGGCGTAGACATCATCACTGAGCAGCAAGCTGAGAAGCTGATGGGCGCTGAGTTCACAACCGATGGCAAAATCCACGTGAACCTGCAAAGCGGCGCGACACTGAAAAGTAACAGTGTCATCTTAAGCCCGGGTGCTCGCTGGCGTGAAATGAACGTTCCTGGCGAACAAGAATACCGCAACAAAGGTGTGGCGTACTGCCCGCACTGTGACGGCCCGCTGTTCAAAGGCAAGAAAACCGCGGTTATCGGTGGTGGTAACTCAGGTATTGAAGCGGCGATTGACCTAGCGGGTATCGTCGAACACGTGACCGTACTGGAATTTGCTGATGTACTGCGTGCAGACCAAGTACTGATTAACAAAGCGAATTCAATGCCAAACATCGACATCATCACGATGGCTCAAACCACCGAAGTGGTGGGTGATGGTACTCGTGTAACGGGCTTGAAATACAAAGACCGCAACACGGATGAAATTAAGCAGCTTGAACTGTCTGGTATCTTCGTTCAAATCGGTTTGGTGCCTAACACCGAATGGCTGAAAGATTCAGCAGTTGAACTGTCTGCCCGTGGCGAGATTGAAATCGGCAGCCGCGGCGAAACGAGCATGGATGGTGTGTTTGCTGCAGGTGACGCAACGACAGTCCCTTACAAACAGATCATCATTGCGATGGGTGAAGGTGCGAAAGCAAGCTTAGGCGCGTTTGACTACCTAATCCGCAAACAAAGTTAAGAGTCCGAACATAACTTTGAGTCCTAAAAAAGGCGAACCGCAAGGTTCGCCTTTTCTTTTGCTTCGACGTTTTTACTTCGATCAACTTGCTGCGATGATAACTCCTGACTAAGCGCTGGCGACCAACTTCGCGGCCAAAGCTTTGTGTTCGGCCATCAGGGCTTGAATATCAAGCCCTGAGATGATGCCGTTTTTCACCCGCCATTGTCCGCCTACCATCACATGCTCCGCTTTTTCTGCGCCGCACAGTAACAAAGCGGCAATCGGATCATGACTGCCAGAAAAACGCAGCTCATCGAGTTTGAACATCGCCAGATCGGCTTGTTTCCCGACAGAAATTTCTCCAATGTCCGATCGCCCCAGCAGCGCAGCCGAACCGCGGGTCGCCCAGCCAAGCACCACTTCCGGCGTGATGCGTTCAGCGCCATATTTCAGCCGCTGCAGATACAATGCCTGACGCGCTTCATACATCATGTTGGAAGCGTCATTCGATGCGGAACCATCAACGCCCAACCCCACTGGCGCGCCAGCAGTTTGCAGATCCAGCGTCGGACACATGCCCGAGGCCAAACGCATATTCGACACCGGACAATGACACACGCCAGTCTCTGCGCGTCCAAGGCGTTCGATCTCTTCTTGGTTGAAATGAATGCCGTGCGCCAGCCAAGTGCGATCGCTCAGCCAGCCGACGCTGTCGAGGTAATCGACCGTACGCATACCAAACATTTTGAGGCAAAAGGCTTCCTCATTGAGGGTTTCGGCGAGATGCGTGTGTAAACGCACGTCCAGCTCTTTGGCGAGCATGGCGCTGTCGGCCATGATGTTCTGCGTGACCGAGAAGGGCGAGCACGGCGCAAGCGCAATTTGGATCTGCGCGCCCTCGCCGCGTTCATGATAACGCTTCACTAAGCGCTCACTGTCTTTGAGGATCACATCACCGCTTTGCACGGTGTGCCGTGGCGGTAAACCGCCTTCATCTTCCCCAAGGCTCATTGAACCTCGGGTCAACATGGCGCGCATGCCCATGTCACGAACGGCTGCCACTTGAATGTCGATCGCCTCATCCATTCCGGTCGGAAACAGATAATGGTGATCGGCCGCGGTGGTACAGCCTGATAACAGTAATTCAGCCAGCGCCACTTTGCTGGCCAACTCCAGTGCTTTTGGTGTCAGCTTCGCCCAAACCGGATATAAGGTTTTTAACCACGGAAACAGCGGCACACTCACAACGGGCGCCCACGCTCGGGTTAAGGTTTGATAAAAATGATGGTGAGTATTAATCAATCCCGGAATGATCACCAGCTCACGGGCATCAAACAGCTCATCGACGGGCGTCGACGGCATTTGTCCTTGAGCTAGCAGTTCAACAATGCGGTTGTTTTCAATGACCAGACCGCCACTGGCATCGCAGTGGTTGGCGGTAAAACAGGCCAGCGGGGATTGTATCCATAGGCGTTGTGCAGACATAAGCAGGCTCCTTGATTGCTATGAGTTCAACGATCAATTACCCAGCTCAGTTATTACCCTGTCTGCTGATCCAGGGGCAGTTTGAAATGCGCATTTACCTTAGCGGAAAAGACGCCGCGGATAAAGCCTGTGGTTCACGTTATGCCAGATTGAGCGCCATCTCCACCAGCCCATCCTGTTCCGATGCCACACGAAATCCCATGCGGCGATACAACGCCTGCGCGCGGTTCTCACTGAACACCCGCAATCGCACTTGCTTAATGCCCTGCTGCGCAGCGCGATGCTTTACCCACTCAATGCAAGCCTGGCCAATACCCAACCCTTGTTGAGAAGGGTCCAATTGCAAATCGCGTACGAACAGGCACGTTTGCTCATCATTGGTTTCAAACGCCTCTTTTGAAATCAAAGCGATGCGAATGATGCCCACCCTTTCGCCCTTGTGCCAAACTTCAACGTTTTCCGTCTCATTCCAGGTGGCGTGATAACGGGTTGAATCCCACCTCCAGCCCCGGCTCTGATAATAGCGCGCCATGTTATTGCGGGTGAGCTGCTCGGCATAGTTCGCCTCTGAGGCGATTTGCCAGCTAACACCTTGCTCAGTGGTTTCCATGATATCCGTCATGTGCTCATCACCAACTCAGCATGCCCTGTATGTTCATCGGTTTGTTCGCGCACCACATGAAAACCCTGTTTGAGGTAGAACTGGCAACTGGCCTGATTCTCTTTGTATACCGTCAGGCTTAATTGAGCGCGCTGCTGTTTGGCGTGAGCGAGCAGTTGCGTGCCGATGCCCTGCCCCTGACAATCCGGGCTGACAAAAATCGCCGCGAGCGTATTTTCATACAGCGCGTAAAAGCCAACCAGTTCGCCGCTGAGGAGATAGACATACACTTCCGATGCTGGCAGATATAAATGGCGCATGTTTTCAACCTGCGACTGCCAGTACGAAGCCGCGACAAAGTCGTGCGCCTCAATCGAGGCCGATAGCCATACGTTAAGCAGATCGTCCATATCTTCCACGCGAAATGGACGCAGGCCCGTCAATTTTTCAGTCATACCATCATTCCGGTTACTCGGCGTTAGCTAAAGTACAGGTCAAAAAATGGGATACCGCCATGGCGACCATGTGCGGTGATTCCAGATGCACACCGTGCGCCGCGAACGGCACATTCATAAAGTGGCCATCTTTGAGGGTTTCCACTAAAGCGACCGCTTCTGGCAGTGAAAACAAAAAGTCGTTGTCGCCACGAATGACTAAGGTTGGGCAAAGAATCTCCACCACCTGACGATTCGGATAGCCGCTCTCGGTGGTATCGAGCCACAGCGCTTTCACTTTCTCGACCAGATGAGCAAAGTCCGGTTGCGGATTGCTCGCTTCATAACGTGCGACATCGTCTTGAAAACGCGCTATCCAGAACTCTGGCGTCAACCCTTTCAACACCTCAATCGAAGGATCGCCCGCTTCAAGCCGCCATTGCGAGCCGAGCGTGATCAGGCGTTTGACTCTGTCCGGATGCGCCGCTGCAAGTCGGTAACCAACAATGCCGCCGTCACTAAAGCCGAGAATTGAAAACTCATCAATCCCCAGATGATCAAGCAGGGCTTCGATATCCGCTTGGTAACGCGCGTAACTCAAACTGCCATGGCCAAGGGTCGAACGACCGTGTCCACGAAAGTCGACGCTGACGATCTGGTAATCCTCAGGGATTGCGGCATAAAGGGTGAGAAGATCATGCGAACTGCCTAAACCGCCGTGCATCACCAATACGGTATGACGCTGCGGTTGGCGATGAATCTGATAGTGAAGCTGTGCGCCTTCGGCATCGAACGTTCCTTCGATATTAGTCATTTTGTACTCTTGTTTGGGTCACGCTTGCTGATACCAATGTACCAATTGCTCTATCAGCCATTCGGGATTATCCAGCGGAATGTCGTGACCGTCTTGCGGGTTGAGGATCAACGACGACTGCCATGCTTTGGCCAGCGCTTGTGTGGCTAAGGTGCTGACCAGTTTGTCGTGTAACGAAGAGACAAACATCAAGCGGCATTGTGGTTGCTGCGCCTTAAAACGCAGCGCTGCGGCCAACTGGCGGATAAAGTTCATCGGTTGCATGGGCAGGCGCTGCTCCAATGCTGACCATTGCGCGATGACGTCATCGTCCATCGGGCGATTGGCTACCATACTATAAATGATGCGGGCTCTGCGTTGGGGTGGCGCACACAGTGCCCGTAAGATGTTGAGATAGTTATCAGGACGCAACCGCTGATAAAACGGGCTGAACCCTCGTGCGGTGGTATTGATGCAAAACAGGCTGCTCACTTCATTTGGGTAGCGTTCGGCCCAGTTGAGGCCAATCATTCCGCCCATAGAAATGGCGATGAGATCAACCGGTTCATTGCCATTGCGCTGAGCGCGCAGGCTGTCGACCATCTCCTCAATTCGCCACGGTGAGCGTTCTTGGTGGCGATCGCCCGCTCCGGGAATATCGAGACACAGAAACTCACGCTCAGGAAACCGGGCGTTGAGCTTTTCCGGAATCGTTCCCCAGTGATATTTGCCGCGAAACAAGCCACGGATCAGCACAGTTTGACGAGGCATGGTCTTTCTCCCGCAATCAAAGACTCGACCAGTTTAGTGTGTTAACTCCTGAGAAAGTTTGAACTGCTTCGGAGTCACACCAAACTCTTTCTTAAACAGGCGGATAAAATGGGAAATATTTTCATACCCCAGCTCAAGTGCGGTATCGGTGACCGACAACTGGTTCAAATAGCGTTTTGACTGATTGAGCTTCAAGCGGGTGAAATACTCTTTCGGCGTTTGGTTGGTGACCAGTTTGAATTTCTGACTGAAGTTTGGCAGCGACATTCGCACTTCTTCCGCCAGTTCGGAAATCGATAACGGTTCGCCTAAATGGGCTTTCATCATGCGAATCGCACGATTGACCGGGTGATGTTGATGCTGCGACAAAATCTCATGCGAACCCTGCCGTTTCAGCAGTTCATACACCATTTCCTGTGTCACCAAATCGAGCAGAAACGGAATATTGCTGTCGTTGCTGCGCAAAATTTCCTGCGCGCGACCATGCAGCGTATAGATGCGATCTTGCAGATAATCCATCTGGAAGTGGCTGTAATCGTGATCGAGAGAGGCTTTCACTTCCAACTGGTCGCCGACTCTGGCGCTGACATCCTGCAACACGTCTTCACTGAATTCGTACACCAGCGCTTTGGTAAATTCCGACATCGACATGTGCACGTTGGCATGCGGTGGCAACAGTACACACTGCTCTTTGCGATAGGTAAATTGTTGTGACTGGTTGATGCGCACATCTTTGCTGCCCTGCAAAATCGTGCACAGGCGTGGCGTCTCGTAAGAGCGGTATTCGCCCTGAAAATGCTTTGGCAGGTGATAGTACAGCATGTTGACTTTGTCGGTGGACAACGCGTATTCGGTTTCATCAATCCGACGGAAACTGTTGAGAGTTTTCATTCAGCCCAAATGGTCACGGTTTGCAGAAACGCCAGTGTAAGGGAATCGTTCTGATATGAACATGATCCCAACATAAAAAATGGGGATTTAGCGTGTAACAGGGGAAAGACAGAGCTGGATAAAGGAAAAGGTCAGGTGCCCATGACAGGAGGTTCATGAACACCTGAAGCCGGATTACATCGCCGCTTTCAGAATCGCTACGATCTCTTCATGCGTTGCCTGTTTCGGGTTAGTGAAACCACAAGCATCGTTGAGTGCGTTTTCAGCCAGAATGTCGAAGTCTGCTTCTTTCACGCCGAGTTCTGTCAGGCCAGCCGGAATGTTTACATCCGATGACAACTTGCAGATGGCGCGAATCGCTGCTGCCGCGCCATCACGTGGTGTCATGCCTTCGGTATCCACACCCATAGCACGCGCAACGTCGGTCAAACGCTGTGCCGCCACTTCGCTGTTGTATTGCTGTACGTGAGGCAGCAGTACTGCGTTGCACACACCAT
Source organism: Vibrio sp. bablab_jr001 (assembly GCF_016464285.1). NCBI lineage: Bacteria > Pseudomonadati > Pseudomonadota > Gammaproteobacteria > Vibrionales > Vibrionaceae > Vibrio > Vibrio sp. bablab_jr001. The sequence goes on from NZ_JACDWZ010000102.1 coordinate 106,401, forward strand.
GTGGCAGGTCGTAGAAACCACCCAACTGGTGCGCAATCGCGTGCACGTAGCCCAATGATGCGTTGTTGAATGCCATACCCGCCATAAATTGTGCGTAAGCCATGTTGTCACGAGCGTTGATATCATCGCCGTGTTTCACTGCCTGACGCAGATTGGCCTGAATCATTTCAATCGCTTTGATCGCCACTGCATCAGTAATGGGTGTTGCCGCAACGGACACATACGCTTCAATCGCATGAGTCAGTGCGTCCATACCGGTTGCCGCCGTCAGTGACGCAGGTTTTGCCAGCATCAGCTCAGGATCGTTGACCGACATCATTGGGGTTACGTGTTTATCGACAATCGCCATTTTGATGTGACGTTTTTCATCGGTGATGATGCAGAAACGGGTCATTTCAGATGCGGTACCCGCCGTGGTGTTGACCGCAAACAGAGGCAGTTGAGGTTTCGCCGATTTATCGACGCCTTCATAGTCTTTAATTTCACCGCCATTGGCCGCCAGCAGCGCGATGCCTTTGGCACAATCATGTGGTGAGCCGCCACCCAGTGACATCACGCAGTCACAGTTGCTGGCTTTGAGTTTTGCTAAACCGGCTTCCACGTTATCCACGGTTGGGTTAGGTTTGGTTTCATCAAACACGACCGTGTCTACACCCGCTTGCTTAAGCAGGGCCGCCACTTTATCGACCACGCCCATTTTATTCAGAAAACGGTCAGTGACGATCAATACGCGCTGAAAACCGTGAGAGGCAATCGCCGTCGCGGCATCGGCCAGACAGCCCGGGCCCATCAGGTTAGAAGAAGGGATGTAAAACATGTTAGACATAATTGTGCTCCTCTGGCTTCAGCCAGTACAGGTCATGCTGTACCGTGCGGCAACCTTGTTCTTATTTACGGGGTTACGTTTGATTGGCTGTAGGCTAGCAGGGACAAAAATTGAGAACTAACGCGTTTTTAAACAAAATAGCTCAAATTTTCAAAACCAGAATTTTCCATTAGATCTAAATCAAGAAACTGAAATTCCAGCTGAAAATTTGAGCACAGATCAATTTTACCGATTACTCGGCAAACAGGTTGAGATACGCCTGATTGTGGTTAGGATCGGCTCCCTTGGCGACGGCATATAGCGGCTCGGCAATCTGATTCACCAGATCAACGATCCCGCTGTCCAGTTTTCCAGCATCAACCATACCACTGAGTAACGTCAGTACACCGTCCTGACTCATGCCCTCACGATACGGGCGATCCTGCACCAGCGCCTGAAATACATCGGCAACCGCAATAATGCGCGCTTCGGTGCTCAGTTCTCGCTCCCGTGGGTGAAACGGATAACCGACCCCGTTGATGCCCTCATGATGAAACGCCGCCCAGCGAGCCACTTCCCCCAGCCCTTCAATATTGCGCAGAATTTCATAGGTTTCGTAGCTGTGACGACTCATGACTGCCCGCTCGTATTCATCCAGTGGGCCGGGTTTGTCGAGAATATCGTCGGGAATATTGAGTTTACCCAGATCGTGCAGCAGCCCGGCAATTTCAATTTTGTCGCACTGTGAGGCTGGCAACCCGTAAGCCTGTGCAATGCTGCGCGCCACATCCGCCACCCTGACCGAATGCTGCGCCGTGAACGGGCTTTTCTGATCGACGACATAGGACATGATGAGCGACAACTGCTTGATCTGCGCCAGAGAGAGTTGCTGGTTACTGGGCATGCGCCCCATGTCCCAGGTGTAACGAGTGATATGACGATCCTCAAGCGCAATCCAAAAGGCTTCCGCTTTTTGAATGCTCTGAAATACACGCACCAACTCGGGATCAAAATAACTCCCTGCGCTGTCGCTGATTGATTTCACGATGTCATCACGAACCAGTAAAATGTCGCTTTCATAATGGCCTGCACCCAGCACATCAATCCTGTCGGCCAGAAATATCAGGTTCGCCATACGCGCATCGCGCACACTGATGTCCGCTTTGGTCAGCTCCGCCCACGGAGTGTGATGGTACAAAATCGGGACCGAAAATTTCGCCAGCGGCGCAAAGTTTCGTAATAACCGATGACCGATTTCACAATGAATATGCGCGTCATCCCAGTCGAAGTGATTCACCAGATTGGAGTGCATTTGTTCGGTCGACACGCCGCAGTCATGCAACATACCCAGTTCAAAAATGTACTGAATATCGTCATCGCTGAGCCCGATTTCGCTGGCAATCAGGCTGGCGATGTAACCCACCCGTTTGCCGTGATTGGTATCGTTCATTCCGACCAGTGACACTGCGGTTTCAATCGCAATGACCATTTGGCGTAAGTCGATGTTCATATCCCTTGATTCATCCATTGTCGCCGCCTCAAATTAGCACTCCCTGATTTAAACGTAGTCAGGGTTATGCTGATTTATGAACTTACATGAAGTGAAAATTTAACCATTAACACTCTTTAGCACAGCAATCTTCTGCGTATCTGGCTCAGGTCACAATTTAAGCGCGATGACAAAATCGTCCATTGAGAAATGACGCATCAGGGGATTGAAGCGATAAAAAACGAGCCGAATGGCTCGTTGACGTTCTGGGCTACTTTGGAAGAAAACTGAAGCCCGGAGAATAGCGATGTAAACCATCCATATCCCCTTTGCTCAGCGCCACGCCGTTAGCCCGGGCGATGGCGTAAACCATGCTGAGGTGAAACAGCATGTTCGGCACAATGTAATGATGGAAGAACTCAAACGGCGCCAACGCTATCGTGGTCTCTCCCGCTTTATCTTTTAAGACGCGGTCATCTTGCCAGTGGAGTAAAGCAGGTTCAGTCGCCAGATACGCGAGCGTTTGGGCAATTTGTTGGCGAACGGCTTGTTTGCCGGCTTGCGAAGTGAAAAAAGATACCTCTTCAACTCTGGCTAACGGGCAATAGCCGCGCAAAGCAAAATTGGCCGCAATTTTTGCGTTTATCTCCAACGAGAACATATCGTCTGCCAGCGCTGTGGCGAACAGTTCAGGCGGAATTTTCTCAACCACGGTATCCAGTTGTGTCAGGTACCGCATCAAGAGTGCTTTGATGTCACCGTCCATGTCGTGATTTCCTTACTGCTTTATTCTGGCTGGTAAAACTGAACGCCCTGCGCTTTCTCATGCTGAAATTTCAGCGCGCAAGTTTTGCAAATACAGGCTTTGCGCTTGGCGTCTTTGGGCACTCGGTCCAGCAGCTCCTGTGGAAAAGTGATGTTGGGATCGTTACACCAACAGGATTTCGTCACATCTCCGGTAGACAGATTAACGCAGGCATTGCCATTGCCGCATAACGGGCAAATTAACGGGTCGACATTCTGCACTTTATGGCTCACGCACGGGCTCCTAGAACAAGGTGGATGTTTTCGCCTCTCGGACGAGCCGCCACACTACTTAAAGTGCTCGCGGCAGGCAAGTCATGCGAGACATTCGGCGCCATCAAATCAATGATTTGTCCTGGTAACAGTTCACCCGCTCCATTTCGCCGTTTTGAATAACAAAAAAGGCATCCTGCGGTAAGTCCTGCTCCCACACTTTATCGTAGTTCAGACCCAACAGCAGCCCGCGCAGTACAATACCAGTGAGACCATGGCTGACCACCACGATATCTTCCTGTTCTGGCACTTCAGCCAACCACTCTTTCAGGCGCGCTTTCACATCCTGATAGCGTTCTGCGTTTGGCGCTTTGAGATACCAATCGCGACTATCGAGCAATTGCGGATCCTCTTCCAGTAAATCAAACAGCGGCTTTTCTTCCCACTCGCCAAGTGAGAACTCTTTCAAACGGTCATCTTGATGCAAATGCGCTTTCTCAAAGCCAATTTCATCGCAGATGATATGAGCCGTCTGCACCGCGCGTCCCAGTGAACTGGCGTACACCCGATACGGGCGACCATTTAGATGAGATTTAAGGTGGGTACCCACCGCCAAAGCCTGAGCTTTACCTGTACTGGTGAGTGGTGAATTACAATGCCCCTGCAACTTTCGCTCGGCGTTGAACTGAGTTTGTCCGTGTCTGACAACAAAAATCTTTCTGGTCATGCATTCCCCCTGATGATGTCGATTCATCACGTTAGCCGATTCTCAAACCGACTGCAAAGGGCAATGCCGTTTAGTTAGCGTTCATCCAGCCTGAGCGCCATCGATACGAAATCCGCTTCTTGCTCCGTGATTCGGTATCCAAGGCGCTGATAAAAGCGAATAGCGGCGTGATTGGCGGCAAAGCTCGACAAAGTTATCGCCGAGCGTTGCTCTTTTGGGCCCATGGCGTTCAGTTGTTGCATCACCGACTGACCGATGGCCTGATTCTGATAGTGGGGAAAGATAATCAGCAGATGCACATGGTAAGCGTTGTCATAGGGTTTAAAACAGATGAGGCCGACCCGCTCGCCACGGTGCACAATCCAGTGGAACCAAGCCCACTGATAATCGGTGTGCAGGCGTTGACGCTGGAACTCATCATCCCAGCCAAACACTTCATCTACCAAGTCGAAAATACCTTGTTTAACCGTCGCGAAGACCTGTTCGAACTCGCTTAATTCAGGCGTGACGAATAATAAACCGCTGTTCTTTGTCGTCTCTGACTGGTTGTCCTTGTGCATCAACATATTCAAGGCTACTCCGGAAACTTCGCCACTTGCGGCGCTTCCAGCCCGGCTTTATGCCATTCGGTCTGCTCGCTGCAAAAAATGCGCGCATCCGGCGTTTTGCTTGGCTCTTCGTTAAGGCTTCCCGCCGGCACAATCAAAAATTTTCCGCTGGATGAAACGTAAGGCAGGCCGGAGCCGCATATCTTGCAAAACACCTGAGTAAATGAACGGTGCGGATGATCATAACGCTGCGTGACGTCCTCACCGCTCAGCCAACGAATGTTGTCCGGTGACGTAAACAGGTTGGAGGCATGCGCTGACCCCGTCATTTTTCGGCATTGCTCGCAATGGCAGAAATAGAAATGTTTGAAGTCGTCTTCCACGGCAAAGGTCACTTCACCGCAGCAGCATCCGCCACTGATTTTATGACTCATAGAACCTCCTTGTCCCTTGATAGTATTGAGTTAATGCTTGATTAAGATGTAAATCAAACTTGACCAAGAATGATCACACTATAGTGGACGCGTTTTATGTGCGACAAATTCGTGCTCTCACACTCCAGATTTATGACCTTGTTCTCAACCCACATCGCACATACTTTTTACCCACCTTGTTACGTTCTCCAGCCATAAAAAAGCGAACCCGAAGGTTCGCTTAAACATCATCAAGATATGAAGCAATCACGAATTCTTCATTAGCTGGGCTGATATTTGTAACGTATCTGCTAGTAAAGATATGGAAGGAAGCGTGGCAGTACGTCGGTTGTATCAAGTGAATTTCGGATAAGAATTTCTATAGGTTAACGCCGCATTAAGGTGTGAGCGGCGCTTGGCTATACTTGAGCGAAGCGAAACTGCCAAGCGTTGCGAATCACTCTTAAATGCCTTGTTATTTTGCTGATACCCACCGACTTTCAAGCCCAATAGTTTGGCTGTCAAAATCAATAGAAGCCTGTACCCCTAGTGGTGTAACCAACATAGGATGCGTATGACAACTGTCGAAGCCATAAAGTATAGGGACGTTTTTGCCATTTAACACTTCAAGCAAAACGTCAAGCGGCGTACGCCCCGTCCCTTTGTCATTAAACAGTTCATGTTTGCCTAATACAATTGCACCAACCTTTTCAAACACACCACAGGCCATTAGATGGGCAAAAGAACGTTCGACAGTTTCTATACCTTTAAGAGAGTCTTCAAGCAGGAGGATGTCACCTGACTCTATCTCCGGCATATATTGGCTACCCCATATACCTGCCATAGTATTGAGATTACCACCAATTATGCGGCCTCTAACTTGGCCACTACCTAAAAACTGCCATTCATTTATGTAAGTAGATTTTGGTGAGTCTTGAGTTTCCCAGTCGTGCATAACGTCTGTCCACGACGGAGGCATTGTGTACTGATACGAATCAGACTCCGAACACAAGATTTCCAGAAAGGATTGAAGCGTTTCTTCGACTAAGGGTGGAAACTCACCAAATGATGCAACCAGTGCTGGGCCATAAAATGTAACAAGACCTGTTTGAGCATAGATACCCAGTAGCAATGCCGTTACATCAGAATAGCCAATAATAATCTTGGGATCGTTCCTGAGTGCTTCATAATCGATGTAGGGCAATAGAGAATTACTATTGCTACCACCAATTGTAGACATGATACACCGTACATTAGGGTCACGGATTAATCGATTAAACTCTTCCGCGCGTTCTAGAATTGAGCCTGAGCGATATGAATCAGAACAGCCAGTGAGATCCCCCTCTACTAGCTCAAAGCCTTGAGATTCAAGATAAGACTTTGCTCGCTTAAAACGATTTGGCGCATAAGCCGTTGCTGGTGATGACGGTGAAAAAAAGCCAATTTTATCACCAATTTTTAAAGCTTGCGGGAATATCACTTACCTTTATCCTCCATAATTCAAATAAGCAAAATAACGCCCAATTAAGGTGTGAAGCACGCAATGACTAAGTTTCCGCATTGCACTTCAGCACCAAAAGCCACCGCATACCAAAAATGCCAAGCGTGCTGAATCACTCTTAAATTGTTTGTTAAATTCAATCATCACAGTTTATCAAAACTAGGTTTGGTGGTTGGTGCATAAACTCACCTTCGAAGTCTGAATCTAGAAGTCTGCTAAAGTCACGTGCCAAAGAGCTATTTGGAGAAGTCATCTCAATATGGCTCATCATTAGCGTCCTCAACCACCCACGAAAGTTATTTCGATATCTCTCCGACTTCTTACTTAATCCTGATTCATAATGGATCGGAGTCCCAATTTCTAAGTTATAAAGTGCTTTACCAAAAGTGTAAATACAACACGCAAGCGTACACTCTTTATATCCATTGAGTGTTCGATAAGGTGGATGATTGTTAATCTGTAACTTAGCAAATTTAGTCGAAGGGTTACTTAGCGGTGCAGCACGATCAGCGGAGATGTAGAAAAAGTTATACTCCTTACCTTTTATTTTATGAAAGACACCCAGAGAACCAATCGAAGGAAGTTCGGCTCCACTTAGTATTTCAGGATGACAATCAAAAGGTGGATAAGCTAAAACATTAGGTCTCCTTGCCAACAAGTCCCACTGTTCAAGATTTGCCTTAAAACTAGTAAGGCCAACCCTAGTCCGCGGACTACTACATAAGCTATGCTTTTCTAACGACCTTTTCGCCTGTAGCAATGTGACTCTAGCTTCAAACGATGGATTCTTTTTATACGATACAATTAATAGATCTGAAATTTCACAGCGAGCAGCTTTCCTTCCCCATTTACCACCTCCGTTGAAAACAACTTGATGCTTCATTCCGTGAAACTCTTCTATTTTGAAGTTGCTTTTAAGAGAGGCAAAACTATCCATTAAAGCTCGAAATTGCTTAACCTCAGAAAAGTTAGCTTTTTGAGATTCTAATTTCCATGCCATATCTAATAAACCAGCAAATGTATTTGCCAACATCAATTACTCCTTTTTGAATTTAACGCCCTGTTAAGGGGTGAGCAACGCAATACAAAAGCCGCCGCATACCACCCTAATCACCTAAACCAACGCATAGTGAAAATGCCACGCGTTGCGAATCCCTCTTGAACAGTTTGTTAGGCAAACTTTCCCACTAGTGCCTAAGTTTTTGATAACAAAAAATGTGTATTAGGCTCTACTTAAATTCCATAGTTTGTGAGACGCTGAGTGAATCTCCTTTCATATTTTCAAACGTAAACCGATTTACTATGATTTTCACAGAAATCGATTCTGGGAGGAACGCTTTTTGCTTCACTGATTTACTTTCATTAGGCGCCAAAGCAAATTTTTCAACACGGCCAGCCCAGAAGTCCAATGAACCTCGGTCGCCTGCGGAACTTTCCAAATAACCTTCAATAAATATTGGCTCATTGGTGTTATTTGATAATTTATTGATAATGGTTAGTATTTCTCCTCGCCTAATCACTTCAACTGGCTCAATAGAGAGCTTTGAACGTACTATCGCATTTTTAAATACTTTATCGGCTCTTTCTTCACGTAAGTGAGTTTTGAATCCAGCAAGTTGCTTACTGTTTTCTAGAAATTCAACTTTCTCACTTATATAACTAAATATCGAGACTTTCATCTCAGCGCCAACAGATGTTCCAAAGGCAAACGGTACTAACAAAAACATTGTGATTAGAGGATAGGCAATAATGTTTTGCCAAAATGCGGTTGCTTTTTCTTTGCTCTCTACAGTTTTTCCCACCGTAAGCTTCGATTCAATACTTTCTATATCTATTGGGTCGAAAGACTTGCCTTCAATAAGTAAAATTACTGTTATAGATTCGAGTCTTGACAACTTGGGTATAGAAAGTGTTTGTCCATTTACAACCAGTGAGCTTTTAGATGTCCCAATTAGCTCGAACTTACATGCTTGGCGGAATGTAATGGCAACATCCTCCTCAGCTAGAAGACCAGCATTAAATATGTTGAATGATATTATCTGACCATCACTAATTGGGGTATTTAGGTATAGCTTAGGTGCAATAACATATAACCACCTGCTTTTTATAGCTGCGAATATACCAGCCACACACAGCGCACCAATCACACTCGTAATTACAGTTGTAAACAAAATGTACTCCGTTATCTTTTAGTTTGCCTAACAGCTTATTCGTGCGCATGAGCGTTTACCTTGTTGGACCAGTGAAAACGCGCACAGTTAACTATTTGTATGTAATGAACTTATCAGCATTTTGCTAAATTCACCATCTGGAAAAACGCGCATGCGCGTTTCCCAAACCTATTACCTACCCCATGGGTTTTATAATTGCATGATTTTAATAAAATTTTCTCATATTGAAATGTAAAAACACGCACGAAGTTGGGATGAAAATCGTCATGACTTCAATATGACTGTATGCCCGTCCAGCTTTTAGGCATTTCAAAGAATTGCAAAATTTAAGTAAATTGGATGAAAATTCCTAGGCGAGAAAGTCTGGGTTTGACTGCGCCACAGACAATGGGTCAACTCGCTTTGGGGCATAACCAAGCCAACACCAACCTCGCTAGCTTGGGGCAACAAAAATGAATTGCAGAAGTCGATGTAGTGAGTAATCGATGTGTCGCTACGCGCTTACTTTACGATGGTCTATCCAACATCAAGAATAAAAAAAAGCGAACCCGAAGGTTCGCTTAAGCATCGTCAGAGTGTGGAGCAAACTAAACGATTACAACATCGCGACTGATTGTTGAGCAATCACGAATTCTTCATTGGTTGGAATGACCATAGCAATCGCGTTCATCATCTCGGATTTCGCGACAATGCCAGCATTACCAAAACGTGCGTCTTCGTTGCCTTTTGCATCTTCAACGAAACCGAACACGGATAGATAGTTCAGGATTTCGCGACGGATCGGCAGCGAGTTCTCACCGATGCCTCCGGTGAAAATGATGCCATCCACACGACCCAGCGGGATCATGTAAGAAGCAATGTATTTCGCAACGCGGTAGGTAAACACTTCAAATGCCAGTTTCGCGCCTTCGTGACCCTGTTCCATCGCTTCCAGAACGCCACGCGCATCAGAAGTCAGGCCAGATACACCAAGGAAACCCGATTTTTTGTAGAGCGTTTCGAACACTTGTTCTTTGGTCCAGCCTTTCTTAAGCAGGAACTCGATGATGCCCGGGTCGATGTCGCCAGAACGGGTACCCATCATCAGGCCAGCTTGTGGGGTGAAGCCCATAGAGGTATCAACACTCTGACCATCGCGGATGGCACAAACTGACGCACCGTTGCCCAGGTGAACGGAAATCACGTTGGTGTCGTTGACGTCTTTGCCGAGCATCTTGGCGGCTTCGCGGCTTACGTAGTAGTGGCTGGTACCATGGAAACCGTAACGGCGGATAGCGTACTGTTTGTACAGCTCAGTCGGGATTGCACCGCTGTACGCTTTTTTCGGCATGGTTTGGTGGAATGCGGTATCGAACACAGCAAACTGTGGCAGCGTCGGGAATGCTTTAACCGCAGCGCGGATACCTTTCACGTGTGCCGGGTTGTGCAGCGGCGCCAGGTCAGCCAGTTGTTCAATTTCGTCGATCACGTTGTCGTCAATGCGCACGGTGGACGTGAAGTGCTCACCACCGTGAACGATACGGTGACCTACAGCCACGATGTCGTTGGTAAAGCCAAGGGTATCAACCAGTTTTACAATGCGGTCTACCGCGTACTGGTGATGGTTTTCTGGGGTACTAATGGCTTCTTCGGTTTTCTGACCCTGATATTTCCAGCTGATGACCGCTTCCGGCAAACCAAAACATTCGCCAAGACCCGACACCAAAGCATCACCGCTCTTTGAATCAATGACTGCGAATTTAAGTGAGGAGCTACCTGAGTTGATGACCAACACATACGAGTTCGACATGGGGTTGTATCCTGTTTCCGACTGAGAGTTCGAAGCCTGCGCTTCTCCATTTACAGACTCCCATTATTCAATAATTTTTGAATCTTTCAACTTTGTTTTAGTCTTTTATGTGATGGAAACGTTTTTTTGTTGATCTTTGACAATGATTGATTTTTTTTGAGGTTGGAAATATTTCCATCAATCACAGTTCAGTGAATAAAAAAGAGCTCCGTCATTGCTGAAGGAGCCCTTGTTGCCTAGCTTAGCTGATGTTGTTATGAATATTATTTTGTATTTTATGCAACCAAAATCTCATTCCAGTCGAGTGTGATCGGTTCACGACGCGCGAACATGACAATGTGTTCATTGATGATCGACTGCTGCACGGCGACTTTCTCGGCACTGTCACTCTGGCAGACGAAGATCAGGCGCTGCTGTTCATCATCAAGTGAAAGCGTTGTCACACCGGATGGAAATTCCACGCGGCCTTGTACTTCATCCCAGCTGGCCGGCACTTTACGGGCAAAGTGACGACACAAGGTGACAAGGTATTTGGCGACATGTTCAGAACGTAATTCGGCTTTAGATTGGTATTGCATAAAATATCCTTGATGTTGCCCGCCTCGCAGCGGGCAAAAGGGTTAGAACTGGTAAGATGCGGAAATCTTGAAGCGGCGACCCGGTTCGTAATCATCCATGGCGCCTGCGCGGGCATTCGCTCCAGTGCGTGATGCGTGCGATACGTACAGCTCGTCAAAGATGTTGTCGATACCGAAAGTTACCGTCAGGTCAGGCACGGCGTAAGGCATCCACTGCGCATACAGGTTGTGCGTGTCATACCCTTCTTTCTTATCGCTGTTCTCTTCCACATTGGTTTCATCCAGCACCACGATTGACGTCCAGCCAAACAAGGTGTCGATTGAATCCGCGTGATAGCCCAGGTTCAGAGCAATGCTGTCGCCCATGTCGGCGCTGCGGCCGTTGGCATCCAGCATCGGACCGCCGGTTGATTTGTCTTCGGTGTCTGAACGTGAGTAAGACAGGCGAGAGCTGAACGCTTGATATGCGTAGGTCGCACTCACTTCAAAACCTTTAATCACTACATCACCTGTATTTTCAAAGCGATAGCCGTCTACCGCGCTATCCCAGGTTTGCATGATGTAATCGTCGATTTCGGTGCGGAATACCGTCAGGTTCGCAGCCACAAAGTGATCATCAATGCGCTTGTCAAAGCGTACACCACCCTGAGTGTTCAGACCGGTTTCGGCTTTGATGTCATCCGCCAAATAAGATGTCTGTTGATACATCACGAAGGTTTCCAACAGCTCAGGCGCTTTAAACAGCGAGCGAGCATTGGCAAACAGCGTCCAGTCTGAATTCACTGCCCATTCGGTGCCCAGAGACCAGGTCACGTCATCGAAGTTGTTGGTTTCATTCACCGCTTTGCGCTTCACGTCGTCGTAACGCAGACCAGCGGTAATGTTCCAGCTCTCGGTCAGTGACAGGGTGTTCTCAGCAAAAATGGCGTTCGACAGGCGAGATTCATCCATGTAAGACGAACCGGCGTAAGAGCTCTTACTGGTTTGATCGACGACATCGGCACCGTAGACCACGCGGTTGTCCAGGTTCAGCAATTGGTAATCCGACTGGAACTTCGCGTTCAGACCCACGTTACGGTTGGTCGCCGTATTGGTATCTTTCGGACGCGGCCAACGACCGGTCACTTTGCTCTCGTCACGTTCGATTTCGGTTTCGCTGCTGTAAAGCGTTACCGTACCGCTGTGTTTCTCTTTGGTCAGTTTGTATGACGCAGTGACAGTGTCACGGTTGTATTTGGTTGGCAGCAGGTCATCAGCAGTCAGGTTGGTGTTCGCTGAACCGTTCATGTCCGGGCGCGGGCTGTAATCGCCTTCATCGCGATACAGGTCATAAGCCAGCTGGAAACGGTGGCCGGCCGCTGGTTCATAACCCACTTTACCCAGAATATTGTAGGTATCGCCTTTAACGCCAAAGGTTTCATCACCATTGCCGTCTTCAAAATTGTCACGAGCAATGCCTTGTGCGTACAACATGGCATCAACATCGTCGCTCAGCTGACCATAAACGGTTACCGAACCTTGCTCGCTGGCGTTTGAGTTGTAGCCGCCAAAAACGCGTACACCGAATTGTTCGTCACCGCGCAGCAGATCTTTCGCGTTCTTGGTTTCAAAATACACCGCACCGCCAAGACCACTTTGCGTCACCGAGTTGTTACCAACCTGAATATCGGCCGATTTCAGAATGTCTGGGTTAAGAGTCAGGTTGCCGATGTGGTGGAACATGTTGGCGTGTTGTGAAGCACCATCAAGACGAATATCCAGGTCCGTTTCGTTCAGACCACGAATGTTGATACGCTGGTTGACTGAATGTGTGCCGCCGACATCCACACCTGGAATATCACGCAGCAGGTCGGACATATGGTCAGCCTGCTTGACTGACAGATCATCCGTACCCAGAGATTCTGAGCTACTGGACACTTTGGTTCCCCACACCACAACATTGTCGGTCTGAGTCTCTTCTTGCTGGGCAAAAGCCATATTGCTCAGCGCCGCACTGATCGCCAAACATACCACTGACTTGTGAATAGAACGCATTTTCTTACATTCCTTATATTTTAGTTATGAAAATACAAATGATAATAATTCGCAAGCATGGTAGAGTGACGCACTCAGAATGAGAAGATGAATAGGTTATGCAAAATCGCATAACGCTTATGAGAAATAACCGTATGTCACTCAGTCAACGTCTGGAAATGATTCCGAAAAAGGTCACGATGACCCGAAAACTGCAGCAGGATGATAAGCAGATTATTATTAGCCACGGCCAGAGACAGGCGGCCGCGCTGGCAGAAGGATCGTACATCAATTACGCCAACGAAGGCGCATTTATGCTGCATGGCGGAATAAGCCATGAGCTGACCGACTCCAATGTGGTCGCCACGACGCCTGCATCGGTCATCATCACGTTGCTGCTTGAAGGCAGTTTGATTTTTGGCTATGACGATTTGGAGTTTAATTTAGAGGCGGGCAAACAGGCTCAGGGCGTGATTGTCAATTTCACTCAGCCAGCGAGCTTTCGCCGCCGTCTGCAAAAGGACAATCACGTCGTTAAACTCAACATCATTCTGGATCAGGCGTGGCTGAGTAAACGCATTCGCAAGCCCTGCCCGCTGACACAGTTTATTCAGCAAGACAAAGCGTTTTGCCATCTGACATTAAGTGAAGAGATGGTGAGCGGAGTACGCCGAATACTGGCAACGCCCAAACCGCAGACTCTGTTAGAAACCTTGCACCTTGAGCACGCCGCGATTGATTTGGTGCTCAAAACCGTTGAACAACTTGAGCCACTCAATCATGAAAAAATGACCAGCGAGACTCGCAGTTACTGTTCGCAAATGGGACAGATCGTGCATTTTCTCGATCAGCACCTTTACGAGGAGTTATCTCTCGACACATTGGCACAGCAAATGGCGATGAGCACGTCAAATCTGCAACGCAAATTCAAGCAGCAGATGGGCATGACGGTGGCGAACTATGTGCGCCAGCGACGCCTCAATAACGCGCGCCAGCAGTTGGAGCGGGGCTACGTCACCATTACCGAAGCGGCGTATGAAGCGGGCTATCATCACCCGTCCAACTTTACCGCGGCATTTAAAAAAGCCTTTGGTCAATCACCGCAGGCTTTTATGGCAAAGCAATCGGATTAATCGGGCATCAGTGCGTGTGATACAGACACATGCGCTTGCCTTCAATCTCAAGCACGCGGAACGGCGTTTCGTAGATATCGCCTAAAACCTCTTCCCGTATCACCTCTTCCACACTGCCCGTCGCCACCACTTTGCCTTTCTTCAGCGCAATAATGCAATCGGAATAGCACGACGCAAAGTTGATGTCGTGAATGACCACGACCACCGCTTTATTGAGATCGTGCGCCAAGCGTTGAATCGTCGCCATGATTTGCAACGAGTGTTTGATGTCGAGGTTATTCAGCGGCTCATCCAGAAACACATAGTCGGTATCTTGAGCAATCACCATGGCAATGAACGCCAACTGACGCTGACCGCCACTTAGCTCATCCAGATACTTGTTCTCAATGCTCTGCAGATCGAGATACTCAATCGACTGGTCGATCACTTGCTGATCACGCGCATCCAGTTTGCCCTGCGAATAAGGAAAACGGCCGAACGAGACCAGCTCTCGCACTGTGAAACGCATCGTCAGCGTGTTGGCCTGACGCAGCACCGACAGCTTTTTCGCCAGCGCTTTGGTATCCCAATCCACCAGCTCTTTGCTGTCGATCCATACTTTACCTTCATCGCGATTCACCAGTCGGCTTGCCATCGAGAGCAGCGTACTTTTACCCGCGCCGTTGGGCCCGATGATTGACGTGACCTTACCTTTTTCGAACTCAGCACTGGCGTCTTTCACCACCGCTTGTTGCCCAAATATTTTCGTCAGTTTATCGAGTTGAATCATTGCTAGACCACTTTGTTACGAATCAGAAGAGAAAGGAAATAGATGCCACCAACAAAGTTGATGATGACGCTGAGTGTGGTGCCAAATTGGAACACTTTTTCTACGATCCACTGCCCTGCCAGCAGCGCAAACACCGACATCGCCGAACAGGCAATCAGCAGCACGCGATGCTGATAGGATTTAAACCATTCGCGCGTCAGGTTGGTGACCAGAATGCCAAAGAACATGATCGGACCAATCAGTGCGGTGGAAATCGAGATCAGCACTGCGCTCAACATCAACACATTACGCGTAGTTTTACGCACATCTACCCCGAGACTGACGGCGTTATCGTTGTCCAACCAAAACACATCCAGCACGCGGTGCATGCGAAACAGCAGATACGCGACCAGCAGTAGTAATGGCGCAACAAAATAAACCAGGCTGACTTTGACGTTGTTGAAGCTGGCAAACATATTCGCCTGCACCGACGCAAAATCGTTCGGGTCCATCAACATGATGAGGAAAGATGCGATGTTGGAGAACAACTGCCCCAGAATCACACCCAGCAGCAACAACGCAATCAGGTTGCGCTTCTCTTTGCTGAAATAGAACGTAAACAGCACAGTTGAAAAGCCCAGCATCGCCGCGACCGACAACGAGAAGTTGAGGTAGGCATTCATCGCAAAGCTGCTCAGGCCGCCAAACAGCGCCACAATCCCCACCTGTACAAACAGATACAAGGAATCAAAACCCATGATGCTCGGTGTGAGGATGCGGTTGTGGGTGATGGTTTGAAATGCCAGCGACGACTGCGCAATCGCAATACCTGCCAGCACAATTGCCAGCACTTTCGGCACGCGGCGCGACAAGAAATACTGATAGTTGTCCGGCGTCAGGCCGACACCGATGAATGCAGCGGCAAACACCATTGCCAGCACAATCAACAGTGTGAGTTTAAGTTTATCGTGCATGGCGCTGGCCTCGCAGAATCAGCGCAATAAACGCCACACCACCAAAAATACTGATGATCATAGAAATCGGAACTTCATACGGGAAGATAATCACGCGGCCAATCAGGTCGCACAGCAGCACCAATAACGCGCCGAAAATGGCGGTGCGCGGAATGTTGAGTCTCAGGTTGTCGCCGTAGTAATAGCTCACTACGTTCGGCACAATCAGGCCCAGAAATGGCAGCTGACCGACAATCATCACCACCGTCGCCGACATCACTGACACCAGACACACCCCAATCACCAGCACCTGCTGATAATTGAGCCCCAGATTCACGGCAAAGTCTTTACCCATACCCACCGCAGAAATACGCGCTGCGTACAGGTAACTGAATATCGCCACGGGAACCGCGATATACAACAGCTCATAGTTGCCTTTAAGCAGGTTGGCGAAGTTGGCCACCGCCCAGCCCGACAGGTTCTGCACCGCGTCGTATTTGTAGGCGATAAACGTCGCCGCCGAACTGACGACATTACCGAAGATGATCCCGACCAGCGGCACAAAGATGGCGTTCTTAAACTGAATGCGCTGGATGAACTGGACGAAAATCAGCGTCCCCACCATGGCTACCGCAAAAATCAGCCACAGGTTATTGCCGTCACCAAAAATGACCAGACTTAACACATAGCCCAGCATCGCACACTCGATGGTGCCGGAGGTGGACGGCGCGGCAAAACGGTTCTGACTGATTTGCTGCATGATCAGGCCAGCGATGCTTAACCCCGCACCGGCCAGTAATACCGCGAGAAGACGTGGAGCACGGCTGGTGAACAGCAGGTTCCAGCTATTGGCATCGCCATTCATCAGGGCGATAAAAGACAAATCGCCCACCCCCACAAACAGTGAAGATAGGCTGATTAGCACAAAAACAAGCAATAATCTTTTCAAAACTAACCTCAGCTTGCTGGCTCACAGCCTGCTTCTAGAGCAGGCTGTACCATCGCCAATTACAGCAGACCGATAGACTGTTTCATGTCCGCCACCATCTGTTCTGTCGCTTTCACGCCAGAGATGGAGATGTACCAAGCATTCAGGTCAAGGTAAGTCATGTGTTTGTTTTTATAAGCGTCTGTCGCTTTCACCAGATCGTTTTCAAACTCTTCGTGGGTGTGGCTCGTGCCTTTATTCACCAGTTTGTCACGGTCGATGATAAACAGTGTCTGTGGGTTGTGTTCACGAATGAACTCGTAAGAGATCAGGTCGCCATGACGGCCGCCCTGCTTCACTTTCACGTTCTCGTGGAAACCGAAATCGCGGTAAATCGCCGAGAAGCGCGAATTAGCACCGAAAGTAGTCAGGTTGCCACCTGAGCTCATCACCGTTAGCGCGTTCACTTCATGCGTTTGTGTGTAATCGTTCACCGCTTTGAACTGATCGTTGATTTGGGCAATCTTGGCATCCACTTGTGCTTCGATATCAAAGACTTTACCCAGGTTGTGCCATTGTTCCTGAGTGCTTTCCCAGTAACCTTTGCTGTCATCGGCCGCAAATACGATGGTCGGCGCAATCTTAGCCAGTTCGTCGTAGCTGGTTGCCGCACGCGGACCGATGATGATCAGATCCGGCTTTTGCATATAGATAGATTCGAAATCCGGTTCAAACAGCGAACCCGCCTGACCGTATTGATCGCCTTTGTACTTTTCCAGGTAAGGTGGCAGTTGAGGCACTTTCGATACCGCAACAGGCTGAATACCGAAACTGTCTACCGCATCCAAAGCACCCAAACCGATCACCACTACGCGCTGTGGTTTCTGTTCCAGTGTGGTTTTACCCATCTGGTGTTCAATGGTTACCTGCGCAGAATGGGCAGAAAAAGACATCACCAGGGCCAAAGACGTCAAACTGATAACGGATTTCATAATCTTCCTTTCTATTAATAATTGCGATGAATTTTGATAAGCATTCGCATTAAGATGGCGCAACTATACCCATATCGAAGTGTGGCCGCAACTGGGTTGCGTCACTTCTGTTTGTAAATCTATGTAAAAGAAGGAAGATGTTGATCTGACGTTAAAAAGACGTCAGATCAAATGATCGATTAAGCGGCCTGAGCAGAGGTAAAGGTGAAGGTTTTGCAGTGTGAACCATGCACATGGGTGATGGTTTGCGGCGCGACAATAGTCCAACCCGGTTCACTATCGAGCGGCTCAGAAGCCAGAATGATGTCGCCTTCCATCACCTTAGTGAATACCGTCGGCGGATGTTGGTCTGAGCTGTAACGTACCAACCAGAACTGTTCACCATCGGAAATACAAATCGATGCTTTGAAAGGAGTGTGAACGCCCTTCTCTGCCATCACCTGCTCAATCTCATGGATGGTGGTGCGAATAGCGTCCACTGGATTGTCGGTCAGCCCGTTTTTCATCATCAGCAGAAAGATCAGTTCACTGTCAGTCGTTCCGGTCCGTTGCACATACAGCGATTCCGGCAACAGGCGTTCCAGCGTGTATTTTACTTTTTCATACTCGCCAATCTGACCGTTATGCAGAAACATCCATTTATCCAAAATAAACGGGTGACAATTTCGGCGTGAAACTTGCGTGCCGGTTGATGAACGCACGTGCGCCATAAAGCGGTGGGAACGAATGTGATGAGCCAGTGAACGAAGGTTTTCGTCACTCCATGCCGGAAGCACTTCATGAAATTGTCCTGGCGTGCTGCGCTCGGTGTACCAGCCCAAACCAAAACCATCGGCATTGACGCGCGTCACGGCTTTGCGAGCTTCAATACTTTGATGAACTAAGGAGTGTTCCGGTTGATAAACCAGTTGATCGAGATAGATAGGGTTGCCCTGATAGGCGAGCCAGCGGCACATGACAAATTCGTCCTCCAGACAGAAAGAGGCTTCAATTAACCACGTTTATCGGACACAGGCAATATCCCGACAAAAATTGTTTTTATTGCTCATAAAACAGCCAATTCTATCTGCCATTTTTGCACCCAATTCGAGCAACCATCACTGCTGCCATCATGCTTGCACCATAATTAAGCAAGGTATTCATTTCCCAGCATTTTTCACTGGTTGAACCATAGATAATAAATATGAATCAAGTTCAAACTTTCGCAAGTCGCCAAATCCGCCCGTGTTGAGCGAACAGTAAGTTATTTTTTCATTCCACCGCGCCCTTCAATTTAGAGTAAAAATTCTAAAAGCCATGCTTTATCTACCCTGAAGAAGCACAGAGCATTTCTTATTACTTTATTTATCCGTTATTTATTTAAACATTGTGCATAAATAAATGACCACACCCTCAATAATTATCGTTATTTTATGTTCACTTATTATGTGTAATTTGGAATGGTTATTTCAGAGCTTAATTATTTCGTCTTGTCGATGAAATACGCTGACTATAAATTGTTACAAATATTTCACACACGTTGAGTTGACTCGATGAAAATTATTTTTGCATCGCTACTAATGCTGGCAACCTCACAGGCCAATGCGACTGCGCAGCCTGATGATGAACGTTTGATCGCAGCTCTGATAGAGCGAGGCGTTATTTGTCAGGGGCTAACCGCCGAGCAACAACAACAGGCGTTAAATATATATTTAAATAAAAAACACAATAAAAAGAATCCTAATAATAAAAATACCGGTTCCTCATCAAACCCTAACCCGACTGAACACTGTATTTCTCCGGACTCCGAATAAATACATCAATAAGAATTCATGCTGGCAGAGTTTTCTGTTGGCGTGTTTGCACCATAAATATGGGAAATAATAAGGAAATATAATGAAAAACATGAGGAAAACCTTGCTTGCCTCAGCAGTGGCTTCTTGGTTTAGCGTCGGTGCATTTGCACAAACACCAGTGGATATGGGTGTCGTTAACGAAGACAAGTTGATCGACATGCTGGTACGCAATGGCACCGTTAGCGCAGATGCAACCGCAGCAGAAAAACGTCACGCACTTGACCTTTATCTAGAGAGCAAAATTCGCTCTGGCTTTAAGGGTGACGCTCAGTTTGGCAAAAAGGCACTTGAGCAACGCGCGAAAGTGCTGAAGGTGATCAAGAAAGAAAAAGGCATGCACAAAGCCAGTGTGTTCGCGCTGGAAATTGGCCAGCAACGCACCGATAAAGTGCTGGCTTTGCTGATTGATTTCCCGGATCTGCCGTGGAACGACAACCAGCTCACCAAAGAGCATACCGAAATGCTCTACGACAGTTACGATGCCGCGCACTATCAGAATCTGCTGTTCTCAGACAGCGGCTATACCGGACCGAACGGCGAAAACCTGATCTCCATGCGCCAGTACTACCAGAATGAATCCGGCAAAAGCTACAGCGTTGCAGGTCAGGCTGCCGGTTGGTATCGCGCATCGAAAAACGCGGCTTACTACGGTGGCAACTCTCCCGCGACCGATAGCGACATGCACGCTCAGGAACTGGTGCGTGAAGCACTGGATCAACTGGCGCAAGACCCAAGCATCAACCTTGCCGACTACGATGTTGAAGACCGTTACGACTACGATGGCGATGGCAACTACCGTGAACCGGATGGCGTGATTGACCACCTGATGGTATTCCACGCCTCTGTGGGTGAGGAAGCTGGCGGTGGCGTACTGGGCGCTGATGCGATTTGGTCACACCGTTACAATCTCGGCCAGTACCATGTATTAAAAGGCACCAGCAGCACGGTTCCGGGCCGCTTTAACGGCCAGTATGCAGCCTATGACTACACCATTCAGCCGATTGATGCGGCAGCTGGTGTGTGTGCCCACGAATACGGCCACGACCTTGGTCTGCCGGATGAATACGACACGCAATACACAGGCAAAGGTGAGCCGGTCTCTTACTGGTCCATCATGTCTTCTGGCAGCTGGGCAGGTAAAATTGGCGGCACGCAGCCAACCGCGTTCTCCGCGTGGTCTAAGCAATTCCTGCAAACTGCGATTGGCGGCCGCTGGATCAACGACGACCAGATTTCCATTGACGATCTGAAAAAAGGCGCTCGCACTTACACCCTGTTCCAGACCACCGACAATGCGCGTCCGAACCTGGTTAAAGTGAACCTGCCGATGAAACGCACCGAAGGCATTCAGCCATATGAAGGTCAATACGCGTTTTACTCCAACAAAGGCGACGATCTGAAAAACAGCATGAGCCGTCAGGTCACGATTCCGGCTGGCAGCAGCGCGATGCTGACGTTTAAAGCCTGGTATCAGATCGAAAAAGATTACGACTTTGCGCGCGTGCTGATTAACGGTCAGCCGATTCAGGGCAACATCACGTCGATGGACGACCCATACAATACGGGTCTGGCGCCAGCGATTGGTGGCGAGTCGAACGGATGGGTCGATGCGCAGTTCGATTTGTCTGCCTGGGCAGGCCAAACGGTTGAGCTGAGTTTTGACTATGTGACGGATGGCGGTCTGGCGATGGAAGGTCTGTACATCGACAATCTGGCGCTGGACGTCGACGGTAATGTAAGCGCTCTGGATGACGCGGAAAGTGGCTCTACGTTCGCTCTGAACGGCTACACCACCAACGATGGTTTCCACGAAGCTAACCACTACTACCTGCTGCAATGGCGCAGCCACAACAACGTCGATGAAGGTTTGGCGAACATCAAACGCATGGGTCAGCTGATCAGCTTCGAACCGGGTCTGTTGGTGTGGTATGTGGATGAATCGTACAAAGACAACTGGGTAGGTAAACACCCGGGTGAAGGCTGGTTAGGCGTGGTTGATGCCGACCAGAACGCGATGGTCTGGGCGAACAGTGGTGAAGCAGCGCAAACCCGATTCCAGGTTCGTGATGCGGCATTCTCACTGTTTGACCAAGCGCCAATGCGCCTGGAAAGTGCCGATGGTGATGTTCTTGAGGACGTAAGCCTGATTGGTAACGCAAACTTTGCTGATTCTCAGGATTACAGCTCGCCATTAGCACCGGACTCCGGCCGCCTGCTGACCGAATTTGGTCTGCAAATCGACATCGTGAATCAGAGCCAGGATAACGAGTACGGTGTGGTTCGCCTGTCTCGCGCCAACACAGCGAATGTACCGCCAACTGCGAACTTCGAACTGGATGTGAATGGCCTGAGTGTCAATGCACACAACTACAGTCAGGATCAGGATGGCAAGCTGGCAAGCTATGCCTGGGATTTTGGCAACGGCCAAACCAGCAGCGAACTGTCTCCAAGTTGGAGCTATGACGCCGCAGGCACGTACACCGTTAGTCTGACCGTGACCGATGATCAGGGTGATAGCGATACCTTCACTCAAAGCATCACCGTCGTGCAGCCGAACAATCCGCCAGAAGCAAGTGCTCGTCACATTCATCTGGGTCGCTGGGTGACCATGTGGTCCACCAGCACTGACAGCGACGGTCGCATTGTCGACACCGAATGGACGCTGCCAAACGGCAAAATTAAACGTGGCCGTATGTTTAGCGCCATTCTTCCGAGCTACGGCAAACAGGACATCACACTCAAAGTGATGGACGATGACGGCGCCAGCACCACCACAATCATTTCCCTTGATCTGTAAGTCCCACCTTTGTTTCTAATCCATGGAAACAGTTGAGCGCAACGCCCGTTGCGCTCTTTTTTTATTGCGTTTGCATACGTTCCAGCGCTTCAACCCGCCGCCATTGTTTGGCATCAAAGCTCGATTCACGCAACGCGGCAATTTGCTGCGCTTTTTGCGTCTCACTCAAGCTGTTGTCGGCCAGCAGCTGCGCACGCTGCGCTAGATATGACGTTAACGCCTGCTGAAATTGGGCGCGTTGATTATCGAGTTCTCCCAAACGCTGCGCTCCGGCTTCACCGACCATTTCGACACGGGCCAGATAACGCGACTGTTCATCGTCGCCATCGGCGCTGTAAAGTCGGTTGACTAAATCGGCATTCTGTTCGCTGCGCTGAATATAATCTTCCTGCTCAGCCACAACGCTCTGCCACTGTGATTTGGCATCGGCGGCGTCACTTGCCTGACCGGCAATACGCAGTTTTTCCATCGCCAGATGCCTGAGCTGATTTTCTTCGCCAAACAAACTCTGCTGTTGTTGCGGGGTAAAAAACTGCAACTGCAGGGCGAGGATCTGCTGATTAAGTTCAGCAAGTGAGTGGTAATCAAGCGAACTGATGGCAACCGACGGTTCAAGCCCAGCCAGTGCCTGCTTGTAGAGCACAAATTGATCGAACAACGCCCCGTCGACCAGAAAGCCGTTTGCACTCTGTTCGTAGTTGGCGACGTGGTGCTCAATCTCTTTTAAATCACCTTCCCCCAGCCCGGAAACAAAATAGTCGAGCAGATCTCGCGGTGAAGATTGATCCAACTCGGTATCGCTTTGAGACGCCACCTGCATCGCAGCAGGTGGCAAAGTGGAATCGGAAGGCCAAAAGGCCGCACTGAGGCTCCCCAATACGGCCACTATTCCTAAACACAGTGCGGTCTTTTGCATGTCGACTCCTTATAGGCCTTGCAGTTTCAGACGGTTAGCGTGCTGGCGGTACAAGGTAACAGGGTCAGTTTCAAACAGGTGGTGAATACCGAGCAAGCCGTTGATTTCATCCAAATGATTCATCTTGTAATCATCTCGAATCACTTTGCCTAAATGGGCGCTGCACGTCCCCACCAGGCCATCACTCGGGCCATCAAACGCCAGTCCCAGCACCATCATCGCCGCATCGGTAGGATCAAGCGCATTGGTAAACGTTGATGCGCCAGTCCAAGAGTAGTAACGCACGCCGTTCACCTCATAATCGCCTTCACCACATTCAGTCGCAGGAATGCCTTCCGGGTAGTTTTGGTTGAACGCCAGTGACCCTTGGGTCGTCAGTGCATCGAGCGATGCCAGCGCATCTTGTTCAAGATCGCTGCCGCCAGACAGCAGGTTAATCAGCGTCACCAGACCATCGGCCAGTTTAACCGCCAGCGCTTCAGTGACAGAGTCTTGCGGAATGGTATTGCGCACTAAATCCGCCACCGCCGAGCCTTTGTTTACTCCGCCAATACTGGTTGCCGAGGCGACCAAATCCGGACGGACCGAAGCAACGTAACGCACCGTTGGTCCACCATGACTGTGGCCAATCAGGTTGACTTTTTCCGCGCCCGTAGCGGCGAGCAGCGTTTCAACCTGCTCAAGCAGCTGTTCACCGCGCAATTCGGTGCTGTTGGTGGCAGACACCTGCGCCACGTACACCGTCGCGCCATCTTTGGTCAGAGACTGAGGAATGCCATAGAAGTAATCCACGCCAGCTAACGTATCGAAACCAAACAGACCATGGACCAGCACAATAGGATATTTGGTGTGGGTATAACCTGTTTGGTCGAGCGCGCCCGCACTGGTCGAGGCCAGTGACAACGAACTGAACAGGCAGAGAGCAGAAAGTAATAGTTTGTTTTTCAAGTGATCTTCCTTCTTATTAGGGGATCTGTGCTTCATAAAAAACACAGACATCGGACCTCTGAGGAGCAATCTAACGTTAGAAGAAAGTGACGAAATTACCGACGACAAAAAACCTGCTTCGTGAACCCGAGCCAGTATTCAACAGATTTAATAAACATAGGTTCATCAATGTTACGGATAAAATAGATAAGAAGAACAGATAGAATGGAGTGGTCAGTACGTCGCGTGAAGACAACACGCGACGCTACCGGCAGTTAAGCCAGTTTAAACTGTGCCATTTCGTGGTTCAGGTCGGAAACTTGTTCACGCACCTGCTGTGAAGTCTGATTTGAGCGTTGGCTGATTGCCGCCACATCTTCCACCGCATGCGTTACGCCATGCATCAGGCTGGTGATCGCTTGAGTAGCCTGGGTTTGCTGCTCTGCCGCGCTGGCAAGTTGCAACATTTGATCGTTCAACATCGCGATTTGTTCCGTGGTGGACTCCAGTTTTACCACCGCCTCTTCGATGTGCTCCGCGCCCAGCTCCGCAATCTGCTGACCTTGCTGGATCTCTTTCACCACCGATGCCGTTGAGGACTGAATCGCCTGCACAATCTGGTTAATCTCGGTGGTCGACTGCGTAGTGCGGGTGGCCAGCAAACGCACTTCATCCGCCACCACCGCAAACCCGCGGCCGTAATCGCCGGCGCGTGCTGCTTCAATCGCTGCGTTCAACGCCAACAAGTTGGTTTGCTCTGCCAAGCCTTCAATCACTTCAGTCACTTTACCAATCGCCGCACTCTCTGCACTGAGTTGGCTCACCAACACGTTGGCTTTCTCAATCGTCTCATGCAGCGTCTGCATAGTCTCTTTGTTGAGTTCCAGTGACGCTTTGCCCTGCGCGATTTCGCGCTGCGATTCCGACAGGGTCTCAACCGAACGCTGCGCCTGAGCCAACGTGTGCGTGGTGGATTGCGCGACGTCAGACAATTCAGCATCCATCTCCGTGATGTGTTGTTGCTGGTTTTTCACCTGAGTCAGCGTCTGTTGATTGGAGTTGAGCAACGCGTTCATACTCTCACTCACCTGATTGGCTTTGTCCGTCACACCGCGCACAATGCCCGCCAGAGAAGCGTTCATGCGGTTGATGGATTCGGTCAGCGCAGACAGCTCATCGTTGCCTTGCACAGCTAATGGTTGCTGCGACACATCGCCAGCAGCAATCCGTTGCGCTCGCTGTGAAATCTCCGACACACGGCGACCAATGCTGCGTCCCATGTAATTGGATATCGCCAGTGCCGCAACAATAACCAGCACCAGCGCGACTACCAGAAACGTCAGCACCTGATGAATCGATGCTTCAATACCCTGCCCGCTGCGATCGGCTTTTTGCTGCTGCGCGGCCACCACATTTTCCAGACTCGCTTCCAGCGCGCTCGCCGCAGGTAGCAATTGCTTTGCCATTTCCTGGTTGGCAAAGTTCCAGTCTGGCGACTGACGCAGCGCGATGGTTTGATCCGCCAGTGGGAAATAGAGTTGTTGCATCTCTTTAAACAGATCCCACAACGAGCGATCGCTGTCATCCAGCAATTCGAGTTTGTCTTCGATCTCGCTGACCGACTGGTTGTGCGCTTTGATGAACTCCTGATATTTGCTCAGGTATTCCGGTTTGCCGTACAGCAAGAAGTCGCGCATCGCCGATAGAGCGTTGGCCAAAGAGTTATAGCTGTCGGCGTAAACTTTAAACAGGCGCTTACGTTCATCGCCCTCTTTCTTGGACGCTTCGTCGTTGATAAGACCCTGAATCTGGTCCAGCGCCACCTCGGCAATCGGCGCGGCTTCGTTAGTAAACAGGTTGTGTGCCGGCAGGTTTTCCGGGCCGTGCGCCAGTTCCACGATCTTATTGACTGAGGTTTTTACCTCGCCCCACTGTTTAACCACCGTTTGATAATCCTGCTCGGCGATCAGAGTTTCCAGCACCGGTAAGCTTTCGTCGGTTTGCACGATGATGCTATTCAACTGCTGCTTGAGGGTTTCACCAGCAACTTCGTCACTGCCCAGCAACATGTAGGCGCGCACGGTGGACAGCGTTGCCTGAATCGACTGCTGAATACCGCGGCTGGTATCGACGGTGGGTAAATCAGAATTAAGAAGGGATTGCGTGTGACGCTCTAATATCGACACACTGCGATAGGTCATCGCGGCAGACGCGACAAACAAAAGGGCCAACAACAAAAAACTCAGCTGCAACTTCCCTGAAATCGTTAGCTTCATCCATAAGCTCCTGTACAACGTTAGGCGGTCACTATAACGTTAATTTTCTGTTACGCAAACCGGGGAATATGAGATACCGTAAACGCGTAACTGACTGATATAAAATCCCATGCACATTCATATTGTTAACGAAACACGGGCAGCGAGCCGGCCTGTTTGACCTGACGCATTGCCAGGTGAGTGTGAATGTCTTTCACGTTGTCCAACTGCTGCACTTTACGAATAAAGCTCTCATAGCCGACCAGATCCGGGCTGACCACTTCCAGCAGATAATCGTACGCCCCCGACACCACGTGCGCGCTGATCACTTCATCCATCTCCACCAACGCCAATTCGAACTCGTCAATCGAACTGGCTTGATGATTGTTGAGGCTCACTTCAACAAACACCGTCATGCCGATGCCAATCGCTTTGCGATTCAGTTTGGCCTGATAACCGTCAATCACGCCTTCATCTTCGAGTCGCTTAAGCCGCCGCGCGCAAGGCGAAGCCGAAAGCCCCACCAACTCCGCAAGCTCGGCGGTTGAGAGCCTTCCCTGTTTCTGAATCAGAGCCAGCAAGTGGCGGTCAATTCTGTCCATTTTCATTTTTGGTCATTTCCAGCGTTATTTTTCATTTCATTGATGAAATCCATCAATATTTCTCTCTACATAAACTAAATTCGCCGAATATCAGCGTCAAGTAACCGTGATAATAAATATCGTCGCCGGATTTGTGAATCGCACACGGCACCACTGCTTATCAAGGATGACATATGTTCTCAGGATATCTGGCCATGCTGGCCACGCTGCTGCTCTGGTCTGGCTTTTTCTTATCACTGCGCGAAGGGGCCATCAGCGCGCTGACGCCTGCCGATATCGCGCTGACGCGTTTTTTGATCCCCGCTGTCGTGCTGCTGCCGTTTGTCATGAAAGCCAAAGCAAAAATCGCGGTGGTGCCTAAGCGTTACCTGCTCGGTATGTTCATTGGTTGCGGCCTGCCCTATCTGCTCCTGACTGGCAGCGCGATGCATTTTGTACCGGTTTCCGATGGCAGCACACTGGTTCCCGGCACACTACCGCTCTTTGTCTCCGGCATTGCCGTCTGGCTGTTTAATCAGCCGTTAAGCCAGCATCGTATCTTTGGTTTGGTGTTGGTATTGGGCGGGATTGGCGTGTTTCTCTCAACCAGCGCAATGGATTATCAGAGTGATAAACTGTTTGGCCATCTGCTGTTTCTGCTCGGCAGTATGATGTGGGCGGTGTTTACCATCTGCGCCCGCGTTGCGAACCTCCATTCGCTGGCAGCGGCCGGATTCATTTCGCTGCTATCCGTAGTGCTGCTGCTCGCGCTGATTGCGACAGGAGTATTACCCAGTTATCTGGCACAAACGCCCGTCGCACAATGGCCATGGCAGACGCTATTTGGTCACAGTTTGATTCAGGGTGTCGGGGCAGGCGTCATTGCCGCATTTACTTATCTGCACGCCGTAACCACACTGGGCGCGGAACGCTCGGCGGCGTTTGGTTCAGCAACCCCGGCCATTGCAACCTTACTGGCAATTCCGGTATTTGGTGAGATTCCAACCAGCATGACCTGGCTGGGATTGGGATTAGTCAGTTGCGGCAGCTTAATTGCCAGCAACGTATTTATGAAGTACGACGCATCGCTGGCGTACCAGCCACCGCAACACGGCAAAGGATAACTTAGCGAATCACTTCCACGATGAGTGGCACAACAACGCACAGGCCAAACAGAGTGTTGGCCTTGTCGCTGTAGCGTAAATGGATAAGAAATGGCGAGGCGACAAACAGCGTCACTAACACGGGAACCGCGCTAATCACACCGAACAGATACAGCGCCACCAACAG
Source organism: Vibrio sp. bablab_jr001 (assembly GCF_016464285.1). Lineage (NCBI taxonomy): Bacteria > Pseudomonadati > Pseudomonadota > Gammaproteobacteria > Vibrionales > Vibrionaceae > Vibrio > Vibrio sp. bablab_jr001. Next base: position 134,807 of record NZ_JACDWZ010000102.1, read on the forward strand.
GACGGACAAAGCGACTGTCCAGCGCACCGGCACCAGCAGCTTTTTTCCTAATCCAAACATAAATACCAAGGCAGCAAGCAAAGGTAACATCAAAACACCTTTATGATATTAATTCTCATTTAGATTTATAATAGTCATGCCCGTTAGCAAAAGCAATAGGCAGAGCAACAAAGATATCCGGCTTGCGGTTGGGCAACTCCGCGACTTCAGGTATATTTCGCGTTTACTCAATAAAGAAGTCAGCTGTTATGAAAACCCCCTGTATCGCCGCCTGTAAAAATAACGCCGGAGTTTGTTCTGGTTGTCATCGCACCATGGATGAAATTATTCAGTGGCGTCATTTGTCCGACCACGAGCGGGACACCATCATGCAGCGCTTATCCGGCCAGCAAACCACGCACCACTGCCCATCTTGTGGTGAGCCGGCACATTGCGATATCAGCGCAGGCAAAAGCACCTGCTGGTGTTTTGAGTTGGAAAAACGCGACCTTTCAGCCCTGCCAGAAAGCTCAGTGTGTTTGTGTCGCCGATGCTTAGCAAAACAGCCGCTTGAATAATAATTTCACATTACTTTTTCTAATTCAAAACATAGATTTTTATCTTGCGTAAGATCACACTTTTCGATTGATAAAGCGCTCCACCCTCACTAATATCTCGCGCCGAGAACACCGCATTCCTTCCCGTTCTCATTAGTCATATTTTTGTAATTTATCTTTCTCGCGTTATTAATGTTGTTGGGTGGAGAAAAAGATGTCTGCAACATTTCCGTTAGCCAAACTGACGTTCCTGATCGCCATTCTGACCGCTGTCGGCCAGATGACTCAGACCATGTATGTGCCTTCTATCGGTCATATGGCCGATGATTTTCTGGTGTCTGCCGCATCGCTGCAGGCGGTGATGGCGTGCTATCTGATCCCTTATGGTGTCTCGCAGTTTGTCTACGGGCCACTGTCTGATCGCCTGGGCCGCAAGCCAATCATTATCGCGGGATTAGTTATCTATATCCTTGGCTCTCTGGTTGCTTTGTTTGCACAAGAGTTTTCCTGGTTCCTGGCGGGTAGCTTTATTCAGGGGCTGGGCATCGGTTGTGGCGGTGCGATGTGCCGTACTCTGACCCGAGATTGTTTTACTGGCGCAGAACTGCATCGTGCAAACAGCCTGATCAGCATGTGTTTGATCTTCTCACCGCTGATCGCCCCGGTGCTGGGCGGCTACCTGACGGAGTTCTTTGGTTGGCGTTCAAGCTATCTGTTCTTATCGCTGTTTGCGATTGCCGTGGTCATTACCATGATGACCAGCATGGTCGAGACCTTGCCAAAAGAGATCCGTAAAAAAGAATCGGTGCTGCGCAGCTACAGTTTCGTCATGTCGGATCACCGTTTTCAGGGTTACCTGATCTGTTTGGTGGCAACCTTTGCTGGCGTTGCAGTGTTTGAAGGTGCCGCGGGTGTGCTGTTAGGCGGCGTACTTGAGTTGCCGGCGACCACCGTCAGCTTGCTGTTCGTCACCCCGATTCCGGGTTATCTGGCTGGTGCCTGGCTATCAAGCGTGATCGCTCAGCGCTACAGTGAAAAACGTGCGCTGCGCGTGGGCCTGTTCGCGATTATGCTGGGATCGATGATCGTTCTGATCCCGGGTCTGCTTGACCAAACCACAGCGCCAACCTTGATCGGCGGAGCGACCGTTTACTTTCTGGGTGCAGGCATTCTGTTTCCGGCTGCGACCACTGGCGCGTTGGCGCCGCTGCCTTACCATGCCGGTACTGGCGGCGCGATTCTGGGCGGGATGCAAAATCTGGGAGCTGGCTTGGCAACGTTGCTGGCCTCCGTATTCCCGGCCTCAAACCAACTGCCATTGGGCATTATTATGTTGGTGATGTCGCTACTGGCTCTGCTTGGATTGCGCCGCGTTTACAAACGCCACGATCCATCCAAACACATGCCATTGGCCGTATAATCAGACGAAAAAAAGGGAGGCTCAGCCTCCCTTTTTGTTTTCAGTCACTGCTTATTTCGCGGTCAGTGCCACACCTTCAAACTTCACGCCATCCCAACCAAAACGGATGAAATTGCGAATATTCTGGTGATCGTCGTTCTCCGGATGTTGCAATACATCCTGACGGTAAAAATCACCAAAACAGGCCAGTGTGGCTTCCGGGCTGAGCTGATTCAGCTGGGCGAACGCAAAAATCTTACATGAACCATTATTCTGGTTCGCTTCGTTGCGGGTTTCGCCGTTATCAAACGCCGTCGGTGTGAAATCGTAATGCGCATCGATGGTGGCAATCACCTCTGCAAATACGACGTTTTCAGGTTGCTCAGTCAGTTGAGTCAATAGCGCGCTCAGTTCCATGTGTGTCCATTCCCGTTGATTTCGAAAGCCCGCAGTCTAAAGAAAAATTTCCCCGATGAAAACCTATGCACAACTTGAAACACTTTATGCATCCAACAAGGTATGAAAAATGCTAGTAATTAATGAGAAAGTTGATGCACATATCGCCTGTGTTACAGCAGTAATTTGTCCGGCATCAAACCCGATGCAAATAGGGATACAATTTTATTGCTTTAATACGTACGTTATGTTTTTTAATCCTTGTCTACACTAATGTTTTACCGATTAAACCTATAAATTGAATGAGTCGTCAGAGGGCTTTATGAAAAAACTATTGCGGCATTTTCCTTTGTACAGGGTGGTCACGCTGATTGCCGGGCTGCCTATCGCCATTGCGTTAATACTTGCTACGTTCAACGTCCTCGACCTCAGACAGCGAGTCGAAACCGCCGAACACGATCAGGAAACGGTAAAACTGATCCTGCTGTACGATAACCTCGCCCACAACTTAGCCCTCGAACGCGGCCTGACTGCCGGTGTGCTGGGTTCCAAAGGCCAAGGGCCTCAGGTTGAACAGCTGAGAAAACAGCGCAGCGAAACCGATACGCACGTCAAAGCGCTGCAGAGTTTTTCTCCGGTGACCGTCAATCCCGTATTGGCCAACAAACTGAAAGCGGATGTGCAAAACCAGCTCGCTCAGTTGAATGATGTACGCCGTCAGGTCGACTCGTTAACGCCAACGGTTTCTCCTTTTGCCTACTACTCCAATCTGAACCAACTGGCGATCGATGACTCACAGATTCTGCTCTCGACCATTGATGATGCGAATGTCGCCGAATTGGGCAGCTCTCTCATTTCTGTGGTGATCATGAAAGAGCGTGCAGGTCAGGTACGTGGTGCCCTAAATGGTGCGTTTGCCCGAAAATCGTCCACACCGGCGCAGTACACCGCCGTGAATGGTTATATCGAATCGGGTAACTACGCAGAACGTATGGCCGCGATGACCATGCCAAAAGCGCTGAGCGACAAACTCAGCGAATTCAAAAGCAGCGAAACTTGGAAAAACGTCGATAAGGTTCAGCAATCTTACCTGTCACAAAGTCAATCTCTGGATGCGTTAGAAGGTCCGGCCCCGGCTGAGTGGTTCGCGGCGGCAACCGAACGTATCAAATTGATTAACCAACTGCGCAACGGCATTCAACAACAGATGACCACCATGTCGGCCGAGCAGGCGACTCAGGCTATCTGGAATCAGAACGTGATTTTAATTGCCAGCCTGATTGTGGCGGTCTTGTTGGTTTGGAGCCTGCTGACCAGCGTCATCACGCTACGCGAACGCGCGGGCAAACTGAATAAAACGCTGCATTCAATGGCATCGAAGCGCGATCTGGGTGTGTCGATTGCATCCGAAGGACGTGACGAGATTTCGCAGATTTCACAAAGCGTCAACGGCCTGACCAACAACATTCGCAGCCTGCTGTCTGATGTGACGCAAACCAACGATCATAGTGCCGAGCGCCTGAAGAAGATTGTCATGGGCGCACAAGACCTCGGTAAAAGCAGCGGTGCAACGACCGCAAAATGTGAAAACATTGCCGCGGCGATGACCGAGTTGTCGCAATCTAGTGTCGAAATCGCTCAGTCTTCAGAGCGTGCGCTGGAAGAGACACACCAAATGACTCAGCGCGTCGTCGAGTGCCAGGGTCAGAGCCAATCCTCCTTTAAAGCGGTTGAGGCGCTGGTGGAGCAAATCGAACAAACGCAAACCTGCATGAGCGAGCTGGAAAAAGACGCCATGAGCGTGAGTAAGATTGTCGATACCATCAACGGCATTTCAGAACAAACCAACCTGCTGGCACTGAACGCCGCGATTGAAGCGGCGCGTGCCGGTGAACACGGGCGCGGTTTTGCGGTGGTGTCGTCAGAAGTTCGTGATTTGGCGCAGCGCAGTAAAGAAGCTACTGAGCACATCAGCCAATTGCTAAGCAACATCACCAACAACACTGCGACAGCAGTGAACAACATGGAAAAAAGCCGTGATGCGACCCATGAAACTTTTGAGTCCGTCTCAACGGTAACAAACAGTGTTGCCGCTCTGGAAAGCGTGATCGAAGAAGTTAACGCTCACATCACCAGCATCGCTAACGCCACGATCGAGCAATCAAAAGCCAGCGAAGCCGTCGATAAAGACGTCGATATTCTGGCTGAAATTGCCCAGCAAACTGGTGAACTGGCGCAGCAGATGAATAACATCGTCAGCAGCTATCACGGCGAAGTCGACCGCGTGAAGCAGCAACTCGGCGCGTTCAAACTGAATTAATCAATGCGGTAACCAATAAAAAAGGTCATCACTGTGATGACCTTTTTTATTACTGTTCATAGAGGTTCAGAACGGCACTTCAATCTGCATAAACCAGTCTGCCTGATACACTTCGTGCCAGCGATAATCCAAACGAACGCGCGGCTCGCCCGCTTTCTTCTGGCCAAAACCCAGGCTCAGTTTCAAACCATGACTCATTAGCCACTCTTCGGTGCTCATCTGGTTTTCGCGTGCGGCCAAATCGGTCGGCATCCACACCCCCAGCCCCAAATAACTGTTTTCCAGTTGTTGAGTGAGAAACGGGTTCGTGTCATTACTATCTGCGGCAATCCAGCCGTTCCAGTAGTTGACATCATGGGCGCCGGATTCGGTTTCGACATCGAAGTTCAACAAGTGCTCTGAGGTGTATTCCCAGCCATCGCGCAGAGAAATACACACACCAGCATTGTCTAGTTGGGCGGTTTCGTAGGATTCATCGGTAGGGAGTGTTGCGGGCGTATAGAGATCGCATGCAGACGCTAAGGTCGGCAAAGAGAAAAGTGTCATCAGCAAAACGCACTTTTTCATGAATACGACTCCAGCCCAAAACGGGCAAACAATTAATAAACATCCAGTTTTCGCAGCAAATGTTCTACCGAAGGTGTGGTCATTGAAGACACATCCCCTTTCTCAGCCAGTCGCTGACGGATATCCGTACTGCGCACTTTGACTTTTTCCGGACAGGCCATCACTGACCAGCGCTGCAAAATCTCTTTGGATTTAAAAAACTTACCGAAGTTGAAAAGATTATCAGGTCCGACCACGAAAGTAATGTCAGCGTTTGGAAAAATTTCCTGTAAACGCTCTAAAACGGCGTAAGTGGTAACACTTTCACCCGGATTGATTAAATCTTGTTCTACAGTACAACGTTCTAGCTTATTTGAAGCCAAATCGCTAATAAAAGCATCAATAAGCTGGCATCGGATCTCATAATTTAGCATTTCCTTACCCCAGGCATGCGAAATGCTGGGTACGAGTAAAATGCGATCAAAATGTTCCAGTGAGTCGATTACGCTCTTGTGCCCCAACGTTGGTGGGTTAAAAGCGCTGCCAAAAACAGCAATTTTTTCCATCTTTTTCCCGATTAAGAGTGAAAACGGCATTCACGGTTTTCTAATTGAATGTTTGCGGTATGATACTACTAAATGTTTATTGCTTGCAGGAAAAGGAACTCTAATGGAACAAATTATCCGAGAAGAGATGCGAGTGCTACCAAGCATCGATCCAGAATTCGAAATTGAACGCCGTGTTGGCTTTATCAAACGCAAACTGACTGAATCTGGCTGTAAAGCGCTGGTACTGGGTATCAGTGGCGGTATTGATTCCACTACGTGTGGCCGTTTGGCGCAGCTGGCAGTCGACGCACTGAACCAAGAACACGCCACCGACCAATACAAATTCGTCGCCGTTCGCCTGCCTTACGGCGAGCAGAAAGACGAAGACGAAGCGCAACTGGCGCTTTCTTTCATTCAGCCAACATACTCGGTGTCGGTGAACATCAAAGCGGGGGTTGATGGTCTGCATGCGGCATCACACGATGCATTGGCTGGTACTGGCCTTATCCCAAGTGAAGAAGCCAAAGTCGACTTCGTGAAAGGCAACGTGAAAGCGCGTGCGCGCATGGTGGCGCAATACGAAATCGCAGGCTACGTGGGTGGTTTGGTTCTGGGTACGGACCATTCGGCAGAAAACATCACTGGCTTCTACACCAAATTTGGTGACGGCGCGTGTGATATGGCGCCTCTGTTTGGCCTGAGCAAACGTCAGGTTCGCCAAGTTGCAGCAGCATTGGGCGCTCCGGATCTGCTGGTACACAAAACACCAACCGCCGATCTGGAAGAACTGGCACCACAAAAGGCGGACGAAGATGCATTGAATCTGACGTACGAACAGATCGACGATTTCCTCGAAGGCAAGCCCGTTGAGCAGTTCGTTATCGACCGTTTGGTGGGCATTTACAAAGCAACCCAGCACAAGCGTCAACCGATTCCAACCATCTACGACTGATCGGATTGCATACTTTTTGGTGCTTTATGCATCAATGCACCTAAGTTATTGTAAAGCCAAGCCTTCTGCGCTTGGCTTTTATTCACACGCCTTACGATGTAGCACAACATTCTCGCTACAAAAGCACTCCCAAAACCATTACGTATCAAGGGAATAGCGTGACTGTACTCCCATTACTTTCATTTCATTTTTGATAGCCAGATTTGTGTGAACCAAGCTTCATATTTTTTGTGAATAGCGTCGGAAAATATATTCATCTTTCACTTTATAAGGTTCACAAATATGTTGTACGTGGAATTCCTGTTCCTCTTGCTGATGTTATACATCGGCTCACGTTACGGCGGTATTGGCCTTGGCGTTGTATCGGGCATCGGCCTTACGATCGAAGTCTTTATTTTCAAGATGCCACCGACTTCACCACCAATCACCGTTATGCTCATCATTCTTGCGGTGGTGACCTGTGCTTCGATTCTTGAAGCGGCCGGCGGTTTGAAATACATGCTGCAAGTGGCTGAACGTCTGCTGCGTAAAAACCCTAAACGCGTCACCATCATTGCACCACTGGTGACTTACTGTATGACTTTCCTGCTGGGTACCGGTCACGCGGTGTACTCCATCATGCCAATCATCGGCGACGTTGCGTTGAAAAACGGCATTCGTCCGGAACGTCCGATGGCGGCGGCTTCTGTGGCATCGCAAATCGCCATTACCGCGTCTCCGATTTCTGCGGCGGTGGTGTACTACTTGGCTGAACTGTCCAACATCAACCACAACATCACACTGCTGTCGATTCTGATGGTGTCTGTGCCAGCCACGCTGTTCGGTACCGTGCTGATGTCACTTTACAGCCTGCGTCGCGGTAAAGAGCTGGAAGACGACAAAGAGTACCAAGCGCGCCTGCAAGATCCTGTGCTACGTGAAAAAATCTTCAGCACCACCGCAACGTCTTTGAATGAGCATCTGCCAGCTTCTGCGAAAAACTCAGTTCTGCTGTTCATTCTGTCGATCATCGTGATTGTACTGGTGGCGATGTTCCCTGAAGTGCGTCAAATCGGCGATGCCAAACCGATTAACATGGCAACCGTCATTCAGATGATGATGCTGTGTTTCGGCGGTATTATTCTGCTGGTCACCAAAGTGAATCCGAAAACGGTACCGGAAGGCGTGGTGTTCAAATCGGGTATGGTGGCGGCGATTGCGATCTTCGGTATCGCATGGATGTCGGATACCTACTTCCAATACGCGATGCCGCAGTTCCGCTCTGGCATCATCGACATGGTAAACGCCTACCCTTGGACGTTTGCGCTGGCGCTGTTCATCGTATCGGTAGTGGTGAACTCGCAAGCGGTGGTGGCGAAGATGATGCTGCCTGTGGGCTTGGCGCTGGGCTTAGAACCTGCCCTGCTGATTGGTCTGATGCCTGCGTTGTACGGTTACTTCTTTATTCCGAACTACCCGTCTGATATCGCAACCGTAAACTTCGATATCACTGGCACCACCAAGATCGGTAAGTGGTATTTCAACCACTCCTTTATGGCACCCGGCCTGGTTGGTGTGATTGGTGGCTGTTGTATGGGCTACGTCCTCGGTCAAATCGTGATTGGTTGATCACCCAAGCGAATGAAAAAGCGGGCTTCATGCCCGCTTTTTGTTTTGAACCACGGTTTATGTAGAACCCATCCTATTTGAACGGGTTCTTTCGCTATTTAAATTGGCTTTGCAATGCCCGGCTCACCGCCAATTTTCGCTCACCGATGTAGACGTACATTTTGCTGGTGAAGTCCTTTTTCACTTTATCCACCTTAGCGACATTGACGGCGACGGAGCGATGGATTTGCCAGAACTGTTCGGGGTTGAGCTGGGCCAGCAGATCCTTAAGCGATGAGCGCAGCAGATACTCTTCGATTCCACGCTCCCCCTGCTTGTAAACCGACAGGTATTTATCTTCCGCTTTGAGATAGAGCACATCTGCCGCAGCGATCAAATGAATCTCCTCGCCCTTGCTCGCTTTCAACCAAGTCAAATAACTGGGTTTAACGTTGAGCTGCGATAGCTGGGAAATCAGCTGCGTCATGTCCGGCGCGGTTTGCTCGGCGCTTTGTAATCGCTGCTGCAAACGTTCACAACATTGTTGCAGACGAGATTCGGTAACCGGTTTAAGCAGATAATCCGCCGCATTGGTGTCAAAGGCGCGCAGCGCGTACTCATCAAAGGCCGTGACAAACACCACCAGCGGCGGCTTGATGAGTCCTTTGAGTTTATTCGCCAGTGCCATGCCATCAAGCTTGGGCATTCTGATGTCCAGAAACACGATGTCCGGCTGATGCTGATGAATGGCTTCGAGTGCCGTTTCCCCATTATCCGCTGTGGCCACCACCGTGAGTTGTGGCCACAGATCCGCCAAAGACTGGTTGAGATGGCGGCGCAGCAGCGGCTCATCGTCTGCGATCAGCGCGGTCACGTCAGGCCGCATAGTGCTCTCCTTGTGAGTGTTCCATCGCGTGTTCAGCGATTCGAATAGCGGCCGTCACGCCGCCCTTTGCGTTCTGAGTAATCGTGAAATGGGCATCATGACCAAACAAACCGTGAAGACGCTGACGCACATTCTCCAGCGCGATACCATTCCCTTTGGGAATATCGCTGAGCCCAGCGCCATTATCAGAGACCGTGAATACAATCGAGTCCTGCAGGCGCTCAATCGCCACATTCACTTCTCCGCCCTCCGCTTTGGGTTCAATGCCATGCTCTATCGCATTTTCCACCAGTGGCTGCAACAGCATTGGCGGCAGGCAGAGCGAGTTCCACTGCTGACTAGCAGGTAAGCTGTAGCGCAAGCGGTCTCCCAAGCGAATCGCCTGAATTCCGAGATAAGCGTCAATCAATTCCAGTTCATCTTTGAGTGTCGAAACACCTTCGCGACAGCGCATTGAACTGCGCAATAAATCGGTCAGTTTTTCCAGCATACGCTGCGCTTTGTGCGGTTCGCTGGCAATCAGCGCATTCACATTCGCGAGCGTGTTAAACAGAAAATGCGGTTCAATCTGGCTTTGCAGCTGTTTGAGTTGACTCAGCAACAGTGCTTTCTCCTGTTCGCTCTGACGACGTTTCGCCACTTCGAGCGCATTTTCCGCCACCAGTTTTTGCTCATGGGCATAGAAATAGAAAAAGCACAGCGCGGTAAACATAAAGCCCAGCATCACCACCGGTTTGAGCGCTGCAATACTGTCGAATCCCGGGTATTGATTCAACCACATGTACGCGTTGGCGGTGCCCAGTACCATTCCGCCAGCCAACGCAAGCAGATTGATATAGCGGGTAGAAAGCGATGGGAGCGCCGCCCCGAGCACCAGTGCACACATATACGCACTCAAACCGTAACCAAAGCTGATGATGAGATGGCCGCTGAGCGGGCTTGACCAGATAGCCTGAGTGCCGAGCGCAATCACAAAGCAAAACAGCGCGGTAAATGTCAAGCTCTTGCCATGACGTTTTAGCCAAAGAGTTGTGTCTGTCATGAGACGATTCCTTTATCAATGAGTGGATCCTAAACAGTTCAGGCGGGTTTGCCTACGCGCTCCCTTTAATGCCGCAACGAAACGTGCGGCACATCCCTTTTCTGTGTTGTCGGGAATCAGATTAAAGCGATTTGAATACTCATTTGGCGCTTTGCGACGAACGGTCATACTCTGGCGTGAACGGTTATCTGTCAGCGTCATTGACGCAGAGAAATCGAATCAGCAACGTTCACATACTAAAAAACCAGCCCGAAGGCTGGTTTTCATCTTTTCAGCAGAGTGGTCTATGGCACACCATGGCCTTTCGACGCGACCCAAACTCGATACCACTGTTCGCGGCTGAGAGTCAGATCCAGTGCGTCAACAGCCGCTTGTACCCGCTCGATTTTACCCGAACCGATGATCGGCAGAGGTTTGGCCGGCAGTGCACGAACCCAAGCGTAGATCACTTGATCAATGCTCTCTGCGCCTAACTCTTCACGCAGTTCTTCTAAAACAGCGCGCACACGTTGCGCCTGCTCAGAATCCCCGTGAAAGATAGCGCCGCCACCCAAACATGACCACGCCATCGGACGGGTACGCAGCATCTGCATTTGATCCAACGTTCCATCGTGCGCGACGTCGAAATTGAGGGGGTTAATTTCCACCTGGTTGGTTACCAGCGGTTTACCCAGACGCGACTGCAGCAATTCGAACTGCGCAGGTGAGAAGTTCGATACGCCGAAGTGTTTCACTTTGCCCACTTTGTGCAGCTCGGTAAACGCTTCAGCCACTTCGTCTGCATCCATCAACACATCCGGACGGTGAATCAGCAGCAAATCAATTTCGTTCACACGCAGACGCTCCAGCGAGTTGTTCACCGACTGGTAAATATGCGCCGCACTGGTGTCGTAATGGTTGATTTTGCGCTCTGGGAATTTAGCGCTGCACAGCTTGATGTCACACTTGGTGACGATCTGCAATTGCTCGCGCAGCGACGGTTCCAACGCTAACGCTTCACCGAACAGTTGTTCACACTCGTAGTTGCCATAAATATCAGCGTGATCAACCGTTGTGATCCCAAGCTCGAGGTGCTGTTTCAGGAAGGTCAAACGCTCTTGCGCCGTCATACCCCATTCGCCCAGACGCCAGTAACCTTGTACTAACTCAGAAAATTCCGGGCCTTGAGAGGCAATCGTTACTTTCGCAACCATGGTTTTACTCCTTTTCTCTCTTTGGCGAACATCCTAAGCTTGTTTCCCTGCCACCTCAACGGATAGACTTGAGAAGTTCGAACTGGAGTACGAAGTTGTGAGTTTTGCTACACGTTTACAAGAATTGATCGGCGAAGAGAGCATCAGTGGTTTTGCTCGCCGGGTAGAAATGTCTGAAGGTCTGATCCGCAAATATCTCAAAGGCAGCGAACCCAGCCTGTCTAAAGCTAACCAGATAGCGATGCGTGCTAACTGCTCACTGGAGTGGCTGGCGACCGGTTGTGGTTATCTCTACCGTCAGGCCGAAGTGGTGGACATGGACGCTTACGCGCTGGCGCACAGGTATGTGACAGGTAACGTTTTATCGAGCAGTGATCAGGAGCAGCAGCGTCTGATCATCTCCGGATACCAGTATCTGCGGGCACATAAAAAAGCCGATGGCTATCTGGATGAAACCGCCATGGCGGCATTTTTGCAGCGTCATCCTAAGGAGCTGACGCCGTCCGCGTAAAAGTCAGGGCAATATCTGAACCGTCAGTGAAGAGCTTGGCCTGCGCGTTCTGGTGCTGCCAAATCAGAGTTTTGGGAAACGCCCGCGCATGTTGGTTGAGAAACACAACCAACGCTTTATCCGTTGCCTGCCAGCTTTGCGTCTGCATCTGCTGCGTCACATCAAAGGTTACCTGAGCCAGCTGTGCATGTTGAAGTTGAAAGCCATCTTTGCGCAATCCAAGCTGCAGCTGACTCCAGCTATGCATACTGTAATCGGTATGCAACACCATCTCACTTTGATGATCGTGGTGAAACGCAACCTCAGCCCATACGGTTGTGGCGTAATAGGCAAAAGGTTCGCTGCACCACTTTTTCACCGACGGTATTTCGCTGCACTCTATCCAATCGCTGCGCTCAGCAAACGATGCCTTACCCGCATTCTGCCCCAGCAGATAAGGCTGCAGAAAATCCGGATGCGCCGCCGTTGACGTCAGGCTCCAACATGCCATTACCGCCACGCTCATCCAGCGCCATGTGTTCATGGGTCTCTCCTCTTTTCTGCCAGTGTGCCGTTATCGATTCATCAGTACAACCGCCTCGCCTCTACGCCTTTTAATGGCAAAACGTGAGTCACTTCAAGCTCTTGGGGCGTAGGCTCAGGAAGGATGTATCCTGACACCACAAGGGGTAATGTGGAGCGTGAATAATTCCAACAATATCCCGACTACTGGCATCGTATCTCTTTTCGTTGAATCGGGTATGGGTAGAGAGGGAAACGAAGCAAGGACCTGAAAGAGTATGAAACTCAGCACCCTGACACTGGCACTGCTCGCCGTGGCTCCTGCCGCCATGGCCTCGCCCAACCTGACGATATCAACCACCACTAACAGCCGTGATTTTCCACTCAGCAGCGAAGAACCGTTGGTAGTCCCGTTAACCAAAGATGACTACACACTGCGCATCACGGGTGTCGACGGACAATGTCAGGCTCCGGCAGAGCAGAGCGTAAAATTCAACACGCCGATAGGCCTCAATTGTGGCAGCGCAACCGAGCTGCCTCTTAAAATTCGTTTTACCGGTGAATACGCGTTCAGTTACGACGCCAAGGCTCACACGCTGACGTTTGTGCGCCAGGCCACGGCTTCAGCCAAGAAAGAGTTCAAGCGCCCGATCCCGAATGTGTCATGCGAAGTGTATCAGGGTGGCGATGTCACGCTGACACTTGGCAATACCTTTGCCGATGGCACCCAGCTCAAAGATGCCTTTACCCAACAAGTTGTTACCGTGCAACAAGGCAAAGTCACGCTCACTCCAGCCAAATCCAGTGGTGGTCTGGTTCTGTTGGAACCGGTAGACACCAAGGCGCAACCTTTTACCTATCGCAACGCCAACATCTACTTTGTGATGGTTGACCGCTTTAAGAACGGCGATCCGAGCAACGATCACAGCTATGGCCGTAAAAGCGATGGCAAAGATGAAGTCGGCACCTTTCATGGCGGCGATTTAAAAGGTGTGATCGCCAAACTCGATTACATCAAGAGCCTCGGCACCGACGCTATCTGGCTGTCACCGATTGTCGAACAGGTGCGCGGTTTTGTCGGCGGTGGCGACAGCGGATCATTTCCGTTCTACGCCTATCACGGCTACTGGACTCGCGATTTCACCAAAATCGACGAGAATTTTGGTGTCGATGACGACCTGAAAACTCTGGTTGCCGAAGCACACAAACGCGGCATGAAAGTGCTGTTGGATGCGGTGATTAACCACGCAGGCTATGCCACGCTGGCCGATTTACAATTCGACGGTATTGATGTGGTCAATCCGGCCAACTTACCGAAAGCCTGGGCCGACTGGGCACCTAAAGCTGGCGAGAACTGGCACAGTTTCCATCAAAACATCGATTACAAAAGCCCGAACTGGAAAGAATGGTGGGGCGGCGCTTGGGTACGTGCCGACTTACCGGGCTATCCACAACCCGGTTCCAGCGACATCACCATGACGCTGGCTGGCCTCCCCGATTTTCGCACTGAATCGACCGACTATGTCACGCCACCCAAATGGCTGCTGAATAATCCCGGTACTCGTGTGGTCGCCAAAGACAACTACACGGTATCCGATTATCTGATCGAGTGGCAAAGCGACTGGGTCAAACGATTCGGGGTAGACGGTTACCGGGTTGATACCGTTAAGCATGTTGAGGGCGATGTATGGAAGCGCCTCAAACAGAAAGCGAGCGAGAGCCTCAATGAGTGGCGTGCGGCCAATGGTCAGCAAGGCGAACCGTTCTGGATGATGGGCGAAGTCTGGGGCCATCGCGCCTATCGCAGCCCCTATTTCGACGACGGTTTTGACGCGCTGATCAACTTCGATATTCAAAAACGCATGGACACCGGAGCAGCATGCCTGAGCCAGATGGCGATGGTGTATCGTGATTACGCGCAAACGCTGGCGAAATACCCAGATTTCAATCCCGTCAGCTATATGTCTTCACACGATACGGAGCTGTTCTTTGGCCGATTTAAATCGTTCGACATGCAGCGTAATGCGGCTAACGCTCTGTTGCTGACTCCGGGTGCGGTACAAGTTTACTACGGTGATGAAGTCGGCCGGGAAGCCGGGCCATACGCCGATGATTTCCATCAGGGTACCCGCTCAGATATGGTGTGGGATCTCAATGCCGATCGCGAGGCTCTGCTCAAACATTGGCAGACCGTAGGGCAATTCCGTCAGCGCCATCCGGCCATCGGTGCGGGTGAACATCATGTCATTGAACAAAAGAATGCTTACGTGTTCTCGCGTACGCTGGACGACGATAAAGTCGTGGTGGCGTTTGTCGGCCGTTAACTCAGCCATGCAAAGAAGAAATAAAGCGCACTCTGGGAGTGCGCTTTTTCTTAAGGGAAATAACAAGGGATCAGCAATCAGTCCAGACGCAGCGTCAGACCTGAGTAGGCGCTGTAGCCTTTCAGCATGACATGGTAAGTCGTGCCAGGAACCGCAGAGATAGAACATTGCTCACTGTTACCTGAACGATATGGACGGCAATCCCAAGAACTGGTGGTTGGTTTGCTGCCTGCTTTCACGTACAGGTCTGCATCGCCCGTTCCTGAACCGATAGAAACGGTCGCTGTCGACGCGCTGCTTACGGTAAAGGTATAGAAAGTTTCAGAGCCCGCAGAACCAGAAAGCCCGGTCACAGGTTGGCCTTTCACCAGCTCATTGCCAGAATCAACAGAACAAGATGAGTTCACACCCACAGTGGTAAAGGCTGCACTCACGTCGTTCACGTTGTAGCCCAGATCTTGCGCCGCTTTCACGACGCCACAAGCACCTTCATCAAACGTGCTGTTTGGTGTCCAGTACAACTGGTTTGCCACCGCAAATACTTCAAAGCCTTTGCGAACGTTCCAGCCCTGTTTGTTAGACAACAGGTAGAACGCACGGTTGAACACACCGCTTGAGTGGTGCACGTCAATACCGCTGTAGTACTGAGAAGCGTGGTCGATAGAACTGCCATCTTTAGACGGAGTATCGAAGTAGCGCAGACCACCGGACGACTTAAAGATGTCGCTGCCGACCACCCAGTCTACCGAGCCGCGCATGTAGTATTCCGCCGCTTCACCCGCGATGTCAGAGTAAGCTTCGTTGATACCGCCAGACATACCTTCATACACCAGACCAGAGTTTTGCTCGGTAAAACCGTGGCTGACTTCGTGCGCACTCACGTTGATATCCACCAGCGGATAAAAGGTTGAATAGCCGTCACCAAACGTCATGGCAGAACCATCCCAGAAGGCGTTCTCGTAGTTATTACCGTAGTGCACACGCATGGTTAACTGAAACGTCAGCGGAGATGTGTTCAGCCAGTCGTTATACATATCGAATACCACTTTACCGAAGTAATGGGCATCGTTGAGCGGAGAATACGCACCGTTCACCGCTTTATAATCGTTGTAGTTGCTGCTGTTGTTACAGTCGTAGCTGTACGCCGTCGTGCCTGAGGTTTTGTTTTTCAGGTCAACGGTTTTGACCGCAGAACTCAACATGGTACAGGTTGAACCGGTTTTGCTGATGGCAAAGCCCGGGTAATTAGTACCGTATTGATACATGCCGGTTTTCTGGTTACCACCAGGGCCGGTACCCGTTGCATCAGCGTGTGCAAGACCATCCCACTGTTTCAACACTTCGCCGCTGTTGGCGTCGATGAAGTAGAAAGGACGTGCAGGCGTGTCCGACGCCACAAAGAAGTTCACCAGATAAACCAGTTGCGCTTGTTGATTGTCGTCCAAACGCACCATCAACACCGCAGATTGGTTTTCCATCGGCAGTTCCTGACCAGCAAAAGAGGCGTTGGCCGCACTAAAATTGTCCGCCGCTTTGGCAATGGCCTGTTTCTCATCGAGCGTTGGCTGCACTGTCGCCACATCCGCTTCAATGCCTTGTGCCATCATGCCCTGTACTTTGGTTACCCCTTTGCTCGACTCTGTCGCAACCACGGCAGTATTGAACACTGGAACACCGTTATACATTTGCTGATAACGTACTTTTACTTTGCCGTTTGGCAGTTTAATGGTTTTGACTGCCTTATAACGGTTTGCCTGAGTGACGACGCTGCTTTTCTGCTCAGTCAGCGCTTGCTGAAACTGACCGCTGTCTTCAACCGCAACCCATTGCGCGGCAGAAACCGGGAAAGCCATCACTGAACCTACTGCGAGTAAGCCTTTAACTTGACGTTGTAGTTTTTTCATTTCTCAGTCCTAGAGAGTGTGAAAATAGTTAGATTGCCTTTTAACTGGCATCTGTTGACCTGCGACGAACGTCGCCCATTGAAAGTGGAACAAGAAAATCCAGCTCGCCACTCGGTCAAAAAAATAATTTTCACCCCATGTTCATTAAAGCTTACAGTGACTTAGCGGAATGAGGGCTCATTGATAAAAAAGACAGGAAAATCCTAGTTATCAATCAAAAGTTTATATTTAACTGATAAATATATGCACACAAAAGCATACACATATTTGTCAATAGATTTGGTCGCGACAGGCACAAAAAAAGGCAGCTTTCGCTGCCCTTCCCGATAAAAATATCGATAAAAAATCAGAACTTATAGCCGCCTGCAATCATGAAGACCCAAGGGTTGATTTTCACATCGGTTGAGTATGATGTGCCACCCGCTTTGTATTTCGCGGTGGTTTCGATGTTTGCATACCAGGCAGATGCGTTCAGGAACCAGTTGTCGTTGATTTTGTAATCCACGCCCAGGTTAGCCGCCAGACCCCAAGAGTCGTCCAGTTTCAGATCGCTCAGACCAGCGTTCTCACCCGTGCTGTTGAACTTCTCATCGAAGAACATGGTGTAGTTGATACCCGCACCTACATATGGACGAAAATCAGATTGTGGCTCTGCAAAGTAATATTGCAGCATGAACGTTGGCGGTAGATGTTTAGTCTCACCGATTTTGCCAAGACCGCTCAGGTCAGTCGAAATATCGTGAGAGAAAGGTGATGCCGCCAGCACTTCAAAGCTGATGTTGTTGGTGATCATGTAGCCAAGAGTCAAGCCTAACTGAGTATTGCTGTTTACTTTCAGCTCTTCATCGCTACCAAGAATTTTGTCACTGCTGTCATTTGGGACTACCGCAGCCAGACCTGCACGAACAATAAAGTCACCTTCTTGGTGAGCCAGAACGTTCGCTGAAGCCAGCGCTGAAAGTACAGCAAGTCCGCAAAGTGTTTTTTTCATTATGTGATTTCCTTTTTCTAGGGCTAGAGTTTGTAGTTCTTGTTGCTGCGCACAGTAGCACATAAAGACCACACATTTTTGATGGAAATCAATTTGTAAAATTTATTGCGGCAAATAGTAGAAAAATGCAAACCCCATCACTTTTTATTGCAATTATCAAACATTTATCTAATGCAACTTTTGCGTGCGTCACAAGATGCCATTCGATTCTCACTTGACTTAGATCAATTCAGGTGAAGTTTGCGAATCGAAACTTTGGACGAGATCTACACTTATGATGATGGGTTAAACGGTGAAAACAGGAGGGCGTTATGAGCTTAATTCCGCGTGACTCTTGGTCAGATTTCTATCGTTTGTTCGACAATGCCTTTCCGGCACTTCGGCCTCGTTTCGATACTGACACTTTCTCTCCACGTGTAGATGTGATTGAGAAAGAGACGGCATTTGAAATCATCGCCGATCTACCGGGAGTGGCAAAAGATGACATAGCCGTCACCTGCCGCAATGGTACGCTGACGATTGAAGCTTCAACCACGAAAAACGAAGAAACCAAAGAACAGGACAAAGTCATTCATAAAGAACGCTATCACGGCAAAATGGTGCGCAGCTTCTCTTTAGGCGACAACGTGGATCTGAAAGAGATCTACGCCGAATTTGAAGAAGGCGTTCTGGTGGTGGTCGTTCCCAAACTGGAAGGCAAACCTGAAGAGAGCCAACGTATCAACATCAATTAACGGGCTCTTAATCGGCGCGGCGCTGGCAACAACGCCGCGTTTTTATTGTGGATAATTTGCTGATCATTTGACCTTTTGCTAACACCAACCCGCCAGATCCCGACCACAATGATCCCGTCAATACAAATCAGACTGGAGTAAGTATGAAGAAGATCATTCTGCTGCTTGCCGCCATGTTGTTTAGCAGCGTTGCTCTGTCTGGCATGCGCCTTGGTGCGCCGCAAACGAACCTGAGCACCGCCAGTTACCAGACACAAAAGCAAGCCGCCGAAGCGGGCGAAGCCATGATGGCCAATCTGCAAGCAATGCCCTCGCAAGAGCTGTTAAAAGTGCTGCCGATTTACGACGAAAATGTAGACAGCAAAAGCGTGCGAATCAGCCAGATTCGGCGCAGCGTCAAACCGGTCGCCGAGCCCAGTGGCCAGATTGAGTTTCAAAGTATTCTGACCGTTAACTACCGTTATCAGTATTACCCTCACGACGATTAGTCGCTCCTGCCTGATGAGTTCCCCCGCTCATCAGGATTTTTTATCCTAGCCATCAACGCCAGCACAATGCCTTAGTCGTAGCGGCTTGCTGAGTAGCCGCCTGATACTTTCCGATCTTCACTCACTTCGTACAAGCGCAGAGCCTTTTCTTGCTCAATCAATGCGTTCATTTTTATGCTCACACGGACAGCAAATATGTTTTGGGACAGAAGTGCGTGAGTCACTTGGCAAATTTAGCAAAAGGCAATGAGCTGACCCCGTTAGTGCCAACTTATTTATTGAGAGGATATTTTTGAGGAAGGTAAAGTTTGCCTTATATGCCGATATTCAGCATATAAGGCAGCAATATTATTATTTTGTTGGCGGTGTGCCTTCAGCATTTGAAACAACCGCATCAATTTGAATCAATGCGCCTGATAGGATCTTTTCAACACCAATCACGGTTCTTGCTGGAAGTTTGCCATTGAAAAACGTCGTGTATACCTCATCAACCAGATGCAGGTCAGCGATATTGGTCAGTTGAATATTGACCTTCACCAAATCATCCATTTCATGACCAATGCTTTCAACGATGGACTTAATATGTGTGAGACACTGCTTCGCTTGCTCGCCAGTATTCCCGTCTACCAGTTTTCCTGTCTGTACATCCACAGGAAGCTGAGCTGAGATATGGTTGTAGTGAGAGAAAGCCACGGTTTGCGTTGAAAGCCCACTCACTGGTGCCAATTCGGTATTGTTCGCGCGAATCACAAGCCCGTGTCTGTCTT
This sequence comes from Vibrio sp. bablab_jr001, assembly GCF_016464285.1. Lineage (NCBI taxonomy): Bacteria > Pseudomonadati > Pseudomonadota > Gammaproteobacteria > Vibrionales > Vibrionaceae > Vibrio > Vibrio sp. bablab_jr001. Next base: position 154,432 of record NZ_JACDWZ010000102.1, read on the forward strand.
CCACTTCTTGTGGTGGAGTGCCGTCGCCATGAGAAATAACCGCATCAATTTGAACCAATGCATTCATTGGCAGGCCTGCCGCTTGGGTCACGGTACGCGCTGGAACATAAGCGACGCTGCGAGCGATGGACGAGTCAGGGAAGAACGTCATGTATACTTCATTCACTTGCTCAATGTCGGCAAGATCTCTCACCTGAATGCCCACTTTGACAATATCATCAAACGGTACATCAATACTTTCTAAAACTGTCTTTAGGTTACGCAAACACTGAGCCGTTTGCGCCTTGATTCCACCTTCAACCAACGCGCCTGTATTCGGATCAATTGGCAGTTGCGCAGAAAGGTTGTTGTAGTGCGAGAAAGCCACTGAATGAGTCGATGTCGCGCTCTGAGTCACGCGATTACTGTTTCTCGCCAGCTTAATCAACGCGCAGGGTTCTTGAGGCTGGGTACCTTCACCGTTAGAGATTAAAGCGTCAACCTGAATCAGTGCATCACGGTCAGGGAGTTCAGCCACTGCAGACACTGTTTTCGTTGGGAAGCATTGAGTAAAGAACGTCGCCATCACTTCGTTGACTGCGCCTGCATCGTCAATATTCTTAAGGAATACATTTACTTTAACCACATCATCCATCACGTGCTCAATGCTCTCTACGATAGATTTAATGTTTTCAAAACATTGCTTCGCTTGCGCTTTGATGTCCCCTACCACCAACTCACCACTTTGAGGATCAATCGGCAGTTGCGCCGAGATATTGTTGTAATGAGAGAAAGCAACGCTCTGTGTAGAGAGTGCATTGATTGGCGCTCGGTCTGTATTTCGAGATAGCTTGATGATCTTACCGCTCATGATGATAGGTATCCTTATAATAGGTTTGTAGGGGATTTTGATAGTGATTATTTAGGGCTTATCTTTCTAAGAGCGCTGATGGTAATTCAAGGCTATTTACATGAGTGTGATGAAATTCAAAATTCAATTTCACTGGCAAGCTTACACGCCTTGGATAATTAGTCATGGCAAGACTAATTATCCAAACAATCCAGAATAAACCTCACTATATTTATTCAATAAGCGTATTCATTCCCTGAAAATGAATATATAGCATTTAAAATATGCCGTTTATTTTAGTTTAGATATTCAAATGTGATGGCAGCTTCACAACATACTAAAGAAACGACCCGCGCCAGACCAAATCGAGTGCTTTGATACCCGCATTTAATGAATAGATTTTTGTTTGAAATATCGTAGATACAAAAAATCCAACTCTGAGTCAGATTTTTAAACAACCCATCTACATTTGCCTGAACAGCTTAACATCGTTATCCAAGATTTCATTGTTAGTGCAAGGTTGCTGGGGAGCAGTCGTCGCTGGCATATCAACTACTGTTTAAAAAAAGTCTAAATGCTTAATTCGCATGTGACATCCTTCTACATATTTCATCAATGATTTAAATCGATGAATGGAATACCAGATAAATCGCCAATAATATAAATAGGATAGCATTGATCTTATTTAGCCAATGTCGATGTGTTCCCACGAAGAGGTTTTTGGCTTTATAAGCTAGTAGCGCATAAGTTGAATGGGCGCAGATAAATGCCAGACTGAAAATCCCCACTAAAACAGAAAATTGCATAACATAGCTTTCATCTGGTTTTATAAAGTGAGGAAAAATAGAAAAGAAAAACAGGATAGCATTAGGGTTGGTAAATTGTAACAGTATACCTTCTCCGAACACTTGGCGTTTTTTGAACACTAAGTTCGAAGAGATAGTCTGAGCCTTTCGACTGCTAAACCACAACTTAAATCCCAGATAGAACAAGTACGCGGAGCCACAGTAAGAAACCGCTTGGAAAGCCATCGGTGATGACACCAACAGCAACCCTAAGCTAGTGGCAGAGAATACTGCAACAGCACAAACTCCCAACGTTAAACCGGAAATACCGACGACTGAACCTTGAAAACCAAAGTTAATCGCGTTCGTGATCGATTTTAAGGTGCCCGGACCAGGCATATATACAACGGCTAATGCAATAGCAGCAAAACTGAAATAGGTATCCAAGATGAAACCCGTTATGGTGAAGAAAGAAACACTATTGTCAGCCGTTCTAGAGTGGGGGGAAAATACTATTTAACTAATAGTTTGATACATTTTTCTTATCAGTGACATGTTCTTTCAGCCAATTGACACCGTATTCGACCAAAGGCTGACCACGCTCTGGATCCCACACTAGTGCTGCAGTCACAATTGAAATCGGCTCTTCCAGCGGGACGAGTTTTACGTTATTGGGAATCATGTTGACCATGCTCATGGGTACCAAAGCAACACCCTGACCACAACTCACATAGGCAATCTGAGCCGTAACAGAACGAACTTCGTAGAGTATGCGTGGATTGAACCCATGGTTTCTACAGGCCGAAGTTAATAGATCGAAATACGTTGGATTGACCCGCCGAGAAGACATAACAAATGCTTCCTCTTTCAGATCTCTCAATGAGATACACATATCTTCACCCATTGGATGGTTCAGCGGTAACGCAACACCGAGCTTATCTTCTGTTAAAGGTAACGTGCTCAATCCCAAACCGACCTCACCTTCCACCCGCACAAACGCCAGATCCAATTCACCAGATGATAATGATGTGATTGCTTCAGCACTGTCAATTTCATCAACAAAAACAGTGACATTCGGGTAGCGTTGTTTGAAATGTTCTAGAAAGGCGGGCACCACTTCAAACATAGCAGACGTGATCGCACCAATGTGGATGACACCAGATTGTCCGTGCGCCACCTCTCGAACGATCTTTTCCAGCGATGACATTTGAACAACAAACTTTTGCACATGAGGAAGAATCGCTTTGCCCGATGCGCTCAGTTTGGTACCGCGTCGAGAGCGTTCAAACAACGTGAGCTTCAACGACTGCTCAAGTATTTTGATTTGCTCCGTTAAAGGAGGCTGAGACATTCCCAATCGCTTTGCCGCGCGACCAAAGTTTTCTTCTTCAGCCACCGCCAGAAAAAGATAAAGTTGTTTTATCAACCGGTAATCGATTTTACTCATCAATAGTCCCTAACCACACCATAATGAAGTACGTTAAAATGCCTCACACTCTGCTGCTAATTCTATTTTCGTATCACAGAGATACTAATATTAGAATTTAACTATCAATCAAAAGTTGTACATTGGCAACATCAACAACAGATGCGAGTATTGTATGGAGTTATTTTCAAGCCAACGTTTACCTTTTTTAATCGAAGGTATACACCTTAGCGTTTCGGCGATAACCAGATCGGGCACAAAAGCTCCGATTGTCTTTCTCCATGGATTTGGTTCCACCAAAGAAGATTACGCCGACATCGTTCACTATGCAGAGTTCAACGGTCATCCTTTTCTGGCCTACGATGCCCCGGGATGCGGCGAAACACAATGCAGCGACCCCACATCCGTTACGATCCCGTTTCTGCTGAAAACCGCCATTGCGATATTGGATCAAGTAGGATTCAAGCAATTTCATCTTGTGGGACATTCCATGGGAGGTTTAACCGCATTGATGTTGGCACATCAGTACCCAGAGCGTGTACTCAGCTTCACCGATATTGAAGGGAATATAGCACCGGAAGATTGTTTTCTGAGCCGCCAAATTATCAATTATCCTGCTGACAACGCTGTAGATTTTTTTGATGCATTTATTGATCGAACAAGACATGCGCCAGACTATGCCAGTGCCTTATACTCAGCAAGCCTACGTCATAAAGTACGAGCAGATGCCGTTAAACCTATCTTCTCATCTATGGTTGAACTGTCTGATGATGGTGAATTGATGGATAAGTTTCTTAACTTACCTTGCCCTAAGATGTTCATGTATGGTGAGCAGAATCAACATCTTTCCTACTTATCTGATATTGAGAGCCAAGGTGTAAAACTGGCAGAAATACCATACTGCGGACATTTTCCTATGTACTCAAACCCTGTGAGTATGTGGAACTCTATTGCTCAAAACATCAAACGTTCATCTTAAAACATTCTTTTGGGGTCACACTCATAATTCGTTAAACATAGCCATAAATGCAGACGGATTTAAATAGCCAAGCTCAAGGGCTTTAACTTTACCGTTATCGCCCACCCCAACCTATTTTTAAGGGCTTAAGTGCCAGGGCAGTTCAGACGACTCACGGCTAGTAATCATGAAGAAGTTTCGGAAACTCGATGGCGTAGTATATTGCTGGGTATTTACGCTAAGCAGAAAGGAACAAAAATGAGTTTGACGACGTGCCCTATTAGATTACAACCAGCAAAGAAACACACTTAGCGATTAATCAATGAGACAGGTGTTACATCTTTAGGGGTTCGTAACATCACCTTTCTCTTCGTCATTCATATCCTCATCCATTTGAGCAGAATAACGCGTCATGGTTGCCATTTGCTTAACAAGCATTGTGCCTAATTGTGAGGTCAGCACCTTGAACGCTGCTGGGGAGCAATCCCCGCCGCGCGCCAGTGTGTATGCCGTATCGATCTGCTCGGTTTGCTGCGGATAGTACAACTTGGCAACCCGGGCACACATAGCTAAATCGGTGTACCAACTGCCGTGACGTTCGGCGATGAGGTAATAGGCTGTACGCAGGATCTTTTTGGCCAAGACTTGGTTTTGAACCTTAACTTCCCTACCCGCCACATGCTCAGAGCTAAATGAGAGAAATGCCGCAAGATCATGGTTCAGCTCCAGCGCGATGTGGCGGCTGGGCTTGAGTGCCTCAAAGGTTTTTGCAACATCATCGCCGCTAATACAGCAACAGCAGTGCTTTAACCAGAACTGCCAACGATATTTCTCTCTGGGATGCAGCACTTCTTCCAGACAGCCCGGGTCGAGATCGAGTTTGGAGATCTGAGAAAAGCGACGCGGAAACTCGCATGAAATTTCGCGCAGTCTTTCACGTTGAGATGCTTGCATTTGATGGTTGAAAATCAGTGAAATATCCAGGTCTGAACGCTCGATCTCCGCCACTCCGCGAGCGCCGCTGCCATACAGATAAACGCTGTGTATCTCGCCCGGAAAAGCGTTGTTTAAGTTATCAAGCAAAGCATCAACAACGGGCAAAAATTCGCGCTGAATCTTGTCTGGTGAGCAGGTATTATGAATCAAGCCTTGCTCGTCGAGGCCTGTATCGGCAGCGGCGCCGTCGCTTTGGTGAAAGCCACTCTGCGTTTTTGCTTGCATGCTTATTCCTTCATCACTGACACTACCTGCATGGCAAAGTCGTATCCATATCTCTTTATTTTTTGCCTATTCGTATAAACCGGGCGAATCACTTCAATGTGCGTATTTATCCAACGCAGACGTTGCGCTACTATTGCTCAGAACAAAAGCAAATTAACGAATACGGCCACCGCCGCGAGCCCTTCACATTTTTCTTATTGTGCCTTTGCTCGGGCGATTTCTGACACCGCGTTATTGAACACTGCCGTTTCGTTGTCTCGTCTGGACAGTCACTCATGCAATTATTTCAACACCTTAAGTGGTTTTTCCGCCAGCACCGCTTTACCTATGCGTTGGCGCTCTCGATGCTTTTTGCCGTCGCGATGCTCAATATGGCAGTGCCGTGGTTTATTGGTCACGCTATCGATAAGTTACTGGAAACCCGCGATTTTTCTCAAGCAGAATTTTACCTGTTTGCTCTGCTTGGAGTCAGTGTTCTGGTCTACCTGCTGCGTTACGGCTGGCGCCGAGTGCTGTTCGGCACCTCTTATCAGCTTGGCAACATTCTGCGCGAGCAGTTCTATCATCGTCTGCTGAGACAAGGCCAAGCGTTCTACAACCAGCACTCCACCGGTGATTTAATGGCGCGTGCCACCAACGATATCGACGCGGTGGAAATGGCGGCCGGTGAAGGCATTTTGTCGGGTTTTGATGGCCTGATGACCTTCATCCTCGTGCTGGTGATGATGTTTGTTTTTATCGACTGGCAACTGGCTGTGCTGGCCATTCTGCCCTTCCCGTTTATGGGCTATGGCTTCTATAAACTGTCGAATCGCATTCATCACCAGTTTAAAGACACGTTAGATTCCTTCTCGACCCTGAATGAGCAGGCACAACAGTCGGTCGCTGGCATTCGCATGATCAAGTCCATGGGCCGTGAAGCGATTGAAGCAGACAAATTTGAGCGTATTGCTGAACAATCGGCGCAAAGTACTTACAAAGTTCAGCGTTCTGAAGCGTTATTCGATCCGATTATTCAGCTCAGCTTGGGTGCGGCACTGCTCATCGCCCTGCTTATGGGTGGCTGGCAGATCAGCAGCGGTAACCTCACCGTGGGTCAGCTCACCAGTTTTACCCTGTATCTGTCCGAGCTTATCTGGCCCATGTATGCCTTTGGTTGGCTGATGAACATTTTGCAGCGCGGCAACGCCGCGATCGGCCGTTTGGAAGAGCTGCTCAACCTGCCAGATTCCATTAACGATCAAGGCACCACTGAGCCAGCAGGCTATGCGCTGGCGATTGAGCACGTCAGCTTCCATTACCCGGAGACCGGGCAACCTTCACTGAGCAATATTTCCCTGCAACTGGGCGAAAACCGCGTGCTTGGTATTGCAGGAGCCACAGGAGCTGGTAAGTCGACCCTGCTGCACCTTTTGATGCGCTACTGGGAAGCAGAGCAAGGTTCGATTGAGGTCAGTGGTATTCCGATTCAATCCATTCCCCTGCCCGCTCTGCGCAACCTGTACGCGTATGTGCCGCAGGATGCGTTTTTGTTCAGCATGAGCATCATGGAAAACATTCGTATCGGCCGCAGTGAAGCCAGCGATGAAGAAGTGCATCAGGCAGCAAAACTGGCAGCGATTCACGACGATATTTTGCAGTTTCCGGAAGGCTACCAAACTCTGGTGGGTGAGCGCGGTGTGACGCTTTCTGGTGGTCAGCGTCAACGTATTTCTATCGCTCGTGCGCTTATTAGCCAAGCACCCATTCTGGTATTGGATGATGCGCTGTCGGCGGTCGATATCAAAACGGAAAAAGTGATCATTGAGCACCTGCAGCAGCGACGTGAGCAGACGCTGATTGTAGTCAGCCACCGTCTGTCCGCCATTGAACGCGCGGATGAAATTGTCGTGCTGGCGCATGGCGAAATGATTGAAAAAGGCACGCACCGCGAACTGATTCGCCAAGACGGCTGGTATGCGCGCATGGCGGCGTACCAACAAATGGAGCAGGCACTGGAGAACAATTTGCAATGAAAACTCAACCACAGAAAGCCAAAAGCTCCGGGTCATTGCAACTGCTGATGAGCTATGTGTTTGCCGAAAAGGCCCTGTTTGTCAAAACGCTGCTGCTGGTGATTCTGGCCACTGGATTTGATGTACTCGGCCCGATGTTGAGCAAAGTGTTTATCGACGAATTTGTGATGCAGGATCACTACCCACTGTGGCCAGTGGCGGGCGTGATCGGTCTGTTTGTGTTCTCGGTATTGGCGGGAACTTACCTCAAATACAAACAGACGCTGCGTTTTCTCGATATCGCACTCAATGCCGTGCTGGATATTCGTAAGCGCCTGTTCAAACATGTACTGACGTTGCCCGTCGCTTTCTTCGATTACGCGCGCACTGGTCAGTTGGTCAGCCGAATCACCAACGATACCGAATCGATTAAAGATATTTATGTGCAGTTCTTGTCGAATATCCTCGCCAACTTGATTCTGCTGATCGGCATTCTGACCGCGATGGCGATTCTGGACATTCAACTGATGTTGGTGGCCCTGATGCTCATCCCGGCGGTCGTGACGCTGATTTATCTCTATCAAAAGTTCAGTGTCAAAGCCGTCACCGAAAGCCGTCAGTTGCGTTCGGACATCAACTCGACGATGAATGAATCGATTTCCGGCATGACGGTGATTCAGGCCACCAATCAGCAGCACGCGAAATATGAGCAGTTTCAGGCCATCAACCGCGATTACTACGCCACAAGGCTGAAATCGGTCACGGTCGGATCTTTGCTGCTGCGTCCGGCCATCAACCTGCTGAGTATTCTGGTGTTAGGCGGCGTGGTGTGGTTCTTTGGCCTCAAAGTGGTCGAGGGCGTGGCAGAAGTCGGCGTACTGTATGCCTATTTGAATTATCTGGGCCGTTTCACCGAACCGCTGGTTGAGATTACTCAGCGATTCAGCCTTTACCAGCAAGCCATTGTGGCAGGCGATCGCGTGCATGAACTGCTGCAAGAGCCTTCCGCCCATGAAGGTTCCGCTCGTTGGAGTGAAATCTCACGTGGCGATCTTGCCATTGAACAACTGACGTTCAGCTATCAGAAAGATAAACCGGTTCTGCACGATATTAATGTCCAGGTAGACGCGGGGCGTTTCTACGCCATTGTTGGTCATACCGGCAGCGGCAAATCGACGCTGCTGAATCTGTTGCTCAATTTTTATCAGCCACAATCCGGTAGCATTCGGATTGATGGCCACAAACTGAGTGATTACGACCAGCACACCTTGCGCCAGGGGATTGGTTTTATTCCTCAGGAGCCGTTTGTATTGGCGACCACCGTGTTCGATAACATTGATATGGGGCGTAATCTGAGCCAGGAGGCGGTGGAACGCGCAGCCAAGCAGGCACATCTGCATGAAGTGATCATCGCGATGAACGACGGTTATCAGACTGAACTTGGTGAAGGCGGTTTGCGCCTCTCGACGGGTCAGCGCCAGCAGTTGATCATTGCCCGCGCGTTAGCTGGCTCACCAAAAATTCTGTTGCTGGATGAAGCAACAGCCAACATCGACAGCGAAACAGAGCAGGTTGTGCAGCGCGCACTGAATGAATTGCAAGGCAAAGTCACCTTGATTGTGGTGGCACACCGCCTTTCCACCATTCATCATGCCGACAATATTCTGGTGCTGGATAAAGGCCACTTGATTGAACAAGGCAACCACCAGCAATTGATGACGATCGAACATGGTCGTTACCGCGCCATGTACCTGTTGCAGCAGCAGGAGCAAATGGTGGCGCAGGCAGAACAGACCGTTTGCTTATCGTCGTAACGTCCTCTGCAGCAATAAAAGCCGGTGATAAAAAAGGCCGCCGAGTCTACGCTCAGCGGCCTTTTTCTATTTCAGACTCAGCCACCCTAAGCCCGAAGATGTTGGGTCGCCAACCGGCAACCTCGCCATTATTTGTAGTAAGCTTCTACTGTGCCTTTCAGCGTCATCAGCAGCGGTTGACCACGGCGGTCCAGTGCTTTAGGCGCGGCGACTTTTACCCAGCCTTCGCTGATGCAGTATTCTTCAACGTCGGTACGCTCTTTGCCGTTCAAGCGAATGCCGATTTGGTGTTCAAAGCATTCAGCCACAAAATGCGGGCTACGAGGGTTACCTGCCAGGTGATCCGGCAGTGCTGGTTTTGCAGTCGTGTCGTTCATATTATTGACCCAGTGTCATTAAAAAGTGCGCCATTTTAGACAATGCGCCGCGCGGGCTCAAGAAAACAATCTGGGGTTGTTCATCTCGGCTATGTTTCCCCGATGTAAATTATCCCTGATGATTATTGTGTGAAAGGCATTAACTGCGCATACTCAGTACTTTATTCCAATCGGATTCAGTGGGTAAGAATGGCTCATAGCGTGTTGAAAAGAGTGGCCATGTTCCTCGCGGCGTTTGCTCTTACTTTGGGTGTTCTCGAAGTGACTACCTATTACTTACAGCAGGATGAACAGATTCGGTTCGCCAAAGAAGTGCTGGACGAAGCTGAGCAAGCGACTGAGCAGATATCTGATGCCCTTCACGTTGCCAATACCATCTTCCAACCCAGTTGCGATCACGCCACCATGACGGTGATTCGCCAACTCGTTCACGAAAACTCCGAAATCTACGACATCGGTTTGATGGAGGGAGAATCCGTCCTGTGCTCCGCGAACTGGGGCGTTTTTGACCCCGTGAATGTCGCCGATAAATTCCAGACAGCATTTAAAGGCTATCGTTTTTACACCCAAGTGGGTCATCTTTTCCCTGTGGATGACAAGTACGATTTGACCCGTCTGAACCAATTCGTGACACTGACCGTACCCGATCAATACCAGCACTTGATGCAACGTATGCCGAGATTCCGTTTCAGTGTGGAATCAGCCACGGATGAGCATGTTTTTACCCAATACACACCTGGCAACGATTATGGCAACCCGTTTCCGCCATTGAGCATCAAAACGAAAACCTGCAGCGACCGGTTCAACTACTGCGTTCATACGCACAACGCCAAAGCCGGACTGGCGAACTACTCGGCGCATGTCCTGTTGGCTTTGCTCGCAATCGCACTGCTGTTCAGCTTTCTGCTCGCCTACTCTTTCTGGACGTTTATCAGTCGACACAATTCCATCGAACATCGTTTTCGCGAGGCGTTATCGCAGAAGAAACTCTATATGGAATATCAACCCGTTGTCTCGGTGAAAGACAAACGTATCGCCGGAGTCGAAAGTCTGGTGCGCTGGGAAGACAACCAGTATGGCCGAGTGTCACCGGAACTCTTTATCGGAATTGCCGAAAAGCTCTCCCTTTATCCGCAACTGGCCTATTTCGTTGCCGAGCGCTCTATCAGCGAAATGGCGCCGATTCTTCAAGAGAATCCGGGCTTTTCTCTTGGGATCAACATCGCCGCGTTCGAACTGCAGGATCCTCAGTTTTTGCCGTTCCTAAGTAAGCTCACGCTTGAGCTGAGTATTCAACCCTCACAAATCAAAATAGAGATCACCGAACGAATTGACCTTCCTCTCAACGAATTAGCCGATTTTTCCAGAAGAGCGAAATCGATGGGCTTTATGGTCGTGTTAGATGATTTCGGTACGGGCGTCGCTAACTTAGTCTGGCTGACCGAAATGGATTTTGATTTCATCAAAGTCGATCGTGTGTTCGTCAATGCGCTTAATTACGACATGAAACGCAATATTGTCAGGCCAGTGATGGATCTCATCACCGGACTCAACAAACAAGTGGTTTTTGAAGGGGTTGAGACGGAACATGAGTTTAAGATCATTGAAGAAAACTGCCCGTGGGGTTACATCCAAGGCTGGTATTTTTACAAGTCGATGCCCAAAAGCGAACTGGATGCGGTTCTCGCTCGCGATAACGCATAGACACACGCAGTGTTACTCGGCGCGCTTAAACACAACGTAGTGAGAAAATAGAAAACCGAGTACAAGGCTGGTTGCGGAGAAAGCGACCAGCGTCATCAACGGGTAGAAGTTTGCCATATCGCTAATTTTCCCCATTAGTAACGCTAAAGCGCCGAGAAAAGCGGTATAGAGCAGATATTTTTTCGATGTCACAGACGATTTAAACGTGAATCTCGCATTCACAAAGAATGAAAATGTCACCGCAATCAAGAAGGCCGAAAAGTTCGCCACACTCTGTGAAACGCCCAACGAGTAGATCAGCGCAAATGAGAGCCAATGCACCACCGTGTTGACTAATCCAACACTGACATACTTAGTAAATCGTTTCTTAATAAGCTCTGACAAGGTTGTTCTGCTTCCCTGAATAAAGGCTACTTTCGTTTATAAAAGTCGTCGCGCAGTAAGTCAAACAATCACACTGCGAGATTTCCGCTGAATTAATACTGGCAGCCAAACTGGCACGCCTAAAAAGGGTTACAACTTTCGTTGTATATTTTTTTGTTTGTGACATCTATCCAGAATAATCCCTCACTTCTTCGTGGAGAATGCGTCAATATTCATCAAACCTCATGATATGCTCCCTGTCTCATAGGAAGTGTTTATAAATAACATAAGGCAATAGATTGATGAAAATTTCCACGCTCGCTACATTTGTTCTCGTCTCAACACTCATGGGCTGTGCAACAGCGCCTCGTACAGCGCAAGAGAAAACCGTCGAAGTTGACGGGAAAGTCCTCAAGTTTGCAGGCAGTTACCTAGAAGATAAAAACAAGCTGATCCTCACCGTCAATGGTGACCCTATCATGCAAGGACAGTTTCCTCCTTACACGCCAACCCAAAACTTCAGCTCTACCTACCAAGGATTAGCCCTGCGCAGCCACTGTTATTTCGGGTCTGTCTTAGGCGATCAAGGCGGTGCATTCGGCGTGGTTGCAGGCATCATTCAGTCGACTAAAAACAGCAGTGCAGACAAATGCGAGCTCTTCGTTAACGATAAACTTGTCGACCAACTTTATTTCTAATCACTATTCTGCTTCGGATAGATCAGCGCTAATGCAGTGAAACAACGTAGGGAAATAACATTCCCGACGCTGCCGCAGGAATAGATAATGGCCATCGAATATAACCTTTAAATTCGATGGCCATCTTGTTTATTTCCCTTGATTAACGACTCACACCACTGTTTGATGCGCTGATTCGGTTGAGTCATTAGCCTTCCTACAAAGCCACGGCACCTAAATTCTGCATTTGTCTCAGTACCCAGTTCACACGTTGCTGGACGTAGTGTGTCATCGGATAAGGCTGAATGCGGTACGGATTCGGAAGAACAACGGCCAATTGCGCAGCTTGGTAACGCGTTAAGCGGTTTGCCGATACGCCAAAGTAGTGCTCGCTCGCAGCCTGAATGCCATAAATACCCGGACCAAATTCCACCACATTGAGATACATTTCCATGATGCGCTCTTTACCCCAAATCAGCTCAAGCAACAGCGAGATATAGAGCTCATAGGCTTTGCGGATATAGGTGTGACTTGGAAACAGAAACACATTCTTCGCAGTTTGCTGAGTAATGGTGCTCGCACCGCGATCTGGCCCATTTTCGCCACGATTTTTTATTACCGATGCCAAAGCGTTCACGTCAACACCCCAATGCTCGGGAAAGCGTTGGTCTTCGGAGGCCATAACGGCCAGTGGTAACGAGGGAGAGGCGGATGCCAAAGGAATCCATTGATGCTGAGACTGTTGAGGGTATCCTTGCGGCGGAAACAGCGTACGCGACACTTGCCATCCCCAGAATGGCGGATTGACGTATTTCAGCACCAAAACCAAAACAACTGGCAATCCCAGCGCTAAAACGATAGCCGTCATCAACAGACGTTTAATCCGATGTCGGACTCCTCGCATAAACACTCTCACACCTCTGCTTTTGGTTTCGTTGATGACTCAAAAGAGACAAGTAAACGAGATTTGGAACTGAAAGTTGTCCGTTGTATGTAAAAGTGATGACAAATTTATTAGTTCAATGAGAGAGCATCACCAAACAAGAGGCAGCCGAATACATGGATAGTTGAGAACCGCCGCGCCCTCGCGTTATTGCCAGCGCGAACGTCTATTTAGACAATTCAGCCATCGCTTCTGCCAATTCAGCGTTGGCTTCATCGAGTTTCTGCATTTTCTTTTCAATCTTGTCCGATTTTCCAGAAGCACGCGCTTCTTCAAGTTCTTGACGTCGTTGCTGCACTTCTCGTTGTTTCTCTTGGACTTTCGCCTGTCGCTCTTTTAACAGACCGTCTTCGGTACAATGCTCACGGACCTGGCTTAATGCTTCGTTTAAGCCATCAAGCTTGCGCTGATTACCATGCGCTTTTGCTGCATCGATTTCTTGTTGAATGGCCTGCTCTTTCGCCGCACAGCCTTTTAGTGGCGGTGTATTAGCTAAAGCAACCGACACTGGCAGCAAAGCGAACAAAGCAACACTGATAGATTTTTGGGTCATACAAACACCTCCTGATTATTGAGCGATGAAGTATGCCACGCAGTGCATTACCTAAGGTCTAGGCTATGTAAATTTTTCTGCTTAGTGAGGCCGTTAGAATGTTCTCGACGTGGTTAAAAAGTTGTCGAAGCGGAGGCGCGGGAGGACTGGGGGGAAGTGAGGTGCCTTCGTCAACAAACAGAAAAGGCACCCGGAGAAGTTTCGTTACCAAACGCGCTTACTTGGCGTGCGCTTTCACATACTTCTTCACTTTCTTCATCGCCATTTGACGTTTCAATGGTGACAGATAATCGATAAATAGGTTGCCGGACAAATGGTCGATTTCATGCTGCATAACGATCGCAAGAAAGTCATCGGTTTCAATCTTGATAGGATTGCCGTTCCGGTCTAATGCTGTCACGACAACCGAAGTAAAACGCTCCACTTCCGCATAGTAATCAGGTACCGACAGACAGCCTTCTTCGCCCATCGCTTTGTTGCTGCCACTGACAACTTCCGGGTTCACTAAGACCAATGGCTCGTCACGATTTTCGGAAAGATCGATCACCACCACGGCTTCCTTACGTCCCACTTGTGTTGAAGCAAGACCAATACCATTGTCGGTCGCGTATAACGTATCCAACATATCATCAATCAGAGACTGAATAGCGTTAACGTCCTGAACCTTTTCTGCCTGAATATTCAAGCGAGGATCCGGAGCGGTGAGGATGTCTAAAACTGCCATATATACCTGTTCAAATGTCTTAATAATTTAACTAGCGTGTTGGAGCGCGATTATCGCAAAGTCTCGTTGAGGTAGCAAAACTAAAGCATCATTAGGCTAAGCGACAACTGACAAAAGCACTCACATTCATCTTGAACCCGTTAAATTTTGGCGACGTTGTGGCTCAGCTTGATGTAAATAGCGCGTAAAGGTATCTCGCGGGCGCTCAAGATTGTTCTCAGCTAATACTCTTGAGGCCATGCCTCGGTGATTGCTTCCGTGCGTCAACAGATGCAGCAGGATCTCTTCCACGCTGAGTTGCCCTGAATCACCGTCGACAAACGTAAAGTGAACCACTCGTTGCAGCTCTTGTGCAGTGGCCGATTCAACGTATTGGATCAACCACGAGTCGTTGCTGTCCATTGTCTGGCGCAACTCATTTAACGTCGGCGTTTCGACTGTGTTGTCGGCGCTGTACTGTTCTGGCTCACCAAGAATGCGGCTGATGAACAAACTGTCCACCACCGTCGTGTGATTTAAGATGCGAATGAAGAACGTAGCATCGCTTTCGGGAAGCTGGGAAAACTGCTTTTCCCCCAGCATTAATAACTCACTGTTTGCCCATTTTTTATATTGAAACGCTTTACCCAACTGCATTGTCTTTCCTTAACGATGTCATTGTTAAATCGTGCCAGAGCGAATCTTAAAGCCATCGCATCTGGTCATATTGTCAGTCAATATTCTGAAATTCTAATACGGAAAAAAGGTACTCACATCCGATACCAACAGTGATTGTAGCTCTTGCAATCCCTCTTCCAATCGAGCCTCGTTACTGATCGACATGAGAGACAATCTGACGTGTGGCGACGTTTTGTTGTTGGTGCAAAAGTAGCTGCCGCTGGTCACGATCACGCCACGATTCTTTGCTTCCATCGCAAATCGGTCCGGTTGCCAATATTCAGGCAGTGGCAGCCAGATGTGATAGCCCGATGCGCTGCAGTCAATCGAAGTCAAAATTTCTCTCGCCCGCTTTTGTCTCTCGTTGGCGATTTCACGTTGTTGGTCAGCCAAACGGAACGCTTCTCCCGACTCGATTAAGAGCGTCGCCGCGATAAAGTTGATGGGCGACGCCAGCCAGATATGGGTTCGAATGTTGGCATTGAGTGCCGCAACCTGGCTCTCAGGCGCTTTTAAATAGCCACAGCGCATAGCCGGGCTGATCGCTTTTGACAACGCCGAAATATGAAACGTGTAATCCGGCGCAAAGTTGGCGATAGGAGCAATCGGTTCATCATCGAGAAAACAGTAAATATCATCTTCCACCAGCCAAACTTTCTTATCGTTGATGACCTCGGCAATTTCCCTCTTGCGCGATTCCGGCATCGAAACGCCGGTCGGATTCTGATGGCTGGGAATGGCAATCACCATCGCCGCTTTGTGCTCGTCAATGGCTGAAGCAAGAGCGTTAGGACAGAGACCATGCAGATCCATATCTACCCCCACTATCTGGCGGCCAGAGGTGTTGATGATGGCTAAGATTCCAGGGTAAGTCAGACGTTCCACCAATATGGTGTCACCCGGCTTGGTTAAGGTATCGACGAGTAAAGACAACGCATGCTGAGCCCCGTTGGTCAGCAACATGTTGTCGCGATTCGCCCCTTCCAAGCCATATTTTTGTGCCCACTTCACGCCAGCATCGCGGTGCGCGTCGTGCCCGGAATGTTCCGTGTAACCAATCACCGCCGTCGTCAGTAACTCCGCAGATTGGCGATAGGCATTTTTGAGTGCAGGTAAATTACGGTACAGGCAAGGTTGAAGGATAGAAAAGTTGTAACTTTGCTCTTCATCCGGGGCTTGGATGGCTTTATCAAGATCAGAGTTCGCCCGAACAAAGGTTCCACGGCCAACAAAAGACTCAAGGCACCCTTTTTCATTCAATAACTTATAAGCCTTCGCGACGGTTACTGGCGTTGTACCCAGCTCTTCCGCGAGCAAGCGATGAGTGGGCAGCTTGGAACTGGGTGGAAATTCACCGCTTTCAATTTTCTGTTCTATGACTTCTGCAATGCGAATGAATTTGCTCGTGCTCACGCCCGTTTTCCCTCGGAGTAACCCATCGTTGCCGGATGATAACATATGTCTTTTGGGTTTTATTACTTTTTGAATACGTCAAATTTATCATTGACATATATCAATATGATCAATAGCCTAATTAGAGCAACTAAATGACATAGTTCAATTTGGTCATTTACAACGTTCAGTGAGGAGAAAAAGATGGAAAAGATGCAAGTAAGGGAATGCGTTAACGTCGCATTTATCGGTCTGGGTGTGATGGGCTTTCCTATGGCGGGTCACCTTTCACAAGCGGGCTATCGCACCAACGTATTTAATCGCACAGAGAGTAAAGCAAGACGGTGGGCTCAGCAGTTTTCCGGCGAGTTTTTCTCAACGCCCAAAGCTGCTGCTACCGAATGCGACATTGTGTTTTTGTGTGTGGGAAATGATGACGATGTAAGAAGTGTCGTCTACGGCGACAACGGCGTGCTGGCTGGCATGGAGCCAGGTTCAGTATTGGTTGACCATACCACCACCTCAGCTGAACTCGCCGAAGAGCTAGCCAACGCTTGCCAAGAAAAAGGCATCGCGTTTATCGATGCACCAGTATCAGGTGGGCAGGCCGGCGCGGAAAACGGTGCACTGACGATTATGTGTGGCGGCGAGCCCGCCGTGTTTGAACGCATCGCTCCCGTGATGAAAAGTTACGGCAAGCAGGCCGCTCTGATGGGTAAACACGGTCAGGGTCAACGCAGTAAAATGGTCAATCAAATCTGCATCGCGGGCGTATTGAAAGGGCTAAGCGAGGGTTTATTGCTGGCTCAGAAGGCTGGTTTGGACGTCGGCCAGTTGGTTGAAGTTCTCAAACATGGCGCCGCAGGCTCTTGGCAAATGGAAAACCGCGCCATCACCATGTCACAGGGGAAATTTGATTTTGGTTTCGCTATCGACTGGATGCACAAGGATCTCAATATTTGTTTAAGTGAAGCCAAGCAGATGGGTATCGAACTGCCGCTCACCCAACAGGTTGATAGTGAGTATCAAACTCTTCAACAGCAAGGGCTTGGCCGCATGGATACTTCTGCGCTATTTAAGATTTACCAGCGATAACCATACAAAGGAGTGCGAAGTATGGAAATCTTCGGCAATGACATTACCCTTGTCATCTTGATCGCGTTAATGGCCTCGGCCTTTGCGGCTGGCTTTATTGATTCTGTCGCCGGCGGAGGCGGACTGATCTTAGTGCCCTCCTTCATTCTTGCCGGTTTGCCCCCTCAGTTGGCCCTTGGCCAAGAAAAAATCGTCAGCACACTCGGCACGATTGCCGCCATCAGAAATTTTGTTCGTAATAAGAAAGTCATTTGGACCGCCGTAGCCACAGGTATTCCGGCTGGTCTCATCGGCGCATACGCGGGCGCGCAGGCGATTCTCTATTTTGACCCGGATACGATTGGTAGAATCATCCTCTTTATGCTGCCTTTCGGCATCGCTTTGTCGTTCATTCCGAAAAAGAGTCGCCATGAGCCAAATAGCGCCCCCATCAACAAAGGTGTCATTCTCTTTGGCGTACCAAGTGCGGTATTTGTGATTGGTTTTTATGATGGATTCTTCGGCCCAGGAACCGGCAGCTTTTTGATTTTGGCCCTGCATTACCTGTTGAAATTCGATTTAGTGGCCTCATCCGCAACATCGAAGATGTTTAACTTTGCATCCAACATTGGTGCGCTGATCGCCTTTATGCTGGCTGGAAACGTGTTGTATATGCTCGCTATCCCGTTAGTGGTCATGAACTTGTTGGGGAACCATGTCGGCAGTGCATCCGCCATGAAATATGGCGCAAAACTGATTCAACGCACCATTTCACTCTCACTCAGTTTATTGATGCTGTCATTAGGCTATAAGTTTCTTGTCTGAAGTGGGCGAATTCAGTGCTTAAAAAGGCCTCAATCATTTGAGGCCTTATTGCTTTGCAGTGATTGTTGCCTTAGTTCCACGTTCATCAATTTCGCCAGCAAACGGGCAACCCGTTCACGCATATCACGCCTTTCCACAATCATATCCAATGCACCATGTTCCAGAAGAAATTCACTGCGTTGAAAATCGTCTGGGAGCTTTTCACGCACCGTTTGCTCTATCACGCGCCGCCCGGCAAAGCCGATAATCGCTTTCGGTTCACCGATGTTGATGTCGCCGAGCATGGCTAGACTGGCGGAAACACCGCCAAAAGTTTGGTCAGTGAGCACCGAGATATAAGGCAAACCGGCGCGAGCCAACTGGTCGAGTGCGGCGCTGGTTTTGGCCATTTGCATCAAAGACATCAGCGACTCTTGCATACGCGCGCCACCACACGCGGAAAAGCACACTAAACCACATCGATGTTCGATCGAGGCCTCGACCGCTTTAACAAATCGAGCTCCGACCACCGCCCCCATTGAACCAGCCATAAACGAAAACTCAAACGCGCAAGCCACGACGGGCAATCCCATTAGTTTTCCTTGGATGACAACTAACGCATCGCTTTCCCCTGTCTGTTTTTGCGCCAGAGATAGCCGCTCCTTGTATGTTTTCACATCTTTGAAGTGCAAGAGGTCCTGGGAGTGAAGTTCACTGCCGATCTCAACTCTGTCTTCTTGATCCAAAAAGCGCTCCAAACGAATACGTGCAGGCATTCTAATGTGATGCTCGCACTTGGGGCAGACCCACAAATTCTGCTCAAGTGCCGTACCATACAACACCTGCTCACAGGCAGCGCACTTGAGCCAAACACCTTCCGGAATCGTTGCTTTACGGGTGTTTAAAATGTTCTTTTTATCAAATAGCTTTTCCAACCAACTCATGGACGACCTTACTTCACCTTTCAACCGTTGCTTAGGATTGTATGCACCTATATTTGGTAATAAAGTGGCGATTATTAGTTTTATAATCCAACAAAATGGGATTATTGAAGTGCTAGATAAGATCGAACAACAATGGCTGACCAGCTTTCACTGCGTTTACGAGAACAATAGCTTTAAAAGAGCGGCGGAACTGCTGATGCTTCCTACCTCGAACGTCAGCCGTCATATTTCGCTGCTAGAAAGTCGGTTAAATATCCGTCTGTTCGACAGAACGACACGCCGCATTGCACCGACACAGGCCGGAGAACAGCTTTACGCTCAAACACAACCCTTGTTAAGTAAGCTGAACGATGCGTTAGAAGAGGTAACCCAGCATTCCAACGAAGTGATGGGGCAATTGCGAGTCCTAATGCCTGATTCACCGGAACTGGCTCATGCTGTCGTGGCCTTTTGTCGCCAGCACCCTTCCATTTCACTGTGCTGCGATACCAGCGTGAGCCCGAAGGAGGATTTGTTGGACGGTTTCGATGTTGTTCTGAGTTTTCAACGCGGCAAACTCAACGACCACAATTGGATTGCAAAAGAAATCAAACGCTGGCCAAGTGCTGTGGTGGCGTCACCAGAGCTTCTTAACGCCTACCCCACACCTTTTCATATTACCGATTTGAGCCAACTGCCCTGCATCAGCAGCTTGTCGGCGCTCAAGGGAGAACCTTGGGTGTTCAAGCGCTCAAATGCCGAAGTCATCACGCAAAAAGTGCAATCGGCGTTCAAAGTAAACAGCGGCAATCTCGCGAAATCCGGAGCCATTGCTGGCTTAGGGTTTGCAATCCTACCTATCGCATTCTGCCGCGGTGAAATTCAAACCGGATTGCTCAACATCGTTAAACTCGAATACCAACCAGAAGACTTGGTGCTCTATGCTTTCTACGCCTCACGCAAACACCTAGCCAAGAAAATTCCTATGTTTATTGAGCATTTACAGCAATGCGCCAGGGAAGACGAGGGTTAAAACGTCGTCTATCGAACCCTCAAAACATATCTACAAGCGTGTTTGATTACCAAACTCTGTCTAAGTCTTTCGCATACAAAGAAATAGCACGCTGGTATTGTTTAATGGCGTCGCTATTCGTGGTTGAAACCAATAGTTCAAGCAACAAAGACGTTGCTTCTTTATGACGGCCTAAATTGTAAAGACACATCGCATAGAAAGGCTGAACTTCGACAGAGTCAGGATACTCGCTGATCGTTTGTTCGAAATAGCTTAACGCCTCTGAATAGTTACCGAGGCTTCGATACGTACTCGCGAGACCAAATAACGCGTCAAACCGCTCTACCGATGAAAGATGGCCAACCAGAGATGATAAATAATGACCTATCGCTTCCTGCTCTTTACCTTCATTGTCATACGACCACGCAATTTGCAGATGTGCTTTAGCCGCGTAACGCTCATCGTTTAGTAGCGTAGCTAACAACGCTCTCGATTCTTGATACTTAGCCTCTTTTCTCAACTCAATCGCTTGTGTGATGATATTTTCCATATACTCCTCTGAGCTTACTGTCACGTTAAAGGAAGAGAGTACTGCCGCCAAAGCAGACTTTACCGCCCTAATCACCTGAGCAAATTTGCAATCAAAATGCGATGCACTGAACGTCCAAATTTAACGGACAGGTAAGCAAGTTTTTACTTCTTACGACTTTTTAAAGCCGATTCTAGCATCAACGCAAATGAGTAAACTGGGTGACGAGCTGAATTGGCTCCGTTTAACTCATGCTCAAGCCTATCCATATACTTTTGAATGGCTTCTTCTGGAGAGGCTGCAGTGATCGGATCAACATCAAGTTCAAACCCTTGGGAAAGCAATATCTCTTTCTCTTTTTGATAACTGGTTGACGCCGTGTCCAAATAGGTGAAATTGCGCTCTAGTCTACTGCCCTGATAGAAGATTTGATACTGATGGACAGGCATAAATTGACTCCTAACTCAAAACACAACGGCATTGAATAGCCCTTTCAGCACAAATAAAAAAGCCCCGTCTTCCAAGCTACGAGTGTATTCACATAACTTTGTTAGACAGACGGTATTACAAAGAGAGTTGTGGGCAACTAGCGCGAGCAGTAGACTTGCGCTAGCTAAAACGCCTGATTGAGGCGCGCTAAACATGAACCTTTGATGATGCTAACGCATAATCGATATTTAATTTGATGGAGATAGATAATGAACGGCAGTTGGTCCAACTTCTTTCCGTACTTCGCAGGAGCTTTAAAGATTGTTGTATTAGGTATTGGAGGCTACTTAGCGATTAAGTGGCATTTCGATGAAGAAGCGAGAGTAAGAGAAGAAAAAGGCGTGGCATTTGATAGATCAAGCTACATGAAAAAGATGGTAATGATACTCGCCTTTCTGGTCACTGTAGTGGTTCTTGTGATTTATGCGACTAACTGGTACCTCGACTAACAGGCTTTATTGGTACGGTCTGGCCAACGTTCCTTAATCTAGTCCAGCCTACGCTTATTAATGTTCATCCAACCAAGGGGATGATGAACATTAATAAGCAATTCAATCAACAGCAAATCACTAGCATTTCAAAAGAAGCGGAAACCGGTATTCCAGCCCGTATCCAATTAAGACTGCGTCCATCAAGTCGATGGTTATGCATTTCTTATTGATACTAGGAACCAACGCAGCTCAATTCCAACTGACTGAATCATGTTCAGTCCATTCGGGTAATAAAGGTTTTCTCGTCGTCCACAAAAGCCACAAAGCCGCCGTGATAGATAAACATCCGGCCACGCCCCTCAACGAGGCAGGCAAGCTGTGGGTTCAAATCTTCTTCGTTATTTGGCCTTTGAAACGTGCCGGTATCGGTGATTACGCCGTCGAGTGTCGGCAAATATCCATAAGTGCGCTTGGCTTGATCAATCAGGCCCAATTCGCTGGTGGTAGAGAAGTAAGAAGGAATAGCACCAGCGTCTTCGATGAATAGCGCTTTCAATTCTTCAAAGGCTGTAATCACCAGCCAGTCGATGTCGTTAACATGATGGATAAACATGGAGTTTCTCGGTAATTCTAATGCGGCGATGTTATCACTATCCGACGAATACGTCGTAGAGATTTAGTGACCAAAGTCAGCAATACTGTGCCATTCCCGGACATTTACTCGCCAACTTCAAACATGTTTCTGTCTTGAACATACACAGTTGGCTCTTCATAACTTAAATTGCCCCAAACCTTTCTGGCATAAGAATCAGGACTCATTTCTTCTGTTATAAATTGGCTTATTTTTGGTAATGCTAAAAGTGGCTACGACACTGGTGGCTATTCAAATAATAATGCCTTGCTTCAGTCACAGTTTTTTCAACAATCCCCCTATATAGTAACTTGCATACAATCAATACTCTGCTCCGATGTACGCTGTTTAAGTACGCGCTACAACAAGTTTATAAAACGTTCCCATGGAGGTCTCTATGTCCCAGGTTTATGATAGACATATCAGTAATTTAACCAAAGACACTTACGCTTTGATATTGGCAGGTGGTCGAGGGAGTCGTTTATTTGAACTTACCGATGTCCGAGCAAAACCTGCTGTATATTTTGGTGGTAAGTTTCGTATTATCGATTTTCCACTATCAAACTGTTTCAATTCAGGTATTCACCGCGTAGGTATCGCTACACAATACAAGTCGCACTCATTGATCCGTCACATTAGCCGCGGTTGGGGAAGTTTTAGGGCTCAACAATTTGTTGAAATTTTACCTGCTTCACAACGAACGGGCGATGATTGGTATGCTGGTACAGCAGATGCGGTATATCAAAATATTGATATAATTCGTTCACATAAACCCAAGTACATTCTAATTCTGTCTGGTGACCATGTATATCGTATGGACTATGGTTCTCTGCTAGCGGAGCATGTGGCAAATAACGCCGATATGACAGTCTGTTGCCTGGAAGTTGATACTGAGGAAGCCGCAGGTAGTTTTGGTGTTCTGACCGTAGATTCCAACAACAAAATAGTCGCTTTTGATGAGAAACCAGCCCAACCCAATGCAATTCCGAACAAACCAAATAAGTGTTTGGCTTCAATGGGCAATTATTTATTCAATGTTGATTTTCTTTTTAACCAGTTATTAAAAGATGTGGATGTCCAAGGGTCCACCCGCGATTTTGGCCACGATATCATTCCTTCAATCATTAATGACAGTAATGTTTTTGCGTACTCTTTCAAAGATCCAGACAGTGAAAATCAGCCCTACTGGCGTGACGTGGGTACACTAGACTCATTTTGGGAAGCCAATATGGAACTTGTGACACCTAAACCACAACTTGACCTTTATGATAAAGACTGGCCGATTTGGACATATCAAGAACAGCTTCCACCTGCTAAATTCATTTTTGATAACGATGAACGCCGTGGTATGGCCGTTGATTCAACGGTTTCTGGAGGGTGCATCATTTCTGGTTCTACCATTAGAAAGTCATTGTTGTATTCAAGTGTCCATGCCCACTCATACAGTCTTATTGAAGAGTCAGTATTGTTGCCTGGCAGTGAAGTTGGTGAACACGCTAAACTGAAGCGAGTTATCCTTGATAGTTATTGTTGTATCCCGGCCGGTTTGAGCATTGGTTATGATAAGGAACAGGATGAAGCCAATGGTTTTCGTGTTACAAAAAAAGGAGTCACTCTAGTAACTAAAACTATGCTGGAAAATCTTGCGAAATAAACGTACTGAATAATTTTTTTCGAAATACGAGTCAACGACATCGCATGGCGAGAAATATAGCACGAGAGTACAATTAGTCTTATACCCAAATTATGGTCTTATCTTCACCACTCGGAGATAAGACCACTTTCCACCTAAATACATACATATGACCTTCATAGCTTATTTATGGACAAAAACGCGTTAGATATAAAACTCTAACGCGTTCACTTCATATAAGGAAATGTATGTTGTAATTTAAAAGTTTGCTAGTTTGATTTACCACTTGCTTTCGAAATCATTGCAGTCTGGGCATGTGTATACATAAGTATCAACCCAACTTGACATTTCACCATTAGGCCAAGATGAACCGCATATTTCACATTCAACCTCTATGTCTTCAGACTCTTCGTTGCCACATAAAGTACAGCGATAACCAGTTGAGGAATCGTCGTTTGGAATCATCAAGTTATCATTTCCACACTCAGGGCAATCATAAGACTCCCAGTGTACATCATACATATGTTTAGGACGTACACCTCTGAATGCAGACTCGTGAGATTCTCGTACTTCAACCTTAGCTTCTTGCAGTTCGTGCTCATATTCATCAGCTAACGTTTTGAATACACCCAGTTGTTTCTCGTCGATAACCTCTGCTAACCCCAAAATGCCGAATACATCCGTAAATTCATCAAATCCACGAGTGAGCCGACCTAGAGCAAGCCTAACTTCCTTGGTGTCCATTGAAAACTTGTGGTGCTCAATGTCATTTCTTAAGTTTTTCATTGCACGAATTTCAGCAGCTAAATCTGAATTAAAATAAGCCTTGTCTGACTCAACATATGCAAGAGCGCTTTCAACAGGAATGGTATGTGGATTACTATATCCTTTAATTGGAGAGGAAAAATCAAACTCCTCTTCCTCAAGCACCTCATAAGCATCTATAAGAGAGATGCCATCAGCTTTAGCTCGTTTAGATACAACCTTAAACACATTCGAGTAAATTAAGTTTTCATTTACTGTAGATATATAGTGTTTAAGTATTAACTCCATAAAGTGACAAAAATTTAGTATCGCAAATTTATGCGCTCTAATATCGCCATCTTGACCTTGAGCATACTTATCAAGTGATTCATGCAAACTATCCATTGCATTGCCAATTATATCCAATTCGTATTTCGCCATATTTTACCTATTAAACTATCGCCTTGCTAAGGGGCAAAGGTGTGTTACACATCGACGTCAGCACACCTCTGGAAAAAAATAAGTTAGCGCTTTGGTTTGAGAATAGAGAGTACAGATTATTTATATTAGCTAAAAGTGAAAATTGGTTTAAAGCGCCCTACAAATAGAGCGCCTCTCTCTGCTTCGGCATCACTGGTTGATTCGTTCTAATATGAGGGTTATTTTGTCCACATTACTAAAGAATCGAGCTGGATATGCCGTAGGGAATTCAGATTCAATAAGCGCCTCCGTGACTGATAAAATTCGGCTCAATTCAGTAGTAATACGACTTTCATCTACTTGCATAATATTTGTAGCACGTTGTAGATTTGGTGTAGTACGCAAAATGTGACCAGCAAACACACGATTAGCATGAGTGAGAATTCCGTACCTCTTCTTATCTGTTTGCCTATTAGTTTGACCTAGTAACTCTTTAATTCCATGTTCAATCACTCTCTGATGTGTAACAGCATTGATTAATTTAATCCCACTGACAGATGAGTTAAATATTGCTTTGTAAGCTGAACCTTCTAGATTTTCAAAGAATTTACCACGTTGACTCTTCAATAGTGCCAGAGTCGATGGTCTACAACTCAAGCAAGCTAATGCATCCAAGGCTTCATCGATATCGATGCTCTTATCACCCAATGAATCACTAGATATGTCACTTCTAAGTAGCTGATATATATAATCTTCAATTATAAGTTCATCGCGTAAGCGCACTTGTTGAGGATGCTGAGAAGCAAAGTCTCTACCAAGGACTCGGTTTTGATGGTTATTAGCTCTGGTGATGGAGTTAATAATATCATCTGGTGCTCCTTGAGGTATCTGTATGAATCGAACCTGAACTTTTATATTTGCTAGGGTATCGTCATCAATACCATCTAAAGAGCCAATGCTGCTGACGGTCTGGGCACCATTTATCACACTTACATCTCGAAAATTAAATCGCCCCATGTCTCGTTGGTTTGTCTTATTACGTCGATGAGGTTCAACTGAACGAACAAGGACAGTAATACCATTGTTATAGAACCAAAAATGTTCAGGGTCGTTTAATGCCGTTTGCTTAATGGATTCGTTAACTTCTGTTTTACCTAACAAGTTACGAATATTCTTAGTAAACAACTTCGATGAGTGTAATTGCCACCATTCAGCAATTTGATCCCCACTAACTACACCGAAAAAAGCGGTATACGGATTGTCAATCTTACCATATTGCTCTAATTCGATATCTTCCAGATCGATGGTTGCTGATGTTTGAGCATGGCGCCATTGAGTAATATCTTCGGATGATACTAAGTGAACCTGAAATGGCTGTTCATGATTGGGTGGGATAGTTTCTAGAGATGCTGCTTCATTAAGCTCATCCTGCCACTGCTGCATATCAGATAGAATCGTGCTTGCAGCCCCACGTTTCCCTGTATGAGCCATAACAAAGAGAAACTTATAATCAATAGAGCCAAGTGCTTGACTAATATCTTCACGTTTGTTTCTCAGAATAGGATCGAAGCGGTCATATTCTTCTTCGATCAAGTGGTCACAGGCTTGTTTAAACACGAGGAAATCTGCGTTTGTCCACGTTGAACTACCCGATTGAGAATATTTTGCTTGTACAACAACAACAGTTTTTTCAGTATGGTTCACATGTATGGCATCAATCCCGCCGTCCTGCGAACTATCACATACAGAAGCTCCAGAAACATTATCATCAACTTGTCCAAGATGATGAACGACAAATGCAGCTATAGCTCGACTAGCCATTTTTACGTTGTAGTCTGATTGCCCTACAGAACATTCACGTTTGTGGATAAAGGACTCGAAGCGTTCTCGCAATGTTGTACCAAGTCTCGTTGCCATCAAGTTAGCTGTCGCTGTGGCAGGAGTTGCATTATCCTCTGGGGTTAATTCTGTAACAAAAGCCATAAGTATTCCTGAATATCATGCGGTTGGAAGTATGTAGAGCTGCTCACATGGACTATATTCCATTGCTGAACTAGAAAAGGTTAGTCAACCAAACACATAGTGCGCCATTAGAAAAACTTGGTCAATATTATGAAATACAAGATGTTGTGTTTTTTGATGCTAAATCGTTTTGGGGCAAATGTAAGGTTGTAGGGTAGAAAATACTGGGGGCGTTTTTGGGGCGTTAGCTTAAGGAAGTTTTCCATTTGGGGGCTAGAAAGGGGCTACTTTTGGGGGCTAAAAAGGGCTTTATCTTCCAATCCGCTGTATATACACTCATGAGCACAGAGACTAAAAAGCGCCCCTTTCGGAGCGCTTTCTATTTTATTCCCAATCGAGGATAACTTTACCGGAAGCCCCGCTACGCATAGCGTCGAAGCCTTTTTGGAAGTCATCCACTTTGAAATGGTGAGTGATAATTGGCGTCAGATCCAAACCAGATTGGATCAGGCTTGCCATCTTGTACCAAGTCTCGAACATTTCGCGGCCGTAGATGCCTTTGATCACTAAGCCTTTGAAGATCACTTGGTTCCAGTCGATCGCCATGTCTGATGGTGGAATACCCAACAGGGCGATGCGGCCACCGTGGTTCATGGTTTTTAACATGGAGCTGAACGCGCTTGGTACACCAGACATTTCCAAGCCAACGTCGAAACCTTCTGTCATGCCCAGTTCAGCCATCACGTCTTCCAGCTTTTGCTCAGCAACGTTCACTGCGCGGGTTACGCCCATTTTACGCGCCAGATCCAAACGGTATTCGTTCACATCGGTGATCACCACGTGACGTGCGCCGACGTGTTTCGCTACCGCTGCCGCCATAATGCCGATTGGGCCAGCGCCAGTGATCAGCACGTCTTCACCCACCAGGTCAAACGACAGAGCAGTGTGAACTGCGTTGCCGAACGGGTCGAAGATGGATGCAAGATCGTCTGAGATGCCTTCTGGGATCTTGAACGCGTTGAATGCTGGAATCACCAAGTATTCGGCAAATGCGCCAGTGCGGTTTACGCCTACACCGATGGTGTTGCGGCATAGGTGAGTGCGACCGCCACGACAGTTACGGCAGTGGCCACACGTGATGTGGCCTTCGCCAGAAACGCGGTCGCCGATGTTAAAGCCGCGAACTTCCTGACCAATCGCAACTACTTCACCCACGTATTCGTGGCCGACAACCATAGGTACTGGAATGGTTTTTTGAGACCAGTCGTCCCAGTTGTAGATGTGTACGTCAGTGCCGCAGATCGCGGTTTTCTTAATCTTGATCAGCAGATCGTTGTGGCCCATTTCTGGTTTATCCACTTCGGTCATCCAGATGCCTTGTTCAGGCTTTAGCTTAGATAGCGCTTTGATTTTCATACTATTCACCCAATATTGCCCCGCTCAGTGCGAGGCAAAAAATTCCATGTTCTTCGTTATCACTAATGGCAGTGAAAACTTAGATGATGCCCATGTCTTTACCGACTTCGATAAAGGCATCAATCGCTTTATCCAGTTGCTCGCGCGAGTGCGCTGCAGACATCTGAGTACGGATACGAGCCTGACCTTTTGGTACCACTGGGAACGAGAAGCCAATCACGTAGATGCCTTTCGCCAGTGCGCGCTCAGCAAATTCCGCTGCGACTTTCGCATCACCCAGCATGATTGGGATAATGGCGTGGTCAGCACCCGCCATGGTAAAGCCCGCATTCGTCATGCGCGCGCGGAAGTGCGCCGCGTTGTCCCACAGGCGTTCACGCAGATCGCCGCTTTCTTGCAGCAAATCCAGAACGCGAATCGATGCAGACACAATCGCCGGAGCCACTGAGTTCGAGAACAGGTATGGACGAGAACGCTGACGCAGCCAGTCGATCACTTCTTTCTTACCCGAGGTGTAACCGCCTGAAGCGCCGCCCATGGCTTTGCCCAGCGTACCGGTAATGATGTCGATGCGGTCAATCACGTTGTGGTATTCGTGCGTACCACGACCGTTTTCGCCCATAAAGCCAACCGCGTGAGAGTCATCAACCATCACCAGCGCGTTGTATTTGTCTGCCAGGTCACAGATAGCCGGTAGGTTTGCGACCACGCCATCCATTGAGAACACGCCGTCAGTGACGATCAACTTGTGACGAGCGCCTGCGGCATCAGCAGCAATCAGCTGCTCTTCCAGCTCTTGCATGTTGTTGTTGCTGTAACGAAAACGCATCGCTTTACACAGGCGAACACCGTCGATGATCGACGCATGGTTCAGCGCGTCAGAAATGATGGCGTCTTCTTTGTCCAACAGAGTTTCGAACAGGCCAGCATTGGCATCGAAACATGAGGTGTAAAGAATGGTGTCTTCTTTACCCAGGAATTCAGACAGCTTCTGCTCCAGTGTTTTGTGCGTGTCTTGTGTACCACAGATGAAACGCACTGACGCCATACCAAAACCGTGAGAGTCCATGCCCTCTTTCGCCGCTTCAATCAGCGATGGGTGGTTAGCCAGCCCCAGATAGTTGTTGGCACAGAAGTTCAGGACTTCTTCGCCAGACGCGATGTGCACCGCCGCTTGCTGCTGAGAGGTGATCACTCGTTCGGCTTTATAAAGACCCTCAGCTTTCACTTCCTCAAGCTGATCGCGAATCTGTTGGT
This sequence comes from Vibrio sp. bablab_jr001, assembly GCF_016464285.1. Classification (NCBI taxonomy): domain Bacteria; kingdom Pseudomonadati; phylum Pseudomonadota; class Gammaproteobacteria; order Vibrionales; family Vibrionaceae; genus Vibrio; species Vibrio sp. bablab_jr001. The sequence goes on from NZ_JACDWZ010000102.1 coordinate 184,174, forward strand.
AAAAAGCAGAAGACATTGCATTTTCCTTCTTGTTTTTTCTTTGCCTTGCGGCATGTAGGGTCAGTGAACGGATCCTTCAGGTTGATCCATTTACACTGTAAAAATTCAACTCTTCTAAGTGTAATCCAAGCTCAGAAAAGGGATTATCCCGCTTTGTGGAAAAGCATTGGTGATTTGAAGTCACAAATAAGGTTTATTATTCCTCTATCGCAGAAAAAGGGACGAAAAAAGCGCCTATCAAAGGCGCTTTGGTTTGATATTGAAACGATTTAGAAGAAGCCGAGTGGATTCACATCGTAGCTCACCAACAGGTTTTTGGTGTTCTGGTAGTGATCCAGCATCATCTTGTGTGTTTCACGACCGATACCGGACTTCTTGTAGCCGCCGAACGCCGCATGCGCCGGATACGCGTGGTAACAGTTGATCCACACGCGACCTGCTTCGATGTTTCGTCCCATGCGATACGCGAGGTTGGTATCGCGTGTCCACACCCCGGCGCCCAAACCATATTCAGTATCGTTGGCAATGGCCAGTGCTTCCGCTTCATCTTTAAAGGTGGTGATCGCAATCACCGGACCAAAGATCTCTTCCTGGAACACGCGCATTTTGTTGTGACCGGCCAGCATAGTTGGCTGAATGTAGTAACCCTGGCTGATGTCGCCTTGTTGCCGCGCAACTTCACCGCCACACAAGACTTGCGCCCCTTCCTGACGGCCAATTTCGAGGTAGCTCAGGATCTTATCAAACTGCTCTTGTGATGCCTGCGCGCCCACTTGGGTATCGCTGTCTAACGGGTTCCCTTGTTTGATGGTTTTCGCACGCTCCACCAGCTTAGCGATGAACTTGTCGTAAATCGATTCGTGGATCAGCACGCGCGACGGACAAGTACACACTTCGCCCTGATTGAAGAAGGCCAGCAACGTCCCTTCCAGACATTTTTCCAGATACGCATCTTCGTGATCGAACACATCGGCGAAGTAGATATTCGGTGATTTACCGCCCAGCTCCACAGTGGATGGAATTAAGCTCTCAGCGGCGCATTTCAGAATGTGGTGTCCGACATCGGTTGAACCCGTGAACGCCAGTTTGGCGATTCGATTACTGGTCGCCAGCGCCTGCCCCGCTTCCGCGCCATAACCGTTGACCACGTTCACCACGCCCGGTGGCAGCAGATCACCAATGGTTTCCATCAGCACCAGAATTGACGTCGGCGTTTGTTCTGCCGGTTTGAGCACCACACAACAACCGGCTGCAATCGCAGGCGCGAGTTTCCACGCGGCCATCAGCATCGGGAAGTTCCATGGAATGATCTGCCCGACCACACCAATCGGTTCCGGGAAATGATAAGCGGCAGTGTTGGCATCAATTTCTGCCGCGCTGCCTTCCTGAGCGCGAATACAGCCTGCAAAATAACGAAAGTGATCGACCACTAAGGGCAAGTCTGCCGCGAGCGTCTCACGAATTGGTTTGCCATTTTCCCACGTTTCAACAAAAGCCAATTTCTCGAGATTCGCTTCCACGCGGTCGGCGATTTTCAGCAGAATATTGGCGCGCTCCGCCACGCTGGTTTTGCCCCACTGTGCCCGTACTTCATGTGCTGCATCCAACGCCAGATTGATATCTTCAGCGCCCGAACGTGCTACCTGACAGTACACCTGGCCATTCACCGGCGAAATGTTGTCAAAATATTCTCCGTTTACTGGTTTCACCCACTGGCCACCAATGTAGTTATCGTAATGGCTTTTGAAATTGAAAATCGCGTTGTTGGTTCCTGGTTGCGCATAAATCATCGTTCGATCCTTCTCACTTTCTCATTCACGTTAGTTTGCTGTTCGGGTGTCGCGTTTTCCTTTTAATTCCGTCCCTTAGAAGACTGTTTAAAACAGACAAGCGGCGCACCTTCTGAAGTACGTAACGCAAATCACAAGCCAGAGTGCGAACTCTTGTTGTTAATGAAATGTAAAACTATGATTAACAAAATGATTAAAAGATCAGTGCTTCAACGGAATGGATGTTCGGGAGCTGCCCCCGATGTTCCAGTGTCCCAAAATGACACACTGCCACTGTGACAACATGGAACAGTTATGCAAATTCAATCAGTTAATCAAGATTGGCTCACCACTTCCTGGCATCGCAGCCAAGAAGCCGGGCTGACACAGCGAACCCGGCCGGAGCATATTCGTCTACCGAACTATGAGCTGAAAGAACGTAAATGGCGCGCCACATCGCTGCTTTCTGCTGTCGAAAAATACGCGCTGCCGCTGTTCAATCAAATGTGTGGTCACAGTGACAGTCGTTTGATTCTGACCGATAGCGAAGGCGTGATCCTCGCCACCTGGGGTCAGCAACATTTTAGCGAGAGACTGACGGAAATCGCGCTGGAATCCGGTGCTTGCTGGCAGGAAAAACTCAAAGGCACGAACGCAATTGGCACCGCGATTGTCGAAGCGCGACCCGTGACCATCATCGGCAATCAGCACTATATTCGTCAGCACCATTTCATCAGTTGTTCCGCTTGTCCGCTGTTTAATCATCAAGGCGAACTGCTCGGCATTCTCGATATCACCAGTGAGCAACAGCAGCACGATCTCTCTACTCAAGTACTGGTGCAAAACATGGTGCAGTTGGTGGAAAACCATCTGCTGTGTGATATTCCGCAAGGCTCGACTCGTATTAATCTCGCCTACGACCGTTCGCTGCTCAACAGTGGCTGGCAAGGCATCGTGATTGCCGATGAAGGCGGAAAAGTGCTGGCACACAACCACATTGCCGCGCAGCTATTAGCGCAAAATTCGGTGGTGGGCCACTCGATTGAGGAACTGTTTGATACCCGCGTGGCGGGTTTTGTGTTTGAAAAGCATGAACTCAAAGCCAAACCGCGCACAACACGGGCCTACTCCGCTTCCTGTGACCTGCATTTTGGTGATACCCATGTTGAACAGGCGTGGCAACAAGCCAATAAACTGATCGACAAAGACATTACTCTGTTGATCCTCGGTGAGACGGGTGTCGGTAAAGGAGAATTTGTTAAAGCGCTGCACAAACGCAGTTCGCGCCACAGCAAGGCGCTGGTCAGCGTCAACTGCGGCGCGCTACCCAAAGACTTAATTGAATCAGAACTGTTTGGTTATGTCGCGGGCGCCTTTACCGGCGCCAACAGCAAAGGCTATCAGGGTAAGATTCGCCAAGCCGATCAGGGTATTCTGTTTCTGGATGAAATTGCCGACATGCCGTTGGAGGCGCAATCGCGTCTGCTGCATGTGTTGCAAGATAAGCTGGTCGTCCCGGTTGGATCCAACCAGAGCTATAACGTCGACATTCAGATCATCGCCGCCACCCACAAAGATCTCGAACAGGCGGTGGCTGAGGGTCGTTTTCGTCAGGATTTGTATTACCGACTCAACGGATTGGTGTTGCAACTGCCCGCTCTGCGTGAACGTCAGGATAAAGCGGCACTGATTGAGCATATCCACCACAAATATCGCATTGGCGCACAAGCACTCTGCCCTCACCTGATGACACTGCTGTGCAGCTACCATTGGCCGGGTAACATTCGTGAATTGGATAATTTAATGAAGGTTGCGTCATTACTGTCCAGTGACGAGCCGGAATTGCGTCTGGAACACGTGCCCGGGCATATCACCAAATCCCTCACCAGTACCGCGCTTACCCCCGCAGATAGCGCAGCGATGGATCTCAAATCAACGGTTGAAGATACTCTGCTGCAAGCGTATCAAGCCAATCAAGGCAACATCAGTCGGACATCCAAGATGCTGGGAATCAGCCGCAATACCCTGTATCGCAAGCTTAAATCGCTCGGCATTTTGAAATAATCCGATGGATAGTTAAAAGTGATGATTTTGACCCTCAGGCTCACTGATTCCAATGAGCCTGTCTTTTTAAAAGAAGACAACATTTTCGCGTGAATACGCGCTTTCTTGAACGCAATATTTATGATTTCAATTCACTAATCGAGCAAAATAAAATTTAGTTTTATCAATTAGATACTAATATGCGGATGATTTATTGGTTTGATGAATACCATTTTTTGGCACAGCGCACAGATTGAGATATTAAAAACGATAGTCGGACACTTATCCGCCACAAATCTGCCAAAATGTCGCACTTTCTTACACTAACCGAACGATTACCTATAAAATCGACGGTTCGATGTTTGCCACTCTGTCCTGTTGCACAAGGAGTTCGTGGCAGCACTAAAGAGCATCCGAAACATGAATTTTTGGAAAATTGAAGAAGTAGAAAGACCATGTTAAATACCAAACTCATTGGCCTACTTCCCGACTTAGCGACATTTATTTTGGTGGTAAATGAAGGCAGCTTTACAGCCGCTGCCCACAAACTTGGGGTTACCCCCTCTGCACTGAGTAAATTGATCACTCGCCTGGAACTGGCCCTTTCCGTCAAACTGTTCGAACGTACCACCCGTAAACTGATCATCACTCAGGCGGGGCAAAAGGTTTACGATCAGTGCCTGGTGATGGTGAATGCTGCTCAACAGGCCGTTGAGCTTTCCGGCTCCGATCACACAGAGCCGTCCGGTGCGCTCACAGTCGCTGCGCCAGAGGCGTTTCTGAACTCGGTGTTGCAGCCCTTTGTAGTGCCATTTCTCAAAAAATACCCGCAAATCCAGCTCAAGCTGCGCGCCGCCGATGGTGAAATTGATCTGTTCAAACACAATATCGATGTGGCATTTAAACTAACGGACAAACCGGATGAAAATCTGGTGCTGCGCGAACTGTGTAAAACCAATCTGGTATTGTGCGCCAGCCCGGACTACCTTGAGGAACGAGGTGTTCCGACTCATCCCACGCAGCTGACTGGGCACGATTGCCTGTATCTGGCCGAAACCGACAAAGATCACCTGTGGGACTTTTTGAAAGACGATGAATTTCACACTGTTTCGGTGAGCGGGCGTTACGCCGTCAACCATTCGCAAATGCGCTTGAATGGAGTGAAAAATGGTTTGGGTATCGGTATCTTTCATGACTTCGTGGTACAAGATGCGCTGGCAGAAGGCAAAGTGGTTCAACTGCTCAAAGACTGGACCATTAAAAGCAACTATCATGGCGCGATTGCCATGCAGTACGCCCAGACCAAATACATGCCCGCTCGCCTGCGTGTGTTCATCGACTACGTCATGAAGCACCTCAGCCCGAAACTGAACGAGAAAGGATAAGTCATGCTGAAAAGGATTCACCACACCGCCGTTATCTGTTCCGACTATGCTCGCTCAAAAGCTTTCTATACGGAAGTTCTGGGGCTGGAGATTGTTGCAGAGAATTACCGCGCGGCCCGTGATTCCTACAAGCTGGATCTGGCGCTGCCCGATGGCTCTCAAATTGAACTGTTCTCCTTTCCCGATGCACCGGCTCGCCCGAGTTACCCGGAAGCACAAGGCCTGCGCCATCTGGCGTTTGCGGTAGATGATGTTGCAAAGGTAAAGCAGCAGTTGGAACATCAAGGGATCTCGGTTGAGCCAGTGCGCATCGATGAGTACACCGGACGCGCGTACACCTTCTTTCAGGACCCGGATGGCCTGCCGCTCGAACTGTATCAGGCATAACGGCACAAAAAAGCCAGAGTTCATACTCTGGCTTTTTTATTTCATTACGGATCAAGGCTTATTGCAGGGCATTGCGCAGCGTTGCAACCCGGCTGAAGAGCAGCCAATCACACAGCAAAGCCACAACAATCGTTGCACCCGCCAGCGGGAATGCCACACCAATCACGACCAGCGTTACCAAACCCACTTTCCAGATACCTGCTTGTGCAAAACGTGGCGGTACCCCCAGTCTGCCTTTGCCGACTGGACGGCGAATCCACCACATCGCGATGCCACTCAGCGCGATCAGAATAAACGACAGGCAAAACGCGACGTTAAGGTATTTATTCAACGAACTTAAATCGCCCTGATGCAAAGACACACCTGCGGCCATGGCTTTGGCGAATGGTGTGTAATCCTGCCAAGTCACATCCATCAGCAGTTCACCCGAATATTGGTCAAAGTGCGATGTGCGATCGTTACGCGGATCGGTGATGTCTCCCGCCATGGTATTGGCTGCGACGGTGTACACGCCCCTTGCGTTTTTCGGGAAGTAGACGCGGTAATGTTCAAAGCCCAGCGCCTGCGCTTTGACAATAATGCTATCGATATCGACGGTATTCGACGCCATCATGTGCGCCTCTTCCATCCCCATTTTGGAGTGGTCGTGCGCTTTTTCCGGTTCCGCCGACTGAGGCATCGGTGTCTGCTCCAGGTTCCAAGGCATCTCTTCTTCAGAGCCATGATTCAGGCTGGCGTGAGTAACCGGCGTTGAGGTCGGTTTCTGTCCCCAGGTGTAATAGGTTGGAAATGTGTTCCACGCTTGCACCAGCGTTTTCCCCCAAAATCCGGTCCACGACAGACCAGAGATCAGAAAGAACAGCAACACAATCGACAGCACACCACCCAGGTTGGCATGCAGATCACGCATGACAATACGCGTGCCGCTGCCAAAACGGATTTTCAGGAAACCAGCTTTGCTCGCGTTGTCGCGCGGCCACCACAGATACAGGCCACTCACCAGCAACAAAATACCCAGGCTGGCGGCAATTTCCAGCAAGTAATCGCCAGTGTCACCAATGAGTAGTGTCGCGTGAATGGAGTTCGCCAGCTGATACCAGCTTTGTGAGCGGTCAATCGTGCCCAGCACCTTACCAGTATAAGGGTTTACCGTCGCAAACAGCTCCAGACCATCGGCCATCTGAATAGAAAATTTATTCGCAATCTCCGGCGATGCCGACGGGATGAACTGGGTCACCGCGGCATGCGGAAAGGCTTCTTGCACCGCCATCAGCTGTTGAGAAACAGCCACACTGTGGTGCTGCGGTATGACTTGCAGTTGTTCACTGTAGCGCGCTTGCTCAATCTCATCATCGAACAACATCACCAAGCCCGTCAGAGAAAGAATGAGCATAAACGGTATGACGAACAGGCCAGCATAGAAGTGCCAGCGCCAGGTGAGAAAGTAGAGTGATTTTCCGCGCGCAGCAGAATCGGGTTGAGGCGTTGAAGCTTGTCCCAACATGAGTTTTCCTTTTTATAAACGCAAAAACACCCTCTTCAATAGGTATTGAAAGGGCGTCAGACGTATAACTTGACTGATTTACTTATAAGTATTGTAAGAATGATATTTAGGCAATGATCGGCTCAGGTGGGCCGCGAGGAACTTGTCTTTCAAATCGTACACTTAGAGCCAAAAAAGTGTAGCTGTCTGAAATGACAGAGCTCTGTGTGGTGTTGGGTCGTGTAGTTGGAAGCTTGTCGGCGTGAAAGTTCGAGAAGTGGGCAAACGGACACGGCTTACCATGTTGAGTTTGTGGCTTACCATCGGAGACTTTGACCAGTTCAAAACCATTGATGGTACACAGTGTTGCCCAGACGCCCGCGCTACTGCCGTGCGCATTAATCACAGGCATCAACGACACCAGTACCCAACTCAGGATACTGGCACGTAGCATGATTCTGTGAAAAAGCCGTAAGCGGGTCATATCGATTCTCTAATCTAATTGCCCGCCACTATATCTGCTCATCAATAAAATAACAGTGCTGATACTCAGAAAATTAACAAAACCTGCGATTTTATAAGGATATTTTCTCAACCGAACAGGCGTTTCCAGATGCTTGGATTACGCTTTTCGTGATACTCCTTGCGCAGGCCATCCACTTGCTGAAGTGAACTTTTCGCCGCGTCAAACTCGTCGTGCTCCAACTCGTTCTCGATCTTGTCCAGCGCGACGGTAAGCTTGTTGAAACCTTCCAGGTAAATGTCCTGTTTCTCTGGCGGGTATTCACCCAGTTTGGCTTGGGCCACCAGTTTGGTCAGCTCCTGAATCGGTGCTTGCATCTCTGCAGTCGTCTGCGCTTCAGCCGCATGTTTAAACTCCACTTTCATCTGCTTCATGATCTGTTTGAGATCAGAATCAGCAGCAAACACCTGAGTCGCCAACAGCAGGCCTGCGGTTAAAATAATGGCTTTTTTCATTGTATTTATTCTCTTCCTTTTGATGGACGGGACAGTTTACGCCATCCCTCCGATGATGTTGATGCGAAAATGGTTTCAAATGTTGAGCCATGTGAAACCGTACCCAGCCTTCACCTGCATCAATCAGCGCGCATACCACGCTTGATACTCTTCCACAGGCTGACGGCCACGGATTTGCAGGAACGCTAAGAACTGCTCAGCAGTATGGGTAATGACGTTGTCTGACTCGACGCCGACGTTGTCCAGCAGCTCACTTGCCAGCGTTAAGTTGCCGACATCCTGACAGAAGTGCGCATCGCTTCCGGTGGTGATCCAGGCACCGGCCGCTTTAGCAACTTCCGCTATCTGGTAACAGCGGTCGACGCTACCCACCCGGCTGTGCCCTTTCAGGGTGCTGTTGTTAATTTCAATCGCGACGTTGTGCTCTTTCGCGCAGTGAATCACGCTGTCAAAGTCGAAATCGAAGTGCGGGTTACCCAAATGGCCAAGCGCGTCGATACGGCCACTTTTAATCACATTGATCAGGGCTTCGGTATGGTCTTTTTTGTCCGAGGGACGAAATACAGGCTCATGAAAGCTGGCAATCACCCAATCAAGATGTTGGTCGACGGATGGATGAATATCGATTTCGCCCTGAGAATTGAGAATGTTGGATTCCACACCACGAATGATGGCAACCCCTTCAAGAAAACGAGGCAGGATACGTTGGTTGGCAAAGAACCAATAATGTGGCGCACCAGGCATGGATTCCGCGTGATCCGTGGTACAGAACATCGATAAACCGCGTTCTGACGCCGCCTTGGCATTTTCGATTAACGTGCTGTAAGCGTGACCACTGGCATAAGTGTGAGTGTGTGTATCAACCGCAAGTTTCATTTCGACATTCCCTCCCTCCGTAATCGCTGCAGTTTATCAGCCACACCGTACGGATACCAACAAAGAGGGAGAGATGCGCAAATTTTCCATCAAACCATTGAGTCGATAAATATCAGACCAGAGCATGCATGGAATCGATCAATAACCAAACTAAGCTTTTTGCTCGCACAACAATTTGATCAGCGGCAATGCCTTTTCCCAACCATCATTGAACATACTGACAAAATCGGAATGGGTTGTGATGGTGACTTGCAGGATCACGCTGCCCGCCTGGGGAATGATGCGATAACTTTCCGTCGAACCAATCCATTTTCTCGCCATGTCGCTGTCGATATCCTGCACATGCTCTGGGGTGAAAATCGCGACATGATGATACGCCAGTGATTTACCCGGCTCGACAGTATCGAGCACCGCACGAGTGCCACCCAGTTGTGGATCGAAAAACTTCATGTCAGTACCTTCGCGCCATTCACCACTGAACTGAGAATGTGGCGAAAACGCGGTCGCCCACTGGGTGTAGAGTTCCAGCTCCGTTAGCATTTTCCACACCATGTCGGGATCGGACTGAATTTCGACTTGGTAATTCAGGGTCAACATACGGCTTTCCTTTTGTCTGTCATTCATTCGATGGTGCTGATGAGCGCAGTTACGCACCCGGTTGCACCATGTGAGGCATGATTACAGTTATAGATGACACTTGATGTAAATTGCCGATTTTTTACCCAACGTTTCAAAGATTTGTGAGCCAACAACGGAAAGCAAAATAGAACGCACGCAATGTGCTGATTTTTTTGCAAGTTAACTAAGTTGAACAATACTTATACAATCGTTTGGCTAGGGATTGGTTTATGACGAAGCATCATTACCCTTTAAGCATACAGATCAGCACGTTATTTCTGATCCTCATTACTATTATCGGCGCGGTATTGGTGTCCGTCAGTTATCAGCACGCTCAACAATTGTTAATCAGCAGCGCCAAGGAAATCAGTTACGAAAACAGCGATAAACTGGAGGCGACATTCAGCGAGAACGTATCGCCTATTCTGACAACGCTGGACTTCATGGCCTACAACAAATTTATCGAACAGAACACGCCAATAATGCAGGAAAATCGCTGGCTCAGCTCTGCTCGTCTTTTTTTTGAAAACAATCCCCACGTTGTCTCGCTGTATTACGGTACCGATGACGGTGACTTCACCATCATTCGCCCCATGTTTACGCCTCAGGCACGCGAACGGTTTAATGCCCCCGATAATGCTGTGATGTTTATTCGCAATACTCAGATCAATGGCAATGGGGAAATGATTTTCCTTGATGCTGATCTGAACATCATTCAGTCGGTTAAAAATACCGACAACCAATACGACCCGCGCGCGCGCCCCTGGTATAAAACCGCGGAGCAGGACGGCGCCATTCGCCTCACCGAACCCTATTTTTTCTATTTCTATAAAGCCTATGGCGTGACGCTCGCTCGCCGCTCCGGCAGTGGCAAGCAGGTGGTCGCCGCCGACTTCACGCTGGACTCGTTATCGAGTCAGATTGCCAAAATCGGCTACTCGCCGAACACCAAACTGGCACTGTTCGATCATCAGTTTAACTTGCTTGCCGACTATCAATCAGACCTCAATCCTCGCACCGACGAAGCCAACGTCAAGGACGAGTTGAGTAACAGCGTTTTCGCCCCCGTAGCGAACCGCATCAGCAGCCAAATGCTCTATGAGACCACCACTTATGACCGAACAAAATGGTCAGTCACGTTGACGCCTGTCGCGCTCAACAAACATGTGCATCTGCTTCTGGCTGAAGCGACCCCCACCGACGATCTGCTCGCAACCCTGATTGGCATGCGCAACAAGCAAGTGATCGTAGCTGTTATTCTGCTTGCCTTCAGTTTGGTGCTGGTGTGGTTTATCTCGGGTCGTTTGGCACGCCCGCTCTCGACACTGGTGGTCCAGACCGACAACATCGCCCGGTTTGATTTCCAGAAAACCCGTTATCCGAAAAGCATGATCAAAGAGGTCGCCGACCTCACCCACTCCATCGAACTGATGGAACATACCCTGCATGATTTATTGGGTTTACTGCGCGATACCGCTTCGAATCAGGATTTCGAAGTACTCGCGAAAACTATTACGCATCAAAGTTATCTGGTGACACGGGCAGAAACCATTCTGCTTTATACCTATTCCAACGAGCAGCAGGCGTTTTCCATCGTCGCCAACCACGCCATCATCCCGTTCAAAATTGACCTCAATGTTTTGGTTCATGATACCCCCTGGCTACTGGCAGAATTGCGCAAAGGGGAAATCGTTCATCTGACGCGCGACGACAATATTCTACGTAAGCACAAAGAGCAGCTCTACAACAGCGACATTTACCTGTTTCCACTGCTCAACCGCGCCAAACAGTTGGTGGGAGTACTCAACCTCGGCTATGAACGCACCACCACCAAAGCACAGCTCGACAAACACGCCTTCCTGCGCGAAGTGCTGAGCTTTGCTGAAATCGCCAAAGACAACATCGACAAAATGCAGCAACAAAAAGACATGCTCAATGCCTTTATTGCTCTGATTGCATCCGCCATCGATACCAAGTCGCCGTATACAGGCGGCCACTGTCAGCGCGTGCCGGAACTGACCAAAATGCTCACCGAAGCCGCAGCGAAAGATGACCACTACTTCCCCCGTTTCAAAATGAACAACGAACAGTGGGAAGAATTAATGCTGGCGGCGTGGATGCACGACTGCGGTAAAGTCACCACACCGGAATACGTGGTCGACAAAGCGACCAAGCTAGAAACCATTTATGACCGTATTCATGAAATTCGAATGCGCTTTGAAGTGCTGAAATCGCAGGCAGAAAGTAATTACTGGCAGGCACTCGCCAACGGTGGCGACGCAAATGAACTGCAAGCGCATCTGGCAGCCACGCATAAGGCGCTGGATGAAGAATTTGCCTTTGTCGCACAATGCAACATCGGCGGCGAATTCATGAGTGATGAAGACATTGAACGCCTGAGCCAGATTGCCCAGCGCCAATGGAAACGGACTCTGGATGACCAATTGGGTATTTCGTGGCTGGAAAGCCGTCGCTGCGGTGATAAACCTGAACTGCCAGTGATGGAAAATCTGCTCGCCGATAAACCAGTGCACCGTATCCCGTGGGAGAAAGGTAAGCGTCCACAGGATGTCTGGTCGGAAGAATTCATTCTCAAACCGGGAGAACTGCAATACAACCGCGGCGAACTCTACAACCTGGGCGTACGCCGTGGCACACTGACCGACGAAGAACGTTTCATCATCAATGACCATATTGTGCAGACGATTGTGATGCTGCAGCGTCTGCCCTATCCGGAGCATCTGAAAAACGTGCCGGATATTGCCGGAGGTCACCATGAACGCATGGATGGCAAAGGTTACCCACGTGGCCTGAACGAAGAAGATCTGTCGATTCCGGCGCGTGTGATGGCGATTGCCGACGTGTTTGAAGCACTGACATCAAACGATCGCCCATACAAAAAAGCCAAAACGCTGTCTGAATCAATCAACATCATGACCAGCATGGCCACCTCAGGCCACATCGACCCTAAACTCTACGTCCTCTTCCTCGAAAAAGGCATACACAACGACTACGCCGCGCGCTTCCTTGACGAAGAACAGCGCAACGACGTCGACGTTGCCGAGCACATCAAAACCGTCAAAGCGTACATGAAAGCGCAGTTCTGACTAGAGCAATAACTCCATATGCAACGAAAGCGGCCAAATACGGCCGCTTCTTTTAAAATTAATGACTTAACAAAAAAACGAGTCAATATTTAATCGATTGCGTTATCAATAGTTGATGTGTGTCAAATTGTCGTAGACAATACGCACCCGGGCGAGATCTCAAATCTGCTAGCAATTGTGATCTGGCTATCGGTTTTGTCTATATGAATGATAGGCAATGCCTTCTTTCTATTTGTGTATTGCGCTGCTAGGGTTGGCGCATGCTAACTACCTCGTTTTTAAGGGAAAGATGATGGTAATACCTGAAAACAGCAGCATCGTGATTTTTGGTGCTTCGGGAGACTTGACTTACCGCAAGTTGATTCCTGCTCTGTATCACTTGTATGCGAGCAAACAACTGCCAGAGTCCTTTGCTATTTTGGGCGTGAGCCGAACTGAATACAGCGATGAATCATACCGCGAGAAGTTAAAGCGCTCACTTCAGGAACTGGAAAAGACAGAACCTGCGATTCTTGAAGCCTTCTGTGAACACCTTCACTATCAAGCAATCAATACATCCGACATGGATGACTACGCGAAGCTGACCACTCGCCTTGATCAACTTGCTGACAAGTACGATCAAACTGAACGCAATACACTTTTCTACCTTGCGACCCCTCCAAGCCTTTACGGCGTAATTCCTGCGTGCCTTGCTGCTCAAGGTCTGAACGACGAGAAGAATGGCTGGAAACGTCTGATCATCGAAAAACCGTTTGGTTACGATCTGAAATCGGCGCAAGAGCTGGATATCGAAATCCACAACCATTTCAAAGAGCACCAGATTTACCGTATCGACCACTACCTGGGTAAAGAAACGGTACAAAACCTGTTGGTGTTCCGCTTTGCGAACGGCATGTTCGAACCTCTGTGGAACCGCAACTTCATCGATTACGTTGAAATCACTGGCGCAGAATTCCTTGGTGTCGAAGAACGTGGTGGTTACTACGACGGTTCAGGCGCGGTACGCGACATGTTCCAGAACCACCTGCTGCAAGTGCTGGCAATGGTCGGTATGGAACCACCAGCGGCCATCAACGCCAACTCTATCCGTAACGAAGTGAACAAAGTTCTGCAGAGCCTACAGCCACTGTCTGATGAAGATCTGCGTAAGAACCTGGTTCTGGGTCAGTACACAGAATCCGAAGTTCGTGGTCAGTTCCTGCCGGGTTACCGCGACGAAAACGGTGTAGCGGAAGATTCACGTACCGAAACGTACGTGGCACTGAAGATGTTCATCAATAACTGGCGCTGGAACGGTGTACCATTCTACGTACGTAGTGGTAAACGCCTGCCAACGCGCGTAACCGAAGTGGTTATTCACTTCAAACGCACTCCGCACCCGGTATTTGGTCAGAATGCCCCGGAAAACAAACTGATTATCCGCATTCAGCCGGATGAAGGTATCCTGATGAGCTTTGGCCTGAAAGAGCCGGGCGCAGGTTTCAAGGCAAAAGAAGTGTCGATGAATTTCCACTACGCTTCGCTGGAAGAAACCAAAATGCTGACCGCTTACGAGCGTCTGCTGCTGGATGCCCTCAACGGCGATGCAACACTGTTTGCCCGTACCGATGCGGTGGAAGCGTGTTGGAAGTTCGTTCAGCCAATTCTGGACTTCAAACAAGATCCGCAATCACTGTACGGCTATGCCTGTGGTACCTGGGGACCAAAAGAGTCTGACGAGCTGCTGAAAAACGACGGCCGCGACTGGCGCTTCCCTTGTAAAAACCTGACTAACACGGACTACTGCGAATTATGATCAATCATAAGATTTTTCCAACTGCCGATGCCGTTGTTGAATCCTTAGCGAACGACATGAAGGCGTACAGCGAGCTGGGTCGCCCTGTGCACATCTCACTGTCAGGCGGCAGCACCCCAAAAATGCTGTTCAAGCTACTGGCTTCTGACGCTTACACCACGACTATCCAGTGGCAGAACCTGCACTTCTGGTGGGGTGACGAGCGTTGTGTGGCACCGGACGATGCAGAAAGCAACTACGGCGAAGCGAACGCGCTGCTGTTCAGCCAAATCGACATTCCGGCTGGCAATATTCACCGCATCTTGGGTGAAAACGAGCCACAAGCCGAAGCGCAGCGCTTTGCGCAAGAAATGGCAGACGTGATTCCATCAGAAAACGGCACACCAGTGTTTGACTGGATTCTGCTGGGTGTTGGCGCAGACGGCCACACCGCTTCCCTGTTCCCGGGCAAAACCAACTACGACGACGAGAACCTGTCTGTGGTTGCCAGCCATCCGGAATCCGGCCAGCTTCGCGTATCGAAAACCGCGAAAGTACTGGAAGCAGCAAAACGCATCAGTTATCTCGTTCTTGGCGCAGGTAAGGCCGAGATCGTTTACGAAATTCACACAACTCCGGCTGAAGATCTGCCTTACCCGGCAGCGAAAATCCAGTCAACAACTGGTGAGACGGAGTGGTATTTAGATTTAGACGCAGCAACGAAAATTGCGTGAAGGAGAGAAATAAAATGAAAGGTGATATCGGTGTAATTGGCCTGGCAGTAATGGGCCAGAACCTAATCCTGAACATGAACGACCACGGTTTCAAAGTGGTAGCGCACAACCGTACTGCGGCAAAAGTTGACGAATTCCTGGAAGGCCCGGCAAAAGGCACCAACATCGTTGGTGCATACACGCTGCAAGAGCTGGTTGATAAACTGGAAGCACCACGCAAAGTGATGCTGATGGTTCGTGCTGGTGCCGTAGTTGACGCGTTCATCGATCAACTGGTTCCTCTGCTGGACAAAGGCGACATCATCATCGACGGTGGTAACACAAACTACCCAGACACTAACCGCCGCGTTGCAGCACTGCGCGAAAAAGGCATCCACTTCATCGGTACTGGCGTATCAGGCGGTGAAGAAGGCGCTCGTTTCGGACCATCTATCATGCCAGGTGGCGCACCAGAAGCTTGGGCAGCAGTGAAACCTATCTTCCAAGCGATCTCTGCAAAAACTGACGCTGGCGAGCCTTGCTGTGACTGGGTTGGCAACGACGGTGCTGGCCACTTCGTGAAAATGGTTCACAACGGTATCGAATACGGCGACATGCAGCTGATCACTGAAGCTTACCAGTTCATGAAAGATGGCTTGGGCATGACTGCTGACGAAATGCAGTCAGTGTTCGCTGACTGGAACGAAACTGAGCTGAACAGCTACCTGGTAGAAATCACGGCTGACATCCTTGGCTACAAAGATGAAGACGGTGAAGCACTGGTTGAGAAGATCCTGGATACTGCAGGCCAGAAAGGTACCGGTAAATGGACAGGTATCAACGCTCTGGATCTGGGTATTCCACTGACTCTGATCTCTGAATCTGTATTTGCGCGCTGCCTGTCTGCACTGAAAGACCAACGTGTTGAAGCGGAAAAACTGTTTGGCAAAACCATCACTCCGGTTGAAGGTGACAAACAAGAGTGGGTTGATGCACTTCGTCAAGCGCTGCTGGCATCAAAAATCATCTCTTACGCACAAGGCTTTATGCTGATGCGTGAAGCGTCAAACGAAAACGGCTGGGATCTGAACTACGGTAACGTAGCGCTGATGTGGCGCGGTGGTTGTATCATCCGTTCTGCATTCCTGGGCAATATCCGTGATGCATACGAAGCGAACCCAGATCTGGCATTCCTGGGCTCTGATGATTACTTCAAAGGCATCCTGACAGGTAGCCTGGCAGCATGGCGCAAAGTGGCAGCGAAATCTCTGGAAGCCGGTATTCCAATGCCATGTACCACATCTGCCCTGACCTTCCTGGACGGTTACACCACGGCTCGTCTGCCAGCGAACCTGCTGCAGGCACAACGTGACTACTTCGGCGCGCACACGTATGAGCGTACTGACCGTGCACGTGGTGAATTCTTCCACACCAACTGGACTGGTACAGGCGGTGACACTGCGTCGACTACCTACGACGTATAAGACGTAACCAGGGGCAATATCAGCCCTGAGCCTACGCCTAAAATTTGAGCATCAAGGAGGATGTTAACATTGTTAACATCCTCTATTTTTTGCTCAGCTTTCCTACTGAGAGAACTAACGATGACATTCATGAAAGACTATGTTTTCGTTCCAGTGGAGTTGGAACACGAAGCGGGTAAGGAAAATGAACAACTGTCAGAGCAAGAAGCAAAACGTCTCGCTCTGGTGCAACAAGCCCAGCAACAAGGCGGTTGTTAACAAAACCCGAACGTAAAAAAAGCACCCTCAGGGTGCTTTTTTATTGGCCACAACGTTCAGCCACTCAGTGTTTTGGCTTATGCCCTTTGCCCGGGTTGTTGTTGCCTTTGAAACTGCGGTTTTCCGGCTTATCGGATTTCGGCTTTTTCGCCTCACAGTCGCCTGTGCCAATCGTGATGCCTTTGGTCGCCACTTCCAGACAATCGGTTGAGATATCCAGTTGATTACCAGCAACGTTCACTTTTGCTTGTGCTGCGCCGCACAGCATCATCAGTGCCAGGCAGGTTCCAATACGTTTCATTCTTTTTCCTTATCAGACAGACTCGGAACGCATTTAACCTTGCTATCATTTTCGGCTCAATATGCCGCCTGAACACTGACAATAAAATCACTTTCCGCATACCGCCCGCTAAAAGTAGCGGATAAAAAAAGAGCACCGCAGGGTGCTCTTTAAACCAATGATGCGCTGATAACGCAAGTCGCTTAGTGGACTTTAAACTGCCCGACCACGTGGGACAGCCCGTTTGAAGTGTCACCCAGCTCTCGGCTGATAAGGTCAGTATCCGACGCGTTCTGGTTCAGTTGTCCTATCAGGCTCTGAATCGCCGCCATATTACGGCTGATTTCGCCCGTTACCTGACTTTGCTGCTCAGCAGATGTTGCCATCAGCGTATTGAGGTCGTTGATCTCCACCACCGATGTGGTCACCGTGTTGAGCGACTCCATCACTTTGTGGGTACTGTCCGATGTCGCTTCACAGCTGCGACGAGTCGATTCCATCTTGTTCACCACATTGTCACTGGTCTGACGCAGTTTCGACAGCATATCGTTGATCTGCGCCGTGCTTTGCTGCGTGCGGGCTGCCAATGCGCGAACTTCGTCAGCGACCACCGCAAAGCCTCGGCCCTGCTCACCTGCACGTGCCGCTTCGATGGCCGCATTGAGTGCCAGCAGGTTGGTCTGCTCAGCGATGTCGCCAATTACCTGCAATACGGTGCTGATTTGCTTGGTGTCTTCGCTCATGGTGCCGATGGTGTAAGACATTTCCGCTACGTCCGATTCCAGCTCAGTCACGCTGTTCACCGCATCGTTGACGGTGTGTTTCGATTCGTCTGCGTAGGTGTTGGTGCGCTCGGTGAGCTTGGCTGCGTCTGCCGCACTCTGCGCGATGGAAGCCGCCGTCGCACTCATCTCTTCAATCGCCGCAATCACCTGCTCAGTTTCAACAGTATGCGACTGCAACATGTGAACGTTTGAAGCAGACTGACTGGACAACTGATTCACCGCACCATCAATTTGTGATGATGAACTGGAAACCTGAATGAACATGCCTTGCAGCTGCTCAATGAAGCGGTTGATCGACGAAGAGATCTGACCGATTTCATCTTTCGAGGTGACGTCAAGACGCTGAGTCAAATCACCATTGCCCTGCGACAGATCTGCAACCAGGTCTTTCAAACGCAGTAACGGTTTAAACGCGAAATGCAGCATCAACACACTCAGAGCAATGATGATCGCCGCACTGATCAGCAGCGCCAGAGTGATCATCCAGTTGAGACTGTTGGTGTTCGCTTGAATCTTATCCAGATCAATATAACCCGTCAGTGTCCAGTTCTGGTCACCCACTTTCACCTGACGAGAGATGGGGATCAGGTTGGTGCCGGTTTTGTTGGAGAAAATGGTGACGTTGTTGCTGGACGTCAGTTCCAGGTAGCTCCCTTCGAGCGCGTAATTCTTCAGTACGCTGGTCAGCTCATTCAGATCGAGTACAAAGAAGTTCACCGAATCATCGACCTTCTTCACCGAAATGGTAAGCATCGGGTGGCCATCTTCCATTTCTACCGGACTGATGGTTGGCTCCATGCTTTGCGTTTCTGCCAGATCGATGTACTTCTGCGCTTTGGCTTCATCCATCGAACCTGTGTCATCAAATGCATAACCACTCACAATCTTAATGATGCGGTAAAAGCCGGAATTCTCTTTGGTATCCACGATATCCATCATACTAAAGTTCAAGCTGCTCGCGAGCGAGAGCTTAGAGCCCAGTTCAGTATTCAGTTTGTGGTCTACTAAATCGATATTGTGCGTAATGTTCTTAGTGTCGGACTCGTAAATGTAGCCACTGATAAAGTGGTTAACACTCAGATACGAAACCAGAATGGTGACCGTTATAAGCGAAACGATTAAAAGTATAAGTTTGTTTTTAAAGGAAAAGTTTTGCATGACACTTTACATCCATCAAAGTGATCTTAGTCCATTGATATCCTACACATTGCAGTGCATCTGAAATGTAATGAAAATGTTTCTTATATTCATGTAAACAACATGCTATGCGACCTTTGTTTTTCATGCAAATACTAAAGTCGAATATTCTGCCACTTGTTGTGCTTAAAATAGTCGAACAGATGATCAATTAGGCTACGGACCGCAGGAGCAAGATGTTTACGTGACGGATAGAGTGCATAAATATCCATCGTAGTCGGCTGCCATTGAGGCAACACCTGCACAAGTTCGCCCCGCTCCAGCGCACTGGTGACCAGATAGGTGGGCTGCATACTCACTCCCATATCCAGCATGGCCGCACTGAGCAGCGTGGTGGCTTCGTTGGCGGTCAGCGCGCAGTGCACTTCCACCGCCGCTTGTTCACTGCCGCGGGTAAGATTCCACACATGACGGTCAAAGTTCTTGTAACCCAAGCAGCGATGCTGCGCTAAGTCTGATGGAGTATGAATCTCACCTTCCTGCTGAAGATACCTCGGCGATGCCACCAACACTGACTCACAACGCCCTATCCGGCGGCCGATGAGCGACGGATCCGGATTGGCCGCAATACGAATTGCCAAATCTATGCGTTCCGTTACCAGATCTGCGGCTCTGTCCTGCACATCAATATCGATCTCCACCTGCGGGTGCTCAGCCAGAAACGAATTGACGGCCGGGATCAACTGAGAGAAGCCAAACGACATACTGGTCGCGAGGCGTATTTTGCCACGCAATTCATCGCGGTTGAGCAAGCGGTGTTGCAGCCCTTCTGCCTGCTCCACCCAGAGCTCGACCTCGCTCAGACACTGCTCGCCCGCCGTTGTGAGCGACACTTTGCGCGTGGTGCGGTTCAGCAGGCGCACATTGAGCCAGCTCTCCATCGCATCAATGTAACGCGTCACCATCGGCCGTGACATCTCCAGCCGATCGGCGGTCGCGGTAAAACTGTTGGTCGTCGCGACATCAATAAACACTTTGGCCGCAATCAGTCTGTCCATAATTAGCTCGATTTAAGAAACAATGATGCTAATTATTCGCTATATATCCGAACAAGTCCAATGCGTAAACTGCGTCCATCAACTCAACGAAGTGAACAGGACAACCTAATGAAAACCACACTTGCATTAAGCACAACCCTTCTTGTTTCTGGCGGCGCGCTGGCGGCACAACCTTTGACGCTGGATATCTACAATGCCGATGGCAACAGCTTCCATGTCAACTCAACTCTGGTTTATGGTGAAACCGAAGCGATGGTGATCGACACTGGCTTTACCAAAGCCGACGCACTGCGCATCGCGGCCAAAGTGGCCGATTCTGGTAAGAAACTGACCACCATTTTCATTAGTCAGGCGGATCCGGATTACTACTTCGGTGCTGAAGTGCTGCATGAACTGTATCCGGACGCAAAAGTGCTGGCTACGCCGGCGGTGCGCGCCACGATTGAAGCGAATCTGGCTGGCAAACTGGCGTTCTGGGCACCGAAAATGGGCAGCAACGCGCCAGTGAAGCCGGTATTGCCGACTGCGTACAACGGTCACACACTGAACATTGACGGCCGCACCATTGAAATCCGCGGCAGCGAAGGCGAACTGAATCATCGTCCATACTTGTGGATTCCGGCGAATCAGGCGATTCTGGGCAACGTTGCAGTATACGGTAACGTGCATTTATGGATGGCCGACGCACAAAGCGATGCCGAGCGTCAGGCATGGACCCAGCAGTTGTCTGAAATGGCAGCGCTGAAACCGAAAATGGTCATTCCGGGCCACATGATGCCGGGCACCAAAACCGACAGCAGCGCGATCAAATTCTCGCAACAGTATCTGGCTGATTTCGCGAATGCGAAAGCGCACAGCAAAAATAGTCAGCAGCTGATCGACGCCATGCAACAACGTTATCCGACCGCAGGTCTACCGATGGCACTGGAAATCGGCGCGAAAGTACACACAGGAGAGATGCAATGGTAACGGCCCACTATATTTTCGACCCGATGTGCGGCTGGTGTTACGGCGCCACCGCACTGATGCAGGCTCTGGCCGCTCACCCTGAGGTGAATTTAGTGATGCATCCGGGTGGCATGATGACCCGCAGCGCGCTGAGTGATGACTTCCGCCAGCACATTCTGGAGGCGGACCAACGCATCTCGGGCCTTACCCGTCAACCGTTTGGTGATGCGTATATCGCCAGAGTGCGCAGCGGCGAAACCATCATGCTCGATTCTTATCTCACGGCTCAGGCTATTCTGGCTGCTCAGTTGACAGGTCAGTCGCCGTTCGAGATGCTGAAACGCATTCAGGCAGGCCACTACGTCCACGGCTTAGCCGTCGCGGAACGTGACGTGCTTGATGGCCTCGCAGCTGAAATGGGCATTGACGCCGACAGCTGGCAGCAGGCAATGCAAGAGGCGAAAGCGTCGCTCATGCCAGAAATCGAACGCACCCAGATGCTGATGTCGCAATGGGGCTTGGGCGGTTTCCCGTCACTGGTGTTGGAACAAAACGGTCAGTTCAAATCCGTTCCGCTCAGCCACTACTATGGCCGGGAACGTGACTGGGATGCCCTGTGGCAATCCATCACTGCCAATTCGTAACCCTTCTTTCACAACGCACCGCTCTCGGTGCGTTTTTTTTCTTCTGCCTCTCCGCCTGCTCACAATCTCACCAACGCCTGACTTTTTTCGAGTCATATCACTTTTTCTGTTGAATCTGAATCGGCTTCGCCTTAAGTTATAGACGTCTAAACGTCTTTGCGTTTAAACATCTAATAAAAATAATGAGGTTCTTACTATGTCAAATCATGCTGTCAGTGTTCTCGACGGGGGAATGGGTCGAGAGTTGGAAAAACGTGGCGCGCCGTTCCGCCAGCCTGAGTGGTCAGCACTGGCAATGATCGAAGCACCAGAAATCGTACGGGACGTTCATCGTGCGTTTATTCAGAGCGGTGCCGAAGTGATCACCACCAACAGTTATGCTCTGGTTCCGTTCCATATTGGCGAAACCCGTTTTCATCAGGAAGCCCAGCTTCTTGCACACCGCGCGGGCGATGTCGCGCGTCAAGCCGTGCAACTGGAAGGCAAAGCGACTCGCGTTGCAGGTTCGATTCCCCCCCTGTTTGGTTCATACCGTGCTGATCTGTTCGATGCTACCCGTGTTGAAGAAATTGCCACACCGCTGATTAACGGGTTGGCGCCGCATGTTGATTTCTGGCTGGCGGAAACTCAAAGCCTGGTTGCCGAATCGGTGGCTGTGAAAGCCCTGTTGGATGAGCTGGATACACAACACAAACCGCTGTGGGTGTCGTTCACTCTTGAAGACGCAGAGCCCACTGATGTGCCGCGCCTGCGCTCGGGCGAAACCGTTGCCGATGCCATTCACGCCATGATCACACTGAACGTCAGCGCGATTTTATTCAACTGCTGCCAGCCGGAAGTGATTGAAGAAGCCCTCACTATCGCGGCCGGCATTCTCAAAAAAACCGGCGCGCAGCAGATTCAGCTGGGCGCTTACGCCAACGCGTTTCCTCCTCAACCGAAAGATGCCACTGCCAACGATGGCCTCGACGAACTGCGCGCCGATCTCACCCCTCCAGCTTATCTGCTGTGGGCTGAAAAATGGCAACAACAAGGCGCCACTCTGATTGGCGGCTGCTGTGGCATTGGCCCGGAACACATCGCGACGCTGAGCCAACACTTCAGCCACGCTGGGTGATGGCATGCAGAACACACAAAAAATTGGCCTGACGACGCTGACCGCACTGGTGTTTAGCTCCATGGTTGGCGCAGGCATTTTCAGCCTGCCGCAAAACATGGCCGAAGTGGCGGGCGTCGATGCGATTCTCACTGGCTGGCTCATCACTGGCGTGGGTATTCTGCTGCTGGCGGGCTGCTTTCTTCATCTGTCTCGCCTGAGACCGGATCTCGATGGTGGTATCTACACCTACGCGCGCACTGGCTTTGGTGATGTCGCGGGCTTTCTTTCCGCCTGGGGTTACTGGCTGTGCGCCACCATTGGTGTGGTCGGCTATTTGGTGGTGGCCTTTGCCGCCGTCGGCGCGTTTGTGGATACACCCGATTCGGTATTATTCGGCGACGGCAATACGCTCCCGGCGTTCATCGGTGAATCCATCATTTTGTGGTCAGTACATTACCTGGTGCTGCGCGGCGTGAAACAAGCGGCGTTCATCAACCTGCTTGCCACATTAGCCAAAAGCCTGCCGCTGATTGCGTTTATCGTTCTGGCTTACCTGGCTTTTGAGCCAGAGACCTTCAACTTCGATCGCTCTGGCAGCACGCTCGGCACCCCGTTTATGGAACAAGTGAAAAGCACCATGCTGATCACGCTGTGGGTTTTCACGGGCATTGAAGGCGCGATCGTGTTGTCGATTCGAGCCAAGCGCCGTGAAGACATCGGCAAAGCGACCTATCTCGGAGTGGTATTCGCGCTGGTGTTGTACGTGGCGATTACGTTGCTCTCTCTGGGCGTGATGAGCCGCGGTGACGTGGCAGCGCTGGGTAATCCGTCGATGTCTGGCCTGATGGCGCACATGAGTGGCAGTGTCGGTCAATGGGTCATTAGTCTCGGGCTGATTGTGTCGGTGCTGGCCTCGTATTTGAGCTGGATTCTTTACTCCGCCGAAGTGCCGTGTACCGCTGCGCAACATGGCGCATTTCCGCGCTTTTTTGCTCAGCAGAATGAGCAAGGCACATCGACCGCTTCTCTCACTCTGACCAGCCTGACGGTGCAACTCTGTTTGGTGCTGATTTTGTGGACGGGCGAGAGCTACAACACCTTGGTGTTGGTCTCTACCTCAATGATTCTGGTGCCGTACTTTTTGGTGGGCGCATATCTGGTGAAAGTCGCCTTTGAGCAGTGCTGTCACTGGCCAATCAAAGCCATCGGTCTGGGCGCCAGTGTGTATGGTTTGTGGCTGATCTATGCCGCGGGGCTGAATAGCCTGGCGCTGTCGACCTTACTCTACATACCGGGATTGATGGTGTTTTTCTACAGCCGCCACAAGCATCGTCAACTGGCACTGCAACCTTAACCCTGCTCTTTCGTTTGCTCTGCCCTTTGCTTGTTGAAGGGCAGACGCGCACTGCTTTTTGCATCGTCATTCAGCTCCTGCGCCAGTTGCTTCCATCCGCTCACTTCATCACGGAAATAGCGCACTTGCTTCGGTGTCGCTAAACGCACAATCTGTACCACGTATTTGTCGCTGATGCTGTCGTTGTACTTCTGCTTCGCTTTCAGCACCGGACTGTAGTACTGCTCCGGCTCAAACAACAAGGCTTGCAGATGAGTGCTGAACCTTGATTCATCATGGCGCTCATCAAGCAGGGTTTTGAGTTCATTGCGCAGGCGGGCCTGAAACGCCATCCAGTCGTTGGTGGTCACCTGCACCTCATTAGCCCACTGCTTCACCAGTGTTTGCTGCACTGGAGTCAAATCGCCCAGCCACTGCTCCATCCGTTCGGAGATGCGTTCGACGTAACGGCCGCGGATCTCAGGTTCATTGAGCCCCTGATATTTATCGGCGAATTTCTGATGGCGCTTGGCCACACCCTGTAAAAACTCCTCAGCCTGCGCATCACTGAGGTTATTGGCTAGCTGATAAACGTCGGGAAGAAACTTACTCAGCAGACGCTGATAATGGTCATTGATCAACGCTTGCTGCTGCTTGAGATCCTGCTCGGTAAAGCTCGCCGGGTCGAGTGCTAGCCACTGATCGAGCTGCTCAATGTAGGCGGGCAGCTCGGCACTCTGGTGCCACTGGCTGAGCAGCATAATGCGATCGCTCAACCTATCTTCCTGCTCATCGGTCAAATCAACGTAATCTTCCAGATAGTCAATAACGATCCAGTCGATATTGTGATAAACAAATTTAGTGCCGCACCCCACCAGCACCAGCGTGCTGAGCAAAAGCGCTATCCATTTCGCCATGACGTTTTATCCCTGTTGCTCTGTGAGTAAACATAGTCATTGAAAGCTTGTTGCGCGACCTTAACTCACCAATATGACCGTCAGGCGAATACGTTCAAACTGGCGTGAATTTTTTTCTCAATCAACGTGATGAGTTCACCGTTGAGCTCATTGAGTGCCGGTTCGACGTTTTTCGCCAGCGGTAGAATGATTTGAAAATCGTAATGAATATCAAACCCCAGCGGCCTGACCACCACCCCTGCCCGTTTGGCATCACATGCAGAAACCGTATTAACAATCGACAGCCCGGTGCCGTTGGCCACCAGCCGAATCGCCATTTCGCTCAATGACACCGTCCAGATTTTCTTAGGCGTGACTTGCTGGTCGGTCAGGTGCTGAGTAATCAGATTGCGGCTCTGCTCCGCAGGCTCGCCACAAATCAGCGTTTCGTTCTCGAAATCGCTGATCTCAATCACCGACTTCGCCGCCAGCGGATGGTCAGCCGGAATCAAACAGACGCCCGGTAACGAATGCTGAAAGCTCTGATAACGGGGATCGAGCCGAGTGTCCGTCGTGATGCCAAAGTCAAAGCGCTGCGCCACCATATCTTCCGGAATCTGATTGGAGCGGTACGAATAGAGGCTGATTTCCAGATCCGGAAACTGCTGGGCCAGTTGTGCGGCAGCCTCCGGAACCAGACTCATGGCAAACGAAGGCATGCTCACCACGCGCAGTTGGCCTGTCGCCTGTTCTCTCAGCCGATCGGCAAACTGTCGCAGGTGATTAAGACCTAAGTAGACCCGGTCAACTTCGTCATAGAACAGAGTGCCACGCCTTGTCGGCAGCAAGCGATTGTTGTGACGTTCAAACAATTCAAAGCCCAGTCGCGCTTCCAACTGCTTGATTAAGCGGCTGATAGCGGGCTGAGAAATCAACATCTTATCCGCCGCTTCCGTCGCACTGCTGGTCTTCATGATCCACATAAAGGCTTCAATCTGACTGTCCGTAAAACCCCGATGAGCCATAACTTTTCCTTATCGTCCAATAATCACAAGTCATTAGAAAGCGTAAAGGCAGCCAGTATACAGTTAAAAACAACAAAAATGTCACATTTGAACTCATACGCATAACATTTGGCTATGGGTAACACTTAGCAAAGGACGAGGCGATGATCGAAGAAATCTCCATCAATAATGAGCTGTTTACTGCCTGGCGACGCGACATTCACCAACACCCGGAACTCGGGTTTGAAGAGCACCGCACCGCCCAAGTTGTCGCCGACAAACTGACCGAATGGGGTTTCGACGAAGTCCATACGGGGATCGCCACCACGGGCGTTGTGGGTGTGCTGCGAGGCCGCACCGCATCAACTCGCACCATCGGCCTGCGCGCCGATATGGATGCGTTGCAGATGACGGAGAATAACGACTTCGGCCATGCCTCTTGTCATCAGGAGAAAATGCATGGCTGCGGCCACGATGGGCACACCGCGATGCTGCTGGCGGCAGCCTGGTATCTGGCCCGCCACCGCAATTTCGCTGGCACCATTCACTTTATTTTTCAACCCGCCGAAGAAGGTTTAGGCGGAGCGAAAGTGATGATTGATGACGGCTTGTTTGAACGCTTTCCGTGTGACCGCGTATACGGCATGCACAACATGCCGGGCATTCCCCAAGGCCATTTCTGGCTGCGTGAAGGGGCGCTGCTGGCAGGCTCCGATCGCTTCACCATTGAGATTCAGGGTAAAGGCGGCCACGCGGCCCTGCCGCAGCATGCCGTCGATCCGATGCTGGTTGTCAGCGCCATCATCAGCGGCGCACAAAGCATCATCAGCCGCAACACCTCGCCGCTCGACTCTGCGGTGCTGTCGTTTACCGATCTGCATGCGGGTTCCGGCACGTTCAACGTGATTCCAAGCAACGCGACCATGATGGGCTGTATTCGTACCTTTGATAACAGCGTACGCGAGCACGCTATCGAACGTCTGGAACAGCTGGTTGAGAGCACCGCGCGCGCTTATGGTGCCAGCGCGTCGGTAACCTTCCGTCCCGGCAGCTACCCAGCAACCATTAACGACGCTGATGCTACCCGCCTTGCCACCGAAGTCGCACGGCAAGTAGTAGGCGACGCGAACGTTAACCCCGACTGCCTGCCGCTGTCTGGCAGCGAGGATTTCTCATTCATGCTGCAAGCCGTACCGGGTTGCTACCTGCTGCTCGGCAATGGGTTGGAAGGCGAAACCGGTGGCATCTGCGTGCACAACCCTCACTACGATTTTAACGATGAAATCATTCCGGCTGGGGCCTCGTTTTTCGTGCGCCTGATCGAACGCGAATTGCCGACACAGTAATCCAGATTTATCCCAAGGAGAATTTTTCATGGAAGAAAGCAAAACCCTGACCTCCGGCAACAGCTCCGGACTCATGCATCGCATTGCGAATATGGCGAATGCCTTACCGCATCCTTTCATCATGTTTTTCGCCCTGTTTGTCGCAACGTTACTGCTCTCGGCTGTGATGAGCGTATGGGCGGATCCGATTCATCACCCGGTGACCAATGAGCTGATTCAGGTACGTTCGCTGCTGAGCTGGGACGGCCTCAAGTTTATGGTTACCAAAGCGGTGACGAACTTTACCGGCTTTCGTCCGCTCGGCTTAGTGTTGATGATGGTGCTGGCGCTTGGTTTGATCCAAAAAACCGGTCTGGCTGACGCAACCATTAAGCGCATGCTGAGCAACGTCTCACCGCGCTTAATTACGCCTGCGGTCGTGATGACATCGATCATCGGTAACCTGGTTTCAGATGCCGCAGTGTTCCTCATTCCGCCGCTTGCGGCCATCATGTACAAAACCGTCGGTCGCAATCCGATTGCCGGTATTGTGGTGGCCTTTATCGCCATTTTCGCTGGATTCAGTGCCAACTTCTTTATCGCAGGGACTGACCTGCTGCTATCCGGGATCTCTACCGAAGTGGTGCAGAGTGTGCGTCCCGGCTATGAAGTCAGTGTGTTGGCCAACTGGTTCTTTATGTGTGTATCCGTGCCGTTTATTACTCTGATCATCACGGTGATGAACGATAAATACACCGAGCCGATGCTGGCGCGTTTTCATGTGCAGGAGACTGGACACAGAAACGCGCAGCATACCCAACTGACAGACATTGAACGCCGTGCGCTGCGCAAAACCGGTCTGATCGCATTGGGTTATGTCGCTGCGGTAGCGCTGCTGATTTTGCCGGAAACGTCGGGGCTGAGAAACCCGCAAGGTGGCCTGCTGCCTTCCCCGTTTATGAGCGGCTTGGTGCCGATCATCATGATCTTTTTCTGTTTGTGCGGCATCGTCTACGGGGTTTCGGTAGGCAAGATCAAATCGTCTGGTGACGTGCCGCGCTTAATGGAAGAAGCAATGCGCGAGATGTGTGGCTTTATAGTCATCGTTTTTATGGTGGCGCAGTTTATTGCGATTTTTAACTGGTCCAACTTAGCGATTGTCGGTGCGGTCAACGGCGCGGACTGGCTGCTGCACATGAATCTGCCCTCTTCTCTGGTGCTGGTCGGTTTCATTCTGTTGGCGGCGGTGGTTAACCTGTTTATTTACAGCGGCTCTGCGCAATGGGCGTTGATGGCGCCTATCTTCCTGCCGATGCTGATGTTGCTCGGCCTGGAGCCGGAAGCGATTCAGGCGGCTTACCGCATCGCGGATTCGTCCACCAACGTGATCTCGCCGATCAACCCATATCTGCCACTGATTCTGGCAGTGATACAAAACTACAATAAGTCGTTCTCGCTGGGGCACCTGCTGACCACAGCCATGCCTTATTCACTGGCAATTCTGTTTGGTTGGAGCGCGCTTTACTTCGTCTGGTACGGTCTGGGCTTACCTTTTGGTTTGTAACCTTTGCTTATCGCTCACAAAACGCCTTGTATCCTTCCGGTTTTGTGAGCATTTTTCTTCCTCACCCTCGCGATGGCGAGCATAAAAAAGCCAGCTTTCGCTGGCTTTTTTCGTTAGGAGAGATTCCACAGTCTGGCGACGTTCTCGGCCAAATCGGCGAGGTTAAAGTCGGACTCTTTGAGCGCATCTTCCAGTGTCATGGCACGCGGTACAGCAGAAAACACCGCATCGATACCACATTGATACACCGCCTGGTAGTTGTCTCCGGTACAGCCGGAAAGCGCGATCACCGGAATATCAAACCGCTTGGCGACCTGTGCCACGCCCATCGGCGTTTTGCCGTGGACCGTTTGGCTGTCAATCCGGCCTTCACCCGTAATGACCAGATCCGCGCCCTGCACCAGCTCGGCCAGTCTGACTGTTTCAAGCACGATGTCGATACCCGGTTTGAGTACCGCTTGCGTGTAACCCAATAACGCAGCGCCCATACCACCCGCCGCGCCCGCGCCCGCCGTATCAATCACGCTTTTGCCGGTGGCGTGTTGGGTGAGCAAACCGAAGTTTTTGAGTGCGTCATCCAGCAATTCAACATCCGCCGGCGTTGCACCTTTCTGTGGACCAAAAATAGCGGATGCGCCTTTCGGGCCACACAACGGGTTGTTCACATCGCTGGCGACCAGAATTTCACACTCGCTCAGCCTTGGATCGAGCGCATCAATATCAATCTGCGCCAGTTCGGTCAGGCCTCCACCCGTCAGCGCAATACTGTCGCCATCACGGTTGAGAAAGCGGGCGCCCAGCGCAGCCAGCATGCCGACACCGGCGTCATTGGTCGAGCTGCCGCCCAAGCCGATGATCAGCCTTTTCACACCTTGATCCAGCGCGTGACGAATCAGTTCGCCCGTGCCAAAACTGGTGGTCAGTTTCGGGTCACGTTGCGCCAGAGGCACATGGTGCAACCCACTCGCCGCCGCCATTTCAATCACCGCGGTCTGGCTATCACCTAACATTCCGTAGAAAGCATCCACTGGCTTGTTTTGCGGTCCTTTCACTTTGAGATGCACCAGATAACCTTCGGTGGCATCCACCAGCGACTGAACCGTTCCTTCACCGCCATCAGCCACAGGTACTGAGACAAATTCTGCGTCCTGCCACACTCGTGCGAGTCCGGCATGGATGGCGTCACTGACCTGCTTCGCCGTTAAACTTTCTTTAAACGAATCTGGGGCGATAACCACTTTCATATCACTCTCCTAAATTAAATTACAGCAGGACCAGGCTCAGGATATACACGACAACCATTGCCGTAATGCCCTGTACCAGGGTTGCCATGGTTTGTGCGCGGTACGCAAGGCCGACGCTCATGCGGCTGAACTGCGACACCACCCAGAAGAAACTGTCGTTGGCGTGCGATACTGTCATCGCGCCGGCACCAATTGCCATCACGGTGAGCACGCGACCCATTTCGGAATCCAGACCCAGTTGGCTCAGCATTGGCGCAACCAGTGCAGAAGTGGTCACCAGTGCCACCGTCGAAGAACCTTGCGCCGATTTCAGTGCCGCCGCGACGATAAATGGCATAAAGATGCCCACACCCAGTGCCGATAGCGTGGTACCGAGGTAGTCGCCCAGTGGCGTCGCTTTCAATACCGCACCAAATGCGCCGCCCGCACCAGTGATGAGAAGAATCGGAGCCGCGGCGGTAATACCCTGGCTGATGCGTTCACCAAATTCGGCTACTTTGTTGTCGGATTTGAGCAAGCTCACCGACAAGAATAGACCAATCAGCAGTGCCGTCAGTGGCTGGCCAAGGAAGCTCAACACGTCAAAGAGTACGCCGTCACCGAGCGGATGGCTTGGGAATTTCGCCACAGAGCCAAGACAGATCAGCAGAATCGGCACGAAAATCGGCGCAAAAGCCTGAGTGGCGCTTGGTAGCTTGCCATAAGAGGCTTTCAGCGCTTTCCAGTCTTGTTTCAGGTGTTCTTCATGATCGATACCATCCGGCTCTACGTCCTTGAAACGGTTCGCCCACAGCATACCGGCAATCGCCGCAACCGCCGCTACGAACACGCCAACCGCAATCACCAGACCCAGATTGGATTCCAGCCCCAGGTTACCTGCCGCTGCGATAGGTCCCGGAGTCGGTGGAACAAAGGTATGGGTGGCGTAAAGACCCGTCGCCAGCGCCACACTCATCGCTACGCTGGAGGTGCGCAGGCGTTTGGCCAGCGACTCTTTGAGCGAGTTGAGGATAACGAAGCCAGAGTCACAGAACACCGGAATCGACACGATGTAACCAATGATGCTCATGGTCAGAGTTGGGAAACGCTCACCCAGCAGCTTAATCACGGTGTCTGCCATGGTGATGGCCGCGCCGCTTTTCTCCAGAATGATGCCGATGATAGTACCCAGCACAATCACCAGGCCGATGTAGCCCAGAATGCCGCCAAAGCCTGATGCGATGGTTTTCGCGATGCTCTCTGCCGGCAGTCCATAGGCAAACGCAGCCAGAAATGCGGCCACGATCAGTGCTAAAAAGGGGTGTAACTTAAATTTGGTGGTAGCGAGCACTATAAAAGCGATCACCGCCAGCAGAATGAGGATCAGACTCATACCAAAAACTCCATGTCATTTTTATCAGTGTCAGGCCTCAAAGCGGGCCTGTGTAGGGTGAGTCTATTATCCGGAGTTTATGGCGCGATTCCTTTAGGCAACTGGCCAAATAACTTTGGTGAATAACTGTAACATTTTGTGCATACGCACAAATTATCACTCATGTTGAGATCTGACACGCAATATATAATTCGACCAATCCAACGAAACTTTGGGTCGAGATCCCGGTGATCTCGGCGATTTTATCCAGCCGGTAACGCAGCGTATTGCGGTGGATATAAAGGGCATTGGCGCACTCGGAAAGATTCCCTCCCTGCTCAAATAACACCTGCAGAGTTTTCATCAACTGACCGGACCGATCGCGCTGCTTGAGCTTCACGACCGCTTCACACAATTGTTCACCCTGCCAGTAGTCACGCAGTGGCGACATCAGTACCGGCAGTCGCAATTCCTCAAACAGATGCTTATGTTGCTTAGGCTGCTTCTCCTTTCCTATTCGCAGCACCTGCTTGGCACTTTGATAGGAAAGGTGCAGTTCACTCGGGTCGGGAAACAGCTGGCCCAGCGCGATGTCATAACCATCGATATGATGCTCCGTCAGACGGGCAATCAGTTTATCGATGCGCAGGCTCTCTTCATCACTGGTCCAGTGTTCAGGATGTTTGACTGGCTTTAACACCACGATTTCGTTCATGGACACCACCGCGACCAAGTTGTCACGTTCCGGATGCTCAAGCAGGTCGACCACCTGACGCACGCTGTCGACATTTTTGGCGGATGTTTGCTGGCGAAACTCAATCACCACCGCCACTCTCGGCTTTGTGACATTGAGCGAAAGGCGCGTCGCCCACGCCTGCAATTCATCGTGTGACAGCGGATGACTGATCCAGGCCGAAATGAACTCTTCGCGGTGGCGGCGATCCCATTGCAACTGCTCAATCAGTTCAGCCTGGTCGATGATCATTTCCGCACTCATTTTTACCAGATTGGCGAACTCGCGAATCTCGTCCGGTTCTCCGGTTACGCCAACCACCCCCACCACCTGCTGACCTTGCATCAGCAGCATATTGATGCCCGGTTTAACGCCCTTCAGCGACTGGCAGCTTTGCGAGTTGAGCTCAATCGAATCACCATGCTTCAACGCCAGAATGGCGCCGTCGTGCACATGGCCGATACGTCTGCGGTCGCCACTGCCGATGATGATGCCGGCATGATTCATCACGTTGATGTTGTAGCCGATGATCGACATCGTGCGGTCAACGATCTGCTGCGCCAGGTTTGCATCTAACATGATGTTCTGTCCTAATGTTCAAAGGGGTTAACGGTGAGCTTATATACGCAATTGTCACCAGCGTCTTTCTCAATCGCTGTTTTTGTGAGTAAGCACAACTCAGCCGCTTTCAAACTTGTCATCTGTTAAGGAGAACCCGATGAAACCACAAGTCGTGCTGTACAAATCGCTTCCACCCGCCGAGCTTGCTAAGTTACAGAGTCACTTTGATGTGATTGAGTTTGACGGTGTTAATGTCGGCAACCGCGCCGAATTTACCCAAGCACTGACACGCGCTGAAGGTACTATCGGTACGGGTGTGATGATGAGCGCCGATTTACTCGACCGCGCACCAAAGCTCAAAGCGATGGCCACCATTTCGGTTGGCACCGACCAGTTTGACGTCGACTACCTGAGCCAGCGCGGCATTCCGCTGATCCATACTCCGGGCGTGCTCAATGAAACCGTCGCCGATACCGTGATTTTGCTGGCGCTGGGCGCAGCACGACGAGCGGGTGAACTGTCTGCGATGGTGAAACAGGGACGCTGGACCCAGAATCTGACCGAAGCACACTTTGGCGTCGATTTTCATGGCAAAACGCTGGGTATTATTGGTATGGGCCGCATCGGGTATGCGGTTGCCAAACGCGCTCACTATGGCTTTGGCATGCCGATTTGCTATCACAATCGTTCCGTCAATGTGGAAGCCGAACAGGATTTCGGCGCCCAGCGGATGGATCTTGAAGATCTGTTACAAATCGCCGACTTTATCGTTGTGTTAGTGCCGCTGAGCCCGGAAACCGAACATCTTATCGGCGACAACGAATTTAATCTGATGAAACCGAGTGCGGTGTTTATCAATGCCGCACGCGGCAAGGTGGTCGATGAGCCCGCATTGATTCGGGCGCTACAAACTGGCGCCATTCGCGCGGCCGGGCTGGATGTTTTCCAGACTGAACCACTGCCTGCGACCTCACCGCTCACCCAGCTCGACAACGCGTTTTTACTGCCTCATATCGGTTCGGCAACCCACGAAACCCGCCTGAGTATGGTGCAGTGCGCCGTCGATGGCTTGATTGCCGCCATGCAGGGTGACTATTCCGACGCGTGCGCCAACCGAAAGCAGCTCGAACAGACCATCGTCTAACCCACACGGCGCACCGTAAGGTGTGCCTGTTTAGTGCGTCATCACCACCTCAGAAAAATCGACCCAGCCATTGGAAAGCAATTCGGTGATGGTGACCGACTTGGCGACAGACAAGTTTTGCTGAACATGAAAACGCGGCAGATAGAGCCCTTTTTTGATCAGCTTCTTCTCCAAAGATTGGTAGGCTTTAACGCGCTTAGATTCGGATAACGGATAGATGCTCGCCAGCTCTTGCTGAAGCCACTGCATCTGCGCATCGGTCAAACAGACTTGCACGTTGGTGCTCGCCAGCAACCAACCGAGCCAGGACATGTCGACATCATCACTAAAGACTTCGCCGGACAGAATAATATCGGCCTGTGACAGATTCGGTTTTCGGCAAAATTCAGGAAACGGTAACACCAGGACCTGACACAGAATCCCAAGCTCACTGAGTAAATCCGCAAGGTGGTGTGCGTATTCGATGTGCTGTCCCAACTCGTAGGTGAGCAGCTGTAGCGGCTTTGGCGGTTTATCCAGTTGCGCCGCGAGTTGTCTTGCCAAACCAAGATTGGCCTGCAATGGCTCTGACGGTGTGGATAACATTCCGTTTGCTTTGGCAACGTTGTCAGCAAACGAAGCGGGGACACCTAACGCATCAATGATGGCCATCAGTTTCTTGCGGCGATTCAGACTGCTGAGCCACACTGAACGATTGGCATTAAGCAACACATACTCGCAGCCCGCTTCCCATTGTGCTTTCTGCTCGTATTCACCCTCATGGTTATCCAGCTCCAGCAACGGATGGAAAAGATGACTGTTGGGCGCAAAATCTTTGGCTTTGTCGCCGATATTCCACACTTCGATGCCATCGACCCACGGGCGATAGCCGTGGTAGTAACGCGACACTTTCATCAGCGTGCGCCATTCGGTTTGCTCTACCAGTTCAAAAGGACCGCTGCCGATAACATTGGCCCCTCGCCCTTCACTTCCCTCCGTCCAGAATGCAATTCCCATCGCTCCGGTACAGAGCAGCTTGGGCAGAATATGGCGGGCTTGAGAGCTGATGATTTCGAGGCGATAGCGGTCATGCACTTCAATGCCGTCAATCAATTGATACAGCAAGCGATAATACTCAGACGTAGTAACCAGACGTTCGAAATGCTGTCGCACCGATTCGGCGGTCAAAGGTTCACCATTGTGAAAACACAGCCCTTTGCGCAGCGTGATCGCCATGCCGCGCTCGGTGGTTTGAAAGATCTGAGCTAAATCGCCGCGATAGCAGCGCGCTTGCTCATCAAACCGCAGCAACTTGGCATACAGATAGTTGGCCAGATGCTGCTCAGTGCGACGCGTGATCCCAATCGGGTCAAGGTCGTGCGTACCACGATAAAAGGGAATTTGCAGAATATCTTCGTCGTGACTGCCTGTTTGATAACGGGCGATGTAGGCGGCAATAAAAGCTTCACGTTGCTGTGGTGCAATCAGGCTGACAGCGAGATCTACTTTGCCTTCTTCAATCCAGCGACGCGCTTTGTTTTCGAGCATGGGTCTGGGATCTTTGAGTAAGGTCGCTGACGGAAAATTGCCGCGTCCGACCGACGGTTGCCAGCGAATCACGCCGTTATCCACCAGCTTTTTCACCACCAGTTGCGCGTTGCGTTTGGTGCAACCCAGTTCGTGCGTGAACGTGTCCAGAGAGAGCGGCGTTGGTGTATTAAGCGCCAGACGATCACGCAGCAAGGTTAATGCCTTCCAGTAATGCATAAAGACGAAATCCTTTTTCTATTCTTCTATTTTTCTTCATCTTTTTATTTCGATAATGAATAAACGTCTTCGTGAAAAAAGGAACCTAAAATGAACACGTTAACGGATTATCGAACTTCCATCTGGAAAAGTTCCAGCTTTGTCATTCTATTCTCAAGCGCTTTTTTTGTCGCATTAGGAAGCAAAATATACGACTTAGCTCTCCCATTGTTGGTCTATGATCTGACCCAATCCTCTGAGATGATGGGTTGGATGCGCGCCGTCGAATTTCTGCCTAACCTGCTGCTGGCGCTGTTTATCGGTGTGTGGGTTGATCGCTTTGATAAAAAACAGTGGTCGCAGGCGATGCTGCTTGGCCAGATCGTCACCATTCTTATCTCCTACTCGGCGGTGAACTGGATGACAGAGCCGCTGTATGTGCTGTTTCCGTGCGCGTTTTTGATGATGGCGTTTAACTACGGCTACCATAATGCGCGCATGGCGATGCTCAAACTGGCGCTGCCGCAAGAGCAACAAAATACCGCCACCGCGCGCATGATCTCGCTCTACAGCCTGATGGAAACGGTCGGCCCCGTGCTCTCCGGCGCGTTACTGCTGCTGTCTCAGTTGCATCAGATTTTTCTCGGGCTTGCTCTGCTCTGGTTGCTGGCCTACTGGCAGCTCAATCGTCTGACGCTGGAAACGCCCCAAGTGAGCGACCATCCTCCGCTGTGGCAGGCACTACGCGAAGGGTGGCAGGTTCTTTACAATGAAAAGAACATGTGGCTGATCACGCTGGCGGTGATGGTGATCAACACCACTGGCTCAATCTTCTGGATTCAGTCGATCTACTTTGCCAAAGCGGAATTGTCGCTAAGCGCCATCGAAGTCGGCTATATGGTCGCCGCTTCGGGCATTGGTGGGGTACTGAGCGCATTTGTGGCCGACAAAGTTCGCCGTCAAATCGGCCTGGGGAAACTGCTCATCCTCAGCATTGCGCTCGAATCGGTCGGGTTTGTTCTGCCAGTGCTGAGCCCGACGCCGATGATGTTGATCGTGGCCTTTTTCTGGGTATCGGCGGTGGGGCTGTTCAGTAACATCTGTATCTGGAGCTATCGTCAGGAAGCGTTTTCGCAGCAGCATCTCGGCCGCATTGCCGGCCTGACGGGTTCACTGTTCAAGCTGTTGATGCCGTTTGGCTTAGCGGCTTCCGGCTACTTAGTCACGCGTTATGGCTCGGCGGAACTGTTTAGCGTCTGCTTTGCCGTGCAATTTGTGGTAGCGATTTTCCTGCTTTTCAGTAGAGTGAGAGCGATACCGGTAACGGAATACCTCACAGATTGAGAATGATGGATGAAGCTCTCTTATCGCCCCGCCACTGATGCCGATTACCTGTTCGCTTTTGAGTTGAAAAAGGCCACTGAACAAGATTTAGTCACACGTAATTTTGGCTGGGACGAAGAGCTGCAATGGGAGCTTCATCGTCAGGAATGGAAATCCGGTTTGCCGACGATCATCTGCATTGATGACCAACCCATCGGCACTTACATGCTGCATGATAAAAATGACACCCTCTATTTTTCCCGCTTTTTCATTCTGCCCGACTATCAGGGACAGGGGGTTGGCGGCCAAGTATTAAAATCGGTGACGGAGTTTTCTGACAGAACAAATCTCCCCTGCGTTTTATGCTATCTGCAAGGCAATCGCGCCGCTAATCTTTATCAACGCTTTGGCTTTCGTACTTATCGCGAAGATACCCAATTCGTCTATATGAAATATCGCCCTGGAACCCATCTCTGATATTTTCCTTCATTTCTCGCTATCTCTTTGTCATTTCATCACTTATTTATCCATCGCCTTCAATTGGAAGCGGTTTCATTGCCCGAAATCAATGTGCCATAGGGATGAGTTTTTTATAGTCGTTGAGCGTTTTTCAGGGGGAACGCATTACCAACAACAATAATATTCATCAGAAGAGACTTACCATGATTCGCTATTACAAAAATAAAACCGTGGGGTTCCAGCTACGTGCTGTCATGGCGATATGCCTGCTGATTGCGTTCAGCAGCATCGCCGCTCTGGTTTATCACAACGCGTCACGCATTCTGCTCGACGCCACACTCAAGGAACAGCAGTCCAAAGTCGATGCGATGGCGAAAACCATCGCCGGCCAGTTTGACGCTTATCTGGAAACCGCGCAGGTTCTGGAGTCCACTTTCCAGCACGGCTACCTCAATGGCACCTCAATGCAAAGCAGCAGCGTTGAGTTCCAGGGACATGAGGTCAACGACATCGTGCAGAACGGCGTCAGCCTGATCAACAACAATACGGTGGTGGATAGCTTTACCCGCGACACCGGCGCCGTGGCGACGATTTTTGCTTCTGCCAATGGTGACTGGCTGCGGGTTGCCACATCACTCAAAGATCACTCCGGTAACCGGGTGATCGGCACATTACTGGGCCGTGACCATCCGGGTTATCAAAAGCTGATGAGTGGTCAGCCTTACTACGCGCAGGTGACGCTGTTCGGTCAACGCTACATCACTTACTACGCCCCGATTAAAAACCATAACGGCGAGCTGATTGCTATCTCCTTCATCGGTTTACCAGTCGAGAAAGCGGCGCAGGACATCTTTGACACTCTCAAAGCTGTCGCTTGGGGTGACACCGGCTATACCGTAGTGGTCGACAACAGCGAAGACCATCGTGGCCAGTACCTGCTGCATCCAACCATGGCAAACGGTTCCAACTCCATCATCAACACCACCGACGCACAGGGAAACAAGCCGTTTTCCGCGATTTTCCAGCAAGCCAGCGGCCTGATTCTCTACCCGAGCCAGACACAAAACGGCATCAGCGAAAAATACATGGTGTACGCTGAAATCCCCGGCTGGGACTGGAAACTATTGGGCGGTACCTATACCGCGGAAGTGACCAAAGCAAGCCGCGATTTGCTCAAGCTGATCGTGCTCATCTCTGCACTGGTTGCGACAGCCACCTTTGCGGTCGTGACGCTGTACATCATTCGCACTACCAAACCGCTCACGGTGTTAACCGGATACATGGAGCGTTTGAGCCAGGGGGAAGTCAGCCTCAGCGTTGCCAAAGGGGATGCGCAATCGGCCAATGAAATTGTGCGCCTGACCAACGGTGTGGCCGACATGGCGACGCAACTCCATGTGCTGGTGAGCGATATTCGTGGCACCAGCGATAAGGTTCACAGCCAGTCCGGCAGCGTGCTGAGCGATGCTCGCCACAACCTGCGCCAAGCAGATGCACAGCAGCAACAGGTTGAGCAGGTGGTCACCGCGATTGAAGAGATGGCAACGTCGGCGCAAGCCGTCGCGCAGCAGGTTGAAGCGATTGCCGGCAACGTACGCGAAGCGGATCTCAACACCCAAAGTGGTTTGTCGGTGGTGGAAATGGTGTGCATTGATGTCGCCCAGCTCAACGATCAGCTCGATCAATCGGCGGCGGCGATCAATCAGGTCAGCGATGACAGCGCCAGCATTCATGCGGTGACCAAAATGATCGATGAAATTGCCGAGCAAACCAACCTGTTGGCGCTCAACGCCGCCATTGAAGCCGCGCGCGCCGGTGAACAAGGTCGAGGTTTTGCGGTCGTGGCAGACGAAGTCCGCACTCTCGCGCACCGCACACAAGTATCGGTCAAAGATGTGGTCACCATCATTGATAAGCTGAAAGATTCCACCAGCAACGCGGTGTCACTGATGAAAATGAGCCAGCACAACGCCAACCAGGTATTGGACAAAGCTCAGGAGGCCGGAACCTCGCTGGAGTCTATCGCCGATCAGATTCGTGATATCGCTGGGCAGTCGGATGCGATTGCCGCGACCGCCGAGCAGCAAGCGCAAGTGTCTCAGGAAGTGGCCGCAAGCGCAGCGCAAATTAGCCAACTCAACAGCGAAAGCCGCGATACTACCGCGCAGACCTCACACAGCGCCGATGAGCTTTCTCAACTGGCGAGTCATCTCAAACAACAGGTCGATTTCTTCCATTGATCGCCTGATAAAAGAGCCGCAATGCGGCTCTTTTTTATTCCTCGGTAACGGGTCGTTTACACCGATACATTGCGGGCGATCATCAGCACTTCATCGGCTGAATAAAGGTTGCTGATGGTGGTTTCCACCTCTGCTCCCAGCGTCTCGCGGTAGAGCTGCTGCGCGAAGTTATCCGCGCGGGTGGTCACCAGAATGTGTTTCAGCGTTGAGCCCTGCTTGCTCAATTGCGCTTTGACCAGAGGCAGCGAAGCGGCGATCAATTCCCGTCCAATGCCCTTGCCCTGATGCTCGGGCGCAACCGCCAACTGCTCCAGTTCCAGCACGGCTTCCGGCCGGAATCCACTTTTCTGAACCCAGATGATGTAACCGACAATCTCGTTGGCCTGCTGCGCGACAAAACAGAGATAACGGGGCGCAGCATTGAAATTACACTGCAGCCACTGCTGCGAATGGCGCTGCCTGGGAAACGCGGACTGGTGAACCAAAGCAGCGGCAGGAATATCCTCTGCAAGCATAAAACGAACGGTCATAACATTCTCCGAAATCAGACGCAGCGCCACTTTAGCATCTCCTTTCCTTTAATTCTGAGTGACAACCCGACTAAACTTTGAAGCGACTCACCAATCGATCCAACTGCGTGCATTGTAGGTTGAGGGTTGCACACGAGGATTTGGTTTCGTGCACCATATCAACCATGCGCGAGGCATTGTCGGCCATATGCTGAATACTGCCGTTCAGTTCTGAACTGACCGTCGTTTGCTGGGTTGCTGAGGCTGCGATCTGAGTATTCATATCATTCATGTGCGCGATGGAAGCGGAGATCTGCTGCAGCGAAGCATTGGCTTGTTCCACTTCCTCCATTGCCTTTTCCCGATGCGCTGAACTGTCTGCCATCACTTTTACTGCCTGTGAAGCGCCGGATTGCAGGCTTTCAATCATCTGTTGAATCTGCCCGGTGCTTTGTTGAGTGCGGCTTGCCAGACTGCGCACTTCATCGGCCACCACCGCAAAGCCTCGGCCCTGCTCCCCAGCCCGCGCGGCTTCAATCGCAGCGTTAAGTGCCAGCAGGTTAGTTTGCTCGGCAATACCGCGAATCACATCCAACACGGAGGCGATATTGAGCACTTCTTGATCCAGTTGATGAATAGTTTCTGTCGCGCACAACATCTGTTCCGACAGTTGATTAATGGAAGTCACCGTCGCACTCGCGGTTTGTTGCGCACTCGATACATCCTGATGCGCTTCGTGGCTCGATTGTGCAGCCTGGCAGGCGCTGTCGGTCACCGACTGACTGGTCGCCTGCATTTCGTGCACGGCGGCGGCGACTAGATCATTCTCCTGCTGCTGCGCCAGCGAAAACGCACTGACCTGATCCGCAGAGTGAACAATCACCTGCATTTCCCGCCGCAGTGCATCGCTCAGCTTGGTCACTTCTTGCATCGTATGGTGAATCTGAGAGACGAACTGGTTGAACGCTTTGGCAACGTGGCCCAGTTCATCATTGCTCTGCTCAGGAAGGCGCTGCTTCAAATCGCCCTCGCCTGACGCGATATCCACCATCGCCTGTTCAATGTTACGAATCGGTTGCAGCACAAAGCGAAACGCAACCGCGAAGGCGGCCATCGCGCTCAGCAGTGCACACACCAGACCGATTTCAAGGATACGCTGCGCCACCTGCTGGCTGCGCTCAAAATCTGCCTGCAACTGCGCCTTTTTGTCATCAAGCCGATTACTGATGGTTTTCAGCTGCTTACGAATGACCTTAAATTCAGAGTCGAGTTGGTTATGGATCTTTGCGTAGTACTGATCAGCCTGATAAGGATGAGTAAACACTGGCTGATACAACTGCACCCAACGATGGGTTGCCGAAAGGAGCTGATCAAGATCGCCTTGCACCGACAACGGCAGCAACTGCTGCTCAATCAACGTCGCCACTTTGGCCATTCTGGGCGCGGCCTTGTAGGCGTTGTCGTCAAATTCCGCGCTGTAGTACTCGATCGACGCTTGGTCCTGATTGAGTAATACCCCCTGCGCCGCATGCATCACCTGATAGAGATCGCGGTAGGCGTCATCAAGGCTGAACGCCACAGGATACATGTGTTGATTGAGGCCCTGAGTGATTTTTCGCTGTTGTTTGGACTGGTAGATGCTTGATGCGGTCACCAAGCCAAAAGTAAAAACCATCAATATAATAGGAATGGATAACTTGTATTTAATCTTCATTTCAACATCCGCAGATTCACTTCAAAATAGACGGCAACTATTGTTACCGCTGCAGTGAGTGCAAACGTTGATACGCATCGGTATTCAACCGCCAGCAAATTTTCATTTGGGTTAGTTTTGACCCATAAAAAAGCCCCGGAACCGTCCGGGGCTTTTTATATACTTTAGTTAGCTTTGGTAAGTTTGTTCGTCCAACTCACCTTCGCTTTTCG
This sequence comes from Vibrio sp. bablab_jr001, assembly GCF_016464285.1. Lineage (NCBI taxonomy): Bacteria > Pseudomonadati > Pseudomonadota > Gammaproteobacteria > Vibrionales > Vibrionaceae > Vibrio > Vibrio sp. bablab_jr001. Next base: position 226,337 of record NZ_JACDWZ010000102.1, read on the forward strand.
CAACCAGAACGGCCACCATCATGTCACCACAGATGTTGATAGTGGTGCGTGCCATATCCAGAATACGGTCGATACCAGCGACAATCGCCAGACCCTCAATGGGCAGACCCACGGTGCTCAGCACCAGTGACAACATGATCAAACCCGCACCCGGAACACCGGCAGTACCGATCGATGCCAGTGTCGCGGTCAGGATAATCGTGATGTAGTCCGACGTTTGCAGATCAACACCGAACGCCTGAGCGATAAACAGTGCACACACGCCCTGATAAAGCGCGGTGCCGTCCATGTTGATGGTCGCACCTAGAGGCAGAACAAAGCTCGACACCCCTTCCGATACGCCCAGCTCTTCACGTGACGCTTTAATTGTCGCAGGCAGAGTGCCTGAGCTGCTTGATGTGGTAAACGCAACCGCCGCAGGGTTTGAAATGCCGCGCAGGTATTGGATTGGGTTCAAACGGCCCAGCAGCGTCAACAGACCGCTGTAGAAAATACCGATGTGGATCAGCGCGCCGATATATACCGCAGCAATCACTTTGATCAGCGGCATCAGCACATCCAGACCATACGTACCGGCAACCCACGCCATCAGACCAAAGATGCCGTAAGGTGCCAGCTTCATCACGATTTCAGTCAGCTTGTACATGGCTTCGGCCAAGCTTTCAAACACCTTCACCGCAGGTTCGCCTTTCTCGCCAACCAGTACCAGAGATACCCCCAGGCCAATCGCAAACACGATGATTTGCAGAATGTTACCCGCCGCCAGAGCGTTCACCGGGTTTTGCGGGATCATCGCCAATAGCGTTTGGACCAGAGGCGGCGCAGCTTTACCTGCTTCATCCAGATCTTTCGCCACCATATTCAGGCCAGCCCCCGGCTGAAGCAAAGCTGACAGCGCCAGACCAATGGCAATCGCCACCGCGGTGGTACCCAGATAAAGGATAATCGCTTTAGCACCGATACGGCCCATCTTGCGGGTATCTTTCATCGATGTGATACCGACGATCAATGAACAGAAAACCAGCGGTACGATCAGCATTTTGATCGCATTAATAAACAGTGTGCCGATGGGTTTAAGCAGCGCAGCGCTTGGGCCCATCAGAGCGCCCACCACGATACCCGCGACCATACCAACCAGAATTTTCTTCCATAACGCCATACCTGACCAAAATCCCCGACGGGGCAATTGTGCTTGAGTGTCCATTTCTTCCCTTGTGAGTTGTAGATTGCTAGTGAAAACGACCAAAAAAACAAAGCGCCGATTACACAATAAAAGTGCTCTTCGGTAAACAGTCACAAAAGACCAGTTTTCACTCAATTTGTAGAATAAACAGACAATTGAACAATCCGAATTATCAATTGAAAGCACAAACGACATCATTCACACGGTGAAAAACATTCATTTTTGACATAAATATCAAACATTTAATCAAACATTCAGATGAAAACAACTGTCAGGTCGGTCACAAAATCAAGGGGGTGAGCCGGGGTAAAAAAAGTCAATTTGACAGGTCAGACTTGTCAAAATCTGACCAATTAAGGAAAGGGGAAATGAATGTGAAGAGGTAAATCAGGCATCGCTGGCTCAACGCGGGCAGGCCAGCGAGCGAAACGAACGAGCTAAGCTTGCAAAGCGATGATCGCTTCCATTTCCAGCAGCAAATCCGGATGGATCAGGCTGGAGATTTCCACCAGCGAACAGGCGGGCAAATGTCCGTCGTAGAAGGCAAACAGTTGCTCTCTGACCGCCGACAATTGAGCAATATCTTTGAGAAATATCGTCACTTTCACGATATCGCCCTTAGAACGTTTTTCTTGTTTGAGAACACCTTCAATCTGTGCAAGAACCTCGGCACATTGTTCTTGAAAACCACCAGCCTGAGCTTTGGTAGCAAGCGCCGTTAATCCGGAAAGATACAAAGTTTCGTTGTGTTTGGTGGCATGCACGTAAGGCCCCACCGCTTCGGGTAAAGTATCGTAATTCACTCTTTGTACCATGTGGTTCTCCTTAACTGATGTACTGAGTCAGCTCGACGTGTGGCGCTCAAGGCGAAAAATGCGACTCTTTCACGCCGCAGCCGTCGACCGATTCACCTTACCAGAAAAACAGCGACGAGTAGCGGGGGTAGAATCAGATTTTCTACCACATTTCTCTTTTTCATCATTCACTTAGTCCGTGACGCAAAGATGAACCCGACTCAGAACTTCCAGCGCAAACTGAGGTTAAACACATCCCGCGTAAAGCGATGGTGTTCGATCAGCGGTTTAGCATAGTCAAACGAGAGATGAACGTTGCGGCTGTAGCCAGCCTCAAACCCGACCGCAGCGGACGCCAGTTCGGAATAAGGCAGTGTCAACCGCTCCTGCTCGGCGTTGGCGTAGTCCACTAAGATAAACGGGTTGAGATAATACTTTTTGCGGCTGTTTCGCTGCATGAATTTCAACTCAGCCCCATATCCGCGATCGCCTTCCAGCGTTCCTTCGGGATAACCTCGGGCAAAATTCACCCCACCGTAGCTAACCCGCTGAGAAGGCACGATGCTTTCGCTGGCATATACGCCATTACCTCTCAGTGACACAAGATAGCGACTGGTCATTTGATAAGAAGAGAGCACATTCATCTCGTAAAAACGAAAACCGTCATCGTACAACTGGCTGTTGCCCAAATCGCTGGTGTAATCGAACGCGCTGGGCACGCTTTGGTTCACGCCCACACCGACCGAGAAACTAAAATTTTCCTGCGTGTGCTGCGAAGTGACATACAGCGAGGCAATAAGGTATCGAATGGAATCATCAAGTTGCCCGAGATAGGTATCGTTGTATGAAAGATGATATTCCCGGTCTTCTGACTCATACAGCAATCCTACTTTCGCCGTCAGACGCTGGTTTTTATTGAGGATAAATGGATAAGACAAGTCGTAGTTGGCCGATTGGCGCTCAATTTTGTTGTCGATAGAGACTTGGTTGCCGTTGATCGGCAACTCGCTCTCTTCGTTGTCCTGATAGTAAGTCAGATTGAGCACGCTGCTTAACCCATCACTGCCTAATGCGTGGGTGAAGTTTGCCGAGTAGAACTGTTGGTCGTGATTGTCGATCGGAACCAGCGCGTTCACCGTCAGACTTTGCAGATAAGAGCGGTTAGCGTTCAGCCTCAAGCCGACCGACATGCTCTTATCGGAATCTTTTTGCATGGCGTAGCCGACAAAGGGTTCAATCATCTCTCGGTTTTTCTGTTCAATGCGAAATGACGTTGCTCCGGACAGCGTTTTAGGCCTTGGCAGTGACAACGTAAACTGATACCCGGGAATGTCGTTAATCAGAGCAATCGCACGTTCCAGCGTTTCCTGACGCGCGGGCTTCTCTTGCAGGACGTCAGCCAGAATATCATCGATCCTCTCTTTAACATGCGGGTCGTCAACAACGATTTCGCTGCGAATGATATAGCCCTCCACTACGGTAATGGTGAGCTTGCTGTCAGCGAACCCGTTGCGGCCGACGGTGGCAAAAGCCAAGGGAAATCCGTTGTCGTGAAAACGGGCGGACACTTTATCAATCGCAATTTGTACCAGATCTTTTTGGTATGGCTGCCCAATCAGAAAGTTGACGTCCTGCGCAATGAGCTGCAAATCCAGTGAGGTGCCACCGACAAAGTGAATGGCTTTGATAGTGCTGTCACCTTGCGACTCAACCTGGCCGACTATTTTCTCGACCGGGGAGAGTTCAGTAATGGGTTGGTTTGTGTCCGGCTCCTGTTGAACAGGTGGTTTAACAAGCAGTGGAGGCTCAATCGCCCAGGAGGATGCAGAAGCAAACATCAAGCTGATGCCTGCAAAATAAAGCGGCTTCTTTTTTACCATTGATTACTCCTGCGGGGCCCTGGCATCAGGCCCCGCGAATCTAAGCAGACAACATCAGTTACCCAGTAATGGTGATAACACCTGAGTATTAAGGTAATTCAGTAAGTTAGTTTTTTCGCTTGAATCCGATGCCACGACACTGCTGTCGGTAAACACATCGTCGGATATTTTGGTCAGAGAGAGCGTATTGACCGTTGAGCCCGTCAGCGAGCCCACAATGGTGGTCAGGCTTTGTGCCGAACTGGTCAGCAGGCTTTTCAGCGGCGTTGAAGAAGTACTGACGCTATCCAGATTCAGCAGCGATTGATTGAGATCGAGTGAACCAATCAACCCCGCATCCAAACTCAGCACGTCACCCAGTCTTTGCGTCACCAAGGTCAGATTGCCTTGCACGTCGGTATACAACCCGCCGCCACTGCCCAAATCGAGATCATTCAGGTCATTCAACTGGCTGGTACTGAGTTTGTCTGACAGCTGATCTTTCACCGCAGCCAGCGTGGTATCGTCGCGGTTCAGTTCGTTGAAGAGCAGCGCCGTCACACCGTGTTCGCCGACGAATACCGTCCCCAAATTTTCAACCGTGCCATTGGCATTCATCAGCAGCGCCGTGGTTCCCTGCTTGAGGCTGGTAGAAGAGAGATAAACCAAGCTTGGCAAGGCACTCTTCAAATCCTGAGGTTTATCGACGATCACCAGCGCATGACCTTTGAGATCAATCATGTCGCCAACCTGAACCAGTATCGGAGCCGTCATCACCGAAACCCCTTCAGTCAGGCCGTACAACCCGCCCTGTTCTGAGGTGAGATACTCAAGCCACTGGCCGACATTTTCGACCGTGCCCCCCAAATCAGAAACCGTCTCTCCGGTATAAGTCAGTAAACCTGTTTTGTTGTTGAGCTGAACAAACACAGGGAGCGCGTCTAGCTGAGCGATCGCATTCCCCGTTGAGACGACCGTTGTACCCAGTTGCGTGGTCGCTTTCGTCGCACCTTGCAAGGTCGTTGAGACGTAAGAGTTGTCCACCTCTAACGATGAGGTGCCAAGCGGTAAACCATCACCAAGTGCACTGACAACTTCGCCCAGATTAACCAACACATCTCCGGATCCGGTCGTGATCGTGTCCAAAGTATCGGTCAGTTGACTCTGTGAAATCACTCCCCCCGATTCAGACACAAGATTTTTGTCCGATTGACTGCTGGTATTAGCGGTGTCCGTTGTCACGTCTTTACTCGTCACATCCTGAGAACTTCCGGAATTATTGGAAGCCACAGAACCGTTGCCACTGCAAGCGGCTACCGCTAATGCGGCCAGTGCGGTGACAATCGCAGTTCGATACACATTGACCATCGTATCTCTCCTTTATCAGATACTTCCTAGGCGATTCGCTTAGGTTGATGCGCTAAAGCGAGGTAAACGCGCTTCAGCGGCTAACGTATTGTTGAGCATTGCTCAAACCCGATTGGGAAATAAAAATGGCTTAAAAATAAGTCGATAACTTCAATATCATCCCCAATTCTTCTATTCATAAATTGAGGACAACTGCCATTAAACAGGCGAAATATTGGAGGACTTTTCGATGTTTAAGTAATACAACATCGGGAAAAGTAGAGATAAACAGAAAAAATCAACGCCAACCAATATCAAATATTTTCTTATTATCATCGGCCATACTTAGCAAAGATTGCCATCAAAGCACGATATTCTGTATAGAATATCGTTAAGGGTTAATTAAAAATCCAGAAAAAGATCACTCCTGAAAAATAATGAAAATCAACATAATTCAAACACTAATTTTGTGGTTATATACCTAAGTCATTAATTATTTTAAAAATTAATCATTCATCAATTGATAAATAAGAAAACAACAGGTTGATTTTTTTTTGAAATGCCACTAGTTTCATTCTTTTTTTATGACACTCGTCACATAAAAAAGTCTACTTTTCTTGCCGGCACACCTAGTCTTAAGTTTGAACGAAGGCCACAAAATTGTCTCATTTCGTGGATCTTCAGACAGTGTTTGGATAAGCACTGGCAGAATAAAAGCGTTGTGCTAGAGGGATTTAAAATGAATTATTTCAATACGTTAGTTACTAAGGCTTGGTGCGTATTTACCTCTTTCCTAATCGATAATAAAGGTGCCTCTGGTATTGAGTACGCCATTATCGCTACCATCGCAGCCATTGCGATTGCCTTATTCTCAACGGGTGATGACACCATTGCCGATCGCATCGAAGCGGTATTAACCAGTGTGAAGAACGCACTGCCGACCACAGCGGGATAATTACTCGATACGCTGATAAATGAGCTTATATTGGTTTGAATTAGGGCTGCTGCTTATTGCAAGTGTGTTTGATATAAAAACCATGAAGGTACCTAATATTATTAGCTATTTATTGATGTTAGGCCCTCCAGTTTGGTTGTTATTAGACTCCGACTTTAATTTTTCACTGATTGAATTAAAGTCTATCTTCTTAGTATTAGTTCTGACAATACCAGGATTTATTAAAGGGGAATTTGGCGCGGCAGATATCCGTATTCTGCTGGGGTTAGCCAGCATCTCTCCGTTTAATATCATGATTTATTATATATTTATCACGCTGGCCATATTCATTTTCTACAGCACAGTAAAATTCTCGACAAAAAATGAGGCGCCGTTTGTTCCCGCTATTTTTATTACAACAGGCGTCTTTGGGTTGGCAGGGATGGTGTAAGCAAAATGACAACGATACATCAGATACACAACAGGCAGCTCGGTTCGGTCGCGATAGAAACCGTCTGCCTGATGCCTATCATCATGATTTTACTGTTTGCGGTGATCCATTATTCGATGATCTTCTTCGCCGCCAGCCTGTTTGATCACGCCGCAAAAGAGAGTATTCGCCAATCCATCTCCTACGTCGATGAAGAGTGTTATTTCGATTATTCGGGCAGCGGCTGCAGCGACAATACCGTACTCGGGAATGTATCGCAGGTTATTCGCAACAACGCACTCGAGGTGATACAGGGGTTCACACATGGAGAAGGAACCAGCCCCGGACAGCTGTTTGGTGTGACGCTGCCCGCCGCCGATACGCTAATCAGCATCACTACAATCGATAGTGGCGGATGCTGCAAAGTCACCATCACATTACCCAACTATCAAACGACGCCTTTTCTCCCGACCAGCATTATCGATGGCCTGATACCCGGCGATGATTCTGTCTTTCCCACTGAAATTACGGCATCTGCCGTATTGAAACTGAATTAGGAGAAGCCGATGAAAATGACGTTCGATAAATCACTCTGGCTCAAAATTGCAGCAGGGGCTTTGCTGGCCATCGGTTTAGTCTTTTTCATCACAGGCATCATGACCGCTAAGCGTGAAACCACCAAAGTCATCCCACAAACGCAGCCAGAACGGCTGTACCAGGCTTGGGTGCTCACTCATGGTGCGGAGAAAGGCACGATCATCACCACCGACTTGATTGAACCCGTATCAACGCCACAGTTCAACGACAGCTTCATCCAGAATCCGGACATCGCCATCGGAAGGCGCCTGAAAGAAGAAGTCGCGCCCGGCACCTATCTGACAGCCAAACTGCTCGCGCCGAACCGCCCCGTGATTGATGATTTACCAGAAGACTACCGCGCCATCGCGATTAAAGCGGGTGAAGTATTGACTGTCGGTGGCTATCTTCAGCCCGGTGACTTTGTGGATGTAATGCTGCTGCTGAAACCCAATAAAGAGTCCGGGGCAATGACCAGTGCCCGCACTATCGCCTCAAACCTGATGGTACTGGCTATTGGTGAAAATCAGACCAGCAAAGATGACTTCCAACGTGAAGACCACGCCAAATCGGTTGTCCTTGCGGTACATGAGTCTATCGCGCCAATTCTTTTGCTCGCCGATGCGTCGGGAGAAATTCGACTTGCCGCTGTCGGCAGTAAAGAGGTGGCGCAGAGCAACCGTCCAGACAGCTCTTTTGCAGAGAACAATGCACTGTTTCATACCGTGGCGGTTTCTCAAACCACGTCATCCTCTGCACTCAACCGCGGAGCCAATATCGTTGAGCTCAAACAATTCAATCTGGCACCTAAAGCGTCGCCCAAAGTGAAACCCGCGCCCAAACGTCCATCTCAACCCGTCAGTTACGTGGAAGTGATTCAGGGCAACGAACGCTCCATGGTCACGACGAAAAACTAAGCGGAGGCTGCAATGCGCATCACCACATTTTCTATTACAAGTTTGTTTGCATTGTTCGCGTCTACGTTAGCGATGGCGGCCGAAGTCATTACTCTGGATGAAAACACGCAGAAAAGCCTCGCCTTAAACGGACAGGAGATCGCGCGCGTTGCCGTGTCTGATCCTAAAATCGCAACCATCAATGTGCTGAGCAAAACGACCTTGCTCATCAACGGCCATCAGGGAGGCCGAACCTCGCTGTTGGTGTGGCCGAAAGGCAGTAAGCAGCCCAACGAGTATCAGATAAGTGTCGTGCCGACAATGGTCAGCAGCTCCAACGTCCAGGTACAAACCGACATCAAAGTGGTGGAAATCAGCAAATCGGCCCTGAAAGAGGCGGGATTCTTTTTCGGAAAACAATCGGGCAATACCACCTTTGCTATCGGGAACAACTCGGCTTTGAACGGCGGTAATTTTGCCGGTGAGTTGCTATCAAGCAACAACTTCACATCGCTGGCGGATTCATTCAATGTCGTGATCGGCAATGCGTCCAAGGGCATTCTCAGCACCATCAGCGCGCTCAACGCCAACGGCTTTGCTTATACCCTTGCCGAGCCGAGCCTGGTGACCATGTCCGGCCATACGGCCACATTTCTGGCCGGCGGTGAATTTCCCTATCCCAAATCGTCCAACGATGGCGACATCACCATTGAATTCAAAGAATTCGGCGTGCGGCTGAATCTGTCGCCGACCGTGTTGAAAGATGAACGCATCATGCTCAAAGTGGCGCCGGAAGTGAGCGAACTCAACTACAACAATGCCGTCAGCACCGGCGGTGTTTTGGTGCCCGGTATGAGCGTGCGGCGCACCGATACCACGGTTCAGCTCGGTGACGGCGAAACCTTCGTCATTAGCGGACTGATCAGCAGCAGCACAATGAAAAACTCCGACCGCTTCCCCGGTTTGGGTGACATTCCGATTCTCGGTGCCTTTTTCAGCTCAAGCCGCTTAGAAACCAACGACAAAGAGCTGATGATGGTTGTAACGCCGCATCTGGTGAAGCCGATCGCCAAAGGAGCCACCCTGCCGCCACTGCCCGGCGAAATTTATCGCAACTATCGGCCTGACTTCTTCGATCTGGTTTTCCTGCAAACCGAGCCGGATGACTTACCTGAAGACATTGGTTTCTCTGATTAGACGCTAGGAAGGTGCTGTATGAACGCCATGGACTGGTTAAACACCATGAAATCCTCAGGTTACCAACCGCTGGATCTGGAACTGAAAGCGGCACTGCATCAGTTTGTGCTGGAACGGATGGAAGATGACGGCATCATTTTCGACATGTCATCGTCCGAGCGCTGCAACCTGCTGTTGCCTGTCAGCAGCTATATTCAGCTCTATCTCGACTCGGAAAAAATCGCCAACCCGCCTCCGATTGATGTGTTGGCCGCCGAATTGGTGGATGAGATGATGGGCTACGGCCCGATCGAAAACCTGCTGAAAGACAACACCATCAACGACATTCTGATCAACGGCCCGAAACACGTTTTTGTTGAACGTAACGGCATCCTCGAGCAAGTGAATCACCACTTTCTCAACGACGAACACGTTATCCGCGTGATTCGCCGCATGCTCTCGCCTCTTGGCCGCCGGATTGATGAATCCAATCCGATGGTGGATGCCCGCCTTCCCGATGGCAGCCGCATTAACGCCATCATTCCGCCCTTGGCGCTGGACGGGGCCTGTTTATCGGTGCGCAAGTTCAAACAGGATGTCCTGACCGACGAATTTCTCTTGGCAAATGAAGTGTTATCGCCGGAGATGCTGGAATTTCTCAAACGCTGTGTGCAGTCACGCCTCAACATTCTGATCAGTGGGGCGACCGGTTCGGGCAAGACAACGTTATTGAACGTACTGAGCCAGCACATTCATGCCCATGAACGTGTGGTCACGATTGAAGATGCCGCAGAGCTACAACTGCGCAACGGCCATGTGGTGCGTCTGGAAACCCGCCCGCCCAATTCCGAGGGCGCCGGTGAAGTGACCGCACGCGAATTGCTGAAAAATGCGCTGCGTATGCGTCCGGATCGCATCATTCTTGGCGAAAGTCGCGGCGGCGAAGTGCTGGATATGCTGCAGGCAATGAACACAGGCCACCTCGGTTCGATGAGTACGCTGCATGCCAACTCACCGCGAGATGCGCTGCTTCGCCTCGAAATGATGGTGACGCTGACCGGTTTTCGCTCCAGCGAAACGTTCATTCGCAAAGTGGTCTCTTCAGCAGTCGACATGATTGTGCAGGTCATTCGTCTGCCCAGCGGCAAACGAGTGATCTCTGAAATTGTGGAAGTAACCGATGTGCAGGCAGCGAACATTAACACTCAGACGCTGTTCCAGTACGTGCGAACCAAACGCCAGTTCAAGGCGTTAAAAGATCCGTCGGAAGAGCTGACCGTCAAACTTGAGGAGCAGATATGGTGAACGAGTATCTGCTGCTTGGGCTGGCGTTTTGCCTTCCCGCTTACCTCTGCTTTGTGTGGTCTAAGCGGGAGTCCAAAGACGTGTTGGGAACACCGCAATCGACTCTGCTGGCGACGCTGGCAAAGCAGAAACTGGGCCAGCATCACCCTGTTGCCGAACGGCTGCAAAAACTCGGTTTCAGTCGTTCGCCCTTCAAAAACCTGCTGATGTTGGGTGGTATCGTGATGTTTAGCCTGTTGTGCGCCTTTATTTTGGGCATCACCGGGTTTGCCATCAGTTTTCTCTTTTGTATTACGGTCGCCCTGACCATTGCGCAAATTCGCCGCAACAACATCAAGCTGCGGTTGGTCCAGCAGCTGCCGTCGTTTGTTGATCAGGTGAACCGCCGTATCAAAGTCGGGCTGAGTATAACTCAGGCGGTTGAGCAATCCGCTCGCGCCACCACCAGCCCGCTAAAAGACGTGTTGCAGCGGGTCAGCCACCGTCAGACGGTGGGGGTCGAGCTACAACATGCGTTCGAGAAAGAGAGCGCCATTACCGGTGTCGAAGCGTTCTATCTGCTGGGTTCCATATTCAGCATCAATTCTCGCTATGGCGGCAGTATTACGGATTCTCTGGAAAGCTTGGTGAAGCTGCTTCGTCAGCAAGATCTCAGCCGCCGGGAACTCAAATCCATCACGGGCGAAACCCGCATCACCGCATGGGTCATCGGCAGTGCACCGCTGCTCGTCAGCGCGTACATGATGACCCAGAACCCTGAGCTGTTGATCAACATGTGGTATTCCGAGAGTGGCCGTCATGCGCTCATCTTAGGGATTTCACTGCAAATCATCGGCGTTATCGTCATTTGGCGAATGTTTCGCAGCTTATAGTCGGGAGAAGAGAACATGGCAGGCGCTTTTTACTTCTTTATCGCTTCTATCTGTATGGTGTGTGCCTCACTTTGCTTTCACTATTCGCGCAAATATGTCGGGCAGACATCGATCACCGTGGGTGCAGACAAAAAAACCGGCAGCACCAAAGAGCACCTGTTGATGCACTCGCAAAAATGGTGGGGAAAATCAAAACAGCAACACCAGAAGTCGCTGTCGCAAATCGTGGTCGCCATGCGTCAGGCGGGCTACATCAGCAGCCGACAACAGATCCTGTGTCTGTTCAAAATGTTTCTGGTCTGGAGCGGGTTGTTTCTGATCCTGACGGGGCAGCAATATCTTTTCTCCACCTCGTTTCAGCGTACATTTTTGTACTACGCCCTGTTTATGGCAATCGGCGCGCTGGTATCCATTCGCTGGATTCGCATGCAGGCGCACAAACGTGCCCGCATCATTGATGAGGAGATGCTGACCGCGGTGCACATGATGGCCATCTTATGGCAGGTCGGGCTGTCGCTTGAAAGCCTGCTTAAGGCGTATCACAAAGAAGCCCGCCATCTGACGCCGGAAATGAACAAAGACATCGCGCTCATCATCGCCCGGATTGAAGCGGGCCAGAACCGTGAATGGGTGTTCCGCGACATGGCCACGATGACGCTGTCGTCCGGACTTCAGGATCTGTTGTCGATGCTCTCGCAAGGTTCAGAAACCGGTGGCGGGCTGAAAACATCATTTCAGTCACTGGCGGAGCTGATTTATGAACGCAAGCGCGTGGCGCTACAAGAGAAGGTCACCAAGATGTCGGGAAAAATCTCGGTAGCGATGATGACTCTGATGTTCCCCGCTCTATTCATCGTGTTAGGTGGCCCGGCAGCGTTGGCTCTGCTGGCAGCTTTTGGAGGCTAAATGAGACGACTATTCGTGATTTTCACTCTCGCTTTGGGTGCCTGTACCTCAGCCCCGAAAGAGACGCAATATACTCAAGCGCCGGGGTTGTGTGGTGAGAAATTCTCACAATCGACCGGCATGCAACTCTCGATGGCACAGCAAGCCTTCGCCAACCAAAACTACTACTCCGCGCTGGCTATGCTGCAAAAAATCGAAGGCAGTTACGTAACCAAAACGGCACTGGAAGCCAAAGCCCTGCTGAAAACAAACCAGTGGGACGAGGCCAATAAGAAATACACCAGTTTGCTCAATAGCTGCATGAAAGGCCAGGCCGCTCACGGCTTGGGATTGCTGACCGCGTATCAGAAAAAATACAAAGAGTCCGGCCACTGGCTGCGCTTTGCGGTGGATATGGAACCCGCCAACTCAGACATTCGCAACGACTACGGCTTTTATATGTTGCTGATTGATGAAGTCGACGTGGCCAAAAAAGAGTTTCTGACCGCGTTAGAACTCAATCCAAACAACCAAAAAGCAGCCAAAAATCTCTGGCTGGCGTTGGCACGCGGTCAGGACTTAAAAGCAGCGGAAAGCCTCACCAGACGTTATGGCTGGGATCAGGTCGAAAGTCAGAAACTGGCGAACGCTCTTAATACCTTCAACCCGATTAAAAATCTGGAGACGAGCAAATGAAACTCAACCTACTGATGGCTCTGTTGTGTGTATTGTCCACTCACGCTTCGGCTGCTCAGCAACGTCCGGAAACCAAAGGTATGAAAATGCCAGAAACCAAAGAAACGCAAATTTGGCTGCAAATCCAAAGAGAGAATATGATGGCCACCAGCTATCAGGACACCCTATCTCCCGAAGCAGCCAAAGCCAGCCAGCAACGGGCCATCAAAACCTTTAGCCATGAGCTGCCGGACAAATTCATTAAGAGTGAATTCGGAGAGAAATAATGACGCTTAAAGCTCAGTCTGGTGCCGTGACACTCTGGCTCGCCGCCGCGCTGCTGAGCCTGGTCATATTCACCTCCGTGGCACTCGACACGGCAAGGCTGGCTTTTCAACGCCAACAACTGCAATCGATCGCCGATTTAGCCGCAACTGAACTCGGCGTGAGCAGCCCCTATTTTTTGGACCCGAATCAGAAAGCGGAAGCCGAACAGACGGTTGCCTCGCTTTTTAGCGACAAAATCGACAAGCTGACGATCGAATACGGCACGGCAAAAATCGTCGATGGACGCTGGGTGATCGACACCAGCGCAACCGCCGACAACGGTTATCCTACGGCCAAAGTGGTCGTCACAAAAAAAGTCCCGGAAAGCATGGTCGCAGGTGGGCTGTTCAATAACCGGACGATGACGTTGTACGCCGAAGCGGCAGTTCAGAAATCGGGCGTGATCAGTTTTGGCGTCGGTTCAAAGACCGTATCGACGGAAACCGAAGCGGGACTTCTCAACAGCCTGCTGGGCAATGTGCTCGGCACAACGCTCGATCTCGATGTTGCCGATTACAATGGTCTGGCAAACAGCTCGGTCAAATTAGGTACTCTGCTCAGCACGTTAGCAGTAGATCTGAGTTTAGGCACAACCCAAGAGGTGTTGGAATCGAGTATTTCTCTGCTCGATATTCTCAATGCTTACGCCGATGTGCTGAGCAGCGATGGCGATTATCCGAATGGCATTAACCTGCTGATCAATCAATTGGCGCTGGTAGAGACCGTACCCGACATCGTGCTGGGCGATATCGTGGCGCTCTCCGAAACCAACACCGATGGCGCGGCGTTTGAATCGTCCATCAACGCACTGTCTCTGGTCAAAGCGTCCATCTTCGCCTCAGACAACAGTCATTTTATCGATGTTCCGGCGTTAGGGGTTTCAGTGCCCAACGTCGCCAGTATCGCTCTCGCCACCGACGTCATCACGCCGCCCTCATTCACTATCGCCACATTGCCAGTCATTGAAAGCAAAGAGCCCAGCATCTCCAACTCACAGGTGGATTTATCGCTATCGGCCGATCTTGATATTGTCGATGACATCACCTCTGCTTTATCGGTGGTCAGTCTTGGGCTTGCCAATGTGGTTGTCAGCCCGTTAAAAATTGAGGCGAATGCGTCCAAATCGACCGCCACATTGGTGGGCGTCAGCCGCTCTCCGAGCAGTTCCGAAGCGGAGTTCGCAACAGAGAGTTCGCTGGTTGATGTCAGCGTTGAACCTCTGACCATCAGCATTTACATTCCGCTGGTCAGTTCGCCCATCGTCGTGACCGCTCAAATCGCGGTGAATAATGAAGATCCCGTCACCGCAACCCAAACCATTTCGCTCGCGCAGCTGCCGCAAACCTCCACCATCAACCGAGGCACACTGTTTGATACCGAAATCAATCTATCGATAGAAGTACCAAACTCGTTAATTCTCAATGCGGTGTTAACTCCGTTGACAACTGCGTTATCGAGCGTACTGAGCCTGACATTAGGCAACGTGTTGAGTGGTGTTCTGAGCGGAATACTGCTTCCCACATTAGATGTATTGGGTGTGCAGGTGGGCGGTGCAGATATGTGGGTTGACGCGATTCAATCTTCGCCATCCGGCCTGATTTTGTAGCCGGAAGGTGTCAGCGTTGTATCGCGTCATAACGTGGTTTGCGAACGTGAAATCACACTACTCGGTGGCCGGAAGCATCCAGAATCAGTTCGCCATCTTCTTTGCACAAAGGGCCGGCCGGCCACCTATCGAGTAAATCCAGTACCGATTCACTAGGCCGGCACAACTTAACCCCTTTCGGTGAGCAGACAATCGGCCGATTGACCAACACCGGATAACGCAGCATGGCATCGAGAATCTGCGCGTCACTCACATCTTCAGCGAGCAAACCCAGTTCCTGCGCCGGAGATTTGGTGGTACGCAGCGCTGATCGAGGTGTGAGATCGGCGGCGGCAAACAGTGCCAGCAACTGCGAACGGCTCCATCCTTCTTGCAGATAGTCGACGATCACAGGCTCATACCCCGCCTTCTCGATAATCGCCAGTACGTTGCGTGACGTTCCACAATCCGGGTTATGGTGAATAACGATCATTGGGATGATTCCGTCACGTCAAACCAGCCACGGGTACGGTTCGCAAACCAAACCAGCGACAGCATCACCGGCACTTCCACCAGCACCCCCACTACAGTTGCTAATGCCGCACCAGAATGAAGACCAAACAGCGACACCGCAACCGCCACCGCCAGCTCAAAGAAGTTCGACGTACCAATCATACAAGCTGGTGCTGCCACATTATGAGGAAGCTTCAAGCGCTTAGCCGCCCAATAAGCAATGGCGAAAATGGTGTAGGTCTGAATCAGCAGAGGAATGGCGATCAGCACAATCGCTTGTGGAAGGGCCAGAATGGTCTCCGCCTGAAAACCAAACAGCAGTACCACCGTTGCCAGCAAACCTACGATTGACCACGGTTTCATCGTCGCCAGGAAACGATTCAGCGTTGAGTGGTCATTGGCTTTATCCAGCTTTTGACGAGCGACAGCTCCTGCCAACAGTGGAATCAACACGTACAACACTACCGAGAGCAACAGTGTGTCCCACGGCACCGTAATGTCGGTGACGCCAAGCAGAAAGCCAGCAATCGGCGCAAACGCAAAGATCATGATGATGTCGTTTATTGAAACCTGCACCAGCGTGTAGTTTGCATCGCCTTTGGTTAACTGACTCCAGACAAACACCATCGCCGTACATGGCGCAACACCCAGCAGAATCATGCCTGCGATGTATTCGCTCGCGGTTTGCGGATCGACCCAGTCAGCAAATAGCTCCTTAAAGAACAACCAACCCAATAACGCCATGGTGAACGGCTTGACCAACCAGTTGATCACCAGAGTCAGGACCAGACCTTTCGGCTTCTTACCAACATCTTTCAGAGAGGAGAAATCAATCTGCACCATCATTGGAAAGATCATCAACCAAATTAACACCGCGATCACGATGTTCACGTGTGCCAGCTCAAGGCCTGCAATCGCTGCAAACGCTTGAGGCGCCAGACTGCCCAATGCAATGCCACCCAAAATAGCCAACCCGACCCAAACGGTCAGATAACGTTCAAACAGACCCATTTTTCCTCCGAACACTTAGTTTTCGCCCATGCGCACTGTCCGTTCTTTCACTATAAGCCAGCGCAGCCATGTCGGTACTCTAACGCTGAAATAAACATATGAAAAGTCATATATACGAATTTCCATATATTAAATTTTAAACATGACAGTTGAGTGACAACGCGCGAGTAACATTGCACTAGTTGAGCAACAAAAGTGATTGGAACGATGAAATTCAGAGTCAACGGATGACTTGTTGATGTGGCTCAGATTCTAGGGAGATACGCATAACACAATGATTCGGTTCACATTCCGTATCGACTACCGTCCAACCTAAACGCGAATAGAGTGATGGAAGGTTAGTGTAAACGTAAAGATGACGCTGGTTGAAAGAGGAAACTTGGCTGACGCCCAGACAAATCAGTTCACTGGCAATCCCCTTTCTCCGCCACGGTGGAGAAACAGAGACGGCATTGATCCAAATGACATCAGCGACCTGATTCGGCTCCTGATAATAGGAATAAGCCAGCCCACCAATCACTGTGTTTTGACTGAGCACCATGATGACAGGTGGAAGTTGGACATCCGGCTTATAAGTATCGCGAAAACGGAATTCGGACCATTCACCTTGAAACAGACGTTCAACGTCCTGCCAATAAGGACTAGTTTCGTCGCATTGTCTGAATTCTAAGTTGTGCATTTTTGATCGTTACGTTTGGGTCAGAGTGCTCAAGCATAGCCTCTGTTATACGCATCAGCCATTGTGAGTCGTCTTAAATTTGACCGCCTGCTACATTCTTCGTCATACCTTTGCCAGCCACTTCATGATGAATGGTGGCAATATCCTCGTCCTACGTGACATTCTCGGCCACGCAGATCTCAGTATGACAATGCGCTACGCGCACTTCGCTCCAGATCACCTGACGGAAGCAATTTCCCTAAACCCTATCGCCTCGCTGACTGCCGCCACAAAAAAGTTGAGGTTCTGTCGCCACTTTGTCGCCACTTCCCTTTTTTGACGTAAAAAAAGAGCCACTAAAAAGCGGCTCTCAATAGTTCGTATTTTCCGAGTAATCTTACGATCACTCTTTACCGAATACGTTGTTCTCTTGCTCTTGTACGCGGATGAAGGTAGTACGCTTTGTTAGCTCTTTGAGCTTTGCTGCGCCTACGTAGGTACAGGTTGAACGCACACCGCCGAGGATGTCTTGAATAGTGCCGTGCACGCTGCCACGATATGGCAACAGGACGGTTTTTCCTTCAGCTGCGCGGTAGCCCGCTACGCCGCCAGAGTGTTTGTCCATCGCGCTCTTAGAAGACATGCCGTAGAACTTCATGAACTTCTCGCCGTCTTTTTCGATGACTTCGCCGCCTGACTCTTCGTGACCAGCCAGCATGCCGCCCAGCATGACGAAATCTGCGCCGCCACCGAAGGCTTTAGAGACATCGCCTGCACATGAACAGCCACCGTCACCGATGATGGTGCCGCCAAGGCCGTGTGCCGCATCAGCACACTCAATGATGGCAGACAGTTGCGGATAACCGACACCAGTTTTGACGCGAGTGGTACACACAGAGCCTGGGCCAATGCCGACTTTGACGATGTCTGCGCCTGCAAGAATCAGCTCTTCACACATATCGCCTGTCACGACGTTGCCTGCTGAGATCACTTTATCCGGGAAGGCTGCGCGCACTCGTTCAACGTACTCAACCAGATGTTCTGAGTAACCGTTGGCAATGTCGATACAGATGAAGATGAATTCATCTGACAGCGCCATGATGTCTTGGGTTTTTTGGAAGTCTGCGTCGGAAGTACCGGTAGACACCATCACGTTGTTCAGGGTGGCTTTATCTGCGGTTTTCGCAAACTCAGCCCAATCTTCAACGGTGTAGTGTTTGTGGACTGCGGTCATTACACCATGCTCAGCCAGTGCTTTGGCCATCGCAAAGCTGCCCACTGAGTCCATATTCGCCGCAATGACTGGCACACCGGACCATTGACGACCACTATGCTTGAAGGTAAACTCGCGGGTTAAATTTACTTGAGAACGGCTTTTCAGGGTTGAACGTTTCGGGCGAAACAGGACATCTTTAAAACCCAACTTAAGTTCTTGTTCGATACGCATTGTGTAATTCCTTGATTGATTCACAGTTTGTGTCTCTTTTGCAGAGTGCGTAGTACCGCGGTTGGCAGACTTTGGTACTTTTCGGACACAAAAAAACCGGAGCGTTGGCAGACGCTCCGGTTTTCAGCATTATAGGCCGCGATTTCTTTCCGGCAAGTCTGATATTTGACTTTTTTTTGTGTTACCCTGTCGAAGATTTCATACCTGTTCGCACTCCTTTCTCTCCCCTGCGCCTAAATATCAGATTTAACACTTAATATTCAGTGAGTTAATTAGAACCTACTTATTAAACTGCTCTAGGAAAACGTTCACCGCAAACGTTCACTCTGAGTGAGGAAATCTAAAAGTGAGACTGATGTCTCATGTTCAAACGGACAAATGGCAGCAAAACACCACAAATTATGACGGCGATATTTCGCTGATCACACATTTTCTTCTCTCTGCTTCGAAAGCCTCTGAAACGGTGTAAACCTTGCTAAGGTTTAACTATCGCTAATTCCTTCACCGGAAGTTAGCAGCGCCAAATACCTGGTTTTGGCTAACTTCTATGAAACAGCAGTGGAGAACAACAATGATAAAACCCATGATCGCCGGGATAACGCTGGCAACACTGTTTGCCGCCATGCCAACTTTTGCCGCCACCAACAGCCAGCATCAGTTCAACGTTGATGCAGGTTATACCACCTTAGATAACGGTCACAGCAGTGATCAGGTATTTACCACGACCGTCGGCTACAGCTACTACTTTTCGCCGTTCATGGGCGTAGATTTGGGCTATAACGGCACGATGTCGAGCACCGCAAAACTGCGCGATGGCAACGGCAATGCCATCGAAACCAAATACGACAGTTTCTACGGCGGTATTCGCGCCGAGGCGCCAGTCACCCGATACGCCACACTCTACGCGCGCGGCGGCTTTGCCTATACGCAGTTGGAAGAAACGAATGTCAGCGCCGTGCCGGAAACCTCCTCGACACATTCGGGCGTTAATCCCTATGTGAGTGCTGGCGCTCGCGTCGCCACCGGATTGAATCCGAACCTTGAGTTTACCGCTGAAGTCAGTTACCAAGACCTTGATAAAGGTTACTCCAGTACCTCATTCAGTGTGGGTGCGCGCTTTAGAATGTAGTGTTTTCCCTCAATTTGAACAAAAGGCGAGCGACCACCGCTCAGCCTTTGTTCACATACAAAACTTATGGTTTATTTTTGCCACCATCCGTTTAACTATAGCGATAATTATTTGAAGTCAGGTCTTATTTAAGGAGACTGCTATGATCGATATCGCTTTCTTCAGCGCAAAAACTTACGACGAAACCTCATTCAAAAAAATCGTCGACAAAAACGCGTTCACGCTCCATTTCCATGATTTTCGTCTAACGAAGAAAACCGCCAAAATGGCCAAAGGCTGTAAAGCTGTATGTGCCTTTGTGAACGATGATCTGAGTGAAGATGTTCTGACTGAACTGTATCAAGGGGGTACCCGCCTTGTTGCGATGCGCTGTGCAGGTTTCGACAAGGTTGATCTGGATGCCGCTAAACGCATTGGTATGCAAGTGGTGCGTGTTCCGGCTTATTCACCGGAAGCTGTTGCGGAACATGCCATTGGTCTGATGATGTGTCTGAACCGCCGCTACCACAAAGCGTATCAGCGTACCCGTGACGCGAACTTCTCTTTGGAAGGCCTGGTCGGTTTTAACTTTTATGGTAAAACCGTCGGCGTTATTGGCTCAGGTAAAATTGGCATCGCGGCCATGCGTATTCTCAAAGGGCTGGGCATGAACATTTTGTGTTTCGATCCGTATGAGAACCCGCTGGCGATTGAAATCGGCGCAAAGTACGTGTCGCTGCCAGAGCTGTTCGCCCAAAGCGACATCATTACCCTGCACTGTCCGATGACGAAAGAGAACTACCATCTGCTGGATGAAAATGCGTTCAATCAAATGAAAGACGGCGTGATGATCATCAACACCAGTCGAGGTGAACTGCTGGATTCGGTTGCCGCGATTGAAGCGTTGAAACGAGGTCGTATCGGCGCACTGGGGTTGGATGTGTACGATAACGAGAAAGATCTGTTCTTCCAGGACAAGTCGAACGATGTCATTGTCGACGATGTGTTCCGTCGCCTGTCAGCGTGTCACAACGTACTGTTTACTGGCCATCAGGCGTTTCTGACCGAAGATGCCCTGCACAATATCGCCCAGACAACGCTGAACAACGTACTGGCCTTTGAGCAAGGCACGACGTCAGGCAACGAACTAATTAACTAAACTGCGCAGATGGTGCAGTAAGTCACTGGCGAGCAAGCCACGCTCGCCAAACGCTTTGGCGTTTTGATCCGCCGCTAAACTGTGGATCAAAACGCCCATTTTCGCGGCCTCAAACAGACTCAGGCCCTGCGCAAGCAGTGAAACGATAATACCTGTCAGCACATCGCCCATTCCGCCCGTTGCCATTCCCGGATTGCCCGCCAAGCACACGTACGTTTCTTTGCCATCACACACCAGTGTCCCGGCCCCTTTCAATACCACCACGCCGCCATATTTTTTCTGCAGCGCTTTCACCGCGTTATAACGATCCGCCTCGATATTGGAGACTTTGGTATCCATCAGTTTGGCCGCTTCTGCCGGATGTGGCGTCAGAATACGCTGCTGGTCGAAGTTTGCGGATTGCGCCAGAAAATGCAGCGCATCAGCGTCCATGACTTTCGGTTTGGTCTGCTTTTGCACTTTGTGCATCATTTGCAGCGCGGTGTCATTTCGCCCCAGTCCCGGGCCAATCGCCAGCACATCACACCATTGCAGACGCTCATCGATCATCGCTTCGTCAGTCCATCCTGCCGCCATGATTTCAGGACAAGCGGACAACATGGGAGCGGTATTACTCGGATGCATCAGCGTGGTTGTTAATCCACTGCCGACCCGCGCACACGCCTGAGCCGCAAGGATCACCGCGCCCCCCATACCGTCATTTCCGCCCACGATCACAGCTTTGCCATGGCTGCCTTTGTGCGAGCAGGGTTCTCGCTTGGGCAGCAGTTGCTTAAGCGTTTTCTGATCGATCGCCTGAACGGTCGGCACATTTTGCTGGCTAAAGCTTTCTTCCAGCCCCAGCCCGGCAAAGTGCAATTCTCCAACGTAGTTACGCGCTTTACCCGTTACTAACCCTTGTTTCAGCCCGATAAAACTGACGGTATGCTGAGCGCGTATCGACGTGCCCAAAACCGCACCAGTGTTGGCACATAACCCTGACGGAATATCAATTGCGACAATCGGCGCTGAGCAGCGGTTCAGCGTATCAATCAATTGCTGCATCGGTTCGCGAACGGTACCCGTGAGGCCAGTGCCGAGCAGCCCATCGACGATCAAATCAACATCATCCGGCACCACTTCATCGATCGGATACACTTCTCCCCCATGATCCAGCCAGTGGTAATAGGCAGAAAGTGCATCTCCCTTGAGCTGCTCTGGGTCCCCTATTTGCCAAACCGTTACCTGAACGCCCAGCGAGCGGGCCAGACACGCCACAATATAACCGTCGCCACCATTGTTACCGCCACCGCAACATACCAGCCAGTGATGCGTTCCCGGATATTGGGCATACGCGACGGTAAACACCGCCTGTCCGGCCCGTTCCATTAGGCTGAACATCTCCAACCCTTTGGTTTTGGCCGCCATCACTTCACCTTGTTTGACTTGTTGCGCGGTATAGAAAACTTTCGGTAACGGCATCAGTTTGGTCCCTGTATACAAAACGATAAACTTAAAGTGTATGCAAAAAAGCCAAGGTTCACCTTGGCTTAGTTGTCAATTTTCTGCTTGGACGCGATTTACTTGGCTTGCAACGTCATCAGCGCTTCGGCGGTGGCATCCTGTATCGACAAGAATAATGAATTCACCTTGCCTGTCGGCGTTCGCATCGGGTTGAGCGTGATGTTTTGATACATGAACTCGGCCTGCTGGGTCACCGGACGCACATTGCGGCATTTAAACAGATACGGACGCTGCTGCCAGGTAATGAAACTGCGACACCCCAAATCGTAAACAGGCTTGGTTTTGAGTTTGAACCACTCTTTATGAATCTCAGGAAACAGAGTAAACAAGGATTGGCCTATCGCTTCATGCGCTAACTTACCACTGTGATGAGTCATAAAGCCGTTCCAAACCTGAACGTTGTAATCACGATCGAGGACAATCAGTCCCATATCGACGTTCTGAACCATATCCACCATCCAGTGAAATTGTTCAAATTCTGCAGGAAGCGACAACATCAGAAATCCTCCATCAGATAAGCGAGTTTGCTGTCCAGAAGCGGTAGCGATTCATCAACAAACATAAACAAGAGATCGCAGCGGATCGACGTGCCTTCTATGTTGTAGCTGACTTCAAACGTCATGGTTTTCTTAAACGAACCTGCGGTTGACTGAATCACAGAATCGATTGGAATGTGCTGACCGAGCAGCACCGGCGAACTCTGGAAGAAACGCACTTCGGCCTGCTCGCCCAACCCATTCAGAAAAGACCCGACCAAAATATTGGAGACATCCATGATGAGCTCCAGCTCTTCCAACTCTTCATTATCAGCTGGCACTTTCATCAGTTTTTTCAGATCGGCGACACTGGAATCGGTCAGCAAAACTAAGGCTTCCCCGGCAATCCCTTCACCACTAAAGCCCTGACAAACACCGGAAACGTGGACGTTATCCGCCAAGTCACGCAGTGCCATGTGCAGTTCACTCACTTCAAAAATATTTACGTTTGGCAGAGGTAACTGCACAAACACGTCGAAGTGACGTGCTAAAGCATCCGCTGCCCGGCCGATAGAAACGTTCGCCACTTCCATATAAATATCGCGGCGGCGCAGAACTGGCAGTTCAATGGAAATAGGCGTAACGATACGTGGCTGCGTGGGCGGTTCAACCAGCGTACGGATAACCGCATTGAGATCGTCTTTATTAATCGGTTTTTGAATGAAGGCTTTAGCACCGAGGGCCAATACGCGTTCTTTCGCTTTGGGTTGAATATCGCCGGACACCACCACCACAGGAGTGGTATAGCCTTTATCACGCATTGCTTCTAACGTGCCGAAACCATCCAGTTCCGGCATCGTCAAATCGAGAAACATCAACTGAAAGCGCTGAGTTTCTAAAATACTCAGCGCATCCAGTCCATGTACGGCAAAGGTGATATCTGCATTAAGCGATGCAGGGAGAGAGCGTGCCATCTGCTTTCGAGCCAACGCTGAGTCATCGCAGATGAGTACTGAATACGACATATCATCACCTTCTCATTCTCATTTTGGGTTTAACCTAGAGTGTATACCTAAATTTGCGAGAGAGGCTAGAATTGCGGCCTTAATTATTGATAAATAGGATGATTCCTATCCGTTAGTAATTTGGCCATAAAGTCAGAAGGACAATACGTAGTACAATAGCCAACACAACCATCGCAACCCCGAGTCGATATAACTTGTATTCCTCGATGGTCATTGGAACGCGCTTGTAAAACATTGTCGCCACACCTTTCCAATCCTGACTGCGTTTGCCGTATCGGGTAATCCCTGTCAGCACCAGCAAAATGCCCACTAAAAGTACACTTTTTTCAATCCAAAACAGTGCGGTTTCCATACTTCTACCATCCTTCAGTTACAACTCAACAGACAGTGTATAAAGAAACGAGCGGTATGACTGTAGAACTATAGTCGAACGTCAGGACACGCGAGATGAGCCACAAAAAAAGAGGCCTGACGGCCTCCATTTTTTTAATTGCTTAGTGATGTAGGGTTGGTTTGGGCACCACTGTAATGCTGTCTCGATAGCTGAACCACAAATAGGTCACGACAATCGAGAAGAACAAATAGGACAACGCAAACACCAATGGCGAGGTAATCAGTTGCGCCGACAGTCCCCAGGCTACTCCTAATACGGTGACACCCACTTTCGCCAACAATCCACACACCAGCAGGAATACCGCTAGTTCAGGGAAACGAGAGCTGCGAAACGCAAACCAGTAACAGCTACCTACCGCCAATGCCGCGACAGATAAGCCAAGCATGAAAGAATGGAAATGTTCAGCTGACGCTACACCTGCCGATACCGATGCCATCATGATCAATAACAGTTTCATAATCTGCCTACCTTAGTTACAGAAAGCATCCTTTCAAATTTGAAATCTCACTTTTTGCATATTTTCTCGCATCGAATTTTTATTTCAAGAGCAAAAAAGCAACAAAAAATGAACAAAACTCAGGCCTAAAGCGATTGTTAATTAAGCGTTAAATTAGGCAGAGAGACACTTTTAGACTTACCAAAGCTTAGCGCGAGACATCTTTCCGAAAGATGACATTTTGAAACAAAAAATTAACCATAATTTTTTTATGACTAATGTTTTCATTTTGTGATCAGCGCACAGTTAACCCACGGCGAAAAACTTCAGATTGCAAAAATGGAAAGGAGCACTGATTGCGGAGATTGAAAATTGCAGAAAAGAGGAGGAACGGAAGAGATAGCTGTATCACACTTTTAAACTATTGACCGATTTAACAACGCGAGGGTTCTCGTCTTAGGGATTGCTCTCTGCTACTTTTGCGCCACCTTTGATTAACCTCACTTTCACCTCATGCCGTCACAGTATCGAATCGACAAAATTGTTGAGATTGGCGACACACTTCATCGCAGCGGATGCGCCCCTTATAAAGTAGAAAAATACACCCAGTTTTATGCACAAAAACATGGGGTGGATGTGATGATTCAGGCGACACCGACAACGATCAACTACCAGTTTCCAGACGACAACAACGCTGTGGTCATGAAACGTTTAAAGCCGGCTTCAATTAACCTCAGCTTGCTGGCCAATACGATTATCCGTATTAACCAGCCAAGCCATGAACCGGTTCCCGAACCCATTGGTTATCCCAAATGGATCATCGCGCTCGCCAATATGGGAATACCGCCAGCCTATCTGATGTTAGTGGGGAGTACGCTGGAAGCGGTCATGATCGCCGTGTTACTTGGCTTTCTGGTTTGGATCAGTCAACTGATTTGCCATTCACGCCGAGCGATTGCGGTGGAATTTGTGGCTGCACTTATTACTGGTGTGCTGGTGGCATTTCTGGCCAGTACCGGCTTGCCCATTCCGGTTTGGGCGTTATGTGTTGCGGCCGTGATTCTGTTTGTCCCCGGATTATCAATTGCGAACTCATTGGAATGTTTGGCGTTCAACGACCTGGTCTCCGGCACCAGTTTATTCGGTCAGAGTGCGCTGACGCTCATTAAGCTTTTTGTCGGCATTGTGATTGGTTTAAACATCGGGGAAGCGATATGGGGTCAAGCTCCGGCGACAACGTACAAAAACGAAGTACCGCTGGCCCTGCATATTTTCGGCTTGTTCCTGCTCTCGACATCGATCGGTGTCCTGTTTAATGCACGCCCGAAAGATATTCTGCTCGGTTTGCCCGTCGCCGTATTGGGGATGTGGGGACCATTTTATCTCGGCTTTGATGCAGGATGGGTGGTGGGCACCTGGGTAACGACCGTACTTATCACTTTGTATGGCACCTGGCTGGCCAAAAAAATGGAGCTCACAGGCTCCATCTATATCGTTCAGGGGATCATTATTCTGGTTCCGGGTAGCCGGGTGTTGATCAGCGCCAGCCAATCGGTATTTGAACAGTCGATTCTGCCGATCCCAAGCATTGGCCTATCGGCGTTGTTTATGTTTTCCGCCATCGTTGCGGGCCAGATTACCGCCTATTCGATTTACTCTCCTAAAATCGAACGTTAATCATGTTGCCCTAAGTTAAGAGCCCTATTCGAAAGTCACTCTTAAGCGGCTTTTGAATAGGGCTCTTTCCCTCTGTGTTTCATTTTGCGGCTGAAACTGCCTTTCCCTTTTTTCGCTTTCTCGACTCGTTGTCTGAACAACTGACTGGTAACGACGGCTTTTAATGCGTTGTCTTTGATCGTACCGCGACCAAACTCGGTTTCTATTACCGGATTGTCACGAGACATCTTTGATGAATGACTCATCATCGCCTCCTTTGTATTGGCATTAACATGTGATTACATTTTCGTAGCACATTTTGCGCCGAAATCTTGGCGTGTCAATCATCTACGAGGAACTGGGGCCACTATTTTTAAGAATGAGTACATACACAATTGCACAGAAATGGCGCATAGAGCATAAAATCTGACAAAATCTGAAAAAGCTTTTCGAGAGACATCAAGATTCGATTGACAACCCTACGGATTGCTCTAGACTCGTTAGCAGCTAGAAATGAAGTTCTTTGTATACACATTCGTTGGATTACTTGTAACTCCCGTCGTGTCGTACGCAATAGCAATCTACTTTTCCACGCTATCCGCGCCGTGATCGGCCACAATATTTAAATTTTTTTAGGATATACACTATGTCTACTCCAGTTACTGGTACCGTTAAATGGTTCAACGAAACTAAAGGCTTCGGCTTCATCAAACAAGAAAACGGTCCTGACGTTTTTGCTCACTTCAGTGCAATCCAAGGTGACGGTTTCCGCACTCTTGCTGAAGGTCAAAAAGTTGAGTTCGTAATCACTCAAGGCCAAAAAGGTCCTCAAGCAGAAAGCATCAAAGTTCTGTAATAGACTTTCCGAATTTTAATAGCCAGCTTTTAGCTGGCTATTTTCGTTATTGGGCCTCCCACTTTTCAGGCTCGTATAATCCTTATCCCTTAAAGTTAAAGTGTGAGCCGTTTTCATGGCACTGAAACCAACCATTTATAAGTTCCGCATCGCACTGACGGACATGAACCGCGATCATTACGATACGCTCAACCTTACCGTGGCACTCCACCCTTCAGAAACCGAAGAGCGTATGATGGCACGTGTACTGGCTTACTGTCTTAATGCCCACCCTCAACTACAGTTTACCAAAGGCATTTCGACCACCAGCGAGCCGGACATCTGGCAACAAGACTTAGCCGGGCACAACGAACTCTGGATCGAATTAGGTGAGCCAGAGGTCGAACGGGTGAAAAAGGCGACCCGCCTGGCCGATGTAGTAAAAGTCTACACCTATCAAACCAAGTCAGATATCTGGTGGCAACAGAACAAAGGTAAACTAGGCTACCACAGCGCTGAAATTGTGCGCTTTGACCCTGAAGCAATTACTGCCTTAGCTGCGAATCCCAAACGCACGGTTGACCTCTCGGTAATGATTACGGGTCATACCGTATTCGTTGAAGGTGACCTCAACAGCCACGAGATCAACTTCGATCTGCTGCAAGCGTTACCAGACTAATTGCACACATTTCAATAGACATCAAACTTTTGGAATCGCCGGAACAATCATAACTAGAGAAACTTGTGATTTTCCGGCAACATAGGGCGCAAAAATTCAGTCTTAAAAAATGGACACTTCAGCAAATTGTTACATCTTTGTTGAGAAAAGAACGTCAGGCAACCGGCTACTGGACTAAAAATGATTGCACGGCTTATCAACCACCACCTTCGTCTGACTAACGATGACGAGCAGTACCGGCGTATATATCTCAATTGCGCATCGGCGATGTTGCTCGCTGCAAACAACGTCTTTTTCCTGTTCTACAATACGGTTCTCGATTTCTATCCTCCTTTGGTATACGCGCATCTGACAACACTGGCGATTGTCTGTTATACCCAATACCTTCTGTTTGTTAGGAAAAAGGCTTGTGCGTCAGCATTACTGCTCACCTGCGTGATTTTCCTGTTGACCCATTTTTATATGTTTGATGAAGGGAACCGCGAATACGCTTTAATTTTTGGGTTGATCACGCCAGTCGTCGCAATTGCATTACTGCCCAGAAAAATTTCACTCCCCGCGATTGCCATCCAGTTTACCGTCTTTAACTACTTCATGCTGTCGCACATGGATGTTTGGCAACCCGCAGAAGATAACTTTGCCAGCTACATCAATTTAGTGGTCGTATGGATCACATTAGCCATCATCATTTGGTATTTCGACGCTAGTCGCTTGCATGCATACCGGAAAATGAACGAGGCCAGCCTCAAGCTGGAAAAACTGGCGATGACCGATTCTCTTACGGGTGTGTTCAACCGCCACTATATTGAGCGCCGCATTGCCAACAGCACTCGTCCCTTCCATGTGGCCATGATTGACGTTGATAACTTTAAGATGGTCAACGATCAATTCGGACACGTGGCCGGAGATAACGTCCTGAAAGGAATTGCCGATGTGCTCACCCAGTCGTTTGCCAGTGTGGGGATTGTTGGACGCTGGGGTGGCGAAGAGTTCATAGTACTGCTTACTGAAGGCGACAGTGAGGATATCTACCATTTGACTGAACAGGCACGAGCGAAAGTCGCGACCACTAATTTTGAGATCAAAGCACCAGTATCCATCAGTATTGGGCTGGCTCAGCATGATCTCGGTGACTATGAAGCGACGCTGCGTAAAGTCGACAAAGCGCTTTACAGCGCGAAGTCGGAAGGCAAAAACCGTATCGTCTCGACATTCCGTTACTAGTATCCTTCCATGAAAAAAGGCCCCGCAGGGCCTTTGGTGTTCTTGATGATGCCTCAGTAATCAGGCATTGAGCGTAGCGTGCGGGCCAAATACTTCGTAGTGAATACGCTCACCACTCACACCCAGAGCCATTAGCTGTTTCACGATGCTTTCCATGAAGGCCAGTGGGCCACACAAATAGAAGTCACCATCTGTCAGTGGCAGATCAACCAGACTGAGATCCATCGCTCCAGAGCGCGAAGCGCCGCGTTGACCATTCAGATACCAGATATGCTGCTGCCAGCCTTTTGCCGCTATCAGGGTTGCAGTTTCGTCAACAAAAGAGTGCTGCAAAGGCGAGTTACACGCGTGCAGATAAGTCACCTGCTGTTTCTCACCCTGAGCCAGAGTTTGCAGCATGGCCTGAACGGGTGTCGCGCCCACACCAGCAGAAATCAGGACCACCGGGCGATCACGCTCAACATAGAAGAAATCACCAGCTGGAGCGTATAGCGAGACACTATCCCCCTCTTCAACATGGTCATGCAGGTGATTTGATACCAAACCTTCAAACTCGCTGCCAACACCTTCACGCTTAACTGAAATGCGGTAGTTCACACCATTTGGTGCTTGTGATAGTGAGTACTGACGGATCTCTTTGTACTGACCACCCTTTGGCGTTACTTCAATCCCAATATACTGACCCGGCTGATAATCCAAGACAGACCCGCCATCTTTTGGTGCCAGAATGAAACTGGTCACCAGCTCCGATTCCACTCGTTTTTCTGCAACGACAAATTCGCGCGCATTCGCCCAACCACCGACGGCTTGTTTGCGCTGCAAATACAGTTCGCCTTCCCGGTCAATAAACACTTTGGCCAGGAACAGATAGGCTGCCGTCCACGCTTCTTCCACTTCTTGTGTGAATGCGTCAGGCGCCAGTTCACGCAGGGTTTCAATCAGATGATGGCCCACGATTTGGTAGTGTTCTGGCTGAATGTTGAAGCTGGTATGTTTATGCGCAATACGTTCAACTGCTGCCGTCAGCGCGGCAAGGTTTTCGATGTTCTTGGCGTACGCCGCAATGGCTTCAAACAGCGCAACACTCTGACGACCCGTTTTTTGGTGTGTCATGTTGAAGATGTCTTTCAGTTTCGGGTTGTGGCTGAACATGCGCTGATAAAAATGTTGAGTCAGCGCAGGACCTGCGGACTCAAGCAAAGGAATGGTGCTTTTGATGATGGCAATATTATGATTGTTGAGCATAGATCCAATTCTCCTCAAAGGTGGATACAAATTGTAAGGTGGCTAAAGACCACTCTGTCTGGTTCAAAGCATGACTTTCTGAATCTGATATTGCACTATCCGTACCAATTCATATCTTATTGATTTTTAATAATTTGATTTAATTTCAATCACAAGCAATGAGTCAAATTAACTCTTTTCAATCAGGTCACTTTGACACTAAACTATCCAAAACGAACATTTGGACTCTAGAATGCAGGATTTTTCTATTTCGACGCTGGTCGATATGACCATCGGCCTGGCGAGCGGGCTCAATGATGAAGACCGTTTCAACCGATTGTTGGATGCGGTGCGAAAGACGATTCAATGCGACTGCGTGGCGTTGATGTCGCTACAGGGCGACACGCTGGTGCCGCTGGCGATGCAGGGCTTGACCCGCGATACCCTCGGACGTCGTTTTCTCATTCATGAACACCCGCGTCTGAATCAAATCTGCGCCTCAACGACTCCGGTACGCTTTGACGCCGACAGCACACTGCCCGACCCGTTTGACGGCCTGCTGATGGATCACGATGATGACCTGCCAATGCACTCCTGCATGGGGTTGCCGCTGATTTTCGGAGACAAACTGCTCGGCGTACTGACGCTCGACAGCCTGACGACCAACGCGTTTGAACATATTCCGCTGCGCAGCCTGGAAGTGTTATCCGCCATCGCCGCTTCGACCCTAAAAATGGCGCTGACCTTTTCTCAGCTCGAAGCGCAGGCAAAGCAGACCCAGCAGCGTCTGGAAGAGCTCAATGAAGAAGCGTGGGAACGTGATGGTGGCGAAATTATTGGGTCCAGTGACGCCATGCAAGTAATGAAAGCCGATTTGGAAGTCGTCGCGCCGTCCAACTTTAATATTCTGATTCACGGTGAAACTGGCGTGGGTAAAGAGCTGGTGGCGCGCACCATCCATCATCTGTCACCGCGTAAACGCCAACCGTTGATTTACGTTAACTGCGCCGCCATTCCGGAAAATTTGGTTGAAAGCGAATTGTTTGGTCACGTCAAAGGCGCTTTTACCGGCGCCGATCGCCATCGTCTCGGGAAGTTTGCGTTGGCAGACGGCGGCACCCTGTTTCTGGATGAGATCGGCGAACTGCCACTGGCGGCACAAAGTAAAATCTTGCGTGCGCTGCAGAACAACGAGATTCAGCCGGTGGGTCAAGATCAGGTGCAGACCATCAACGTGCGTATTCTTGCCGCGACCAACCGCGACTTAAAACAGGAAGTTGAAGCGGGCCGCTTCCGCGCGGACCTCTACCATCGCCTGAGTGTGTATCCTATTCACGTTCCGGCACTGCGCGAACGTAATGGCGATGTCACATTGCTGGCTGGTTATTTCCTCGAAGTGGCACGGCGTAAACTCGGCATCGTGCAACTCAAAATTCATCAGGAAGCGCTCAGCCAACTGATCTACTACTCTTGGCCTGGCAACGTGCGCGAACTGGAGCACGTCATCAACCGCGCTGCATTAAAAGCGCGTGCCAAGCATCCGATGCAGACGCTGATCACCGTCAGCGCCGAAGATATCGGTGTACTGGAAGGCGAAGCTCATACCCCAGCGAAAACGGCGGTGAAAGCGGCAGCCGAGCCGGCGGTTGATCTGTCGAAGGGATTGCGTGATGCCACCGATGATTTTCAGCGTCGCTTAGTCAGTGAAGCGCTGACTCAAGCCGATTTTAACTGGGCGAAAGCGGGTCGCCTGCTCCAAATTGATCGGGCAAACCTGACTCGCCTTGCCAAACGTCTTGGGCTGAATGTGACGAAAACACACAAGATTGAGCAGAATTAACCTCACAGAATGCGCACAAAAAAGGGATAACATCGGTTATCCCTTTTGTTTTTATCGCCAATCAAATCAGGCCGCAGCTGAAGGCTCTGCGAGAGTCGGCTGGCGTGGAAACGCTCGCTCGTACTCTTCCATAAAATCACGGCGAATCAACTGCTCAAGATGCGTTGCACGCTCGGTCGGACAGAAAATCATGAAGTGCACAATCTGCTCTCCTGCCGGCGCACTGGTAATGTCGATGTGTGGCTCGGCATTCGGCAAATCCACGCCAGCGTGCTTTTCAATCATGCTGTTGTAGCGGCGCGCGACATCAATAAAGTGCGAGAAGTGCTCTTCAATCCGTTCATGCATGACAGGCACTAACGGATAAAGATTCACAAATTCCGGCACCACCACCGTGAAGTTATGAAATACGTAGCGTTTCATAAAATTGAGGTTTTTGACCGGAAAGGTAAAAAACATGCTGTTCGGCAACGTCGCCGTCTTGCCGGTGTAATGATACTGGCCATGTTGCAGGTCGATTTCCTGAATCACCGTCGCCATCATGTTGTGCTCAATCACTTCGCCGCTCAGTTTGCCGACTTCAATCCAGTCGCCAATGCGGAATGAGCGCGAGCTGGCGCGCTGAATCGAACCGGTAAAACAGAGGATGATCTCTTTGGACGCAACCACAATAGCCACGGCTATCGCGGTAACAGACAACGCAAACTGGCTGATCTCCGGTTGCCACAAGACAAACAGCACAAACAGAGTGGCAGCAAAGGTACCGTTTTTGGTACTCGACATCCATTTCCGTTGATGTTCGGTTAAAAATGCCGCATCGCCACGGATCTGCGACAGCGCAACCCTGCGCATGAACACCGCAAACAGTAAAATGATGAGTGTAAATATAAGTTTGTGTGTCAGCAGATAATCGATAACCGCGTTGAGCTTCTCCATTACCTTCTCCTACTTTCTGTGCACAGCGACTGCCATTCATCTCTGCGGATGATTAAACGCTGTGATTAATTCAAATTTGGGGCATTGTAACCAAGTAACGCGGGAGTGTCGGCACAGGCTGCTCGTTCTATGCGCCCTGTCAAAGGTTTATCCCGATCCCGCTTAACTAGTGCGCAGGCAGTTGAATAAACGTGGGCATCAAGAGATTCCGCCACAAAACAAAGCGCCGCTTTACAGAGGCAAAGCGGCGCCGGAATAGAAGAAGATGAAGACAATTATCGATAATGATGCGCGGTATTTTCCGCCAGTTTCACAATCACTCGAACCGCCTGTTCCATGCCTTCAATGGTAATGAACTCATGAATACCGTGGAAATTGTAGCCACCAGTAAAAATGTTCGGACATGGCAACCCCATGAATGACAAACGTGCGCCATCAGTCCCACCACGAATCGGTTTGATCAGCGGCTGTACATCGCACGCTTCCATCGCTGTTTTCGCTAACTCAATGATGTGCGGATGCGGTTCAATCATCTCTTTCATGTTGGCATAGCAGTCGTTGACCACTAACTCCACATGGCCTTTCTTGAGTTGACGGTTTAACTCGTCCACCGTTTGCTGCAAAAACGCTTTGCGAGCTTGTAAGCCCTCACGTTCAAAATCGCGGATCAAGTAATCCAGTTGCGTTTTCGCCACGCCCATTTTGGCAGACTTAAGATGATAGAAACCCTGATAGCCTTCGGTGCACTCCGGCGTTTCCTGCTGTGGCATCATCAGGATAAAGCGCGCCGCGATGTGCATCGCATTCACCATCTTGCCTTTGGCAGTCCCCGGGTGCACGTTCACGCCGTGACAAATCACTTCCGCGCTCGCGGCGTGGAAATTTTCATATTCCAACTCGCCCACCGGTCCACCATCAACGGTATATGCCCACTGTGCGCCAAACTTCTTCACGTCAAAATGATTCGCGCCGCGGCCAATCTCCTCATCCGGGGTGAAAGCAATGCAAATATCCCCGTGGGGAATCAAAGGATCCGCCATCAGCATTTCGACTGCGGTTATGATTTCCGCGATACCCGCCTTGTTGTCGGCTCCGAGCAGAGTGTTGCCATCAGTGGTGATGAGGTTGTAACCATGCAGATGATGCAGATCCGGGTATTGAATCGGTGACAGTACTTCGTCTCCCTTACCCAGCGCGATGTCGCCACCCTGATAGTTTTCCACGATTTGCGGCTTCACATGCTTACCGGGGGCATCGGGTGCAGTGTCCATGTGCGCGATAAAGCCGATCGGCGGCACCGGATAATTCACATTGGACGGCAGCTTAGCCATGACATAACCATGCTCGTCCATACTGACCTCGCTCAGCCCCAGTTCCAGCAGCTCGTCGTGCAGCGCCAGAGCAAACACCTTCTGACCGGTCGAACTCGGGCAGTGGTGGTTTTTCGGTTTCGATTGAGTGTCGTAGGTTACATAGCGTAGAAAACGCCCCACAAGATTATCCATAGCAAGTCTCACTGTCTGTCAAAACGCAGTTGAGCTTCTCCTCAACTGAAAGAAAACGCGCTTATTCCCAGCGATGCAACATTCGGTGCTGAGATACGCAGCCAATTGCAATCCATAGTACGGATTCTTCAGGAGGATGATTTGCTATAAATCAGTTTTTGGTGGATTAGAACAGAAACGCCCGCCACGGGAAGAGACGGGCGTGAAAAGCATTACAGCGAGATAAAGATGCCGGCTAAACAGGCACTCATCAGGTTAGCCAACGTACCAGCGAGTACCGCCTTAATGCCGAGGTTCGCTACTTCAGAGCGGCGCTCTGGCGCGATTACCCCAATCGAACCCAACTGAATCGCAATAGAACCAATATTGGCAAAACCACACAATGCAAAAGTCACAATCACTTGCGAGTGCTCACTCAGCAGTGCACGGTGGTCAACAAAGTCGATGAAGGCAACGAACTCGTTCATCACGATTTTCTGACCAATGTAAGAACCCGCCATCAGCACATCACTGCTTGGCACGCCAATCACCCATGCCAGTGGCGAGAACAGGTAGCCAAACAGCGCTTGCAGAGTGACGCCGCTAAAGCCCAGCACTTCACCCAAGCTTTCCAGACCCGTGTTGACCATGGCGATCACGCTGACGAACGCGATCAGCATGGTGCCAACCGCCACCGCGACTTTCATACCGTTCATCGCGCCGCTCGCCAGAGCATCAATCACGTTGCTGTCTTTGGCGCTGTCCATTTCAATATCGCTCTGATCCACTGGCGTATCGCGCTCTGGCACAATGATTTTCGCCATCAGCAGGCTGCCAGGAGCCGCCATGAAACTTGCCGCAATCAGGTATTTCAGATCCACACCCAGGCCGGCGTAGCCACCCAGCACGCTGCCCGCAACCGATGCCATACCGCCCGCCATTACCGCAAACAGCTCTGAACGGGTCATGCGTGACAGGAACGGACGCACCAACAGCGGAGATTCACCCTGCGATAAAAAAATGTTGCCCGTTGCTACCAGCGATTCCGCTTTACTGGTGCCGAGGAACTTCTGAATACCACCACCGATGAACTCAATCACCTTTTGCATGATGCCGAGGTAGTAAAGCGCAGAAATCAGCGCGCTGAAGAAAATGATGATGGGCAGGACGCGAATAGCAAAGATAAAGCCCGAATTCGCCAGGTCACCAAACAGGAAGTTGATGCCCGCATCGGCAAAGCCCAATAGGCTGGAAACGCCACCACTCAATGACGCCAGCGCACTTTGTCCCCAAGGGAAATAAAGTACCAGCGCGGCAAAACCCACTTGCAGTAAAAGCGCGCGGGAGACAGTTTTCCAGTTGATTGACTTGCGGCTTTCCGATAACGCCACCGCGCACAGTACCAGCACCAGAACACCGATGAATCCAAATAAAAGTGTCATTGTTTTACCCAGTTAAAAGTTTGTAATAAAAGGAAAAACCAAAAACTTGGTAAAGGAGGAAGCACGCACCTCATCGGCAATGTCGGCAGACAGCGCACTGTGAAGAGAGAACAAATTGTTCATGAGAGATCACCTTATACAAGCGTTGGATGGATCGCAGCTGGTCCGGTCCGTGGGGTCATTCACAGTTCCATGTGACGGCTTGTATTGGCTGAGCACCGGCTCATAGCCGGGCGGAAAGTATAGCGATAGAAAATAGAACTTCATCACATTTTTTGACGCAAACGTTCAAGCGTTCATCCATTGAACAATTGATCAACACATTGGGTAATAAGGGTGATGAGATATGCACCAAAGCACATTTCAAATGCTACTTCGCTTCCAGAATAGAATAAAAAAGACGCGATACTCTGCCTGTAATTTGCAGTTTGAGCTATCGCGTCTACGTTTAATTAAGTCTCTCTAAAATCCCTTTAGATACTAAAATCGCTAACAACGTCATTGCCTCTTGTGATCTGTCTTCGGATCCTTGAGGCGCTTTTATTTGTGCGTTCAGCGATTAAAGCACAGGGGTAAAGTTCACTGTACTCGTTGTACCCACAGTCAGCGTCACTTCAGCCACTTGGCCATCCGGGTTTGGAATGGTCAGGCCGTCGTACTGAATCGAGCTGTCGTCATCACCGTCACAATTAAACGCAACGGTATAATCCCCTTCCGGAAGATAACCGAAGGCATAGCTGCCATCATCAGCCACTTCTGTAGAGCTGTATGGAGAGACCACGCCATCTGGCACCACAGTGTTAAATTCAGAATCGCTTTCGTCCACCAGGTCGCCCAGCGTCGATGTCGCTACGCTGCCCTGATAGAGGTACACATATTTGCCAGTACTCAGCGAACAGGTGCCTTCATCAAAGAGGGTTGGGTCGACGGTGCCAGACAAACTGGTGGCTTCATCGTTGCTCACAATAGACACACCATGAGGTTTTAAAATGTAACCATTGGTGCTGCCGCTGCTGCCACGCATCACCAGTGAGTAACGCAGATCAAATTCAATTGTGAACGCTTGTGTGGCTTCATCGCTGACAGTGAAGCTGCCCAGTTGCAGCTTATTACTAGGTTGCTTGAGCGCCTGAGTGCCGTCTTCATCCACGACGAAATTCACGTTCGATTCGGTGCTGATGTGCAGGATCAGGTTTTTATAAGTACCCACCGGGATCGACTGGCTGGTGATGATCAACTTCGAGTCGGTACCTTGATAATCCATTAGGTCAATCTGCTCATAATCCATACTGGGATCCGAAGGATTGACGTCCAGATAGATCGACGACCCGTCTGATTGAACCAGCTCTACCTGAGTAAAACCGATGGTAACGGAGCTTGCGTTGTCGACTGGTGCATCTGAAACCGAAAAGGAAACTTTAGACGTTTGTACAGATGAATCATCGCCGCCACCGCAGCCCGCAAGTAAAAGAGCAGCACTGCTGAGTGCCATCCAAGGTAAGATTTTCATGTTCACACCACTTATTGATACACTCATCAATTATAGTGCGGAAAAATCGTTCCTCGACAACGTAGTGAGCATTCTGGCAGTAACCTGACAAATTGACGCAATTTTACAGAACGCTGTCATTTTAAGTGTAAAAAAGCCTTTTAAATCAAATACAATCGAAGACCTATCCACGTTGTTAAGTTTATAAACTCCTGTCTTTTCAATGTATTAGCCGCAGTGGCCGCTGCGGCTATTTTTTTATCTATTTTTCGCTCACCCACAACATCCTGCTGCCCATCGAGGCCGTCTCTATCATCACTTGCGTGCCATCAGACGCAAACGTCTCGCCACTCAGTACATCCGTCAGTGACTGCGGCCAGTTGAGTTCCACCGTCTGACTGCGGGATGACTTGTTGATGATCACCACGCCTTTTTCACCACGGCTGAACACCAGCAGATCATCATTGGCTTCAATGTTCACCATCGGCAAACCGTGCATGCGGTTGTGAAATGCGATTCTGGCGACCATCTGCGTATCGCGCCAGCTGTCCCGCCAGCGCGGCTTCCCTGCTCCATCACGAATACCACTCGGATCCAGATCGGTGTAGATCAATGGCACGCCACCGTCACGTCCCAATACATAGCTGTAAGCCAGCGCTTCACATTGCGGCGTCATCACCAGATTGGCGAATACATCGTTGTTGGGAATGTCATGGGTGATGGCGAACGTAATCGCCCGCTCTTTGGAGAGCGCTTCACCAAAACAATAGGGGTCAATCAACCCTTTCAGGCTGCCGCCCGGTTGCAGTGCATTAAACAGCGTCTGGAACAGCGGAAAGTCATAGGCCCCGAGTCGGGTCTCTTCCAGATACGGCTGCAAAAACAGCTGATACTCTTCCTTGGTTGCACCACCATCGGTGATAATTTCACCAAAGATGTGCACATCGCGGGTAATCTCTTCCGTCCAGACTTTTTTCAGATGCTCAATCGTCATGTGCTTAGCGGCATCAATTCGAAAGCCTTTTACACCGAGATTTTTCAGCGCCAACAGGTAGTGTTGCTGCTGTGTCACTACATGGTCGTTGTCTCGCAGTGTTGGCAAACCTTGGTCATGCGGGCCGCCGGTAATGCGCCCGTTCTGCACCTGCCATTTGTCTTTCCAATCTTTAATTCCGAAGGCTTCGACGAAATCATCTTCGTTAAACAACGGCTGAGACAAATCGCCGAACAGACACTGTTTCTGGTAGTAGCCTGAACGTTTGCGATAGGCCTTCATATCCGCCTCACTCGGATATTGCAGATCAAGCCGCTGTTTGGATTCATTGGCCATGTGGTTAAACACCACATCAGCATATACGCGAAGATCCAGCGCCTTTAACGCGTTGATCATGTTAATAAAGTCTTCGGTGTTGCCAAGTTGGTTGTCGATAACCCGATAGTCCTGCGGCTGATAACGCTGCCACCAGGGAGTACCGGATGGGTGTTGATAAGATTTCATCGGTGGCGAAACCAGCACCGCTTTGTAGCCAGCCTGCTCAATAACGCCAGCTCGCTCAGTAATCAAAGAATATGGCCAGTCGAACGCATGCAAAATGACATCCGTCGGATGAGAACTGATCATGATTTATGCTCCTTCTGCGTTAGCAAGCGAAGAAAACGAAGAAAGTGAATGCAGCTTGCTAATCTTGACGCTGATTATAAATCGACCAATCATGTCGCAATCCCCCTTTGGAGAATAATTTATGGTTGAGAGTCAGGGCGTAGATCGTCGATCTTGCACCGATTTGGTTAAACTTTGACTCACTCCCAAGTAACCGATCATGCAAAAGCTATACTTAGTTGCAGGGTCTACCTCCCATCTGAGCGTGGCCACTGGCCACAATCCAGCAAACTCAAACTGTTACAAACACACCCATTAAACGACGGAGATTGAAATGCGCACACTTCGAATTGACATCGTCTCCGATGTTGTCTGCCCTTGGTGCATCATCGGTTACAAAAGGCTGCAAGCCGCACTCAGCATCCTGTCAAACGAAGTCCGGGCGGAGATCCACTGGCACCCGTTTGAACTTAACCCCACCATGGCTCCGGGCGGCGAAAATCTGCGTGAACATCTGGCCCGCAAATACGGCACGACACCACAAGCCAGTCAGCAGGCACGGGATACGCTCCTCCGCTTTGGACAGGAAGTCGGCTTTTCATTTCAATTTTTTGATGACATGCGTATCTACAACACACGTAAAGCCCATCAACTGCTGATGTGGGCGAATCAACACCACAAGCAGGGCGAACTGGAAATGCTGATGTTCGATGCTTATTTTTGCCAGGGACAAGTGATGGACGATGATGAAGTGCTGCTCGGCCTCACAGAGCAGGTCGGCCTCAACCGGGCCGAATGCCAGCAGGTTCTGGCGGACGAATCCTGGGCGAAAGCGGTAGCCAATACCGAGCAGCAATGGTTGCAGGCGGGCATTCACGCCGTGCCGGCGATCATCATCGAGCAGCGCCATCTGATATCCGGGGCGCAAACCACCGAGAACCTCTTGCAGATGCTGCGTGAGATTGTCAGCAAATCACCAACGCACTAACGTTCCGTTGATGCAGAAAAAGAAAAAGGCACCGAGCGGTGCCTTTTGGATTCGATTGAATGCAGCTTAGTGAACGGGCGTGTCAGATTCTGCGAAGAACTTACCGAAGTACTGCTCCATCACTTCCGGCGTCAGTTTGCCTTCCGCTTCAAGCTTTTTCAGCTCAGCAGCAATCGCTTTCTGCTCTTCCAGGCTTGGCAGCGCCACCTCTGGCTCGCTACCCATTTCCTGTGACATCTGCTCCAGTTCTTTCTCAAAATCGCTCATCTTACTTACCTAATTGTTCATAAATCACTGAGGGGGAGTTTACCCAACTCCCCCGCCTGATTCTAGAGCTTAAAGCTGCCTACCATCTTATCCAGACGTGCCGACAGGTCGCGCAGCTCCTGACTCGCTTCCGCCAGCTCTTCTGCGGTGCTGGTGGTCACTTCGTTGATGGCGTTGATCTCTTCGATGTTCTGGTTAATGGTGTGCACCACGGTTGATTGCTCTTCGGTCGCGGTTGCCACTTGCGTGTTGCGATCCGAGATGTCGTGAATGCGATCCGAAATACTCACCAACACCTGCACCGCTTCATCCGACGAAGAAACCCCTTCTGATGTCACAGCAATACCCGCCGACATGGCCGTTACAGCGTCTTTGGCATCGCTTTGCAGCTGATTGATCATCTTCTGAATCTCTTCGGTCGACGATGCAGTGCGGCTGGCCAGATTACGCACTTCATCGGCCACCACGGCAAAGCCACGGCCCTGTTCGCCCGCACGCGCCGCTTCAATTGCCGCGTTCAGTGCCAACAGGTTGGTTTGATCCGAAATATCGCGAATCACATCAAGGATTGAACCGATGTCTTGTGTCGTGGCTGCCAGTTGCTGTACGACCTGACCCGTACTTTCGATGTCGGCCGCCAGTCGGCTGATCGCATCTTTAGCTTTGTTCACTACGACACGGCCTTCGTCAGTGCTGTCTGAAGCCTGATTCGCCGTTTCTGCTGCGGTTGCCGCGTTTGACGCAATTTCCGAGATGGTCGCGCCCATCTGGTTAATGGCAGTCACCACCTGAATAGTCTGGTCACGCTGCTGCTGACTGTTGTCGTGAGTGGTGTTGGCTTTGTGCGAAACGGTTTCCGCCGCCACTTGCAGTGAATTGCTGGTAGACGCCACTTCCTTCATCGACTGATGAATCTTTTCGATAAAACCGTTGAAGCCTGAAGAGAGCTGAGCAATTTCATCTTTGCCCGCGATCTCAATACGCTGTGACAGATCACCGTCACCTTTACCCAGATCCGTAAAGCGCTGCGCGATTTGACGAATCGGATTGGCAATGCTGTTCGCCAGCACAATACCCATCACAATGAAAATCGCCGCCACCACAATCGTGATGATCAACATGCGCTGCGCCATTTGGTCGAGATCGGCGAACACTTCATTAACCGGCACCGTACCAATCACGAACCAGTCCATCGATTTGATGTACAAACTCGCGACAAACACTTGTTCGCCGTTGTACTGAGTGTTAATCAGGTTAAAACCGGACTTGTTCAGCAACTGATTCGAGTCAGCGCCATACAGGCTGTTGAGCGAAGCTTTGGCCTGATTCTTCTGACGATGAATCTGCACATTCCCTTTCGCATCGGTCAGGAACACAAAACCGGTATCTTCAATTTTGAAACCGTTCAGCAGTTTCACCATGTCGTCCATCGACTTGGACAGACCGGACATACTGTCACCGTTCAGCTGCTGATAGTTGGCAAACATTTTCACTTCGCCCGTTGCTTCCTGGAACATACTCACCATGGTTTGGTTACCCGATGAGGTGAAACCGAAGAACCAGCCATCCTGCTGCTGATTAAGCTGGCGCAGGAAGCCATTCTGGTTCCAGTAATAAGCCGTTTTGCGGTTGGCCACCGAGGCGTCGTTCAGTTTGTACTGATTGCGCACGTTGTTCAGCTGTTTAACCAGCACCGCCTCTGCCGCAGGATCGATATCCTTGTTGGCAATGGCTTGCTTAATGAATTCGTTATTGGCGATCTGTTCCGCGGCCTGAAGAAGCGTACTCACTTCGCGGTCGATCTGAGCGCTGATCTGTTCCAGCATGGATGGCAGCTCAATGTCTACCAAACGATGCTCGAGCACATCACGTGCCTGACGTTGAGCCATCACACCCAGAATGATGGTCGAGGCGAGCACGGCCAGAGTAATTCCGAGCACCACCTTTTGTTTAATTGTCATATTATTGAATTTGAACATCTTCTCCGCCTTTTACACTTGGCTGCTGCCAATACCAGTCACGTTGTCGGCCACTCAGTGGCTTTCTTGAGAGTTATCTCTGATTTTTATGTAATAAATGTCTTTGGTTTCACAAATTTGGCCACAATCCGTTCAATACGCGGCCAATCACCCAGAGCTAAGCATGGTCGAGAATGTTCAGAAATGACCAACTTTTCGCCAAACAAACTCTCTGTCGAAGTTTTGCGGAACTTTTCTTACAAACGACTCACTAAATGCCCAGAGTAAGAAGGGTATACAAACGCCAAGGAGAGTTGGGTTTCATGCAGTCACAGACTTTTCAAACACTACAGACCTATCTGAATCAACAAGTCATCGGCCAGGAATCGCTGGTTGAACAGCTACTCGTCGCGCTGCTCGCCGATGGCCATATTCTGGTGGAAGGCCCTCCCGGGCTGGCCAAAACCCGCGCCGTCAAATCTCTTGCCGATTGTATCGAAGGCGATTTTCACCGCATTCAGTTTACGCCCGATTTATTACCCGCCGATTTAACCGGTACCGATATCTACCGCCCGGAAACCGGTGAATTCACTTTTCAGGCCGGACCGATTTTTAATTCTCTGATCCTGGCCGATGAGATCAACCGCGCGCCCGCGAAAGTGCAGGCGGCGATGCTCGAAGCGATGGCCGAGAAGCAAATTACCGCCGGTCGTCAGACTTACCGTCTGCCAAAGCTGTTTCTGGTCATGGCAACTCAGAACCCGATTGAACAGGAAGGCACCTACCCGCTACCGGAAGCGCAATTGGACCGCTTCCTGCTTCATCTGGATGTGGATTACCCAAGTGCCGAACACGAGCTGGCGATTCTGCGCCTCAATCGTGGCGAGGCTCAGGGCACCGCGACCGCGACGCCACCGCTGGTTACTCAGGCACAAATTTTCGCAGCGCGCCAAGAGGTGCTCGCTATCCATATGGCGGAGTCGATTGAGCAGTATCTGGTTCGTTTGGTGATGGCAACCCGCCACCCTGCGCAGTACGACGCCAAACTGGCGGAATGGATTGAAATGGGCGTCAGCCCGCGTGCGACGATTGCGCTGGATCGCTGCGCCCGCGCACACGCCTGGCTGAACGGACGTGATTTCGTGAGCCCGGATGATGTGCAGGCGATGGTTTTTCCGGTGCTGCGTCACCGCTTGCTGCTGACTTATCAGGCGCAGGCGGAAGGCGTGCATCCGAATCAGGTGATTGCACACTTATTGTCTCTGGTCGGCAGCGCATAAGGTCGAACCATGGCAACGACACCGCTTCATCATTTGCCACCCCATGCTAATGGCGTAACGCTGAGCCTCGAAGAGCTGCTGCCGTATCAGCAGCAGAGCGTACGCTGGCTTCCGCCGGCGCGCAGCTTATGGACGCAAATGTCCGGTCAGCATCAGAGCCGCAGCCTGGGCCGCGGAATGGATTTTGCCGAGGTGCGCCAATATCAACCCGGCGACGATATTCGTGCCATTGACTGGCGGGTCACGGCGCGCACGGGCAAACCGCACACCAAGCTGTTTACCGAAGAACGGGAAAAGCCAGTGGTGCTGTACATCGATTTAAGTGCGTCGATGCAGTTTGGCTCGCAGCTGATGCTGAAATCCGTGCAAGCTGCGCACGTCGCCAGCCTGATCAGCTGGCTCTCCGTGGCACAAAAAGATCGCGTTGGTGCGGTGATTGACTTGGGCAACAAGCAGATTGAACTCAAACCCACCAGCCGCCGCAAAGGGCCATTGCAGTTAATGGCGCAGTTAGTCAGTGCGCAGCAAGCAGCGCTCAGTAGTCTCTCGCCTGAACAAGCGCCGCTGCACAACGCACTGCAAGTGCTTAACCGCATGTGCCCCAAAGGCAGCGAGGTCATTTTGATCAGCGACTTCGTGCGGTACGACGATTCACTTAAGCCATTATTCAACCAGCTGCGCAAGCATAACCG
The DNA here is from genome assembly GCF_016464285.1 of Vibrio sp. bablab_jr001. NCBI lineage: Bacteria > Pseudomonadati > Pseudomonadota > Gammaproteobacteria > Vibrionales > Vibrionaceae > Vibrio > Vibrio sp. bablab_jr001. The sequence continues at coordinate 270,505 of NZ_JACDWZ010000102.1, forward strand.
CGTTCGTCTGGTGCATATTTATGATCCGCTCGAGCAAGGGAACACCGCTTTTCGGGGTGTGGAACGGGTAAGAGATAACCAACAAACGCGCTGGCTCAACTTTTCGATAAATAGTACGCGCACAGGTATCAAAAAAGCCTTTGAATCTCAAAAAGAAAAACTAAAATCATTGAGCCAATCTATGGAGATGGATTACCGCTCACTGACATGTGAGATCCCTTTGCTGCAACAACTGTCCGGATAATAAAAATATGAAGGAAACATCATCGACATCCCTTGATCTTAATGCTTTGCATCTGCCTGCTGCACCGTCCTGGTGGCCTTTGGCCTGGGGTTGGTGGGCAACAGCGGCAGGCATTATTGCGGTTGTCGTAATTATCATGTTGATGATTCGCTGGAAACGTAAACGCATGGCGCCGAAAAAAACGGCTCTGCGTCTGCTCAATCCGCATCTGAAGCAGACGCCTTCTTCGGCGATTGAACTGCTCAGACAAGCGGCGCTTTGTTATTTTCCTCGCGAAGAAATCGCCCATCTGACGGGCAAAGAGTGGTACAACTTCCTGGATACTCAGGTCGGCCGTCCACTGTTTGTTCCGAACGAGAATGTGTGGCAGCAAGCCTTGTATCAAAAGCAGAAAGTCGAACACGCCGATGCGCTGGTCGCTGACTGCTACCAATGGGTTAATGATGCTTTGCCGCCCAAGAAAAGGAGACCTGTGAGCATTGGCAAACATTGAATTCGTATGGTGGTGGCTGTTTGTTCTGGTGCCACTGCCGCTGATTGTTTATCGTTTTTTACCTCCGGTAAAAGAAAGGGCAGCGATTCAACTGCCCTACCTTCCTCAACAAAATCAGGCAATTGCTCCGCGCCAATGGCTTGCGAAAACTCTGGTCATTGCGCTCTGGCTCTGTTTGGTGACCGCCGCAGCGAGGCCCGTCTGGTACGGCGAACCCGTCACCACATCGCCCAAACACCGCGACATGATGCTGGTGGTCGATTTGTCTTATTCCATGAGCCAGCAGGACATGAAATCCGGTGATCAGTTCATCGACCGTCTCAGCGCTGTCAAACAGGTGTTGTCTGATTTTATTGCCAAACGTCAGGGCGACCGCTTGGGTCTGATCTTTTTTGCTGACCACGCTTATCTGCAAACGCCGTTGACACTGGATCGTCAAACGATCGCCCAACAGCTCAACCAAGCCGTACTGCGCCTGATAGGCACCAAAACCGCGATCGGTGAAGGAATCGGTTTAGCCACCAAAACGTTTATCGACAGCGACGCACCGCAGCGCGTGATGATTCTGCTCAGCGACGGCAGCAACACCTCGGGTGTGCTCGATCCAATGGAAGCGGCCAAAATCGCGAAGAAATACCACACCACCATTTATACCGTCGGCATCGGTGCCGGGGAGATGATGGTCAAAGAATTCTTCATGACCCGTAAAGTCAACACGGCTGAAGATTTGGATGAGAAAACCCTGCAGGCGATCGCCAATGAGACTGGCGGTCAGTACTTCCGCGCGCGCAATCAGCAGGATTTGCAACACATTTACGACACCATTAACCAGCTTGAACCGATCAGCAAAGCCAGCCAGACCTGGCGCCCTCAAAGCGAATGGTTCGGTTATCCGCTGGCTCTGGCCCTGTTGTTGTCCGTTATTCTGATGATCATGAGGAGAAACTATGTCTGATTTTGTTTTCCTCTCCCCGTTATGGCTCTTAGCGCTGATCCCATTGGGCGGATTAGTTTTGTGGCTGAGCCGCCGCGCGAAAAACCAAACGCTGATTGCGCCGCACCTTGCCTCCGCTCTCGGTCTTGCCAGCCCGAAAAGCCAACGCGGTGCGCTGCATCTGCTCGGACTCAGTTGGCTGATTGCCGTCACGGCATTGGCGGGCCCGAGTTTTGAGAAACAGCCGCGCCCAAGCTACAGCAACAGCAGCGCACGAGTCGTGGTGATGGATATGTCGCTGTCGCTGCACGCCACAGACATCAAACCCAACCGACTGGCGCAGGCGCGCTACAAGGTGTTGGATTTATTGAAAGGCTGGCAGGAAGGCAGTACGGCTCTGGTGGCCTACGCGGGTGATGCTTACACCGTCAGCCCGCTGACCAGCGACAGCGCGACGATTGCCAACCTGGTGCCCAACCTGTCGCCTGAGATCATGCCATTTCCCGGCGCCAATGCCGCCAGCGGCGTCAAACTGGCGATTGAAATGCTGAAAAACGCCGGGCTCAATCGCGGTGACATCATTTTGCTGGCTGACGATCTCGACTCGAGTGAAAGCAAAGCAATTCGCGCGCTGCTCGACGGCACAAACTGGACACTGATGATTGTCGGTATCGGCACACAAGCGGGTGCCCCTATTCCGCTAGATGACGGGTCGCTGCTCAAAACCGATGCGGGCCAGACTGTGGTGGCCAAAACGGACTTTGCTGCCATGCAGTCACTGGCTTCAGCGGTGAATGGGGTGTTTACCCCCTATCGTGCAGACGGTTCGGATGTCGAGCGCATTCTGGCGGAAACACGCAGTGAAAAACCGATAACGGGTAGTAAAAATGCACAAACTATCAGCGATCAGGTCAATAACGGCTACTGGTTGGTCGTTCTGCTGCTTGCTCCCGTCCTACTGCTGTTTAGACGCGGTTTTGTTTTTGTCGCCCTGCTGGGCTTGACCTTAGGTTTGCACACGCCGACGGCTGAAGCTTCTCCATGGTTAAACCGCGACCAACAAGCCATGCAGGCCTTTGAGCAGAAAGATTATCAGCATGCCGCCGAGCAATTTTCTGACCCGCAGTGGCAAGGCATCGCCCGTTATGAAGCGAAAGATTATCAAGGCGCGATTGACGCACTTTCTCAGGTTGCGAAGCCAGACAGCCGCACCCAATACAATCTGGCCAATGCCTACGCCCAAGCTGGTCAACTGGAAAAGGCGCGCGATCTCTACCAACAGTTACTCCAAACCGAGCCTGACAACGCGGATGCCAAACACAACCTGCAAGTGGTTGAGCAGGCGCTGAAACAGCAGCAACAGCAACAGCAACAGCAACAGCAACAGCAACAGCAACAGCAACAGCAACAAAAATCGTCGCAGGGTTCTGAGCAAAAGCCAAATCCATCGTCTTCAAACGGCGATCAAAGCAAGGATTCGCAAAACTCGTCGTCACAAACAGCCAAAGACGAGAAAAATCCGTCTCAGTCGTCGAATCACTCGGCGCCAAATTCAGATTCCGCCAGCCAGTCTGAGTCTCAGGCCAATTCACAGCAAAACCAGCAGAGCGAGCCGCCACGTTCCCAAGGACAGAGTTCAAAGCCACAAGAGGCTGAGCAAAATACGCCTGAAGGATCGCAAACGAAATCTGACCGTGAGCAGCAGGCCCAAGCGAGCCAAGCACAATCGCCAAAACCGTCCGAGGCGCATTCTCAGTCTCAAGCAGACGTGGCCGCTCAGGCACAGCCGACGACTCAGAGCGTCGATCCGCAGCTAAGAAAACTCGAACAGGTTGAGAGTGCTCGCGACCCCAGCCAGCTACTGCGCGCGCAGCTTTATTTGCAGGCGCAAGACAGAGAGCCTCCACAAACGCAAGGTAAGAAGTGGTGATCATGAAATTGTTACAACCTCGTCTCTCAACGCTCAATCGTCTTGTAATCGGATTGAGCACGCTGCTGATGTGTATCGTCAGCTTATCAGCCCAAGCCGCTAACTTTTATGCCAGTGTCAGCAAAAACAAAGTGGCCAAAAACGAAGTGTTTCAACTGACCGTCGTCAGCGATCAGAAGGCGTCGGGTGACGACATCGACTTCAGCGTTCTGGACAAAGACTTCTTCATGAGTCGTCCGAGTTTCAGCTCATCAGTCAATATCATTAACGGCAGCCGCAGTAACCGCAGCGAATGGACCGTGTCGCTGGCCGCGAACCGTCTCGGCGTGGTGACCATTCCGAGTTTTGAACTCAATGGGGCCAGAACGCAGCCGATCGCGCTGCAAGTTACGCAGGATGAACAAGCCCCCAACAGCGATGATCTGGTCGAAGTACGCAGCCAACTGTCACGTTCAACACTCTATCCGAGCGAAAGTGCGCTGTTTAAAGCCAGATTGATCATCAAGGCCGATCCGCGCCGTTTACAGGATCCGAAAATCGCGCCACCTTCTGTCGACGGAATGGAGCTGAAAGCGGCCAGTGAGCCGAATCAGTACCAAACGGTGATGGACGGAATTCAGGTCACGGTTGTCGATCAGGACTTTCGTATCACCGCCAGTGAGGCGGGTGATTTCACGCTGACTGAACCGAGCTTCAAAGGTGCGCTGATATACGGCAGCAGTTACAGCGGCAGCACGCGTATTGTGCCGCTGCAAACCACGCCGAAAACCTACACCCTGCACGTCGATCCCAAGCCAGCCGACTATCAGGGAGCTTGGCTCCCCACCAGCAAACTCATCCTTAGCGAGCAATGGCTCGACAGCCAGGGAAAACCCATTAGCGGCAGCCATTTCGCCACCAAAGTGGGCGATTCGATTAGCCGAGAGGTAACGGTTCAGGTCACGGGTCTGACTCAGGAACAGTTGCCCAACATCAGCCTCAGCTACCCGGATTCTGTGCGGGTGTATGATGAAAAACCGCAGTTCGCCACACTGGATAGCGGCGATGTCGCCATGACGCTGAAACAGGTACTGATCCCGCGTCAGAGCGGTGAAATTGCGCTGCCCAAAGTAACGATGCAGTGGTGGGATACCGTCACCAAAGCGCAGAAAACCACCACAGCAGAAGGCCTGACTTTAAGCGTCGCCGCGGGCGATCCCGGCACCGTGACCGCGTCAACACCACTTCCTGCAACGCCTGCGCAAGTGCAGACGATCACGGTTAACGATGCTGGATTCTGGCCCTATCTGACGGCGCTGTTTGCGCTGTTGTGGCTCGCCACACTGGGGCTGGCCTGGCGCTGGAAGTCCTCGCCAGGCAAAGCAGCACCGCAAAGCGCAGCTCAGTCAGTCGCAGATACGCCTTATGAACAGCTGCAACAGACTTTGAATCGTGATGATGGCATCGCCATTTCGCGGGCGTTGAACGTTTGGATGCAACACGTGACGTTAACGGATGCTGAAACCGCGCAGCTGACGCTTGCGCTGCACGAACTCAATCAGTCGCTCTATGGCGCTCTGCCGGGCAAAAACAACAGCAGCGAACTCAAACGGTTAACCAAAGCCATTCACAAGCAGCAACCGAAACGTAAAAAGCAGGTCAAATCGCCGTTAGCAAGCCTATGAACGTGATCTGCCGCCTAACTCCACTCCGACAGTTTGGTCTACGCTGTCGGAGTTGGGTTGACAGGAGAAGACCATGACACAATTGAATACCAAATCGGCGCTGACCATGGGGATCAGCATTCTGCTCGGACTGGGACTGCTGGGCTACTTTGTCGAACAAGCCGCAGTGAAGTTCAAAGAGTACGACCGCATCGTCACGGTAAAAGGCCTCTCGGAACGTGAAGTGCCGGCCGACACCGTGATTTGGCCCATCCAGTTCACGCTTGCCGATAACGAACTGCCGACCTTGTTCACCACTCTAGATGCACAAACTCAGCAAGTGATGCAGTTTCTGGCGCAGCAAGGTATCGACACCCAATCGATTTCAATCTCTGCCCCTGCAGTGATTGATAAAAAAGCCCAGCAATATGGTGGCGAAGCGCGGATTGAATACCGCTATCTCGCGACGCAAACCTTAACCGTCTACAGCACGCATTTGGATTTGGTCCGTCAGGCGATAAGCCAGATAGGTCAGCTCGGTAAACAGGGCATCGTGTTTAATCAGGACAATTACAACAATCGGGTGGAATATCTGTTTTCTGGCTTGAATGACATCAAACCAGCGATGATCGAAGAAGCGACCAAACAGGCGCGAGAAGTGGCCGAGAAATTCGCCAAAGATTCGCAAAGCAGTCTGGGCAAAATTAAACGCGCGACACAAGGCCAGTTCTCGATTGTCGATCGCGACAACAACACGCCATATGTGAAAAAAGTGCGCGTCGTCTCGACCGTGGAATATTTCCTTTCTGACTGATACCAATCAGGCCTGATCAATTAGACCAGGCCGTTTTGCTCTCCCCCACGACCCGGTTGCGGCCAGCGTGTTTCGCTTCATAGAGCGCTTTATCAGCCTGAGTGTACATCTGGTCAAACTGGATTTCGCTCGGCTGAATACGCGCGACGGCAAAGCCAATTGACACGGTCAGCCAGTCCCCATCCGGATTGCAACAATGGGCAATCTGTTCCCGCTCAACGCTCTGGCGAATGCTCTCAGCCAACGCCGCGACCTGCTGTGGCGAGTGATCCGCCAACAGTAAAATAAACTCTTCACCGCCAATGCGGCAGAAACCTTCATTGTGTGCTGGCGTATGCTGGCTGAGAATGTTGCCGATGCGCATCAGCGCGATGTCTCCTTCCAGATGCCCGTATTGGTTGTTGAACAGACCGAAGTGGTCAATATCGAGCAGAATCACGCCGAAATCGACACAGCGTGCGTCCCGACGCTCGCAGGTTTGTTCCAGCAGATGGGTCAGCATGCGGCGGTTGCCCAATCTCGTCAGCGGGTCCATTTTGGCCAGCAGATCGAGCTTTTCATTGGCTTTTTGCAGATCGCGCGTGCGATTACGCACTTCACGTTCCAGATTCTCGTTCAGTTCACTGATCGCCTGCTGCGCTTTGGCACGCAACAACACTTCGGTCAGGTTGGAGGCAAACATACGAATCACATCGCGCAATTGCGACGACAATGGCGAGCGGCGAATCAGGTTGTCAGCGGCGATAAAGGCGATCGGTTTTCCTTTGTCCGCCAACATGGTCATCGCCGTCCAGCCATAACCGACGATGCGGCTGTCGTGATAAATCGGCACCGATTCTTTAAACACCACATCACTGGGATGATTGCGCGCCAGTGCCACAATGTCATTGTTTTCGACCGTCGAGCGGAAATAGGACTCGTCAACAATATTGCCCTGAATGTTGGTGCCCCACGTGCCTTGCAGATAAGTACAGGATTCATCGGTCAGAAACACGGCCATGCGATCAATCCCCATTCGGTTGATGGCAAACGCCACGGCCGATTTACACACGTCGCTCACCGTCAGGCAGCGCGACAGTTCCACCATACTAGCGTGCAACATGCGTACGTTCTGCTCCTGACGTTTGCGAATGTAGATTTGCGCCAGCAGCGAGCCAAACGACTCCAGCATCTGCTTCTGATACTCATCGATCGGCTGGCGATGAAGAAAGTTATCCATCGCGATCCAGCCAAACACGTCGTCACCATCGCGCAGCAGCAACATGCCGTTCCAGCCCTGACCAATCACCTGCCCGGCGGTATAGAGTGGCGCCTCTTCAATCACCACTAACGTTGAATTACCGTCAGCAATCGCCGCCAGATAACGCGCTTCCAACTGATGCAGATCATACTGATTGTGGTGTTCGCTGATGGTCTTGCCGTGTTCGTTGGTGCCGTAAGTGCCGATAAAACAGCGCTTTTTCATATCCAGCAAAAAGAACGCCGCGCGATCAAAACCGAGACGATCCCGCACCGCTTCCACCGCTGCGCGGTGCAGGGCATCGAGGCTGTCTGGGTTCGCCAGTTCAATCGCCAGTTGATGCACCAGCTTCATGTTGTCGATAAAGGTTTCACGCTGGGTAATTTCATCGCGATACTTGGCTTCACGAATATCGCGATGTTTAAACTCCTGCGCCGCATCGGTTTCCGCCCGAATAGATTGCCAGCGCGCCGCGATCAGTTGCAGGCTGTCGAGTTCTCCACTTTTGAGCATCTGCGTCACCCGGTCTTCATCAACCGCCTGAATGAGCAGATACATGCGCCGCTGACTGTGATTATCCAGCGTGAGTATATAGCTTTCTCCACCCAGCAAGGAGTAGTAGTCCCAGCCACAGGTGTTGGTGGCAAGCGGGATCAGCGTGTCAGAGGTATCAAACTGCGCCGCCCATGACCAGAAGGTATCCGGGTACTCGCTCAGCGGGGTATTCCTACCACAACTGAAAAGCGATTCCGGTTGATGTGAAGACGACGGCGCGTAGCAGACCAGCATGGCATAAGGTGCCAGCAGGGGTTGCAGAAAAGCAAATGTCTCGTCTGCCAGCATCGCATAGTTGCGGCAGGCAGAGAGTGTTTTCAGCAAGGACCGAGAGAGCATAAGAGAGCCTGATATGTCTGATTGAATAGGGAAAAATTAGAAAATTGCCCGTTCAGCTTCAATCACTTCACCTTACCGATGTTAAGCGCGCCGCAAATCCGCCGCGCGAACTTTTGCATTCTGGAGCCGAACAACAGTTTTGAGATCTTGTTTCCAATTATTTTTCAGACAATAGCCAGTAAAAACCCCGCTTCGCAAATGTAAGACAAAGTAATTCCACACTTTTCGAGTCAGGCCAAATCATTACTGGCATCCCCCCCTGCTCTGCATTCATAATAATGGCACTGCTGATGGAACCCTGTTTATGCTCAAATCCGGCTGTTTTTTGCTGCTCTTGTTGTTCAGTTGCTCCGCTCTGGCCGATGTGGAATTGGTCAAAGTGGATAAATCGAAGCGTCGTATGTATCTCATCGACGATGGTCAGGTGATCCGTGAATTTCGAATTGCGCTGGGCAAATCGCCAAAAGGGCACAAACAGCAGGAAGGCGATCAGCGCACACCGGAAGGCCGCTACTACCTCGATTTCGTTACCGAGCATTCCCACTTCTATCGTTCCATGCACATCAGTTACCCCAATCTGCGCGATAAACACCGCGCTGAGACACTGGGCGTAGATCCGGGCGGCGAGATTAAAATTCACGGTTTAAAGACGGGTTATGCCGGCAGCCCCGAGTTTATTCAAAGCTTTGACTGGACCAATGGTTGCATTGCAATCACCAATCAGGAGATGGACGAGTTTTTGAGTCTGGTCAAAATCGGTACTCCGATTGAGATTCAGTGGTAACCCACCAACTTCCTTGTTCTGCTGTTAGCGCCACGTCAACGTGCGTCATTGTGTGATTTCTATCTATATAATCAGCGGTAAAACGCCGCGCTAATTCCGTGATTGAGCTAAAGTAATTGTTAAAAATACATAATATTTCATGTACTTTAGACGCTCATTCATTTTAACGCCGGAATAAACAGTCGTCCGAGTGCAGCGTTAACCACAGGGAAAGGTCCAAGGGAACAATGCCAGCGCCAATGCCCCCCATTTATAAAAATCTGCTCAATATTCTTTGGCTGCCCCTCATTATTTTCGCCTTAGGGTATCTGGTGGCGTCCTATCTGGATAGTCAACAGCAACAGCAAAATCACCAGACAATTCAGCGTGAGCTGGACGCTCGTCTCAAACAAATTAGCGAAGGTGTGGTCGAACGAGTCACGCTGTATCAGTATGGTATTCGCGGCGTACGTGGCGCTGTGATGACCTCCCGCCTCGAAAATTTTGATTACGCACAAATGCAGGCTTACACCAAAACCCGCGATTACCCATTGGAGTTTCCTGGTGCGCGTGGTTTCGGTTTTATCCGCTTTATCCTGCCCGACCAAAAAGACGACTTTGTGGCCAAGGCACGCGCTGATCGTCCTGACAACAGTTTTGATATTCGCACGCTGACGGCGCACAACGACAGCCTGTTTGTGATTCAGTACATAGAGCCGGAAAACCGCAATAAGCAAGCAGTGGGGCTGGATATCGGCTCCGAATCGATGCGACGTGAGGCAGCGCTGAATGCCGCTCGATTTAACGAAGTGCGCCTTACTGCCCCCATCACTTTGGTACAAGCCAGCAAGAAAACCAAACAAGGCTTTCTGATCCTGATGCCGATTTACCAGCACAACGAAGTGCCGGCACGTATCGACCAGCGCTTGCAAGAGCTGGCAGGCTGGAGTTACGCGCCGATCTTAATCGATGAAGTGCTCAGCTCCGTTTCAGGGCTAAATGATGATGTCACACTGAGCATTTCCGATATCACCAATGGTTCGCCGCTGCCGTTTTTCTCACGTGGCACCGATGATGCCACTACCTCATATAATACTCAGCAGATCATCTGGTTGTTCGGACGCGATTGGTCACTGAATCTAACCGCAAAACAAAGCTTTATTGACTCATTGCCTTTGCCTGCTAACGAATATATCTATCGTGAAATTCTGGGCAGTACGCTGGTCATGATGCTGATCGTATTCAGTATCCAATTGATTGCCATGCGCCGAACGCAAGCAACCAAACACAAAGCAGAGCTCGCACTCGCAACGGAAAAAGCGCTCAAAGAAGCCAACGCCCTCCTTGAATTGCAAGTTATCGAACGTACCCAACAGATGGCGAAAATTAACGCCTTGCAACGCACCATTCTCAGCAGTGCGGGCTATGCGATCATCGCTACCGATCTCGATGGTATTATCACCGTATTTAACCCTTCAGCGGAAAAGTTACTTGGCTACACCGCCAAGGAAATGATTGGTGTCAGCACCCCTTCACGTTTTCATCTGATGGAAGAAGTATCCGCGCGCGCAAAACAGTTGTCTTCAGAGCTAGGTGAGAATATTCAGCCCGGATTTGATGTATTTGTAGCAAAAGCACGCCTTGGATTCGTCGACATCACCCGCTGGACCTACGTACACAAAAACGGCCATCACATTCCAATCCGCCTTATCGTCAGTTGCCTGCTGGACGATAACCAGGAGCCGTTAGGTTACCTCGGCATCGCTGACGACCTAACCGACATGCTACAGCGCGAAAAAGAACTGGCAGAAGCCAAGGAGCAGGCGGAACAAGCCAACCGCGCTAAATCAGACTTTCTGGCCAACATGAGTCATGAGCTGCGCACGCCGATGAATGCGATTTTGGGACTACTGCAAATCGCGCAGAATACCGATCTCAACAAACAGCAGCGCGACTACCTCAACAAGACGCAAAATGCCGCGCAATCCCTGCTGGTGCTGCTTAATGACATTCTCGACTTTTCGAAAGTGGAAGCCGGAAAAATGGAGATCGAACAGCAACCATTTTCTCTGCCGGAACTGATGCACGAAACCGGCATTCTGCTCTCATCTAACCTGCAACACAAACATCTGGAGATCATCTATCAAATAGATGAAGACGTGCCTTCGTACTTGGTTGGTGACAGCCTGCGCCTGCGCCAGATCCTGCTCAATCTGGCGGGCAATGCGATTAAGTTTACCGAAGAAGGCGAAGTGAAAGTCGCCATCAGCACGGTTGAACACACCGCTGATCACTACGTTTTGCGTGTCACCGTTACCGACACCGGCATCGGCATGACGGACGAGCAGCAAAGCGTGATCTTTAAAGGCTTTAGCCAGGCCGAATCGTCCATCAGCCGTCGCTATGGCGGTACTGGGCTGGGTCTGTCTATAGTGAAGCATCTGGTCAGCCTGATGGATGGTACGGTCGAGGTAAAAAGCCAGCTAGGCGTCGGTAGTGAATTTAGCTTTACGGTCAGTTTGGGTTGCGTTGAAGAGTGGAAGTTACCCGAACCAGCGGCGGCACTGCCTAATGGTCTCAATGTTCTGATCGTGGAAGACAACAACACCGCGCGTTTGATTTTCGATGATCTGCTCAAGCGGTTCGGCTGCAAGGTGACTTCCGTGGCGGATGCCGAACAGGCTTTGCCTCTGATTGAACAGGCCGATGCGAACCTTCAGCCGTTTGACCTGCTGTTTATTGATTGGAAACTGCCGGGCATGGATGGGTTAAGTCTGACCCAGACAGTGCGCAGCCAACTCACGTTGAAAAAGACACCACAAGTAGTGATGGCAACTGCGTTTGGGCGTGAGCTGCTGGATGAACATCTGGAAGATACTCAATCACTGCTTGATGCGCTGCTGGTGAAGCCAGTAACGCCTGATATGGTGAAAAATACCCTGTTGGACGTGGTCAATAACCGCAATAAGCCACGTGATGAACAACTTGGTTATAAAGCCCAGTCACAAGCTTTGCTTGGCCTGAAACTGCTGTTGGTGGAAGACAATTCAACCAACCGTCTGGTCGCCACCGAGCTTCTCAGTCAGCAAGGGGCTACCGTTGTAGAAGCGGAGAGCGGCACCGAAGCACTGGCGGCCCTCACTCAACAAGAATTCTCATTGGTACTGATGGATGTACAGATGCCTGGGATGGATGGTTATGAAACCACGCGCCGTATTCGTCAGATCCCGCATTTTGCTGACTTACCGATTCTGGCCATGACCGCGAACGCGATGCCAGAAGACAAAGTCGCTTGTCTGAACGCTGGCATGGACGATCATATTGCCAAACCTTTCCACATTGGCGAAGTGGCAGAAAAAATTCTGCAATACACCAGTCAACTGTCGCCGCCGGAAGAACACAAAACGGAAACTGAGACTAAGTTGAAGGACCTGACTCAGGCTGCTCTGCAATATGGTGAAACTCAACATATTGATGTGATGTCTGCAATTGAACGCCTTGGCGACACAGCCATCTACGCTCGCGTAGTACAGCAATTTGCCGATGATATTCAGCAGGCTATTCCTCAGTTCCAACAGCAGGAACTTCCCGCCAAAGAGGCGCGTTTGCTCTACCACAGCCTGAAAAGCGGCGCAGCCAGTTGCGGTCTGACCTCACTAGCACAGAAACTGCAGCAAGCCGAACAGTATTGTGCGCAAGACCCAGATAGTGTCATTCCGCGCAACAGTAGCCTACTGGCCGAAGTATTGGTTGCACGCTCAAAACTCAACAATCTTTATGAGCTGCTCACGGCGGACAATGAGAAATCGACTGAAACCGCAGACGAAATTCCGGAACTGGATTCAAAAATCGAGCAACTGGTTCATTATCTGAAGACGTCAAACATGGCGGCGATGAGTTTATTTGATGAAATTTCCGAGCAACTTCAATATATTGATGCATATCAGACAGCGGAGCTGTCTACTCATATGCAGAATCTGGCGTTCGATCAGGCGGCTGCAATCCTAGGACAAATTAAAAAGACAAAAGGCTTAGCCGATGCATCATAACTCTTTCTCCCCAGAGTTAATGACAGAACCCAAATTCACCGTGTTAGTCGTCGACGATCAGGCGACCAATATTCAGTTGATCTACCAGCTTTTGAAGAATGAGTACGACGTCCTGATGGCCACAACTGGCCAGCAGGCGATCGCCGTGTGCCGCGAGCACAAACCCGATCTGATTCTGATGGATGTATTGATGCCGGATATCAACGGCTGGGAAACGTGTAAGATTCTCAAGCGCGATCCGGACATCGCCACCATTCCGGTGATTTTCGTCACCGCCCTGACTGATCAGGATGATGAAAATGCCTGCTGGGACGCGGGTGCGGTCGATTTTCTGCAAAAGCCAATCAACGCCAATACTCTCAAACACCGCGTCCGCGCGCACCTGACCTTGAAACATCAGTCGGATTTGCTGCGCTCACTGGCTTATGTTGATGGCCTGACCGGCATCAGTTCGCGTCGCCATTTTGATCAGTATATGGAAGCTCAGATGGGCCATGCGTTTCGCAAGCAGGAAAGCTTAGGTGTGCTGTTGATTGATATCGACTTTTTCAAGCAGTACAACGATCGCTACGGCCATATCGCGGGCGATGACTGTTTGCGCCAAGTGGCGCAGAGTCTCAAACAGAGCTGTCTGCGCTCGGCGGACATGGTGGCCCGTTATGGCGGAGAAGAGTTTGTGCTGGTACTGCCCGATACCAATGAGAGAGGTTTGGAACGTATTGCTCAGCGCATCAAGCAGCAGCTTGAACAAGAAGCGATTGCCCACATTGGTTCTCCGACCTCGCTGCTGACGGTCAGCGCTGGCGGCGCGGTTTACTTACCAGGAGAGCTGCCTGACGACGCCGAAGCGATGCTGATACTGGCAGATACCATGCTCTACAAAGCCAAAGCGGAAGGTCGAAACCGCAGTTGCATCGAAGTTTTGCACGCCGAAGTGTTGTAGTCCGCTTGCGCGAAATCCGCACGCTACGTGACATTGTCACGCCGAATGATTCAACTTTCCCCTCATTTCCTGCCTAGAGACAAAAAATAGCCACGGCGAAACGTGGCTAAAACTCACAGCAGTTAGGAAATTTGAATCAGGCAATCCACTCTTCCAGCGAAGTGCGGGTCAGCATCAATCCAGCACGTAGGCCCGGGCGGACACCGCTGTTCGGGAAGATCAGCCATTCCTGATCCTGATGAACGCGGTATTCCGTGTCACCATCTTGCGCCAGCAGTTCACCCCGTTCAAATGCGGTAAAGTTCTCGACGCTTTCGGCGAAATTGAGCCTGAACGCTTCCGACAGTTTCGTCAGTTCCTGACTCACTTTGTACACCGGCATGGCCTCGGCGCTGTTATCCGGCGTGACTTCGTCGCTGACCAGAGCCTGCAACCCCTGCTCGATACCGACAAACTGACTGAGGTCATTTTCGCCAAACGGCAATGCTTTACCCAGTTCCAATGTGCAGCTGTCTGCGCCGCATTGTTGGCTGGAGAAGTAGCTGAACGTCGCGGCAGGTGCATGGTTGATCACCAGCGCTTCGAGGCCCACACGGCGCAGCCATTCGATGGTCGCTGCCGGATAGGTGCCACTGTCGACGTATGGCATCAGACCAAAGCGGACATGGAACGACGGTTTGCGCGCGGTGTGCAGGTCAAAGTGTACACGTTGCGTCTCTGGCGCAGCCTGATAAAACTCGCTCACCAGCGTTTCAATCAGCGCGGCGCGACGGGTTTCATCACACGGCTCATAATTATGATGCTTGCCACTGAACAGACGGTTCATGTCCACATCCAGGTAGCGTTCACCACTACGCAGCGCCGGCAGATTCCCCAGAATCACCAGTAAGCGTACCGCCAGTTTGCGCTCGCCACTGAGCAAATCCTGCACCAGTTGCGCCACAATCTCGACCGGTGCCGTTTCATTGCCGTGAATACCAGCAGAGATCACTACGCTCTTGTCGCACGCCGCTTTCGGCGTGAATTCAATCACGCCGGGCGCGCTACGCTGCCAATGTAGCGCTGGTGTTTCACCTGACTGCGGGGAATAGGCATCCCCCGCCAATGTTTCGTACAGAAATTGCATCATCGCAACCTCTTAGCGCTGGAACGGATAAATTGAACCCAGACCCATGATTTGAGTCAGCTCGTCCAGTGCAGTGCGGTTTTCCACCAGCAATTGTGGGTCCGCCAGATCCGCTTCCGTCAGACGGTCACGGTAGTGTTTCTCAACCCACTGCGTCAGAGACAGATACAAGCCATCGTTCATCAGTGCTTTGGGGTTCGCCGCACGCAATTCGTCGTCGTTTAAGACCACACGCAGACGCAAACACGCAGGACCACCGCCGTTGCACATACTTTCACGCAGGTCGAACACTTTTACTTCGTTGATCGGGCCGCCGCTGGTCACCAGTTCGTTGAGGTACGTCCACACGCGCTCGTTCTTGCGTGACTCTTCCGGTACCACAATCATCATGCGACCGTCGGCTTTGGTCAGCAGTTGGCTGTTAAACAAGTACGTACCGACCGCATCTTCCACCGACACTTTCGCTGACGGCACTTCAATTGGGGTGAATTCACAGTCAAAACGGCCCAATTTGTGACGAATTTCGTCAAACACTTGCGCTTGATGAATAAACGCTTCCTGATGGTGGAACAGCACCGGACCGTTGCTCACCGCGATCACGTCGTTGTGGAACACACCTTTGTCGATCACATCCGGATTCTGTTGCAGGAACACGGTTTGCGATTCATCCAGTTGATGCAGACGCGCCACCGCTTCACTCGCTTCACGGGTCTGACGCGCCGGGAATTTCTGTGGTTCAACCTGACCACCAAACGCCTGACGACCATAAACAAACACTTCCACACCTTGCTCACCGTAGCTGCGGCACAGACGGTTGTGGTTCGCAGCGCCTTCGTCGCCCATCAGGGCTTGCTGAGGCAGCGCCGCGTGGTGCGCAAAGTGGTTCGTATCGGCAAAAATCGCCTGCAGCGCATTGCCAGTGGTGATGTCTTCAATCGAGCGGTGGAACTTGTTGTTCAGGTTCGCCACGGTAAAGTGCACTTTGCGATCCGCCGTGTCGGCCGACGGTGACACCGTCGCCGCGTTTGCTACCCACATTGAGGAGGCCGAGCTCACGTTCGCCAGCAGTTGCGGCGCTTTCTTCGCGGCCTGCGCAATCACTTCGGCATCGGTGCCAGAAAAGCCCAGTTTGCGCAGCGTGTGCACGCATGGACGTTCTTGTGGTGGCAGTACGCCTTGTTTGAACCCCATGTCGGACAGGGTTTTCATCTTTTGCAGACCTTGCAGCGCCGCCACTTTCGGGTTCGCGACTGCATTTTTGTTGGAGGTCGAGGCCACGTTGCCAAACGACAGACCAGCATAGTTGTGCGTTAAACCGACGAGACCATCGAAGTTCACTTCATAAGCTTGTTTCACTGACATAGGGTAATACTCCTTCTCGCCTTTTAGTTAAATTGTAGGCCGGGTAAATGTTTTTCTGGCAGGGTCAGGTGTTCATGTTCCAGTGAAGCCATCGGCCAGGAACAGTAATCCGCTGCGTAGTACGCACTCGGGCGGTGGTTACCGGATGCGCCGGTGCCACCAAATGGCGCGTTGCTGGAAGCGCCGGTCAACGGTTTGTTCCAGTTCACAATACCAGCACGCGCTTCAATCAGCAGTTGTTCGTATTTTTCACGTTGTGGCGAAATCAGGCCGGTCGCCAGACCGAAACGGGTACGGTTCGCCAGTTTGATGGCTTGCTCATAGCTGTCATAGCGAATGATGCTCAGCAGCGGACCAAAATATTCGTCATCTGGCAGCTCGCTGACCGACGACACCTCAAGAATGCCCGGAGACAGCATGGCGCTGTGATCATTGAGCTTTGCCATACGCAGCAACGGCTCAGCACCAAGGCCGATCAGTTTGTCCTGCGCAGCCAGCAGTTGCTCTGCCGCTGCAGTTGAAATCACCGGGCCCATGAATGGCGCCGGATCGTCGTTCCACTGACCGATACGAAGATCACGCGTCACCTCAATCAGGCGACGAATCAGTGCATCACCCTGCGCGCCAGAGCGCACCAGCAAACGACGTGAACAGGTGCAACGTTGTCCGGCACTGATGAAGGCCGATTGCACCACGATGTTCACTGCGGCATCCAGGTTGTCGTATTCATCGACGATCAGCGCGTTGTTGCCACCCATTTCCAGCGCCAGAATCTTCTCCGGCTGGCCGGAAAGCTGACGATGCAGCAGATAACCGGTATTGGCTGAGCCGGTGAACAGCAGACCATCGATATCCTGATGCGAAGAGAGGGCAATCCCGGTCTCTTTTGCGCCCTGAACCAGGTTCAGTACGCCAGCCGGCAGACCCGACTGCTGCCAGATTTCCAGCGTGATTTGCGCCGTCCACGGCGTCAGCTCACTCGGTTTAAACACCACGCAGTTACCCGCAAGCAGCGCGGGCACAATGTGACCGTTTGGCAGGTGGCCCGGGAAGTTATACGGACCAAACACCGCCAGCACGCCGTGAGGACGGTGACGCAGCACGGCCTGACCTTCGGCCATTGCCGTCACTTTCTGCCCGCTGCGTTCGTGATAAGCCTGCACGGAGATCTGCACTTTGTTCATCATCGCCTGCACTTCCGTCAGCGCTTCCCATTTTGGCTTACCAGTTTCCTGAGCAATCACGTCCGCCAGGCGATCGCGCGATTCATTCAGGTTGGCAACAAAACGGTTCAGAATCTCGATACGCGCTTCAAGCTCCATGCGCGCCCAACTTGGGAACGCGTCACGGGCCGCTTGGACCGCTTGATCCACCTGCGCATCGCTGGCCGCATTGCCAGACCAGATGGTTTGCAGATCGCCCGGGTTGTATTTCGACAATGCAGCGCCTTGGCCTTGCAACCATTCGCCGTTAATCAACAGATCATGCGAGGTCATGACGTTTCTCCTTGGCAAACAGCGGCGCAATGCGCACGTGATCGCCATCGCTCACCAACAGCGCTTTCGCCTGCTCTGCCGACAGCACAATTTCCGTCTCGGTGCATGGCTGATTGCCAATCAGCGCGCGGTAGTTCTGGTAGCTTTCGTTACCGATCAGTAAGGTGGTCTCGGTTTCTTCGATGTGCTCAGCAATCACGACTTTACGGGTTTCGAAATCACGCACGATGCGCAGATCTCGGGTGTACGCTTCCAGCGTCGGGCCCGCATCAAAGATGTCGATGTAGCCTTCGTAACGCATGCCTTCACCTTCCAGAATCTTACGGGCTGGCAGCGTGTTTTCATGCACTTCGGCGATCACGGCTTTGGCTTCGTCAGTCAGGAAATCGACGTACAGTGGGTGCTTTGGCATCAGCTCAGCAATGAAGGCTTTCTGGCCGATCCCCGTCAGGTAATCCGCTTCGCTGAAATCAATCGCAAAGAAATGGCGGCCCAGACTTTCCCAGAATGGCGAGTGGCCGTTTTCATCCGACACGCCGCGCATTTCAGCGATCAGCTTGTCGGCAAATTTGTCCTGGAACGTCGCCATAAACAGCATGCGCGATTTTGACAGCAGGTGACCGTTCTTACCCTGGCGGTAATCCGGGTCAAGGAACAGCGTACACAGTTCGCTGTAGCCTGTGTGGTCGTTACTCAGAAACAGTGTTGGCATCTGAGTGTACACGTTCAGTTCTTTGGAGGCATGAACCAGTGTGCCGACACGAAAATCGTACCAGGCTTCCGTCAGGCCAATCGCGACTTCCACGCCGCTGATCCCAACCACTTCACCAGTTTCGGTTTCTTCCAGCACAAACAGGTAACCCTGATCGTGCAGTGGCGCGTCACCTTCCCAAGTTGCAATCATACGTTCGATACGATCGGTCAGACGCGCTTCGTTGTTTGGCAGAGACGTAAATCCTACCCCGGTTTTGGTCGCCAGCTTCAGCAGCGCCTGTTTGTCATCCCTCGTTACCGGGCGAATTACCATCATAGTCCTGATTCCTTGTTCTATTGTTGAAGATGAAAGTGTTACAGCGAGACGATCCACACCGGCTGGCCAGATTGCAGCCCCGCTTCTTCCATCATTCCTTTATCTACACTCAACTGGTTCCCTGACAACGTGCCTTCAGCAATCATAGCGCTGAAGCCGTGCGGACCTTCAAAGCCGACCAAAAACGGCATGCCTTCTCCACCAAGTGGTTGCGCTGCAATTTTGCCGCGCTGCATGCCATGCCACACCGACAACGTATTGCGCGGTGCGGTCAGGATTGGACCTGCATCGAAGATCTCGACGTATTTATCCGGCTCAAACCCTTCGTCGCTCAGCAGCTGGCACTGCAATTCCGCATCCGGGTGAACCTGCCCCATCACCGCTTGCGCTTCCTCATCAATCAGAGGCACATACAGCGGGTGGTGTGGCATCAGCTCAGCAACAAAGGTTTTGTCGCGTGTGCCGTTGTAGTACTCGACTTGGTTGTAATCCATACCGAAGAATTTTCTGCCGACATGCTCCCAGAACGGGGCTCGACCGTTCTTGTCTGCAATACCCGGCAGAACCGCCATCCACTCACTGGCAAAACGAATCGGAAACGCGCTCATATAGAGCAGGCGGCCGAGGGTAATCAGTGAGGGGTAGGTGGTCGCTTTGAGTGAGGGAACCACATAAAACGAGCACAATTGGGAGTGATCACTCAGATCGTGATTCAGCGTCAGCGCATGGATGCGGCTGTGAACATTCAACGCTCGTGATGAGTGGATCAGAATGTCATTGCGAAACGCGTAAAACGGTTCGCGGTAGCCCGCCAGTGCGTTGATCGCTCCCGTGCCCAAAAGGCGTCCGGTGTGTGTCTCTTCCAACACAAAGAAGTAAGACTCTTCTCCCGGACAAATGACGTCCTGCTCAAAGGCGGAAACCGAACGTTCCACTTTTTTCATCAGGTGATCACGCATGGCGGGCAAGGTGCACACCATCGGCCCACTTTCGTGTGCCAGACGCTCGATCTCGTTAAGATCACCCAGGTTTGCAGGACGCAATAAAATCATGATTTATTCCTTATGCGTAAAGGCTTCCAGTGCCTGTTCCAATCGATCCAGACCGGTATCGATTTCGTTGGTTGTGATATTCAGTGCCGGCGCAAAACGAACCACGTTCGGGCCGGCAATCAGCGTCATCAGGCCATGCTCAGCCGCCATGTTGCTGATGGTTTTCGCCTGCCCCGCGTGCTCAGCAGTCAGCTCGCAGCCGATCAACAGACCGAGGCCACGCACTTGCTTGAACACGCCAAGCTTGGCATTGATACTTTCCAGACGCGTAACAAAGTGATCCTGCTTGGCTTTGACCGCTTGCAGGAACGCGTCCTGATTAATCTCGCTCAGCACGGCACCAGCAACAGCCGCAGCCAGCGGGTTACCGCCGTAGGTCGTGCCGTGCGTGCCAACCGACAGCGCCGGGGCAAATTTATCGGTGGTCAGAATACCGCCAATCGGGAAACCGCCACCCAGTGCTTTGGCCGTTGAAAGCACATCCGGCGCCACGCCATAGTGCATGTACGCATACAGGTGTCCGGTGCGGCCAACGCCCGTTTGTACTTCATCGAAAATCAGCACCGCATCGTGCTCATCACACAGCGCGCGCAGGCCTTGCAGAAACTCAGGCGTTGCCGGAACGACACCGCCTTCGCCTTGCATGGGTTCAACGATGACCGCACACGTTTGTGGGCCGATCACCTGTTTCGCCGCATCCAGGTCGTTGAAATCAACGTGGTGAATCCCGCCGGGCAGCGGCGCGAAATCTTGTGAGTATTTTGGCTGACCACCCGCGGTCACGGTAAACAGCGTGCGGCCGTGGAACGCATTACGAAAGGCGACAATCTCGTTCTTATCGCTGCCGTGTTTATCCAGCGCGTACTTGCGGGCCAGTTTCAGCGCCGCTTCGTTCGCTTCCGCACCCGAGTTACAAAAGAACACTTTGTCTGCGAAAGTGCTTTCCACCAGCGTGCGAGCCAGCGCCAGCACAGGCTCGTTGGTGTAGCCATTGCCGAGATGCCACAACTTGTCCGCTTGCTCGGTCAGAACCGCTTTCAGCAGCGGGCTCGCATGACCCAGTGCGTTCACCGCAATGCCGCCAGCGAAATCGATGTATTGTTTGCCTTGCTGGTCGTAAACGGTCGAGCCTTCACCGCGAACCGGAATAAACGGTGCAGGAGAAAACATTGGGATCATGTATTGGTCGAAATCGGTTCTGTTTGGCGTGAGCGTCATGTTGTGTGCCTCGTTGTGTTTTTCCATTGCCACCAGATTACTCAATCGGTTGCCAGAATTCGTTCGGATTTCCGACCAAAACTTATAGATTTTCACACCAGTTTAAACGGACTGGTTTATTAAACGGACTGCTTTAAAACGTTTTGAAGCGTTTTGCCCGCTCATCCCTCGGCGTCATGTCGTAGTGCGCCTTATAGGCCGACGAAAAATGAGGCCCGCTGGAAAAACCGCACATCAGGCCAATCTGCACCACCGATTGGTTGGTGGTTTGCAGCAGATGACGCGCTTTTTTCAGCCGCAACTGCAAGTAGTAGCGCGCCGGCATGGTATCGAGGTAACGCTTAAACAAGCGTTCTAACTGGCGACGGGAAATGTGCACCAACTCTGCCAGTTCATCGCTCGACAGCGGCTCTTCGAGGTTGCTCTCCATCAGCGCGAGCGCCTGTTGCAGCCTCGGTTGCATCTCTGCGCCGCTAGTGACGCGCTGCTTATCACTGCCCGGTCTGACCCGTTCGAGACACAATGCATCTGCCAACGTTTGAATCGTCTCTTCGCTTTCAAAACGGCTGAGATAGGCCAGCAGGCAATCGAGAGCGGCCGCCTGACCGCAGCCGCTGCTGAGGCGTTCACCGAGCACATAAAGTTCGTGACTGAGCGCCAGTTGCGGATAACGCTGCGTCGCCGCATCCAACGTGTGACCATGCCACGCCCACGTCGCGTCCAGCCCGATGCCACTCTCCAGCAGCCACAAGCCGCCGTTATCCAGCGCCAACAGGTGTGAATCACCTTGGGCGGCATACTCCGCCAGCGCTCGTTTGACGTCATCGCTCAACGCCGCTTGTGGCGCATGGCTTGCCAGTACAATCAACAGTTGGCAATCGAGCGCGTCGCTGATGGCCTGTTCGGCATGAAGCGTCAGCCCTGCAGTCATCGTCACTGGCTTATCGGTTTGTTCGGCGATGTAAAAGAGCGTGTATTTTTCTTCGTCCAGAATCTGGTTGATGCAGGCCAGCGACTCAGTGACCGCACCCAGGGTGAGCAGTGAGCAAGGTTGAGGGACATAGAGTCCGATTCTGTGAGGCGAAGAAGATGAGGTCATATCGTGATTACTGTGTTCCATGTTGAGTGGCGGCCTTGCGCACCCATTTCGGTTGACCATTCACCTTCACTCACCGCAGCAATCTGCTTGCTCGGCCTGGACGGGGCAACACACCGAAATTCCTTTCGCGCCTATTTGCATGAGCTCGGCCGGAGTCGGCGCGACCAAGAAAAAGCGAATAATTAATCAGCTTTATTTCTTCATCATGAAAACTCATGCAAATAAAACAAATAAAATGAATTTTTATATTCCATTCTGCCCATAATAAATACCCACAGGGCTCGTCACATAGTAAATTTAAACACAATAAAATATCAACATATTAAACAAAATCGAAACATACTTCTTTGGATTTATTTCAAATAAATTTAATTAACCAATTGTTTTATAAAACTTATTTATAGAATAAATCGAAAAAACAAACACAATGAAAAGATTATTTTCAGCTTGCTCATCAATGAAGCAATTTTATTAATTTAAATTCAGATTTTTATTTAATTATTTTGAATAAAACATCAAACTAAATATTAACTCTAAATAACACCTCAATCCGAATGGAGATAGATTCAAGAAGCGACGTCACGGCGGAAATTCATCCGTAGAAACAAAAAGCCATGGCGAATGCCATGGCTAAAGAGGAACAACAAACAATCACACAGTGGAAGGAAATCCGTCTCAGCCCCACACGCCTTCGCTCGGTTCCACCACACTGTCACGGTAGTGAAGCGAGGGAGAGCGATCTTCTGACAGCAATAAAGGCCCGTCGATATCCACCCAGCGTGCTTGCTGCGCCAGCAGAAGTGCCGGAGCCATCGCCAGTGACGTCCCAATCATGCAACCGACCATCACCTCAAAGCCCATCGCCTGCGCCTCTTTGAGCAGTGCCAGCGCTTCCGTCATGCCGCCGGTTTTATCCAGCTTGATGTTCACTGCCTGATAACGTCCTTTGAGCGCCGCCAGTGAGGTGCGATCAATGCACGATTCATCAGCGGTGATCGGCAGAATCGGCGTAATGGTTTCCAGCAGATGCTCTTCTTCAAACGCCAGCGGCTGCTCGACCATTTCCACCCCCAGTTTTGCCAGCTCAGGCAGATAGTCGCACAACTGGGCAAAGCTCCAGCCCGTGTTCGCATCAATCACCAAGCGCGTATCGGGTGCGGCGGCGCGCACTGCACGCACACGTTCTATATCACCGCTGCGGCCCAGTTTGAGTTTGAGAATCGGTCGATGCTTCTGCGCCGTAGCGGCGCGGCCCATGTTCTCCGCGCTGTCGAGTGACAAGGTAAAGACGGTCGTCACGGGGTGCGGTGCGGCGTCAAATCCGGCCATCTGCCAAGCGGGCTGCTGCTGTAACTTGGCTTCAAGTTCAAACAGCGCGCAGTCAATGGCGTTGCGCGGTGCGCCGGAAGGCAGCAGATCGCGCAGTTCATCACGGCTGATGCCACCTTCAACCACCGCCACCGCTGATTGCACATCCGCCAGCACATCGAATGGATAATCGGGCTCAAAAATGTCCATGCGCTCGCATTCGCCGCGCCCCACACAGCCATCCTGCTCAATTTCCACCACCACAACTTCGCCATGCAGCATCGGCGCCATGCGAGAAATGACGAACGGTTCGTGCAGCGGCCATTGCTCGACGCGTACGCTCATCTTACGCATAACACACCTCAGTCAGGCCATCGACGATCTTCGCCACGCCCGTGCGCACTGGATCAACCACGGGTACACCAAACTGCTTCTCAACGCGGGCGATTTCAGCCAGCGCCTCTTCCTGAGTCAGATTGACCGTGTTCAGCGCAATGCCACCTAAGCGAATATTCGGGTTCGTCACACGGCCCATGGTCAGGTTGATGTCGATGGTGGTTTGCAGATCAGGCACGCTAAAGCCCGGCATTTCGTCCATCTGCGTGCGGCCCGCTTCGTGGCACACAATGATCACATCCGCCTGCGCGCCATGCAGCAGACCTAAACTCACGCCCGCGTAAGCCGGATGCAGCAACGAGCCCTGGCCTTCAATAATGTCCCAGTGCTCAGGTGCGTTGTCTGGCGACAGGTTTTCCACCATGCCGGAGATAAAATCAGAGACCACGGCATCGACCGGGACACCGCTGCCTTCAATCAGAATGCCGGTTTGACCGGTCGCGCGAAACGTCGCGGCCACGCCACGTTTTTCCAGTTCACGATGAATCGCCAGCGTGGTGAACATCTTGCCAACACAGCAATCGGTGCCGACACTCAGCAGACGTTTACCCACACGTGGTAACCCGGTACCACACACCATCGGCCCTTGTGGAACACGCACATCAATCAGTTTTTGCCCGGTGCGCTCAGCCGCCGCCACCAGCTCAGGAATATCGTTAAGGCGCATGTGCAGACCGCTGGCGATATCCATGCCCGCTTCCATCGCGTCAATCAGAATATCCAACCACGCCATCGGCAAAGTGCCGCCCACCGGCGCCAGACCAAGAATGAAGGTTTTGGCGCCGCACGCCGCCGCTTCACGCGGTGACATTTCCGCTAAGCCCAAATCGGCTTTGGCACCCGGCAGACGAAATTGCGCCAGGCATTTTTCCGGGCGCCAATGCGCCACACCTTTCGCCACTTTCGCCATCAGCAGGTCATTGGCATCGCCCAGAAACACTAAGTAAGGGGTTTTCAATTCAATCTTGTTCATTGTGTTGATCCTTTTTTACAGTCAAACGAGCCCACAAGAGCCGTAACTCCCGGTGCCATCAGGTTGTGGTTAGCGTGGAAAAATCAGGTCGCAGCAGCGGTCACGGGGTTTGCTTCCGGTGTTCGCTGAATCTGGTGTCGATAGAGGTAACGCTCTGCCTGACGCCAGGCCATCACAAACACCGTCGCAATGATGAGGTATAGCCCTGCCGCCAAAAAGTACGTTGAAATATCAAAAGTTTGAGAAAAAGCGCGCCGTGTTTGGCCCATTAAATCCATCACGGTGATCACGCTGGCCACCGCGCCGCCTTTGAGCATTAAGATGCATTCATTGCCCAGTGCCGGAAACGCAATCCGATACGCCAACGGCAGCACAATGTGGCGATACAGCAGGCTGTTGTTCATGCCCATCGACTTGGCCGCTTCAATTTCGCCGGCGTCGACCGACTGAATCGCGCCGCGCAGAATTTCCGTCTGATAAGCCAGCGAGTTGAACGTGAACGCCAGCAGTGCGCAGTTAAACGGGTCGCGGAAAAAGTGCCACAGCCCCATCTCCATCAGCCACGGACGAAATTGCCCGGAGCCGTAATAGAGCAGAAACAGCTGCGCAATCAGCGGCGTGCCGCGAAAGAACGAGATGAACCACTGTACCGGCCAGCGATAAACGCGCGTACGCTGAATACGCAGCAGCGACATCGGCAACGCCAGCAACGCCGCCAGTGACACTGAGATAAAGGTGATTTTGAGTGTCATCCATGCGCCATCCAGCAACATCGGCGCGACTTTAGCGATAAATTCGGTCATGGCTGTCTCCTTATCGACTCACGCGAATGCCGCGTTTGGAACGCACTTCCATTGCTGCCAGTACCCGCTCGCAACAGACGCACACGGCCCAGTACGCCAGGCACACGGTGAGATAAAACAGGAACGGTTTCTTGGTTGCGCCTACCGCGATATTCGCCGCGCGCATCAAATCATCCAGCGCAATCACCGACACCAGCGCGGTGTCTTTGAGCAGGTTGATCCAGAGGTTACCCAATCCGGGCAGTGCCAAGCGCAGCAGTTGCGGGCGCTCAATCAGCCAGAAAATCTGCCCGCGGCCCATCGCCAGTGAATAGCCCGCTTCGCGCTGGCCTTTATCCATGGCTTTCCACGCGCCACGCAGCACTTCCGCCGCGTAGCCACTGAAGACCAAGCCCAGCGCAATCACGCCCGCACCAAACGGGTTGAGTTCAAAAAAGCCGTTGCTCGGGTCAAGCCATTTTAGGGTTTTATTAATCAGCAGACCGACGCCGTGGTAAATGATGAACAGCGTCAGCAGTTCCGGCAGGCCGCGCAGCACCGTGGTGTACACGGTGGCAAACCAGCGGTGGCCTTTATGCTTGCTGATCGACAGTGCGGCGACACCCGTGCCAAGCACCATCCCCACCGGTAACGCACACAGCGCTAACCCGAGCGTAATCGCCAGCCCTTTGAGCAGTTCGTCGCCCCAGCCACTGTCACCCAGACTCAGATACATCAGATAATCCATCGCGTCGCTCTCTTCGTGATTCCATCCAAGTGGCGACGCTCGCCGCCACCCGTCGGCTGACTTATTTCAGCGTCAGCAGGTTAATCTTGAAAAACTCGTCGTTGATTTTCTGATAGGTGCCATCTTTGATGATGTTAGCGAGCGCCTGATTTACGCGCTGACGCAGGGCATCATCTTCTTTGCGCAGCGCAATGCCCACGCCGTCGCCCACGTATTTGCTGTCGGTAATCAGATCGCCCGCTTTGTGGCAACACGCACCGTCGTCTGAGTTCAGCCAATCGGTCATTGGCATGATGTCGCCCGCCTGAGCATCAATCCGGCCACTGGCCAAATCGAGGTTCACCGCGTCCTGAGTCGGATAAAGGCGCACATCCGATTCCGGATAGTTGGCCAGCAGATATTCCGCCTGCGTCGTAGAGCTTTGCGCGCCGATGATTAAGCCTTTCATCGCTTTCGGCGACACATCTTTGATGCCTGAGTTTTTATCAACCACAAAGGTCATTGCAGAAGCCTGATACGGCGCGCTGAACGAGACCTGCTGCTTACGTGCTTCGGTAATGAACATCGAGGCGAGAATCATATCGTACTTACCCGCGAGCAGCGCCGGAATAATGCCGTCCCAATCCTGAGCGACAAATTCACATTCCACTTTCATTTCGCTGCACAGCGCCTTACCAATTTCAATATCAAACCCAGCCAACTGACCATCAGCGGTGTAGTAATTGAACGGAGGGTACGCGCCTTCGGTGCCAATTTTAATCGTTTCTGCGCTGGCTGACGCCGCGAATGCCACTGAGGTTGCAAGTAATGCGCCCCATAGTTTTCCTTTTGTCATCATGGATTCCCTTCTACTTTTGTTATGCCCGTACGACTCATGATACGCCCGGTCGTTTGGGTGAATGATTTCATTCCAGACTGTCGTTTGCCGTGAAGACCGCTTCCTTTCAAAACCGCAAACGATGCAAGCTCACTAATGAGTATGTTGAAAGTTGGATAAAATCCATAATGATGAATAAGTATGATATACATAGTTTATCGCTATGGATAATTCGCCAAGGAAGCCACATCATGCTCAATGCCAAAGATCGCCTGCTGCGCAATCTCGACTGGAACCTGCTCTATACCTTTCTCACGATCGTGAATGAAGGCGGCATCAGTGCAGCAGCACGTAAGTTGTCACTCAGCCAGCCCAGTGTCAGCAATGCGTTGAAGCGTCTGGAAGAGCATGTAGACAAGCGGCTAATCCTGCGTAAGAAAGGCGTGTTCGCCCTGACGCTGCACGGCATGAGGGTGTATGAATACGCCTCGTCGGTGGGACGAATCATCGGCAACATGGCGGATCAGTTTGTCGACCAAACGGATAATATTCAGGGCGAGCTGAATATTGAGATTGCCAGCCATCTGCAATGTCCGGCGTTTGACGCCACCCTCGCCCAATACCATGCGCTGTTTCCCAACGTCATTTTCAACGTCAACACGCACCCGAGCGCCGACATTGTCAGCCATGTGGCCGACGGCCTGCTGCATATTGGCCTCAGCAACAAAAAAATCGCCAAAACCGGGATTCGTTGTGATTTTCTCGGCTATGAGCAGATGGGTTTTTACTGTGGTCGTACCCATCCCTGCTTTGGGCGCGATGACCTGACTTTGGACGAAATCAAAGGCCTGCCCTATATCTCGTTTGAAAGTGACCAACCCGGCGAAGGCTTGGACGCGATTGCCCACTTTCGCGATCAACAGCAGTTTTGGGGTAAATTAGTTGCCGTATCCTCGAATTTAGAGGAAGTTCGCCGCATGATTATGGCAGGACTTGGTTTTGGCGCGCTGACGGTGGAAAGCGCCAAGCCGTATGTGGCGCAAGGGTTGTTATGGCCGCTACCGCCGTATGAGTCGCTGCCTGTGACCGAAATGTATCTGGTGACGCCGGAAACCGTTTCGCTGAGTGATATCGAAGTGCATTTTGTGCGTCTGCTGAAACAGCAAACCCAAGCGCTGGTACGCAGCACGCTCAGTGCGATTCAGAGCGCGCATCACCAGCCATTGAGTGACTAACCATTGAATACTGCGTGGATATCGCGAAATTATGCGTCGATAAAGGGCAAAATCACCGACATCGCGTGTTGCACGGTCTGCTCCTTTTCACCGACGGGCGCAACGTAAAACATCGCCTCGCTTGCGGCCTGCGTGCCGGCCAATGTGGCAATGGCCCACGCGGCGAGATATTGTGACGCTAAGCAGCCGCCAGCGGTCGCAATCGACCCTTGGGCAAAAAAGGGTTGATTGAGGACCTCAACGCCCGCCTCGATCACCCAAGGTTTGGTGGTTAAATCGGTGCAGGCTGGCAAGTTTGTCAGCAAGCCCAATTTTGCCAGCAGCAGCGCGCCCGAACACTGCGCACCAATGAGCTGCTTGGCCGGATTGAGTGCCAGACGTGACAAGATTGCCTCATCGCTTGCAATATCCCGGGTCAGAATGCCACTGCCAAACAGCACCACATCGGCCTGATTGGCAAATTCCAGTGGCTGCTGCGCATCAATGGTGACGCCATTCATCGAGGTCACCTGCGCCGTTGGCGAGGTGATTTGCACGTTCCACCCGTCGCCTTTCATCCGGTTTAAAATGCCCGCAGCAATGAACGAGTCGAGCTCATTGAATCCTTCAAACGTCAGTATCGCGACTTGCATGAGTTTCTCCCTGTGGTGTGATTTCAGCGGTGTGATGACCGTGATGTGAGTCCTGTAGCGGTAACGTTTTTTCCATGCGCACCAAATTCCAGCGGTGGCCGTTGAACGAGCGCGTACCTTGTTCCCGCTGTGTTTCAACAAACCCCAGTTGCTGATAACAATGACGAGCCACCGCGTTGTGTTCAAACACGGCAAGGCTCAACAAACCGGCATTGAGTTGCTCTGCGGCGACGCCGATGGCCAGTTCGATCATCGGGCTGGCCAGCCCTTTGCCACGTTGAGCGTGAGCGATAAAAATGCGACATAACCGCACGTGCCAGCTATCGACCTGATACAACTCAATAAACCCCGAAGCGACACCCTGAACGTGAAACAAAAACGGATGCACCTGTGGCTGCGCGCAATGCGCCTCGATTTGTCCAAACGTCAGCGGAAACTGATAATTCGGCCCGCCCCACAAATAATTGAGTTCGTCACTGTCGATCCAGTCGATCAATTGCGGATAATCGGCAGCGGTGAATGGAGTCACTTCCATCAAAAATCCTCTCGCCCTTTCAACTCACTGAAATCACTCATGATCCCTTTCTGATACCCTGGGCGACTTTTCAAGAGCTCAAACCATCGTGCAACGTTTGCAGGCAAAGTAATATCCAACCCCTGAGCGGTGAGACGGTACAAGATTGCACCCACGCAGATGTCTGCCAACGAGATCGTTTCACTGATCAGATAAGCTTTGCCTTCGAGTTGCCGTTCAACCTGCTCTAGACAACACTGACAACTTTGCAAATCTTGCATGATTTTAGGCAGATCGCGTTTTGCTTCCGGCATACGGAAGTAACCCCAGAATGTCCCCATAAATGCGGGCTGAAAGGTCAGATGCGCCCAATCCATCCAACGCTCGTACAAAGAACGTTGATACGGATCTGGCAAGTACCACGCACTTTCACCATAGTTAGCTGCGAGATAACGTAAAATCGTGTGTGATTCCCATATTATTTTTTCTTCATCAATCAACACAGGCACTTTTTGCATTGGGTTGAGATGCGCAAAGTCGGCACTATCCAAACCACCAAAGCGCCCACCCAGCTCAATGTGTTCATAAGACAACTCAAGCTCTTCCAATAGCCATATTACTTTCTGCACATTGAACGAGGTGGCACGTCCATAAAGTTTCATTTATAACCCCTAATTTTGGCCGCTTGGTGATGCCGGACACTCCATGTCGTATTCAAATTCAGACTCGCCAGTGCGCTGAAATCCAAGCCGCGCATACAGGTGCTGCGCCGGATTGCTTTTCAGCACGCTCAAACCAACGCTGGCGCCTTCTGTTTTGGCTTGCTCTATTAATGTGGCAATCAGGCGGCTGCCGATTCGGGCATTCTGAAAATCGGGATGTACCTGAATTTGCACCAGATACCATTGATTGCGATCGGGTAAGAAGGTGGCTTTGAATAGCCCGGCGGGTTGGCCATCAATGAGAACGATTTTGGCGTCATCAAAATGGTAGTGAATTCGCTGAAGAAAGGCCTCGCGCGACGTGGGCGCACCGACTTGTTCAAGGTAATGGCGCATGGTGACATCACGCAGCGTCAGCAAAAATTCCATATCGTTTGGGGTGGCCTGTCGCAGGCTAAAATCCATCGTCGGCTCCTTGACTGATAGAAGAAATGAAAATGTCAGTGGTTTTCCATGCGCTCTTTTAACGCGTTGAGATCGTTGATAACCGCCATTTTATCGCGAAAGAAGGCTTCATCGCTCATGCCATCGCGGCGAAATAGGGTGAAGGTGAATTCGCAGCCGTCGCCATGGGGCACAACGCGCATCGGGTTATACACCCGCTCGCCATCTTCAAGTTCGACCGTGTGGTCCATGACGCCAAAGGGATTGGCCGGAGCGAATTCAATCCGCACCCGACCAAACGGCGCCTCAACCAACCAGAGGTTGCCCTCTTGAATCACGTTGGACTGCGCCAACCCAGCCGCCCACAAAGGCAGATTGACGGGGTTAGACGCAAATTGATACACCGTCTGCACAGGGCAGTCGATGTAAAGACTGAGGTGGTGCACTTCGTTCATACGACGCCTTTCAGAGCTGACTATTTTAACGCCAGTCTAAGGGGTAAAAAGTGCACAAAGCAAGATAAGAAAGTGCTTACTCGCCGTGGTTGATGTCAACCAAAGCTTCCACCTGAACCTGTGAGCACATCGCCTGTTCGCCCAGCCACTTTTCAACCGCTGCACGGTCTTCATCCGTTGCTGAATCGTAGCGGCCTTCGGCAACCACAAACCCATCAAACGACTCGTGATTCGCGCCGCCGCCCATCACCAGATTGCGGCTCTCAATGAAATCGATGAAGCTGTCGAGCAGCACGTCGTATTGCGTGTCATCATCGGTGTTCACCTTGCACGAAAACGCGAAGCCCAGTACCTGAAATTCGCCCACGTAAAGTTTCTTTCTCAGTCGTTTGCTTCTGTTGGTTGTCATTGTTATTTCCTCGTTACTATCAAAAATGCAATGCGCTCGTTGTCGCGGTTATCGTGGTGATAATCGCTGTTTTATCGAGCATTTTTTTCAATCTGTTACCGCTGCGACACAATTTTTTTTCGCGCGTTCTATGATGACTTTATCGCCCGATCACTCCCTCTGCGGAGGTTTGCAAACCGACTCATGGTGCGCAATCTGGTGATTGGCAAACCGTGTCTAAGCATAGGAGTGTAGTGATGAAATACCAACATATCCTGGTCGCGCTCGAACTCTCAGACGACAGCAAACCGCTCATCGATAAAGCGGTGTCGTTTGCCGAGGTAACGGGCGCGGATGTGTCATTTATTCATATCGATGGCACCATTGGCGAGATCTACAAAGAGCTGATCGACATTCAGGCCGATCCGAACCAGAAGCCGCTCAATGACCGTTCAAACAAAATGCTCAAATCGCTACAACAATACAGCGATTTTCCGATCAAACATTTCTATGTCGGCACTGGCGATCTGAGTGACAAACTCGGGATGATCATCGCCGATAACGGTTTTGATCTGCTGATTTGCGGTCACCACCATGACTTTGTCAGCAAGTTAGTCTCCTATTCTCGCCATCTGATCAACAAATCCCCCATCGATATTCTGGTGGTTCCGATCTGATCCTCGATCTGACTTCAGGTCATCAACACGCGAAAAAAAACGATAACCCCAAGCAACCTCAACCGACTTGGGGTTATCGTCTCTTCCCTTCACTCAATAATCGACTTTCTTTCTCAATACCTTGGTTTCGCCACGTTTGGATTTGCCATCCATACGGCGGCGTTGTGAGCCCAGCGTCGGTTTGGTCGCACGGCGCTTTTTCTGTACCACCATCGCGGACAAGATCAGCTCTTTGAGTCGCTCCAGCGCGGCCTCTTTATTTTGTAGTTGGGTGCGAAATTCCTGCGATTTAATCACGATTACGCCATCTGATGTAATGCGACTGTCGGAAATTTTAAGCAATCGTTCTTTGTAAACAGCTGGCAGCGACGAGCGCTGAATATCAAAGCGCAGATGAATCGCGGTGGCGACTTTATTGACGTTCTGACCGCCGTTGCCCGCCGAACGAATCGCGTTGATTTCGATTTCCCAGTCGGCCAGCGTGACGTTGTTTGAAATGACCAACATGCCGCTACATCCGTTTCAGTGGCTTGACCACACTGTCGAGACCTTCAATTTTCAGCGCCAGACACAACTGCAGCAGTTGCCCCAGTTCGCCTTCCGGAAAGCCTTTTTTATCGAACCACAACAGATACTCTTCCGGCAGGTCAATCAGCACGCGTCCGGCGTATTTGCCAAACGGCATCTGCACCCGAGCCAGTTTCAGCAAGTTTTCTTTTTCTAACATAAGCTTGACGGCCTTTTGTCTCTGTTCCGATATTGAGGGAGTACAACGTAATGGAGCGAAGGACGCAAGTCTAACCCCTAATGATGTGTAAACCAAAAGGTCTCGTATGAAAAAGTTCGTTATCCCTTGCCTCGGTCTGATTCTGCTGGCCGGGTGCGATCAGGCTCAGCAATCCGCAGCAGAAGGCAATTCGACCCAAAACGCAGCACCGCAGGTGACCGACAATGCCACCAGCGCCATGTGCAGCAATGAGAAGCTGGCCGGGGGCTGGCACGATGCCGAAGTTTCTCCGGAAGCAGAACAAGCGGTAGACGCAGTGCTGGCTCAGATGGGCAACAATGTGCGGCTGAAATCGATTCTTGCGGTGAAAACGCAGGTGGTCAACGGCACCAACTATGCTATTGAGTTTGATACGCAAGATGGTCAGGTTTGGCACGCGGTGGTGTATCGCACCCTCGATGGTGAGCTCACCATCACCCAAGGCGCAACACTGGGCGATTTGTGTGGCTAAACGCGTGTGAGGCGACACAAGACAAAGGGGCGAAAGCCCCTTTTAATTTTACGCGGCCTGAGAGTGCGCGGGCGGCGCTTTAGCTGCGATTTTCTGGCAAATGTATTCCCCAATCGGCATTGCCGAGGTCGCGGCCGGCGATGGCGCGTTGCACACATGCAGGCTGCGCGGACTTTCCGCAAACAGAAAATCATGCACCAAGGTGCCATCCGACAGCACCGCCTGAGCGCGAATGCCCGCCGGATAAGGTTGTAAGTCCGCCAATTCAATGCTCGGGCAATACTTGCGAACCAGTTGCAGATAGCCTGGCTTCCACAGCGAGTTTTTCATCTCCACCAAACCGGTCTTCAGATTCTTCGCGGTCACTTTCCAGAAGCCACTGAAACTGAGCATCTCCCACACATCGCGCACACTGATGTTCACTTTACCGTAACCTTCGCGCTTAAACCCCTGCACCGCATTCGGGCCCACCGTGACTGAACCATCAATCATGCGCGTTAAGTGCACGCCCAAAAACGGCAGTTCAGGATCCGGTATCGGGTAAATCAGGTGTTTCACCACCTGATTGTGTTTTGGCGCAAGGCGATAGTATTCACCGCGATACGGGATGATTTGAAAATCCGTCGCCAGCCCCAGCATCTTGGTCATGCGATCAGCCATCAGGCCAGAGCACGACACCAGAAACTGGCTGTGGAAAGTGATCGGCGAGCCTTTATAACGACACTGCACGCTGATCTCCTGCTCGGTTTCATTCAGCCCCACCACTTCGGTGCTCAGGCACACTTCACCACCTAATGCTTTGAACTCTTCCGCCATTTTCTCGGTCACTAAACGGTAGTTGACGATGCTGGTCGCTTTGACGTAAATCGCACCAAGGCCAGTGATGTTAGGCTCCGCCAGTTTCAGTTGCGCGGCATCGAGCAGTTCCACATCGAGTTCATTTTGCAGGCAACGCTCAAACAGCGCCTGCATACGTTCAAACTCAACCTCGTTGGTGGCGACCAGAAGTTTGCCGCAATTCTCCACCGGAATATCGTGTTTGGCGCAGAACGACAACGTGCGCTCCACTCCGCGTTTGCAAAAATCCGCTTTGAGGCTGCCGGGCGCGTAGTAGACGCCCGCGTGGATCACCCCGCTGTTGTGCCCGGTCTGATGGCGGGAGAAGCCTGCCTCTTTCTCCACCAGCAGAATCGACTTATCCGGATATTGCTGTTTGAGTTGCCAGGCCGTCGAAACACCAACAATACCGCCGCCCACAATCACATAATCAAAATGGGTGTTCATTTGCGTTCCTCATGCTGAAGCCGTTTTCATGGCGACGTTCGGACGTCGGCCACTGTAGATGAAAATCGCAATAAACAGCGCGACACAAACTACGCGAACCAGCAACGGAATGTTTGGCCACACCAACGCGATACCAATCACCGCCAGCAGTGCGCGTATCGGCCAGTTGAGCGGGCCTTCCAAAAAGCCTTCAATGGCACCGATCATGGCGTACGTGCCAACAATGGCGAAAAAGCCAATCGTGATAACGGTCATTGGATCCCAGTCGATCAATTGGGTATAGGCAATCAACAGCGGCACCAAATACAAGCCTTTGGCAATTTTCCACGCCGTCAGGCCTGTGCGCATTGGCGGTGTTTTGGCAATCGTTGCCGCAGCAAATGCCGTCAGACACACGGGTGGTGTGACGTTACTGTCTTGCGACAGCCAGAAGATGATGAGGTGCGCAGAAAGCAGCGCCAAGCCCACCGCTTCAAGACCCAAGCTTTGTTGCAGCAGCGTATCGAGGAAGTCTGCTGGCACCAACTCCACCAACTCTTTGGCTTTTTCCAGCGCCATCGGCGCATTGAGCAGTTCCAGTTTATCCGGCGCGGCCAGCATGAAGATAGCTTTGGCCTGTTCAGGCAACTGACCAGCAGCAATCATGTCGACCAACTGGCTTTCTGCAATCAGTTTGTACAGCGCAGGCGCAGAAAGTGTGCCCAATACGATGTACGCTGCCGTTACCGGCAGACCCATTCCGAGCACCAAAGACGCCAGCGTGATCAGCACCAACATGGTCAGCAGATCGCCGCCAGACCAGTTATCAATCATCAGCGAGAACGTGTTGCCGATACCGGTGGTACTGATTACGTTAATGACCAGACCAATACCCACCAGCAACACAGCCGTAGTGGCCATATTCTTCGCGCCCTGCTCCAGTGCATCAATGATTTCTTTGATGCCCATGCGGTGTTCTTTCGAGAACCATGACGCAACAATCACCGACAGAATCGACAAGCCCGCCGCATAAGTCGGGGTGAAACCTTGCACCAGCAGCGTAACCAGCACAAACAGCGGGATCAGGTTATGCCAGCCCGACACCAGCACTTTGAGGAACGATTCGTCACTGGTGGTTATCTTCTGTACGCCGCTGCGTTTGGCTTCGATACGGACGAAAAACGCCACCGACAAGAAGTAGATCAGTGCCGGAATAAACGACACCGCGACAATATCGACATACGGAATTTGGGTATAAGACGCCATGATGAATGCCCCGGCGCCCATTACTGGCGGCATCAATTGCCCTCCAGTAGACGCGGCGGCTTCGACACCCGCTGCAAATCGCGACGGGAAGCCCGCTTTTTTCATCATCGGAATGGTGATCACGCCCGTCGATACGGTGTTCGCCACACTGGAACCCGACACCGACCCCATCAGGCCGGAAGCCAACACGGCGATAAAGCCCGGCCCGCCGATGACTTTGCCCGCAGCGGCGCGCGAAACGTCAATGATGTAATCGCCCACCCCAGAGCGCACCAGAAAGGCACCGAACAGGATGAACATGAAGACAAAACTCCAGCTGATACGGGAAATCGACCCGAACATCCCCTCAGAAGAATAGAAGCTGCGATACAGCAGGGTTTCCATGCTCAGGCCCGGGAAATGGAAAATGCCCCCTGCCCATTTACCCCACAGCACCACGTAGCTCAGGCAGACAATAATCAAGATGGGAATGAACCAGCCCATGGTGCGGCGAATCATTTCAATCGCAATCACAATCGCCATAATGGCAAACACCCAGTCGCTGGTGACGAATTTCACGCCGCGCGCATAAAGTGCATCTTCCGCCAGAGGGATATAAATCAGGCACGCTAACGCTGCCAGGGCAATCATTACGTCAACGCCGAGCGCAATTTTGCTGTCACGCCAGCGAATGCTGGCCGGGTACCACAGCGCGCAGATCATCGCAAAACCGACAAAGTGAGTGGCGGAGATCCACAGCTCCGGCAACGTTGAAAAAGTATTAAACCAGATGTGGGCGAGCGACAGCAGCACACCGAGCACAGCAATGGTTTTCGTCACCCACGGAAAGGCATCGCGGGTTGGCAGTTCATATTTTTGTAGTTCTTGATCCAGTGGTTCACTCATATTGATACTCCACGGCTCTACAGCTAATGCCCGTCAAATACCGGGCACAATTAACCATAGAAAATGAGAAATGCCGCCTCAAGTCGAGGCGGCTTGCAGCATTACTCAGCGATTAACTGAGCCGGGATGTTGATGCCCACTTCTTTGTAGTAACGAGCCGCACCTGGGTGCAGTGGCAGAGGCAGGCCAGCGATGGCTTTTTCAATCGCCATGGCTTTGGTCGCTTTATGGATGCCTTGCAGGAACGCCAGGTTTTCGTACATGGTTTTGGTCAGCTGGTACACATCTTCTTCTGAGATGTCATCACGCACCGCCAGGAAGTTTGGCTGCGCGATGGTGGTGATTGGCTTATCCAGACCTGGGTAAGTGTTGGCTGGAATCACGTATTTGGTCCACAGCTCATAGTTGCCGTTCGCCTGTTTGATTTGCTCATCAGTGAACGACAGGATTTTGATATCGTTACCCAGCGCCGCAAACGCCTGAGTTACCGCACCGACAGGGACACCTGCTGGCGTGTTCATGCCATCAATCGTGCCGTTTTGCAGCGCACTGGCACTGCCGCTGTAGCCCAGATACGCCAGATTGAAGCTGTCCGGATCGATGCTCAGACCTTTCATGATCTGGCGACCCGAGTACTCTGTACCTGAGTTTTTCGAACCAATTGAGAATTTCTTGCCCTGCATATTCGCCATATCAGCAATGCTGCCGTTTGGCGCTAAATCAGAACGTACAATGAAGTGTTCGACGTTCTGCCACAGCATAGAAACCGAGCGTAGTTGTGTCTGACGCTCTTTGTATGGGCCTTCACCCGCCCACGCCCAAGCGCCGTACAGGCCTTGCAGAATCGCAAATTGCGCTTCATTCTCGTTGAGCATTTTGACGTTTTCGCCCGACCCCGCAGAGCTGATAGCAGAAAGGGAGAAGTGGTAAGTCGGACTCAGTTTAACTTTGCTCAGTGTCGCCAGAGCAACACCAACTGGGTAGTAAGTACCACCGGTTGAAGCGGTCGCCAGAATGTAGCTGCGTTCTTCAGCAGCGTGCGCTCCTGCCAGCAGACCAAAAGAAGCGGCGGCGGCCAGTAGGGTTTTGGCCAGGCGTTTGTGTTTCATCTTTACTCTCCGTGTCATTATTGTTGTTCGCCGGAAATAGCGAGTAACCCTTCCTATCGACAGTGCGGAAATTGGTTGGAAGCGAATGTCCGCTGCCCTAGCCGATTGTTTAGGTCTATCCCTATAGAGCAAAGACAATGCCAAAAACTAAGCGATTGAATTTATTTGAAATAATAAAAGTCAGTCAACGAAATGAGCAAAAATCCGCTTATTCGCCCGATTAGGCATAAGCAAAATTTCGCCGATGGTGACGAGTAAAAAGCGGTGCTTATTGCGGTTTTTGATCACAACTCATTAACGAATTGTGATCAATGTTAATAAATGCCATTGAATCCTAATGAGCAAAATTTTGCCTATCCCAAATTACTTGCCATTGGAATGGGTACGCGGCTCCTCGTCATCCTGGGTGTAATCGCTGCGATTGAGCCCATACTTCTGCATTTTCTGATTGAGGGTGCGACGCGGCAGATCCAGCTCTCTCATGGTGTCGCTGATGCTACCGCGATGGCGAGTTAATGCGTCGTGAATCACCTTGCGCTCGAACGTTTGCAACTGAATCGACAGCGGCAATCCGGCGCTGGCCTCTTCGGTGGTGGTATTCGGGCGACTGGCCAAAATTTCCCCGACTGTCAGCGATTCATCCAGTGCGAAACGAATGGCCACGTTGCGCAGTTCACGCACGTTGCCCGGCCAGGCGTAGCTGAGCAGTGCATGCTGATCCGCTTCGCTGGCGACGCGGGTTTGCGGATTGGCTTGCAACGTGAAGTGTTCAAACAGCAACAACGCATCTTCGTCGCGTTCACGCAGTGGCGGCAAATAGAGCTGCGCCACGTTGAGACGATAGAACAAGTCCTGACGAAACTCCGGATGCTCCAACAGATCTTCTTTGGCAGCCGCAATCACACGCAAATCGATCGCCACTTTCTGGTTGCCACCAACGCGTTCCACCACATGCTCTTGCAGCGCCCGCAGTACTTTGACCTGCATCGACAGCGGCATACTCTCGATTTCATCGAGAAACAGCGTTCCTTTGTCGGCAAACTCCAACTTGCCGATGCGCTTTTTCACCGCGCCGGTAAACGCGCCCGCTTCGTGGCCAAACAGCTCGCTTTCAAACAGGCTTTCGGGAATGGCGCCGCAGTTAATCGGAACAAAATTGAAATGTCGGCGCGGACTTTCCTGATGCAGACAAGTCGCCACCAGCTCTTTACCACAACCCGTTTCGCCGTAGATGATGACGTTGGTGTCAATCGCCGCCACTTTGGCGATTTGCTCACGCAGTGCCGTCATCACTTTGCTGCGCCCGATCAGGACTTGCTCCAGCCCTTGCAGCGTGGAGAGATAATGGCTTCTGTCTTGCGACTGCGCTTCACTGTGAAACTTACTCACCGCATCCGCGACGGTGCTCGACAGGCGCTCCGGATTAAACGGCTTTTCAATAAAGTCGTACGCGCCTTTTTGCAGCGCTTTAACCGCCATGTCCACATCGCCATGACCCGTGATCAAGATCACTGGCGTATGCGGCTGCAGGCTTTTCAGCTCAGACAACATTTCGACGCCATCGTAATCCGGCAGGCGAACATCACTGATGATGGTCGCAAAGCGCTGCGCCTTTAATCCTTCCAGCGCGGCTCGCCCGTCGGCGAACACACATACATCAAAGCCCGCCAGTTGCAGCCACTGACTGGTGGCCTGACGGACAATGTCATCATCTTCAATTAACGCGATCGGTAATGCGTCCTGACTACTCATGCCATGCTTCCTTTTCCTATCTCGCGATACGGTAAGGAAAAAAGCGCCGCAAAGAAAGGAGCTGCTTCTCACTTCTTTGTTACCAGATACAAAGCCGCGAATCACCCATCACTTACAACAAAAAATGCCCATCCGAAGATGGGCCTGGCTAACGAGGGTTAGGAGCGTAATTTAGCCACAAAAGACAAACCGATTAGTTGTATGCCCGAGCAAGTGTTCCCTGGCCGGCATAACTGAAACGTAATGCATCATTGCTGATAAATGCCGACTCACCCGCCGACAGCACAATCGTGTGTTCTTCGCACGTCACATTCACTTGCCCGTCAATGCAGAATAGGATCTCTGCGCTGCGGATGTACTGCTCTCGGATTTCATCGGTCACCGTTAAAATATCGAAGGCAAAATCATCCACCGGAACCGGATAGCTTTGTTTGCCATCTTTGTGAACCGGAGCCAGTTTGATCTCTTGTGGATTCATCGGGTTAAAGCTGGTGTTACGAATCAACTCTGCAACGTCGATATGTTTAGGCGTCAACCCGGCTCGGAGTACGTTGTCGGAATTGGCCATAATTTCCAACGCCGTTCCTCGTACATACGCATGGGGGGTTTCTGCATGCAGGAACATCGCTTCCCCCGGGGCCAGCTCCACAGTATTGAGAAACAGCGGAGCAAGCAGGCCGATATCATGGGGAAACAACTGCTCAAACTCTTCGATATACTGCAAAGCTTCACGCAGTTGTGACGTTTTAGCCGGACGCAACATTGACTGTTTAAGTTGCTGCAATACTTCCGCTTTTCGCTCATCGTTCATCGTCATTAACGTGGTAAAAAAGACTTTTAACCCAGCGTTAGTTGGCTGGCTCTCAAGCCGCGCCAAATCTTGTTCTAGCGCTTGAATACTGATCTGACCAAATAATTCGATGATGTCCGGAATCGGACGAAAGCCATTCATCGCACGATAAAAAGTGAGCGCGTAAACTAACTCTGGTTTGTGATTCGCGTCCTTGTAGTTTCGCTGCGGCGAATTCAGCGCAATTCCTTGTTGATTTTCGCGTTTAAATCCGATTTCCGCATTGCGCTTATTGGGGTGAACCTGAATCGACAACGGTGCCTCAGCGGATAACACTTTGAGCAAAAACGGCAGTTCGGCAAATCTTGCTGCCGTGTACTCCCCCAGATAGCGTTTGCCATTCTTCGCCAGAAGATCCGCCAACGACTCGCCCGTACCATGCACCTTGGCACAACCATTGGGGTGTGCACCCATCCAGATTTCGGCCTGAGGTTTCTGCTGTGGATTGGCGATTCCAAACATCTCCGTCAGAGCACTTTTGCTGCCCCAAGCGTAGTTCTGAATGACATTATCCAGTTTAAACAGTGCCATCTTAATGTCCTCCTGTCAGATTCGTGCCCAGTTTCAGCATCGCCGCGACATTACGTGCGGTACGTTGTAGGTTCTCACTCGCTTCAGAGAGCACTTGCTCCAATGATTGCGGTGCGCGGACTGAGTCGAAAACCCCTGCAAAATGGAGATTCAGAGCATCCGTCTCAGCCCCCAGAGAACCCGCAATACCAATCACCGGAATGCCTAGGTTTGCCGCCCTTTGCGCAATACCAAACGGGGTTTTGCCTTGCAGAGTCTGGTTGTCCATCTGCCCCTCGCCGGTAATAACCAGGTCAGCATTTTTCAGAACGCTCTCTGCATCAAGGGCATCCAACACCATCTCAATGCCCGGTTTCATCTCAATGGGAAACAGCAGTGACAACCCAAGTGGTGCACCGCCAGCGGCCCCAAAGCCGGGCATGTTGCCGCAATGAGTGCCACACTTTTTCGCGGCCAGATCAGCAAAGTGAGTCAACGCCTCATCAAGTTGTGCCACATCCTCTGGCGTTGCACCTTTCTGCGGACCAAAGATATGGCTGGCTCCTGCAGGGCCAGTCAGAGGGTTCGCCACATCACAAGCGATCACCATGTCAACGTGAGCGCAGCGACCATCGAGTGCCGTCAGGTCTATTTCGGCAACATCAGCAAGCGCCCGCCCGCCTCGGCCGATGACTTCTCCGTTGGCTTTACGCAGCACCCCGCCAAGCGCTTGAATGATCCCAGCGCCAGCATCATTGGTCGCACTGCCGCCTAATCCTATGAGGATTTTTTTCACACCGAGATCCAGTGCCTGCTGAATGATTTGCCCTGTACCGTAGGTTGAGGAGATCAATGGATTACGCTGCTGCATAGGCACTTTATCGAGCCCGGATGCTTCAGCAATTTCAATGAGAGCTGTACGCCCATTATCCAAAAGCGCCCATTCGGCAGCGATGATGTCGCCGAGCGGCCCCTCAACCCGAGAGACGATTTTCTCGCCATTGAGCGCTTTCAACAGCACATCGACCGTTCCTTCTCCTCCATCGGCTAAAGGCATCAGATGATAGTCAGCATTCGGAAAGACGGCAGAGAATCCGTGTTGAATGCACTGACACACCGCCAGTGCAGACAAGGACTCTTTGAAAGAATCAGGCGCGATAACGATTTTCATGAAAGGATCCTTACCCGCTCCGAAGAGCGGGCATTGCAGAAAATTACAACGTGAAACGGAAAGATTTCACCTGACAAGGTTTGAGCACACCAAACGACTCGGTATCTACGTCGTTCGAAATGGCTTTTTCATCCAAACTCACCGCCTGCCAAGACGTCACACCACCATGAATTTGCACGGCATCTTCAACCACGGCGGATTCCGATGGGTTGTAAACCCTTAAAATTAAGGCATTTTCATCTTCTGCTTTTTTCAGCACACTCAGTACCGCGCCGCGTTGATCTTTGCTAAGCAGGCTATGGGTCAATGGCAAATTCTGCTCACCGACATTAAGTTTCATCGCGTTGTAAGGAATTTTGTTGTAACACTGAATCGGCGTCACATTGTCACGGGCAGCCGCCATCACATTGGCGTCAATGTGGTTACCCGCAAAACCAAACAGGGTAAATTCGCACACCAGCTTGCCTCTCACCTGAGAATCCGGCGTTGGAATTTTGATCCCTGAAGGACGGCCCGGGCGCAGCAACAAATTCTCTTTACCCAGCACACCAACACCACGCACTAGTGTTAATGCAAAGGTATCGCGCTGTTCATTGCCTTGAGCGGAAATCACTTCAAATTCACGTAGGCCATTGCTCATAATGGCCATTCCACCCTGAGCATCTTCCAGCGCAGCAAAGTTCATCAGTTGATAAACCGGAACCGGAGCTTCTTTCCAACCATCGGCTTCCCAGTTGGCCATTTCCGGATCGTTGGTAGGACGAGTGATCAGACCAAACTGGTTGTCGGCCACGACCGTTTCAGACACAAACGGAGTAGGAACCAACACGCGAACACGGTGGTCATCCGCCTGGTTATCCAGCACCATCCGTACTTCAATGCGGCGCGAGCCTTGTTTAAGAACCACCTGACAATCAACATCCACGAAACCATTTTGACCGCTACGCGCTTCTCGTTCGCTCAAATCCTGCGGCACATTCATTCGCAGCATGATGCTTGCGACAGATTGGAAGCCTTCATGTTTCACATTCACGTCAGCTTTAAATTCATCTGAATACAACAGCCATTCGTGACGAGATGGAGAATAATCGTACTCATCACCATCATCGGAACCATCTTCAATGCGCAGTACTTGCGCGTAGGTATGCTTGGTCTCTTTATCGAAGATATCCAACGTGCCGTTGCTGTTCACATGGATGCGGTAGTACTCGTTCTCAAGCAGAAAGTCTTTTTGCTCTGCGACTTTTTTCACACCTTTTTCATGCGCTTGAATATGCAAAGTGGTAAAGCCCATCGCAGGGACTGAATGTTTGATTTGAATGTCATATTCAATGAACGGATCGTAATTTCCGTAATGCACGATCTGGCGGTCAATTTTGCCAGGGTCAATGACGCGTTGATCCTGAATGAAGTATTCAACGGGCGTGCCGTGCTCATCGAACAGATTGAATTCTTCTGCGCGAATGGTGATGGTGGTATTGATCACTTCATCGCGAGCATATGGAGACAGCTTAAACAGCGCCAATTTGTCGCAGCCTTCGCGAGCAGGCATGTGGTCAACAATCTTGCGCTTATAGAAGTTAATCAGATTGGTCGCCATATCGTCAGCGAGAATGTAACGATTGAGAATCTCCGCGTGCACTTTGTCTGAGCAACAGCAGCCGATTGAATCGTGCGCATGGTTCTTCATGCTCTCTTTCCACATCTTCTCAATCAAACCGTGGTGATACTCAAAGCCCAGAGTCCAGGCAATCGACGCCAACGGTTCAAGAATATTGACGATCTTGTTTTCTACTTGGGCATGGATCAGCTTGATGTCCATGCGAGTCGAAGAAATCGTGCGGTGAACACGCATGTATTTGCCATCGTTAAACTCACCTTTCACGGTGTCCAGTTGTTCGCGTTCAGCTTCAATGCGTTCAAACACCTCTTCGAAACGGCTCATTTGGAATGTTTTGTCCGGGTAGATTTCACGCAGTGTAGTCATCACTTCAAAAATGTCTTTTTGAATCGGCATCTGGTCATGGCCATTCGGCAGCAAAATATCTTTGGTTACCGACGGTTTTTCCAGCACAGGGAAATATTTGTCCAAGCGAGCACGCAGGCCAGCTTCATCTTGTGGCAGGTATTTACCAATCGCATACCCGAGCGGCAGTACTTGCGCCGTCACTTCGCTGCCATCGTTTGACTGCCACACAAATTCTGTTTTGTCTGTGCCATGGCGTTCAGAACAGCCGCGCCAGAACATCGCACGCTGAATGCCAAAGCCGTTATAGATGGCAGGCAGTTGAGAACTCATTGAGAACGAGTCCGGCAGATAGCCAATTTTCATGGGCTCACCCAATGCCAGACAATCTCGCAATCCATACAACATATTGCGTACAATCGACTCACCAGACACTTGCATGGTGTCGGTTTGCGAATACCACGGGCCAATGATGAGTTTGCCTGCCTCC
Source organism: Vibrio sp. bablab_jr001 (assembly GCF_016464285.1). NCBI lineage: Bacteria > Pseudomonadati > Pseudomonadota > Gammaproteobacteria > Vibrionales > Vibrionaceae > Vibrio > Vibrio sp. bablab_jr001. The sequence goes on from NZ_JACDWZ010000102.1 coordinate 315,366, forward strand.
ACCAGAGCTTTCACTCGTTGTTTGTGTTCAGGTTTGATCGCGAAGTAGTCTTCAAGTACAGCGGTCTGTCCATCAAGCACGTAATATTTGTAGTCCGGATCGTTTTCCAGACGAGTCATGATTTCCTCCATGTTGTTCACCAACAGAATGCGTGACTCTTCGGTCGTGAAGTACCATTCACGATCCCAGTGCATGTGAGGAGTGATATGAACGCGAGATGTAGTCATAACGGTTTACCCTAATTAGCCATCGAGGCCAGTAATGAGTGAAAATGTGGTTGCTTTTTATTCGTTCTAGCGAATTCGGGGCGCAGAAATCCTGCGCCCAACAGTGGTATTGAGCGAATGAATCCATGCTCTGATTAGTTCTGAGTGACAGCCTCAGTGGCAAACTTGCCCTTTTTTACTGCATGAGCTCTCCATGCAACCAAGGTCAAGGTAGAAATAGCCGTTCCGACCAATGCAGCGCCAAACCAGATGGCCGCCGCGGTAAACGCGCCAATACCGGCGTCGTGAAGTAAGAAGATGGAGAAGATGCCCGCTCCTGGCGTCGACAGACCGATGCCTGCGGCACCAACCATGGCACCCGTCACCACAGAACCCAGCAGGAATGAGCCAATGACGCGGATTGGATCTTCAATTGCCATTGGAATCGCCCCTTCGGTGATCCCCGCCAAGCCCAATAGCCAAGTGGATTTCCCCGTCTCGATTTCAAAGTCTTTAAACAGTTTAGGGGCCAACATGGTTGAAGCGGTTACGGTAAACGCCGACACCATTTTCACCGAGCCGAAGATGGCGTAAGGGCCATATACACCGTTAGCCATTGCACCCAGACAGAATGCGTAAGCGGCTTTATTCACCGGACCGCCGAGGTCAAATGAGACAAATAGCCCAATCACAGCCCCCAGAAGCAATGCATTGGTCCCCGACATACCATTCAGCCAATCTGTCAGCCCTTGGTTCAACCAAGCTACCGGTTTACCAATCACAAACAGCATCAGCGAGCCCGCCACCAAAGTGCCGATCACCGGATACAAGTAGAAAGTCAGGAAGCCGTTGAATGCAGGGCTCAAACGTACATTCTCTTTAACCCAGCGCATGACGTAACCGGCAATCAAACCACCGACAACACCACCCAGAAAGCCCGACCCAATCAGATTCGCTGCGATACCTGCTGCAAAACCAGGGCCTAATGCCGGTTTATCTGCCAGAGAGTAAGCCGTGTAAGCAGCCAGCACAGGAACCATCAACGTCCCCAACAAGCCGCCTCCCAGTTTGCGATACATCCACAACCACGAGCCTTCTTGTGCATACAGATCCTGCAAATTAAACATTTGCGCGAGGAGCACGGCCACAGCCAATACGGTACCGCCGGCAACAATCAGAGGAACAGCGTAAGAAATGCCGGATAACAGCGCCTGTTTGAGTTCCGTTTTTAATGGCAGTTTCTTCGGCTGATGGTCATTCGCAACCGTGCGATTCGCACCTGAGCCTGATTTGCCCACTTCAACCGCTTCTTGCAAAATACGTTCTGCATGTTTAATCGGCTCCGCCACAGGTACTTCGACACGTGGAATACCATTAAAACGCTCCAGTTCCTTGATCGCCACTTCCGCAGCAAACACGACGGCTGTTGCTTTATTTAATTGCTCTGCGGTCAGTCGATCTTCAATTCCATTCGCGCCCTGCTTTTCTACCGAGACGTTATATCCCAGCTTTTTACCTGCTTTTTCCAGATACTCCGCAGCCATGTAAGTATGCGCGATCCCTGCTGGACACGCCGTTACACAGACAATCGTAGGCGCATCTTTGAGTTGATGAGTCTCTGATTCTGTATTCTGTTCTGCTTGGTTATCAAGCAATTCAAAAATTTGTTCTACATTTGTAGCATTTAATGCCGCTTCTCGAACCTCATCATCCACCAATGTTGTGGTCAGTTCAGTCAGCAGATGCATGTGGGTCGAACCTGCTTCAGCATTAGGAATCGCGATAAGGAAGATAAGGTTGACATCTTCCTCATCATCTATGCCTTGCCATTTCAGATCTTCGTTAAGTGTCGCTATCGCAAAAGCGGCTTCTTTTACGGCATCGGTTTTACCATGAGGTACCGCCAAACCTTCCCCAAGCGCTGTCGGCCCTTGGGTTTCACGGGCGAACACCGCCTGTAGATATTCGTCTTTGTTGTGCAATTTTCCCTGCTGATCCAACATCTCAGCAAGTGCACGAATCGCTGCGTCACGACTTTCAAATGTCGTTTGTAATGTTATCAGCGACGGATTGGTTAGAGAGGTAAGTTTCATAATTTGTCCCATTGTCACGTTTACATTCGTTGTCCGTCCAACAACAATGGAATAATACCTTTTAAATACATCAATACCATGATCAAGATCTCAGTTGTATTAATATATGTATTATAGTTGTATTTTAATTTATCACAAGAACAGCAATGTGCACTTGTCATATTGAATCACTTTCGTATCATACAAATAACTATAGACAGCGTTAAAATCCCTGTTAAGCATACAGTTACTGAGAGAAAGTATGGCCAGATTACCCATGTATCGGCAGATCGCTGATGCCATTAGAAAAAAGATCAGTTCGGGTGAGTATAAGGTAGGTGAAGCCCTGCCGACAGAAGCACAATTACGTGAAGAGTTTTCAGTCAGCCGAGTGACGGTTCGTCAGGCAATCAAATTATTGGTCGAAAACGAGGAACTGGAAAGCGTTCAGGGCAGCGGTACTTACGTTAAAGCCAACAAGGTCAATTACGACATTTACCAACAAAGTAGCTTTTCTGAAAAGTGGGAACACCTCAACAAAGTGACCCACAGTGACGTTGTGGCTTTTGAGATTCAACGAGCGGCTCTGCATATCGCAGAACATCTCAACATTAAAGAAGGTGAACGCGTTTACTTTGTCAAACGAGTTCGCTACATCGACGACACGCCTATCACCGTTGAAGAGACTTGGATGCCGACCAACTTGTTTCCCGATCTGACTTATCAGGTGATGCAGGGCTCTAAGTATGACTACATTGAAAATCAAAAAGGATTGGTGATTGATCGCAGTGAGCAGGAGATTATTCCCATTCTGCCACCTAAAGAGATCGCGGACTTGTTAAAAATAGATGTAACCGCTCCTATCATTGAAAAACGGACGATTGGCTATCTGGAAAATGCGACGGTATTTGAATACAGCCGTAACTACACCAGCCCAACCGAATACAAGTTCACGTTAGTCGCGAAACGTAACCGCGGGTAATCCATAAGCGCGGCCAAAAGTGCTGCGCTTTTTTGAATCACCGACTAGGGAAAGTACAGGTTTCATACATGACGTTAGCGCAGAAAAAGTTTGGTTTGGCGATGCTCGCTCTATTGCTGATTTTGGGCGTTAAGTCGGCATCGACCAACATCGTCAAGCAGTGGCAGCTGGAGCAGGCACAAAGTCACGGTGAGCAGCGTCTGCTGGACTACATCGGCGATGTGCGCAAAACGCTGCGCCGCTTTTATCATTTGCCCTATCTCATCACCAATGAGCTGATCAGCCAACAACTGCTGAGCGGTGATACTTCCGTCATGGATGACATGCAGGCGACGCTGGGCAAACTCGACAAAGCCGCCAACACCAAAGGCTGGTACGTACTTTCGTCCAGCGGCGACGTGTTGGTTTCCAGTAAAGATGCGGAGAACTGGAATACTCATGACGGCGATGCGATCGTGGCCAAAATTCACGAGCAGCGCGAAGGGATTTCCATTGTGACCAAAGCGATTGGCGCAACGCCGATCTATTTCCTCGCCGCGCCGATTTACATCGATCTTGATATTGTCGGCATTGTAGCGGTGCAAATTGATCTCAGCGTGCTGGCCGACCAATGGTTTGCCAATGATGAACTGATCCTGTTTCAAAACGCCAGCGGCCAATACTTTCTCTCCAGCAGCCCGCAATACAACGCCGACTGGCTCAATGCCCATCCGCACATCACCAACGCCGCACAGCCGATTCATTTGTACAACGGTACCCGTTTGGTGCTGTGGAATTTGCAGTCAGATCCGTATCTGGCTCAATCGGTCACGCTGGATGATTTGAACTGGACGCTGACCTATCTGACGCCGATGAAATCGCTCTATCAGACAGTCAACTGGATCAGCATGAGTTGTGTGGTTGCCGTACTGCTGCTGATCTTACTGGGTACGTTGCGCTACGAGCAGTACCAGAAACAGATCAGTCAGCGTAAGTTGCAGGAGATCGTGCAGGAGTCAGAGCGGCGCCAGCGCAACATGATTCAGAAGACTCACGTCGGGCTGCTGCTGCTCGATGAATCTGGCCGGATTGAAGAGATCAACCCGATGGCTAAGCGCTATTTCAGCCTGTCAGAGTTGATGGTGAAAAACGTGCGCGCCTGGGAGCTGTTTGATATTGGTAACCCCAACGCCACCATTCCTTTGCTGCTAGAAAACTTGGCGCGGAATCAGGAACTGGCCGACATTACCTCCGTGGAAACCATGGCGCGGCGCAGCGATGGCAGTTTGTTCCCGATTTTGTTCTCTCTCACCTCTGTGCAATGGAAAGACAAGCGCCACTATCTGGTGACGATCCTCGACATCAGTAAGCGTAAGAAAGCCGAAATTGCGCTGCAAACGGCGAACCAAGAGTTGCAACATCGGGTCGAAGAGCGCACCGCTGAGCTGAAGTCAGCGCAGCAGGAACTGATTGATGCCAGCAAAATGGCAGCACTGGGCCGCATGTCGAGTGCGATCACCCATGAGCTCAACCAGCCGCTGACCGGGCTGCGCACCCTCTTGTCGAGCAATGAATTGCTGCTGGCACGCGGAGAAACCCAGCTCGCGCAAGCCAACATGAAGCTGGTACACACACTGATCGATAGGATGGCGAATATGACTACGCAGTTAAAGTCTTTTGCCTTTAACCGCCCGGAAACACTGACGCCAGTATCAATTCCCGATGCGTTGCAGGAAATTTTGCGCGTTCATCAGGCGCGCCTCGATCGTGTGGATGTGCGGGTGCGTATGTCATCCGAGCTCCCCTTGGTTCGCGGAGAGGAGCAGCGCCTCAGGCAGGTGCTGGGCAATCTCGTCACCAACGCGCTGGATGCGATGCAGGATCAACCGGAAGCGAAACTGATCATCAGCGCCTCGGCTGAAGCCGGCAAAGTGATGATTCGCGTGCGTGACAACGGCTGCGGTATTGATGAAGACAAGCTGACCACCATCTTTGAGCCGTTCCAGACCAGCAAAAAAATGGGGGAAGGCCTGGGGTTGGGGCTTTCCATCACCGCCAACAGCGTACGTGATATGCAAGGCACCATTCGCGCGATGAACAATCCGGAAGGCGGCATGACATTCGAAGTGACGCTGAGCGCCAGCGCCGAAACCAGCAACCTCGCACAATAAAAAAGAGGCGATGCCGCCTCTTTTTTATTTTCTTGTTGAATCCAACACCTAACGCCACACTCCCCACTCGCCGGTAGTGCCCGGTTCGTCACCTTGCGTCCACCATTGCGCAGTCCATTCGCGGCCATTGTGGCTGACCACATCGCCCGCATTATAGATAGTGTCGCTGCTCCATGCGTTGTCAGGTCCGGTCGGCGGAGTCGTTTCACCTTTGATCAGGGATAGCTGATAGCTGAAGGTCGCATTCGGCGCGAAAACTTGGTTTGCAAACAGGTTACTGGTATCGAACATGTAATGCCCCATCTCTTCATGCCAGATGCCGATATACCAAGTCCCGTTAGTCAATTGATTAAACTGTCCCGCCAGTTCTGCCGACCAGGTCGAGCTGTTATTGGCAGAAATAGCAAGGTTGATGTCTGACTGTTCATTACCATTGGCATCAAAGGTGCGAAAACGCACGGTATCACCCGATTCGACCGGGCCAAATCCCTGCGCAATAAAGTAACCCAGCGCCGTCAGGTCGACGGGTTGCGTGGGATCGGTGGGGTCTGTTGGCCCTGCGCCGCCATCAAAGGAGATATCACTGCAGTTGTAAAACCCTTCACCAGCCGCATCTTCACGCTGCCAACGGGTATACAACACGGCATCGCCACTGCGCCCAACGGGGAACGTTACTGCAATACGATACTTTTTATCTTCGCCTACCGCGACATTACCTGCGGTATCGATCAGTTCCAGATCCGCCCACGTGAGCGGCGCAGCGTGATTGTATTCCGGCTTCGTCAAATAGAACTGCCAGTATGATGGGCTGTGCGGCGCGGTGGCGTTGAACACCAGTTCAATCTGCTGATTCGCATCCAGCGTAATGGCGGTTTTCTGCCAATAGGGTGACGGAATGTTTAAGCCAGATTTGGCACTGTCAGCAGCCGAACACAATGAACCATCGCGCACGATGGCTTGCACATGTGCCATATCCTGATAGTTAGGCACGTTGGCTGAAATTTCATTTCGCTGTACAAACGGAAAGGCACCGGATTCATCAAACGCAGCCTGACAGGCAGCGTTCGGAATCGTATTGTCCCAAAAGCCTCCATCCTGATAACAGGTATTCTGGCGGGCACTTGGGTATTCCACCCAGCCATGAGCGGCCACCTGAAACGAGGCAACACTCCCGATGATCAGTGCGCTTGACGCACTAAACTGCAACACTTTATTCATGATTTATCCTTTTTAACTGACATTGAGAAGCAAGGCGTACAAAACCGCTTTTGCTCCACAAAGCTAGCAAGGATTTATCTTTTCACGGCGCGCAAGGTGGGGTTTTCACGCCATTCAATCGTCAAACTGACGAGCCGTTTCCAAAGCCAGCCGCCAGTTTTCGTATCATCACATTTCCCTTCGAGTCACTTCAAATTTTCGTATGTCGGACAAACGTCAAACGGCGTTCAATCTTTGGTCAGTCAATTAACAGTGTTAGAGAATCCACCACCAAATCATGGATTGTCAGAAATCCCCGACAAAACCTATCGCAAGCTTTACTTGGGCTGACGGACTCTTTACAGAAGGTTGCGTAATATGAAACTGTGCATGTCGCACAACAACAGGAGAAAAGTTATGAAGAAAGCACTTGTTATCTTAACGACTATGACCCTTAGTGCTGGTGCATTTGCGTCAATGGGCACCACCCAACAGGAAACCACGCTAACCACGGATGCGTATGCATCGAAACAACAAGCGTATGATGCCGGTTTCGCGAAAGTGAGCGAACTGAAAAAAATGCCTTCAAACGAGCTGGCCAATGAGCTCAATGTGTTTGATACCAAACTGGTACAAAACAGTATGAAGGTGAAAGATGCGGAAGTGAAAGTCGAACCCTTTGCCAAACCGGATGGTCGGGTTCAGTACCGCGCGGTGGTCGATGTCGATTACCAGTACACCGTTCGTGAAAGCAAAAACAGCTAATCTCTCGATCAACAGGGTGAGCGGAGATCTCACCCTGTTGCCTTTCTGTTATTGCCGCAATCGAAGCGGCTTAATGTCGTTCAAACTGATGAATCAGGCGCTGCAACTGTTCTAAGTTGTGCACCAGATGTTGCGTGCGCTGCACTGAAGAAGACGCCGCAAATGAATTTTTCTCGGTTAACGTCTTAATATTGACGGCATTGGCAGTAATTTCGCGCGTCGCACTCGCCTGCTGCTCCACCGCGGCTGCAATCTGCTGGCTTTCATGGGTCACCTGACCGAGCTTGGCCGCAATATCCTGAATCACACCGCCAGTTGAATCCGCCGTTTGTTTGCATTGCAGCGAGAGTTCCGAACCGCGTTGCATCGAAGAGACCGCCTGTGTCGCGAGCGATTGCAACTCCGCAATCATGGCATGAATTTCACTGGTTGAATCCCCGGTTTTGGCCGCCAGTTTGCGCACTTCATCAGCCACCACCGCAAAACCACGCCCCGACTCTCCGGCACGCGCCGCTTCAATAGCAGCGTTCAGCGCCAGCAAATTGGTTTGCTCAGAAATGGCAGTGATCACTTCCAGAATGGTTTCCACCTGCTGACTGTGCTGAGCCAGTGTGGTCAGAACCTTCTGACTCTGCGCCAATTCACTGTCCAGTGCGTTTACCTGAGCCACCGTGGCACGAATCCGCTCCAGACCACACAACGAATCGCTCTGGGCAATTTCAGTTAGTTGTGACGCGGCCGACGCACTCTGGGCGATGTCGTTGATCGAATAGGTCAGCTCTTCCACTGCGGTGGCCACGAGTTCCGTTTCCTGCTGTTGCTGGGCCAATGCCTGTTCGATTCCACGCATATTGTCGAATTCACGCTGCGCCTCTTTCAGGATTTGTCCGGACGTTTCGCTGCTGCGTGCAACCACCGCACGCAGCTCCGCCTTACGCATCATCAGCGCCAGCTCGACGGGCGAACATTCATCGCAATAGCCGGTATACACTTTTTCCATCAGCGGATTACTGTAAGCTTCGCTGGCCAGTTTATACAGCTGAGCATGACGCCGATGTAAGTAGCTCATTCCAGCCAGCGTGATCATTTGCATCAGCACCACTAGGCTACCCAGCAACCACGCCTGCTGTTGCCACATCCAGCCCGCGCTGATGAGCGTGCCTGACAGCACTGCGCCTTGCATTATGCGCATCATCGGCCAGCGACGCACCGTGACGGCTTGCCCCTGATTGAGTTTGGCGTACAGCGCCTCCGCGCGCGCGACTTGTTCTTTGCTTGGTTTGGAGCGCACCGATTGATGCTCAACGATGTTACCCTGCGCATCTTTTATCGGTGTGACAAACGCCGACACCCAATAGTGCCTGGGGCCTTTGCAACGGTTTTTCACAATCCCCATCCAGCTTTTTCCCTGATTGAGATACTGCCATAACTGCTCAAACGCAGCTTTGGGCATTTCAGGGTGACGAACCATGTTGTGCGGCTGAGCCAACATCTCATCAAGTTCATACTCTGCAACATCGCAGAAAGCTTCGTTGGCGTAAGTGATATGGCTGGAAGGCTGGGTGGTAGAGATAAAACTGATATTCTCCGGATAATCTTTATTCTCGGTCGCGGCCATGCTGAGCAAGCTCTTAATTAATATGAATTTAGTTGAGGAGAGACTTTTAGCATGCTCACTTTATGGTCACTTTGATACGCATCAATTCTATCAATAAGCTGCGAAATTTATCTCATTTATGAAACAAATAATGCAAGGTTTACATATTTGACGTTGAAATCATCACGCTAAACTGAGAAAAAGCGAAACAACGAATCCGAGGCAGCGGTCCGCAGAATAAATGGATTAAACTTAAACCGACTCAGTCACGTAAACAGAACAAGAATAAAAACAAACACAACGGGCTTTCACGCCCACGAACTTATGCCGAAAGAACAACATCAAATTCAGGATGTGCCGATGAATGAGCTGAAACAGTGTTACTTTGACCAATCACCCGCAGGTATTGCTATCACGGATCTTAAGGGTCAGATTGAAATTGCCAATCAGCGCTTTTCTCAAATCACGCGGGCCAATGAGCAGCAGGACATCGGGGCGATTATGAATCCCGCATTGCCAATCAGCGTCGCAGAGGTCATCGATGATCTATTGCAGGGTAAACAGCATATGCACATTTTTGAGGTCAAGCACGCCTTCAGTGCTGACACTTTAAGTTGGTGCATCATCAAGGCCAGCCTGCTGGATAAAAACGCCAAAACTCACGTATCGTTTGTGATTGAAGACATCAGTCTCAACCGACAGCTCAATCCACGCATGAATGTGCACCTCAATGCCATTGTCGACAGCCTGCCCGTCCTGATCGCTCAGATCGACGCTCAGAACCGCTATCTGTACGCCAACAAAACCTACGAAGAATACTTCCATACCACACTGAATGAAGTGATTGGCCGTACGATCGAAAATCTGATCGGCGAAGAAGCATTTGCGCGCAGCGCGCCTTATATCGAACGAGCTCGTCAGGGTGAAACCGTCACCTTCGACAATACCTTGTTTTTCACCAACGAATTACGCGTGCTGCATCTCAAACTGGTGCCGGATGAGATGCATCAGGGTGGGTTTTATATTTTCGGTCAGGATGTCACCGAGTTGCGGGCGTTTCAGAGCAGCTTGGAGTTCAAGGCTTATCATGATTCGCTTACGGGTCTGCCTAACCGTAGCTTTTTTATGAAATCGCTCGCCAACGTGCTTAAGTACAAACAACAAGGCTCAGCACTGTTGTTTATTGATCTGGATGGCCTCAAATTAGCGAACGATCGCTACGGCCACCACATCGGCGACGGCTTACTGAAGATCTTCGCCCGGGTGCTACAAGATGCCATTCGTCCGCAGGATTTCGTTTCGCGCTTGGCGGGTGATGAATTCACCATCATTCTGACGGAACTGGAAGACCCACTCGTCAACATGCAGGAAATCTGTCAGCGCATTCAGGAACGGCTGCCCGCCAGCGTCGAGATTGAAGGCCATTGCATCCCCTGCAGTTGCAGCATTGGCGCGACACTGCTCGATCACACCCAACATCTGAGTGAAGAAACCTGGCTGGCGCGTGCCGATGCGGCCATGTACAAAGCCAAAAGCAGTGGCAAAGGCGGTTTCGTCATCGAATAGTTTTTCACCGTTTATCCCGTCCTCACACTTTCGAATGGGTATTTTTAAGCAAATACCCGCTTTTCTACTACGCCTTTTCGAACAAAAACAAACATTTATCAGTGTTATCTAAAACACGATTTTGGTGCAAAACTTTGAAGTAACCCCATAAATTTGCAATCTAATCATTTGTTTTTATGTTCAAATTAATTCACATGCAACATTTATCACAGAAATAAGTATACGTTCGAACAACAATCCACGAAATTTCGAACGAAACAAACTTTTTCTCGTTCGCACTTAAAAACCATCGCAAAACAAATGAGGTCACCAATGTTTGGGATTTTCAAACCACAAGCTCACATCGAACGGCTGTCGCCGGATCGGGTTGAGAGCGCTTATACACGTCTACGCTGGCAACTTTTTATCGGTATTTTTGTAGGCTATGCAGGTTACTATCTGGTTCGTAAGAACTTCAGCTTGGCGATGCCATATCTGATCGAGCAAGGCTACAGCCGCGGCGATCTCGGTGTCGCACTGGCTGCGGTTTCGATCGCTTACGGCTTATCTAAATTCTTAATGGGCAGCGTGTCTGACCGTTCCAACCCACGTTATTTCCTCAGTGCAGGCCTGCTTTGCTCTGCGCTGGTCATGTTCTGCTTTGGCTTTATGCCATGGGCAACCGGCAGCATCACGGCCATGTTCATCCTGTTGTTCCTGAACGGTTGGTTCCAGGGCATGGGTTGGCCAGCCTGTGGGCGAACCATGGTGCACTGGTGGTCGCGCAAAGAGCGTGGTGAAATCGTTTCAGTATGGAACGTTGCGCACAACGTCGGCGGCGGTCTGATCGGTCCTATCTTCCTGCTGGGTTTGTGGATGTTCAACGACGACTGGCGCACTGCATTCTACGTGCCTGCCTTCTTCGCGGTTCTGGTTGCAATCTTCATCTGGATCACCATGCGTGATACACCGCAATCGTGTGGTCTGCCACCAATCGAAGAGTACAAAAACGATTACCCGGACGACTACGACACCTCACACGAAAAAGAGATGACGGCCAAAGAGATCTTCTTTAAGTACGTGTTCTCTAACAAGCTGTTGTGGTCTATTGCGATTGCCAACGCGTTCGTTTACCTGATCCGTTACGGCGTGCTGGACTGGGCGCCGGTATACCTGCGTGAAGCGAAGGAATTCACCGTTGATAAATCGTCTTGGGCGTACTTCCTGTACGAGTGGGCTGGCATTCCGGGCACACTGCTGTGTGGTTGGATCTCGGATAAAGTATTCAAAGGTCGCCGTGCACCTGCGGGCATTCTGTTCATGGTACTGGTTCTGCTGGCCGTTCTCGTTTACTGGTTCAACCCGGCTGGCAACCCAGCGATTGACATGGCAGCACTGGTTGCGATCGGCTTCCTGATTTACGGCCCGGTTATGCTGATTGGTCTGTACGCGCTGGAACTGGCTCCGAAGAAAGCAGCAGGGACTGCGGCTGGCCTGACCGGTCTGTTTGGTTACCTGGGCGGCGCTGTAGCAGCGAACGCGATTCTGGGTTACACCGTAGACCACTTCGGTTGGGACGGCGGTTTCATCATTCTGGTTGGTTCTTGTATTACCGCCATCGTGTGTCTGATTTACGCATTGATTGGCGAACGAGCGCACCACAAAGCGAAAGCCGATAAAGAAGCCAAACAAGCGGTCGCATAATTCCCGCGACCCACACTGAAAACGGGCAGATCCTCCGATAACGCCCGTTTTCAGATTGTCACAATGTCTCCATTTAGGTGTGGTTTACTCCCCCATTCATCGCGCTCTTCCCCCGATTCAGAGCGCGATTTTTTCTAACCACGCCCTGCAAAACACAAGGATTCCACATGAAAAAGATTCTGACCCTTTCTCTGCTCTCTCTGGCTTGCAGCGCGAGCGTATCTGCCAATCCATTGGTGATTGCCCACCGCGGCGCATCGGGTTACCTGCCGGAGCACACGCTGGAAGCCAAAGCGCTGGCCTATGGCATGAAACCGGATTACATCGAGCAAGACGTGGTGATGACCAAGGATGACCAGTTAGTGGTTCTGCACGATCACTACCTCGATCGCGTGACCGACGTTGCCGAGCGTTTCCCTGGCCGCGCACGTGCTGATGGCCGTTACTACGCCATCGACTTTACACTGGCGGAAATCAAAAGCCTGCGCGTGACCGAAGGGTTCAACATCGATGACAAAGGCAACAAAGTGGCCGGTTTCCCCGACCGTTTCCCGATGTGGAAATCAACCTTTACCGTACCAACCTTTGCTGAAGAGATTGAGCTGATTCAGGGACTGAACAAATCGCTCGGTTATGACATCGGTATCTATCCTGAAATCAAAGCGCCGTGGTTTCATCGCCATGAGGGCAAAGACATTTCTAAAGCGGTGTTGGACGTGCTGAAACAGTACGGCTACGACAGCAAAGAAGACAAAGTCTACCTGCAATGTTTTGATGCCAACGAGCTGAAACGCATTCACGATGAGCTGCTACCTTCCATGAAGATGGATCTCAATCTGGTACAGTTGATGGCCTACACCGACTGGAATGAAACCATGACCTATCAAGGCGACACAGCAATGCCTTACAGCTACGACTGGATGTTTGAGCCGGGTGGCATGAAGAAAGTCGCGCAATACGCCGATGGCATCGGCCCTTGGAAACCGATGCTGGTTGACGACAAGAGCACCAAAGACAACATCATCATCAAGCCGTTGATGGGTGAAGCCAAAGCCGCCGGTCTGGTGGTGCATCCTTACACCTTCCGCGCCGACAAAGGCCGCATCGCGCCGTATGCGGAAAACTTCGATGGCATGCTGGATGTGTTCTACAACCAAGTAAAAGTCGATGGCCTGTTTACCGACTTCCCGGACAAAGCGGTGTCGTTCCTGAATCATCAGTAACCGACGTTGCGCTGAATATAAAAATGGATAACTAAAAAGGGACGATCATGGATCGTCCCTTTTCGTTTTCACGCTATCTGCGATTGTTACGCGGCATAATGATGGCGCATAAAGGATTTGATCAACGTGATGAAGTCTTTCTCCGCCAGTTTTGCGCAGCGCAGTGTCTGCTCGTGAGACAGTTCTACATCGCCCAGCCCTTCCGCCATGTTGGTGATGGCGCACACCGCCAGCACTGGCAATCCGCAATGCGCAGCCGAGATCACTTCCGGCACCACCGACATACCGACCACGTCGCCGCCGATGATTTGCATCATGCGGATTTCCGCGGCGGTCTCAAAGTTCGGGCCAGTGTAGGAGACAAAAATGCCCTCGTTGAGGTGGATGTTCTGCGCCTTAGCCACCGCCAGCGTTTCTTCACGCAGTGTTTTGTCGTAAGCATTGGCAAGGCTAAAGAAGCGCGGACCGTACGCGTCATCATTCGGACCCGTCATCGGCGATTCCGGCATGGTATTGATGTGATCAGTAAACACCACCAGCGAACCCACATCAATGCGTTCCGGTCGCAGTGAACCTGCTGCGTTGGTCACCAGCATGAATTCACAGCCAAGGCGTTTAAAGGTACGCACCGGATTGGTCATCACTTTCATGCTCTGGTGTTCGTAGTAGTGACCACGGCCTTTCATGCACACGACTTCGATACCAAACAGAGTGCCCAATACCAGTTCACCAGAGTGGCCTTCCACAGTGCTGACCGGGAATCCGGCTAACTCCTCGTAAGGGATAGCCACCTTGTCTTCCAACTCATCAGCGATAACGCCAAGACCAGAGCCAAGAATAAAAGCGGCCTGAGGCTTAAAGCCAGGCTTGCGCGCGTAGATAGTTTCCAGAGCTTGATTAACCGGATCGGACATGATGTTCACCTCGTTATGTTATTTGCTTCACTCTAGCGCAATCACTGTGCTGACAAAATCTCAAAATTTGGCATAATTATGTGATTATCCAGCACAATTAAAGAGCCACTATGTCTACTCTCAGCCAACGTATTACGCTGAAAATGCTGCGCTATTTTCATCAGGTCGCACAGTGTCAGCAGTTCAGTCAGGCCGCAGAACAACTCAATATCACCAAATCACCACTCAGCGCGCAGATTAAAGAGCTGGAGCACGCTTTGGGCGTGGTGCTGTTTGAACGCGATACGCGCAATGTGCGCTTAACCACGGCAGGCAAACAACTCAGTCAGGAGTGTGAACGCATTTTTGACGTGCTGGAAACATCGCTCAATCGAGTAACGCAAAGCGCGCGCGAAGAGCAAGCGACCTTGAACCTGGGTTTGATGAGTTCGATTTTCTGGGCTGGGTTTGGCGATGCGCTGCATCAGTTGCAACAGGCCAATCCATCCCTGACGCTCAATCTGCTGGAGCTGTCGCCGGAGAAACAAAAACAGGCACTGATGCAACACCAAATCGATATCGGTCTGGTGCGTTTTGCCGACACGACCCAGATAGCGCCGCTCCAGGCGCGCAGTTTGTATCAGGAGAAAATGGTGGTAGCGCTGCCCGCACAACACCCTTTGGCGTCCCGTAAACAGCTCTCCTTGCAGGAGTTGCGTGACACGGAATTTGTGATGCTTCGCCAGGAAAATTCTGCTTCGACCGCACTGATTCGCCAGCACTGCCAACAAGCGGGATTTGAGATGACGATTTTGCAGGAAGTGGTCGAACCCAATACTCTGCTGGCGGTGATTTCCACCCGTGGGCTGCTGTCAATTGTGCCAGCCAGTTACGCTAATCTGGCCTGGCCGCACGTGCGTTTTGTTGCGTTGAAAGAGACGATTCGCGCCGATATCTGCGCGCTGTACACCAAAGCGTCGCACAGCCTGACCAACACGCTGCTGAACCAGCTTAGTCAGGCATTACAGAAAGGTTAGTTGAGGGTTTTGACGCTCTTTCTCACCACCAGCGTCGGCTCCAGCTGCACCACTTGTGCTTCGTTGGTCTCTTTGTCGAGTTTTTTCAGCAGTGTTTCCACCGCCGCTTTGCCGAGGCGATATTTCGGCTGGTGAATGGTGGTCAAAGCGGGTGACATAAATTTTGCGATGTGGATGTCATCATAGCCAATGAGCGAGACATCTTGAGGAATACTCAGACCGTGTTCGTTTGCTGCATTGATCGCGCCCATCGCCATCATGTCGTTGCTGACAAAAATTGCACTCGGAAGCGCGCCACGTTCGATCATTTTGTTCATCGCTTCATAACCGCCCTCGCATTCAAAGTCGGCTTCGACAATCCATTTCGGATTGATCTCCAGCCCGGCTTCAAGAATGGCACGTTTGTAGCCTTCATAACGCATTTGCGCCTGCTGGCGAATCAGCGGGCCGGTGATACAACCAATCTCTTTATGGCCGCACTCAATCAGATGCTTGGTCGCCATATAGCCGCCCTGCAGTGAGTTATCCTGAATCTTGTCGCTGGCAAACAGCATCGGACCCCAGTCCATTACTACCACCGGAATATCCGGATAGCGCTCGAACATGTCGATACGCTCGCCCGCCAGCGTGGAACACATCAAAATCACCCCGTCGACACGTTTTTGCAGCAGCGTATTGATGGAGGATTTCATGCGTTCATGGTCGCCTTCGGTGTTACACAAAATGAGGTTGTAACCCTGGTGATAACAGCTGCGCTCCACCCCTTTCACGACTTCGCCGAAAAACGGGTTGGTGGAGGTTGTCACCAACATACCGATGGTTTTGGTGCGGTTCATTTTAAGGCTACGCGCCAGTGCAGACGGCGCATAGTTCAGGTCTTGCGCGGCTTTGTTGACCCGCTCGGCGATTTCATCACTGACAAAACGGGTCTTGTTAATGACATGGCTGACGGTCGAGGTCGAAACCCCGGCGAGTCGTGCAATATCCTTCATGGTTGCCATGTCATTGTCTCCTTGATTAATGATTGGCCAAAAACGCGTCCACTTCCGCCCGGTTTGGAATGGAAGTCTGGGCACCAAAACGAGTGACCGAAATGGCTGCCGCCGCATGAGCAAACTTAATCGCTGATTCTAGAGGCATTTCTTCTAACAAACCAGTGACCAGCGCCCCATTAAAGGTATCACCCGCTGCGGTCGTGTCCGTTGCCTGAACGCGGAAACCCGGGATCAACGCGCCACGGCCATTCTGGCTCAGCCACACGCCTTTTGCACCCAGCGTGATCATGACAATTTCAATCCCTTTGCGATGCAGTGCATCCGCCGCCAATTGCGCAGACGCATCATCGGTAACCGTAATGCCCGTCAGCACTTCCGCTTCGGTTTCATTGGGCGTGATGACATCCACACAGCTTAACAACTCATCCGGCAGTTCACGCGCTGGCGCAGGGTTAAGAATCACGTTCGTGCGTGCTTCTTTGGCGACCTGTGCGGCTTTGACGATGCCGTCAATCGGCGTTTCAAGCTGCATCAACAGATACTTAGCTTCGCGAATGCGGGCAAGATCCGGTTCAATCGCTTCGGCGGTCAGTCTGGCGTTGGCTTCGGCAGAAATACAAATGCTGTTTTCACCGCTGTCCGAGACCTGGATCATCGCGATGCCTGTCGGGCAGTTCGGCTGCATTTTCACACCGCTGATGTTCATGCCATCAAGCTTAAAACTTTCACGAATATTGATGCCAAATGAGTCGTCGCCGACGCAGGCAATAAAGCCGATATCCGCTTTTAAACGTGCGGCGGCGACCGCCTGATTGGCGCCTTTGCCACCTGGGATAACTTGGTAATTGCGACCGTGCAGCGTCTCGCCTGGGCGAGGAAATGAAGGCACTTGAAGAACATGGTCAGCATTGACACTACCTAATACCACCAACTTGTTCATAAGGGTTATCCTCAGTTTGAATGGAATACAATGTGATAGGAAATTCAGAGAGATTTGACGCCTCACTCAGGGACGTAAAGCGTCAAAGCTGTCTCATCCTGCCCTACCGTCACTATCAGTTTCGGTAGGAACTGCTCTCTCCGGAGCCTGCCGGAGAGAGCAGAGAGTCTCGCTTATTCAGAGATGATTTTCAGTGGTACAGGAATGTACTCGTCCACTTTTTCGCCTTTCAGCATCTGGTCAGCGGTTTCTACACCCAGCGCACCGATCATATCCGGTTGCTGTGCCACGGTTGCCGCCAGCTTGCCACGTTTTACAGCTGCGATGCCGTCATCCGTGCCGTCAAAGCCAACGATAACCACGTTTTTGCCTGATGCCTGAACTGCGCGCAGTGCGCCCAGCGCCATCTCATCGTTTTGAGCAAATACAGCTTGAACATCTGGGTTCGCAGCCAGCAGGTTTTCCATTACGTTCAGACCTTTAGTACGGTCGAAATCCGCAGGTTGGCTGGCAAGTAGTTGCATTTCGCTGCCTTTAACGGCATTCATGAAACCTTCGCCGCGCTCACGCGCCGCAGAAGTACCCGCAATGCCTTCCAGTTGGATAACTTTGGCTTTTTCACCCACTTTTTCCATGATGAAGTGACCCGCCATTTCGCCGCCCACCACGTTGTCAGAAGCAATGTGGCTCACCACTTCGCCACGGCTTGCACCACGGTCCAAAGTCAGCACCGGAATCTTAGCGTTGTTGGCGATGCGAATTGCGTTTGATACCGCGTCAGAATCGGTTGGGTTGATCAGAATCGCTTTCACGCCACGTACGGTCAAATCTTCCACGTTTGACAGTTCTTTGCTTGGGTCGTTTTGCGAATCGAGTACGATCAGGTTGTAACCCAGCTCTTTCGCTTTCGCTTCAGCGCCGTCTTTCATGGTCACAAAAAATGGGTTGTTCAGCGTCGACAGCACGATTGCCATCGTGTCCTGTGCCTGTGCTGACACAGAAACGGTGGTAGACAGCAGCGCAGCGGAAATCAAAGTTGCGAGTTTTTTCATGTTCATCGTCCTTTATTGTAGGGGACCGGGTCAGGAATCCTGAACCCGGTGGTTTCACTGTTTACTTGTTTTTGTTGTCTACCAGTACCGCGAGCAAAATCACGACGGCTTTTGCAATCATCTGGTAGTAAGAAGACACATCGAGCAGGTTCAATGCGTTATTCAGGAAGCCGATAATCAGCGCACCAATCAGGGTGCCCATGATGCGACCTTTACCGCCCATTAAGCTGGTGCCGCCCAGTACTACGGCCGCGATCGCATCCAGTTCGTATCCCATCCCCGCCGTAGGTTGCGCAGAAGAGAGACGTGAAGTCACGATGATGCCAGCCAGTGCTGAGAGCAGACCACAGATGGCGTACACACCAATCTTGACGCGATCCACGTTAATACCGGACAAACGCGTCGCTGATTCGTTTCCACCCAGCGCATACACATAGCGGCCAAAGCGCGTGTGGTTCAGCAGATACCAAGCCGCCGCAAACACCACCACCATCAGCCAAACGGGTACAGGAATACCGAGCGCATAACCTGTACCAAACCAGGCAAAGGCATCAGCGGTATCGGTAAAACCGGTCGAAATTGGTCGGCCATCGGTGTACACCATGGTGACACCGCGCAGCAAAGTCATGGTGACCAGCGTGGCGATAAACGCCTGCACTTTCCCTTTGGCAATGATGATGCCACTGATACCACCAAGTACCGCGCCCGCCAGCAGCGCGGTAGGCACTGCCACTAACACTGGTACTTCCATCGCAATCAGGCTGGCAGCAAACGCGCCACACAACGCCAATACCGAGCCCACGCTCAGATCGATGCCTGCGGTCAGGATAACCAGCGTCATACCCACGGCGATGATCGCGTTTACTGATGTCTGACGCAGAATGTTCAACAGGTTATCGACTGTAAAAAAATTCGGGTTCAAGAATGATACGACGACTATCAAAAACAGCAGTGCGATCAATGATTTTTGTTCAATCAGCCACTCTTTGCTCAGCAGCTTTCTGCCGCCTGTTGGGGTTGGTTTCGTCATGGTCTTAGTACTCATGCTGCTTCCTCGTTCAGCGTTTTGCCAACGGCACACGCCAGTAGATTTTCTTGGTTGGCATCTTTAGCATCAAATTCTCCGCTGATGCGGCCTTCGTGCATCACCAGAATACGATCGCTCATGCCTAGCACTTCCGGCATTTCAGAAGACACCAAAATGATGCTCATGCCATCGGCTTTAAATTTGTTGATCAGTTGGTAGATTTCTTTCTTCGCACCGACGTCCACACCGCGGGTCGGTTCATCCAGAATCAGCACCTTAGGACGAGTCATCAGTCCTTTGGCGATTGCCACTTTCTGTTGGTTACCGCCAGAAAGGTTGCCGATGATCTGGTCGCGACTTGGCGTTTTGATGTTGAACAGCTGAATGAAATCTTCTACCGCCATCACTTCATCGCTGTGCTGAATTTGTACGCCTTTGGTCAGTTGATCGAGCGCGCACAGCGACATGTTCTCTTTCACCGACAAACCGAGGATCAAGCCATCGCCTTTGCGGTCTTCCGAGATATACGCTATGCCATTCGCCAGTCCGTCCTGCGGGCTTACCGGATTAATGGTTTTGTTATTGAGGTTGATCACGCCGCGTTCAGAAGGCAGCGCGCCATAAATCACTTTCATCAGCTCCGTGCGGCCTGCGCCCATCAGCCCGGAGATACCTAGAATCTCACCGCGTTTGAGCGTAAAGCTGACATCGTGGACGCCCGAACCCGTCAGACCAATCACTTCCAGACAGACATCGCCGTGCTTAACTTCCACTCGCGGGTACTGCTCTTCCAGTTTGCGGCCAACCATCATTTCGATCAGGCCATCTTCATTGGTATCTGCCACGCGGCACTGGCCAATAAATTTGCCATCACGCAGCACTGTGATGTCATCACAAATCTCAAAGATCTCTTTCAGACGATGCGAGATGTAAACGATGCCGCAACCTTGCGCGCGCAATTCATTGATCACGTTAAACAGTGATTCGGTTTCGGTGTCAGTCAGCGCGTCCGTTGGTTCATCCATGATGATGACTTTGGATTCAAACGACAGCGCTTTGGCGATTTCCACCATCTGTTGCTCGCCGAGACTTAAATCGCCGAGCAGAGTTTTTGAACTGTGTTTGACATTCAGACGCGCCAGCAGTTTGTCGGCTTCGGCATACATCTGCGACCAGAGAATGCGTCCCATCGCGCTGGTTTTCTCGCGTCCCAAGAAGATGTTTTCAGCAATCGTCAGTTCCGGGATCAGGTTCAGCTCTTGGTGAATGATACTGATGCCCGCATGTTGCGAATCACGCGGACCTTTAAAGCTGGTTGGCTGGCCCTGATACTCGATGCTGCCTGCATCTTTGGTGTAGATGCCTGTCAGCACTTTCATCAGCGTCGACTTGCCTGCGCCGTTTTCGCCCATCAACGCCATCACGCGTCCCGGGTAGACGTTCAGGCTCGCTTTATCCAGCGCCTTCACGCCCGGAAACGCTTTTTCAATGTTGCTGAGAGCCAGAATTGGTTGAGTCATAGTCAGTCCTCAATCGAGTTTAAGAGCGGCGTTAAAACACCACCCCAGCTTGGAAAATCACGTTTGCGTAAGGCGTGCATTCTCCGGTTCTCACTACAGCGCGACTGTAATGAGTACGAGCTTTGAACTCTTCGTGAGAGACGTAAGCGATGGCGATGGATTTGTTGCAACGTGCTTCTTCCGTTTTCAGCTCGTTAATCAACGCCGCGTGCAGTTCCGGGCTGACTTTGGCAAATTCTTCCGCCATCACCACACCTTCAATTTGTGATTCCGACAAAATCACGCGCACGGTGTCCATAAAACTTGGAACACCATGGGTCAGTGCTAAATCAATACGTTGTGTTTCATCAGCAATCGGTAAACCCGCATCACAAATGGTGATTTCATCGGTATGACCAAGCGTCGCGACCAGGTAAGAGAGGTCGGCGTTGAGTAGAGTACTTTTTTTCATCGTTTTACCTTCGTGTTCGCTCACGTTCGAATTTTTCCGAGTATTTTCTGGGGCAGAAAAGTAAGAAAAAACACTCATCGAAACGTTTCGATGAAATCCTAACGCAAGTTTGTTGATTTGCACTAAGGTAAAAATCAGAGTGTGAGTTCGATCTCCGAAATCGATTCACAACGCCTGCAAAGGGTGAGAGTGATCACTGAGTTTTCTATCATCAAGGCCATTCTTTAGTCGCCAACAGTGGTGCGACATCGGTTGCCCTATAAGCACTCACATGCATTTAAGTGCGCCATTGTTCCATCCGATAAAGTCTGGTCGAGCGCAGATATTTGGCCTAGATTTAACAAAGCTTCAACCAATTTGGGTATAGTGGCGCGCATTAAGCACTTGCAGCGGAAAAGGATTGTTTATGATGAAGAAAATTGCACTGGTCATGCTAAGCGCACTCGCCCTCACCGCGTGTGAAAATGAGGTCGGCAGCGCGGGCTGGTGTCAGGATATGCGTGAAAAGCCAAAGAATGAATGGAGCGCGCAAAACGCCGTCGATTTCGCGAAGCACTGCTTGTTCCAGGAAGAGATCGGAACACCACAATGGTGTGAAAGTATGGATGCCAAACCAAAAGGCGACTGGACCGCAAACGAAGCCACCTCCTACGCCAAGCACTGCATCTTTCAATAAGTTCAGATCATTCTGTAATAAAAAATCAGGCCGAGTGGCCTGATTTTTTGGGAGTGAGTCACTCTGGATCTTCGATCTTCTGCAGATTTAGGAGGAATTCTTAGTCGTCGAAATCATTGCATACTTGGGTTTCAAAAAGTCTTTTATAAACCCTTTTTTCATCATAATAAGGGTAATTAACTTTTGGCGGTTCATCGTCAATGATTAAGCGATTGAAATAATCATCACCGTAAAAGTATTTATTTTCTTTGATCTCATCTCTTTCGAATTTTCCATTCATATATTTATATATATATGGAGTAAATTGAATATACCAAGGATATATATTACTAGAGCTAGAAAATCTCGTTTGAACAAACAAAACTGTCTTGTCATCACTTTTACATGTAAGCACTAACGCGCTCTGTCCATAAGGATTAAACTCTTCTTGACGAAATAGGAGAGATTGCTTCCCATCGATAACGTAGAAAACTGACAAAGATTCGTTATTCAATCCTTCTTCGTTTTTGATAAAACTATTTTTCTCGAAAGAAATTTCAAAGTCATTGTGTTTAAATGACGATATCTTTTCGTTTTCTGTTTCCAAATAAGATGATTGGATCAAACTATGAACACTTTTTTCACTAGATTGAGAAAAAACTAGAGGCGAAAAAAACGACATAAAAAGCAATAAATATCTCATAATATTCACAATCCAAAATAAACTTTTAATTTATCAAACTTGTTCATACGGTCCTCTAATCCATTAGAACTTCCGTAATTTCCACCATTTACAGCTTGGCTTACCAACTTTATATCATCAGGAGCATTATCTATCAGAACATTGATGTCTCCATTCGCATTAAACTTCTTAGATAAAGCACCCCAATTTCGCCAATACATGCATGCAGATTCTACAGCATAATCAATATTATCCGACACTAACTCTGGCATCGTTGAAAAATCTCGAAGATCATCTGTACTTTTAGCGTTGTGCGTAGTCGTGAACTTTTCATACTTTCCTTTACCTGTAATCTGAATCAGTCCTCTACCTCGATATTTGTGCCCATCCCCTGAGCGTTCATCACCATTCCCATTGCTATCTGAATAGACAAAGTTAAATAGATCTGGTTGCTTGCATCTTGACGGATTATCTTCTCGTAAAAATCGATTTACTGATCCAGGTTTCAATGAATTTACGTAAGCTCTATACTTTGCAAATTTAATTTTTGCTGCCATATGTTGATAGTTGCTGCCTTCAACGAGACTACTAAAGCAGCCACTTTCATGGGCAACCTGAGCGAGAAAGTGGCTAATTCGAACAGGCGTATCGATTTCGTACAATGGGCAATATTTATTTAATGCTGCCAATAAGCTCTGATCGTTTCCCGAACCTGGACAAACAGTGTCCAACATACCTTTAGTAATCAGCTCACAAACCCACCCGTCAACCAGGGCTTCATCCAAGCCCAGCAAGGTTCCTTGACCTACAATGCCATCAGCCTTGCCGACTTTATAGTCGGGATGCGTCGAATGGGACGGCGTATAGCTTTGCTGGAACATTTTGACCTGACGTTCCGTAGTACTGCCAAAACTGCCATCTGCGCCGTAGGTACCGAGATCAAACCCCAGTTTTATCAGTGCTTTCTGAATCGATTCAACTTCTTGACCTTTTGAACCCGTTTTGTAGGAAGCAACTTCACGGTCTGCTAATTTATTGAGCGTTTCGGAAGGTTTCAACAAATCAGACTTCAATCTAGGTTCTTTCGTTGATTCAACGTCGTTCTCCGCTTGCGACTCAGCTTGAGTTGAACTTACCGCTGAACCCGATGCCGCCTGAGATGATGCGCTCTGCTGTTGAGCGCCCTCGCCTAAGACGGGAGCCACCAGTTCAGACACAGTCAAGACATTTGCCTCACCAGAGACTTGCGTGGATTGAATCGCTGCCTGTTGCAATTCTGCTGGCGATTCCAAACTGACAAGGTCCTTCGCTAACAGGGCCGACTTGCCGCCATAACTGCTCCCACTGCCTGCACTTCCCCCGGCGTTAAGGTTAATCGCGGATCCTGAAAGGTGGACGCCACCAGCGTCGACCTTAACAAAGCTTCCTCCTGCCTTTAAGGTGACCTCTGCACCGGCTTCGACCACAATTTTGGTGCCACCTTTCAGTGAGATTTCACGCCCGGTTTGCACAGCAATCAGCTTAGCGACTTTGTTTTGTGAAGCGCCAGCAATCTCAACACTACTGTCAGCCACGATTTTAGTGCGGCTTTCTCCACCCACCGTCAGATGTTGATTGTTTTTGATTTGGGTAAAGCGATCGTTCTCCACCGTGAGGTGTTTGTCGTGCTTAATCACGCTGGTGTGGTCGTTTTCAATCAGTCCGTCAAAATCCTTTTGAGCGTGCAGGTAAATTTGCTCACTGCCTGCTTGGTCTTCAAAACTGAGTTCGTTGTAGCCCTGCCCCTGATGGGTTTCGGTGCGCAGCACGGTTTTGGTTTTGTTGTCCGGTAGTGCATACGGCGCGGTGTTGGTGGTGTGATAGGTGCGGCCAGTGACAATCGGTTGGTCGGGGTCGCCATTGAGAAACGACACAATCACTTCATGGCCGATGCGCGGAATGGCGATCATGCCATATTGACTGCCCGCCCAGCCTTGCGAGACTCGAACCCAGCACGAGCTGTGCTCATCACCGTTGGAGTAGCGATCCCACGGAAAATGCAGTTTTACACGGCCGTGTTCATCGCAGAAGATCTCTTCGCCTTCTGGGCCAACGACTGTGGCAATCATCGGGCCATCAACCTGAGGTTTGGCTTGC
>NZ_JACDWZ010000103.1:0-60178 GCF_016464285.1 Vibrio sp. bablab_jr001
GCAACAGAATGGCCGGCAACAGTGACTTGTTTCACTGCTTCGATTTTGAATTGTTCGGGGTAACGTTTATGGCTCATGGACACCTCTTTTTTAGCTAGTTTATCTAACTAAAAGACGTCTAGGAAATCAGTGGCGATTCACAGGCAAAGCGGAAAAGTCTGTCATTGAATATCTAGCTGCTGTGCGCCAGTTTTATAAGTGGTTACGCCTTAGGGGCGATATTGGAAAAAATATTTTTGAAGATGTGACCGTTAAAAGAAAATCTCGTAGAGCCTCAGAAGATCGGCAGAGATGGTCTAAACCTGATTTGTACAAGTTGTTCAAACATCCTAGCCTTACGCTCCCTAATAAAAACATTGTGCGCACACAAAAGGAACTAGAGGACTACTGGTTGCCGCATTTATTACTCTTTACCGGAGCTCGTGTGTCTGAAATTTGCCAACTCTGCACAGCTGATATAAAGCTAATCGATGAGATTTGGTGTATAGATATCAACGACATCGGTCAAGATAAGCGGCTAAAATCCGCGTCAGCAAAACGACTAGTCCCATTACACCCAGAGTTAATCAATCGTGGATTTCTGCACTATGCTCAAACGCGATACGAGAACAAACAACAGAAACTATTTAACTTCAGAGCAACCGGAGTCAACAAAGACTGGTCAGCAAGATTTGTAAACCGCTTCGGCAAGGTACTTGATGATTTAGGTTTTATGCCGTCTCAAAGACCAACACTCCACAGCTTGCGACATACTTTTATTGATGAACTACAACAAATCGGCATAGCTGAGAATCTTGTAGCTGATCTAGTCGGTCACACAAAAACAAACCTGACATTTGACCGATACGGTAAACGCATCAATCTCACATCACTTTACAGTACGGTGAAGAGTTTAGATATTCTATGAAAGACCTGATCTAATATATTTATCTGATATATCAAAAATTTGTCAGAAGAAACTATCGGGTTTAGAGCCCTGTGTACTTAAAAGTAAACAGGGTTCCATGCTTTGGTTCTTATGATTTAGTGTTTAATACCTTTCATACTAATCTAATGGAATGATCGATATTTGTTTTTCGGCAAAAAGATTATTTCTAACCAGTTCCTCTTTAGTTTGCGTCGGCTTACTTGTGTATAACAAGATCCGTAAATTATCTTCTGCTCGTGAAAAGCTAACGTAAGCTAACTTTTCCCCTCTTTGCTGCTGCCCTTGTGTAGGTGCTCCAAAGGTTTCAGGAGCTAATAACTTACAGAAATTGTAGTTGTTCCATGCAGCCTCTATATCATCCATAACCACAAGCACATCTGGGTATTCTTCTCCTTTGACTCCATGCTGAGTACTGTAGTTTGTATTGTCACGAATAAAATCACAGTATTTTTCAAGTTCTTCAGTTGCCATGTCAAAGAACTCATCGCACAACCAGTCACCTTTTTCTTGACCAAACTTTTCTGGGTCATACACCTCTTGTCTCGGCTCTCGATCTAAATGTTGTATTACACGGTCAGAGAACTCAATTAGTTCATATTGGCGACAATACTCCAATACGCTTTTAACATTGCTGTTACGCCACTTCTCATCTAATCCATTTACAGATTCTTTCGCCAGCTCAACCATTTCCTTGAGTGAACGGTTTTGATTCTTACCATTAATTTTAAATGCAGGTCCGGTACTGGTAAGCAAATCAACGATACCTCGAATATTCTTAGAACGACTAAATTCAAGAAGAGGCCAAATAAAGCGAATTATGGGTTTAAGCAAATAGTGGTCACCAGACTCATACCCCTCTTGTGCAACAGAAGAGGCATAATTGCCCGTGAACAGCCTGTGAAGATCAGTAAATCCCAGCCTTTTCGCGATCATTTGTCTTACTAAAAACAATCGAATTATGTCAGTTCGATCTTTCCATCCCCAGAGCTCTAGAGCTTTATCCATTCGTTCAAGAGAACGGTCTACTTGAATCACAGAATATCTATTTCTTGGTTCAGAAGGACGCTCTGCTTCAATTAAGGTAATTTTGACGCTACCTTCTTTGTCTTTATTGTCACCTGCTGGATATTGCTCAAGGTCGCCTCTAAAACTATTGAGAAACGAGATAACACTAGTAGAGCAACGGAAATTTTCGGTTTTATCTATCTTTTCGCCACCTTGAGGTGGGCCAAAGTCTCCTGCTCTTTTATCATAAATTTGCTGCCAAGGGTCTCCAAAAAATCCCACTATAGGTAAACCTTCGTCTTCAGCAACTTTTTGAAATGATTCAATAATGATTGGAAAAGTATCCTGAGCTTCATCAACGAAACAGTAGGGATACCTATAACCAAAAGCCTTTTGAAAAATCGAGTTAGTGAGTAATAGATAACCAGCCACTTCTATAATGTCGTCATGGCTGAGTTTACCTTTTGAGTAATCACTAAATGCAGCATCGTCATAGTTAAATGAGTTAATTTCAGGCAAAACTTCGATAAGGCTGGTAAGAACCTCTATTTTCTTTCTAGCATTGACTGCAGTTTGGCTCTGTCCGCCATTATCTTTAGCCCTTTCTTTCTCGATCAAATCAGGGATTCTCGATTCAATCAAAGCAGTGCGAATATCATCAGTAAAATTTTTGATTTCACCCCATAAGAAGCTATGTAACGTTGATACGATAAAAAGGTCACTATCACCTAAACGAGAAGATATTACTTGCACAGCTCTCTTGGTATAAGTAATACAAGCAACTTTCTGTCCGTTTTTCTTTAAGGTAACTCCAAACCTAGACTTTATGAGTTTTAGAGCCTCTATTGACCTGCTCCCCTTAATCTAGTCCAGTCTACACTTAGTAATGTTCATCCAACCAAGGAGATGATGAACATGAAAAAGCGATTCAATGAACAACAAATCATTGCCATTTTAAAGGAAGCGGAAGCAGGTATCCCCGCCAGAGAGCTTTGCCGCAAGCATGGGATATCGGATGCGACGTTTTACACATGGCGCAAAAAATACGCAGGACTGGATGTCTCTGAAGCTCGTCGCCTTAAGGCACTGGAAGTCGAGAACGCTCGGCTCAAAAAGCTGCTGGCTGAGACACTGCTGGATACAGAAGCACTTAAAATCGCTCTTAGCCAAAAGTACTGACCGTCGAGGACAAGCGCAAGGCTGTTAAAGTCATTCAGAAAAGCACCCAGCTTTCAGAACGCAGAGCCTGTCTACTCGTCGGTATTCAACGCGCGTCACTGCGATATCAACCTCAAGCTAATCGCGAGGATGATAAGCTTCTGGCTCGTATAAAAGAGCTGGCATTGGAACGACGTCGATTCGGTTATCGTCGGATCCATCGCCTTCTGAGGCGAGAAGGTTTTGATGTTAACCATAAGCGAGTTTATCGCTTGTACTGCGAATTAGGCTTAACGGTCAGCAAACGGAGACGTAGAAAATCACAGTGTGTTGAGCGAGAGCCTCTCTTGCTTCCTTCAGTACCAAATCACACTTGGTCTATGGACTTTGTGATGGATGCGCTCAGTAACGGCAGACGAATTAAATGCCTGACGATTGTGGATGATTACACAAAGGAGTGCCTAGATATTCCTGTTGCTACGGGGATCTCGGGATATGAAGTCGTGATCACGCTGGAGTCTATCGCTGCGTTTCGCGGTTATCCAGCATCGATACGAACGGATCAAGGCCCAGAATTTACAGGGAAAGCGCTCGACCAATGGGCTTATCAGCATGGTGTGATTTTAAAATTAATCCAGGCAGGAAAACCGACACAAAATGCTTATATTGAAAGTTTTAATGGTAAGTTCAGAGATGAATGTTTAAACGAGCACTGGTTTAGGGATTTGAGTCATGCTCGTGACCTAATCAGCCTCTGGCGAATGGATTACAATGAAAATCGCCCCCACTCAGCACTGAGTTACTTAACTCCTTCTGAGTTTGCAGCGACAACAAGAACGGCACGAAACAGTGGTAATTTAACAAGCATTACTAATGAAGTTTTGGATTAGTTCTCGGGGGCAGGTCACTTTGAGCATCTAGAAAGTCGACACGAATCAGGTTCTTGAAAAGATTTTTCCCCTCCAAGTTATCTAATTTGGTTTCTTTAAGTTCCGCTTTTCGATTGTCTAAAGAATAATATGTCAGCTCATAGAAACGACTAAAATTAGCATCGATACCTAAGAATTGTGATAATGATACCTGTCGTTTTTCACCTTCAGAGACAGGGTAAGCCTCCATATATGCTGCTCTCATTGCTTTAGGAGCCCGAGGTTGATATTTCAATCGAATACCGACTTTATCTAGTTTATCTGATAGTTCGGGTAACAGTGTAAATGCTCTACCAAAGGATATCTTGTGTGGATCAATAGAGAACCACAAATCCATGTCTATCGTCGGTAACTCTTTCTCGTCACCCTCTTCACCAAATTTATTAATAGGTTGAAGCTTAGATACCGAAAAGTCGTTTATTGAAAAGGCTCTGCCACCGCTAAAACACCTAAATGCAGAAGCCGTGGATGTTTTGCCCGCATTATTAGGACCAACAAATATCGTTTCGTCTTGTTCTAGGTCAATCGTAACATTTTCTAAACGACGAAAATTTCTGATCGAACAGCTTAGTAACTTCATGTAATCCCTTACGAAATTTTTCAATAGTTAGCCATGATGTTATACCGCCATGCGCGACATTACTGTTATACACGTCTATAACTATGCATTTTTACTCATAATAAAGTAGCATGGCCTAGTTTAGTAAAGCCTCTGGGAAATTTCTGTCCAAGGGCTTATCGGCGCGATCATAGCTAACAAATATTTACTCCTTCCAAGCTAGGCAGAAAGCATTGGCGACTTTCTGTAACTCATTATTGACCTACTTTTCCTAATAGCAGATTATGAGTCTAGTTGTGACCTTTCAAAACAAATGTATGTGAAGGCGCACGCTACCTATGCCGTAGAGATAAAAGACTGGATTGGTGCGAATAGAAGTCCGGAGAATAAGGCGTAGGAAGCTTCTCTCTCCGATAGGCTTCAGAGAGATCAAAGCATCGAGAAAGACCGGAACACATCATCTTTTATTGGCCAATCTACCGATTTAACTATTATTAGATTGGCAAAACTAAACTCCGGCTGCACTTCTAATCAAGAAACTCTTCTCGCTTTCAGTAGCGTGGCCGCATTAAACATCGCATCTTTGGTACTGACATCCAGCACTTTGATCTTCCTGAAGCGTTCCGGTTCTTTAATCGCCACATCATGAGCAAAAATAACAAACCGTGCGTTGTCGATGTCTTTACTTGTAATTCGATTGATAACCCCGTTTGCGCCTTGTGTTTCTACCTTGATTTTTATACCAAGAGCACACGCCGCTTTCTCTAGCGATTTAGCGGCCAGAAACGTATGTGCCACACCAGAAGGACAAGAGGTCACGGCCAAAATGTCTGCTTCCCCCTCACCCACAACAGAACCATAACCTTGAGAATGGCGAGCATAGAGGTCGTCTTCAGTGACGGCTTTTTTGAGCGCAATGACAATCAACGCCGTAGTCATCGAACCTACAATTGTCCCGACGATATAGCCGATTTTTCCATCGACCACGGGGAGGACAATCCAGCCCCCCCACGGAGCATGGTTCATGACATGAAACATAAAACCAATCACATTACCAACAATGCCCCCAGCCACAATAGCGGGCAGCACGCGAGCGGGATCACTGGTCGCAAAGGGGATAGCGCCTTCACTAATACCAATCATCCCCATAATGCCAGCAGCTTTACCTGCTTCACGTTCATCCCGTTTAAATTTACCTGGTGCCAAGAACGTCGCCAGCGCCATCCCCAAAGGAGGCGTGCATATCGCGATGCCAACACCGCCCATTAGCCATGGTTGCGTATTCACCTGAGTTTGCGCAAACAAAGTCGCCACTTTATTGATCGGTCCACCCATATCAAAAGCTGTCATTGCACCGAGCACCGTACCGAGCAGCACTTTTCCGGACCCCGCCATCCCCGTCAGTACTTCGTTCATCGTTGTCATCGCACTGGCAATGGGAGTACCAATTAGCCACATCACTGCGCCGCAGGTGATAAACGTGCCAATCAGCGGATAAATAAATATCGAACCCAATGAACTCATACTATCTGGCAAATGAATTTTCTTTAAAAGCCACACCACAAATCCGGCAAAGAAGCCGACTACAATCGCCCCGAGGAAACCGGTATTGTAATGACTGACCGCGATCCATGAGCCGATCATGCCCGGGGCAAGCCCTGGTTTATCCGCAATCGAATATGCGATATATCCGCCAAGGACGGTTGTAAACAACGTGAGGCCCGCTATCCCCATTTGAGCGATGTCGGCAAGAATGCCTTTTTCCGGAACACCGCCATGACCAGAGAGCATCACCGATAACGACAACAGTACTCCACCCGCAACAATAAACGGGATCATATGGGAAGTGCCAAACAGCAGATGCTCTTTAATACGCCCGAGCTTTCTCGCCCAAGGAGTGAGAGGCAACGACGCGAACTCTGCTGATGCCGAAGGAAATGGATTGGGTTGAGTTTGAATATCGGTCAGCATCTCAAGCGCGTCTTCTCGCGATTGTGCCGCTTTGAGCCTTTCAACAAAGCCATCTTCGATGATTTTTGTAGAAATTTGTGCAAGAACTTCAATATGTTGATTGTCATCCCCATCGGGTGACGCCAGCATGAAAAAGACATCAGACAGCTCGCCATCCTCTGCACCATAGTCAATGCCGCGGCGGCTTATCCCAACGGCAACCGCAGGTTTCGACACTGCATCGCTTTTAGCATGTGGAATGGCAATACCGTCATCGAATCCGGTGTTACCTATCTCTTCTCGCTTCCAGATATCCGCTAAGAACTGACTTGGGCTGTTGAGCTTGCCCGCAGAATCTAACATTGTGGTCAGTTCTACGAGCGCTTCGTCTTTGGTTTGAGCTTTCAAATCCAGGCATATCGTATCCAGCTCAATCAGGTTTGTGATGTCCATTGTTTTACCTTCCAATATTCACGCTGGAATATATACCCAAGTGAGAGTGAGATACAGAATCCCAGACTCGAATGCATTCCTTCTTGTTCTCGGTGAGCATAGATTAGCCAGTGACTACCCTGTGAGATATAGGACTAAAAGTGCATTAACTGGATTAATGTAACATGAGATTTAAACTGTGATAGAGCTCTTGCGTTAATTCGAACTGGGTTAGATTCAACTGACGACCACTGTGCTAGTATCCACAAAAAAATAAAGTGGATAGAGAATGAGAATTGTAGCGGTGACCGCGTGCCCTACAGGCATCGCGCACACTTATATGGCGGCAGATGCATTGATGAAAGCTGCGCCAAAATATAACGTACAGATAAAAGTCGAAACGCAAGGTGCAATGGGGATTGAAAATCAACTCACACCTCATGATATTGCTCATGCCGATCGCGTGCTAATTGTGTCTGATATTGAAATAGAACAACCAGCGCGATTTGAAGGTACGGATAAAATTCAAATCTCAATTGAAGATGTATTGCTGAATGTCGACAAAGTGTTTCTCGTCCACTGCCGCAACTGAATTCACAGATGAACGAATACCAAATCACTTTTTTTGTCGAAGACGCTAACGCGAGCGCTCATGTAGCCCAGCCGTTAAATCGTGTCGCAAAGAAGTTCAAAAGCACCTTACACATCATAAACATAACGCAAAATCGCATTGCTGAGCTGACGAAATCCGTTGCGATTTTTCAGGTAGGGTTACGACAAGGCGATCTATGCCAAATCACCGCCATCGGTATTGATGCAGAGCTGGCATGTTTTGTTATTAAAGACATTATCGCCGAGCGCTTTACTGTCGTCGGCTCCCATATCAACTATGAGTTTTCTGGCCAGTTAGCACAACGATTGCCACAAATATGCCCGCCTTGTGAAATCAAATGGCACTACGCCAAAGCACATACTAACCTCACCAAATTTGAATGCTTAAAAGGGCTCGCCCAGCTGATTCATCCTATTTATCCGGACGAGTTGATTCTGGCTTTCATCAAAAGAGAAGAGCGCTCCTCTACATGCGTCGCACCGGGAATCGCACTGCCCCACGTAATGTTTCCCAGCATTGAGCATATATCTATTGCCGTCATTGCCAACGAAAAGTCGATGGATTGGGAATCCAAAATGGGAGAGGTTCACCTCGTTATAGCACTGGTGATGCCTGAAAAACCAACGCGCGAACAGCTCATCGCCGCAACCAACCTAACCCGAAACCTACTGACAGACCAAATGGCAGAACGGCTGTTGTTAACCAAAAGCAGTATCGACTTACAGGCGCTGCTGATGTACGCCATGTCAAGACTGCTTGGCTAGCAGGCAGGAAAAGCTAATTGGGTTAAATTGAACCACGATACTCTGTTGGCGTTCTGCCAGTGCGGCTTTTAAATACGCGGCAGAAGTAGTTCACATCTTTAAAACCACACCGTACTGATACGTCGTTGAGTTTGAATTTGTACTTCTTCAACATGAACTTGGCGCGATCCACTCTTACCCACGTAATGTAATCTGCCAAAGTCATATGCCCTTGCTGGCGGAAAAGACGAGATAAATGGTTAGATGAAATGCTGAACCGAGACGCAATGCTGTCCCGGGTAATTGGCCGATGGAAATTCTCCTGAATGTAGATACAAATTCCCTGATAGAGATCTTGAACCCGATTTTGTGATTGCAGCTCGGCAGGCGCATCCAGCATCGTTTTCGCATACTGTAACAAAGCCTGCAGCAGTAATTCATCCATCGGCTTCTTGGTATTTTCACGCGCCAGCGAACTCAGTGCTTCTAAAATGTTATCAATGGCGAAACCTGAGCGCGTCTGAATACTGTGTTTTTGAATGTCATAGAAGTTTGCCTCGCCTTTACGTTTACTCACAAAGCTAAGTCCAAGCTGGCGACGCCCAAAGAGAATGCTCAAGACTGAACAATCACTATCCCAGTCAGGTTTGTTCCAACAGTTGGGCGGAATAAATATCGCGTCTCCTTTCTGAGCGATAATATTAGTGACTTTTCGGTCATGACTTTCCATTTCGTTAATATACTCTCCGTAAAGAACTAATTCTAAACGGGGAAAATTAACTTGATAACTAAATTCAGGCGGCGTATGAAAATCACCCGCAAACCAAACATTATGAAAAGGTTCGCGTTCATTTAACACGGCTGAAATTAAATCATGAAAAATCATTTTCTTACACTCTACACATGCTTGAATGACGCTGCGATTATAGATATACACTTGAAATGGCTTTTCTCTATTGAGCAAAATCACACTTTCATTTTAAGGTTACAAAAATCCAGCTAACGCATCAATATTCCAGTTCAAACTTTCACAGACAAAGCCAATAAAGCCTTTAATAATCTTGGGCAACACTCAACAAACTCATGATTTATCAGGTTCATCATAATGCATCACATATGCAGTTAGTTTTAGGAGTGAAGACGATCTAAATCACACTGCAACAAGGACGTTACAATTCTCCAGCAAATGCATTTTTTCTTCACTACTGTCTATTGTTCATTAAATTAAGAATACCTGTGAAATGAAATTTATATTTACAGGGGTTCGACAATGATCACCAAACTAATAAATGAAGATTTAATTAAACTCGATCTTCAAGCGACTTCGAAAGAAGAAGTATTTAACGAACTCGTTTCTATTCTTTATACGCAAGGTCGTATTTCTGACCAAACCCAGTTCCTTGCCGATATTAAAGAGCGTGAAACATTAGGTAATACAGGATTTGAAGATGGTGTTGCCATTCCGCATGCTAAGAGTGCTGCCGTTCTAGCGCCTGCGGTTGTCATCGGCGTTAGCCAGTCTGGCATCGACTACGGCGCAGAAGACGGTTTGCCATCCAAGTTGTTCTTTATGATCGCCTCTCCGGACGGTGGCGATAATCACCACATCGAAGTGCTGGCAGAACTATCTTCAAAACTGATTGAAGATGGCTTTATTGATGCCTTTCTCAGCGCCACAACCTCAGAACAAGCACTTGCCCTGCTGCTCGCAAAACAAGAGCCTCAACCCACAGCCAGCGCAGAAGAAAGTAAAGGTTTCATCATCGGCGTCACTGGCTGCCCAGCAGGCGTTGCTCACACTTACCTTGCTGCCGAAGCATTAGAGAAAGGCGCGGCTGCGATGGGTTACGCGATTAAGGTTGAGACCAACGGTTCTATCGGGGTAAAAAACAGTCCGACAGAAGACGAGATCCAACGTGCTGATGCCATCATCGTGGCGTGTGACAAACAGGTCGACATGAACCGCTTTGCAGGCAAACGCGTGGTGAAGACCAACGTTAAAGCGCCCATCCGTGATGCGCAAGGCGTGATTAACGAGGCATTAAGCGCACCGGTTTTCCAAGCTGAGATGAAAGCTAGCACCCCATCTTCGGTCTCAGACAAAGCCTCTCAGGCTCGCTCTGATCTTTACCGTTATTTGATGAACGGCGTCTCACACATGATCCCATTTGTGGTCACCGGCGGTCTGTTGATTGCGCTCTCTCTGGCGATTGGCGGCCAACCAAGCGAAGCAGGAATGGCCATCCCGGAAGGCAGCATGTGGAATCAGATCCTAAACGTGGGTGTGGTTGCCTTTACATTAATGATCCCAATTCTTGCTGGCTACATTGCTTACGCAATTGCCGACCGTCCTGCGTTAACGCCAGGTTTGATCGGTGGCTGGATTGCAAACAACGGTTCGTTCTACGGCGCAGATGCAGGTACTGGCTTCATTGGTGCCATTATCGCCGGTTTGCTGGTTGGTTACTTCGTGAAGTGGATTACTTCCATCAACTACCACAAGTTCATTCAACCTTTAGTGCCAATCATGATTGCGCCGATTACCGGCTCATTGTTCATCGCAGGGCTCTTTATCTTCGTTATCGGCGCGCCAATCGCCAGCCTGATGGATGGACTCACCGCCCTGCTGACTACCATGAGTACCGGTAACGTAGTCCTGCTCGGTATCGTACTTGGCGGTATGGCCGGCTTTGATATGGGTGGCCCGTTCAACAAAGTCGCTTTCCTCTTCTCTGTCGGCATGATTGCCAGCGGTCAAACTCAATTTATGGGCGCGATGGCGTGTGCTATCCCAGTTGCTCCACTGGGTATGGCTCTGGCTACCGTCTTGGGCCGTAAGTTTGACCTGTTCGAAGAGTCAGAGACGGAAGCAGGTAAAGCCGCAGGAGCGATGGGTCTGGTCGGCATTTCTGAAGGTGCAATCCCATTCGCAGCGCAGGATCCAATGTCAGTCATTCCGGCAAACGTCCTTGGCTCAATGGTCGCGGCCGTTATGGCGTTCTCATTTGGCATCACCAACAGCGTCGCACATGGTGGTCCTGTGGTCGCACTGCTTGGCGCAATGAACCACCCACTATTAGCTCTGATCTGCATGGCAGCAGGCGCAGCAGTTACCGCAGTCACCTGTGTAACGCTCAAGAAAGTCCGCAAAGCAAAAATGATTGAAGCTATCGCTTAATCCCTCCCCATACCACTCCAATGGCTCGGGCAACATCCGAGCCATGATGACCTTCTATGGTGACACTCTATGTCTGACTTAACGATCCACGAGACGAAAGCCCTCCAAACCACAACCGCTCATCCCATGTTCTTTGTGATGAACAATGTGATTCAAAACTATGCCTGGGGTAGCAGAACGTCAGTTAACCATTTGTTTGATATTGAAAATCCGACCAACGAGCCGCAGGCAGAAATTTGGATGGGCGCACATCCGAATGGTTGTTCAACCGTCTTGTTTAACGGCGAAGAGACCAAGCTTTCAACCCTGATTACCCAAGATATGAACGCTTTTCTGAGCCACCATGTTGCGGCCCGCTTCGGCGAACTTCCTTATTTGTTTAAAGTGCTGGCGGCAGAAAAAGCACTGTCGATTCAGGTTCACCCAAATAAGCGACAAGCAGAACTCGGATTCGCGGCTGAAAACCAGCAAGGCATCCCGCTGAACGCAGCAAATCGTAATTACAAAGACCCCAATCACAAGCCAGAGCTCGTTTATGCATTGACGGAATATCAGGCAATGAATGGTTTTCGTCCCATCAGCGAAATCATCAGCCTCTTTTCAGAGCTGGCTATCCCCGAGCTAAAGAGCCTGGTTAACGATCTTATCGCCGAGCAAACACCAGCCGGTTTGGCGGCGTTCTTCTGCGGATTGTTATTGTTAGAAGGCGAGCAGAAGGAGATGGCGTTAACGGTGCTGTTAGCGCAGGCGCGCATCATCGATTTACCCTTGTTTCGCTTGATTTTAGAGCTTGAGAAGCAGTATCCGGGGGATATTGGTTTGTTTGCGCCCTTAATACTCAACGTTATCACCCTTCAGCCAGGGCAAGCCATGTACCTGGATGCAGAAACTCCGCACGCCTACTTAAAAGGCACCGGGCTTGAGATCATGGCCAATTCAGACAACGTTCTGCGTGCAGGGCTCACGCCAAAGTACATCGACGTCAATGAACTCGTGGCGTGCACGCGATTTCGTGAGAAACCGTTTGATAGTCTATTGTTGGCCCCGATTGAAGATAAGGGCGTGCTCGAATACCCAATCCCGGTCGACGATTTCAAGTTCGCCATCATACCGGGCGCAACCAATATCGGCCTTTATGTTCAAAGCGCCGAAATATTGTTACCGCTTGACGACACATTGGTTGTTACGCATGCAAACGGTGACGTTTGCATAGTAGAGAAAGGTCAATCCGTTTTCATTCCGGCGTACGTGCATAAATACACACTCAGTTGCCAAGGCAGAGTGGCACGCGCTTATAGTTAAAGACAGTCTCTTGCGATTCTATCGTACTGTTATATTTTATCGTTCAGCCAATAATCATCGTTATTGGCTTTTTTCTATTCGCACTGATTCGCTTCACATGGATATATCCAGTAGAGCCACATCACACTTAAGTATTGGTGATACAAAAATATAGTGATTGTATTAATTTTACTATTTATGAAAACACGCTCACTAATTACATTAAGTTCGTTACTTCATAACGTTTAAATATGAATATGATTATTGAATGAATAAGCACTGCACCCGTTAATAGAAACTTACAGGCAACCAATAAAAAGCAACTCTTTGATGTATTGGCATAAATGCTGTTCGATAGCCATCGAGCCATTAGAAAAAGGCTTTCTTAGCTGACATGAAACACGTAAAAAGTTGAGTTTCACCACTTGGGTCAGCATCGTTTACGGTGATAAAGACGGCGTTCAGCCTGCCCTATTTTTTATGCATTCTTCACTCAACAACGGTGCAGAACATCATATTTGGCGATTCAATAATTATTCGAAAATTAAGAGAATAGTTTATTTAAGATATCCGTAACGCAAAAGACGAACATCAAATCCTTAATATTTAAATTCAATCATAAGGCGAGAAATTATGAGTACCCTAACAGCTCAAGCTACGAATAATAGTAGCGATTTCAAAAAGCTCCTCAGTATCATGAAAGGCCACCTTTTATTTGGTACTTCTCACATGCTGCCATTTATCGTTGCTGGTGGTGTGCTACTGGCATTAGCCGTAATGGCATCAGGCAAAGGTGCAGTTCCGGCAGACGGTATATTGGCTGATATTTCCAATATTGGTATCAAAGGCTTGGTTCTTTTCCCGATCATTTTAGGTGGTTTCATCGGTTATTCTATTGCTGATAAACCAGCACTCGCACCAGCCATGATCTCATCTGGCATCATGGCCGATATGGGCGGTGGCTTCCTCGGTTGTATCGTAGCGGGCTTTATCGCAGGTGGTGTTGTATTTCAACTGAAGAAGATCCCTCTTTCCGCCCATATGACTGCGTTGGGTGCGTATTTTATCTACCCTCTTGTCGGCACCATTGTCTCCGCTGGGATTGTACTGTGGGGCATTGGCGAACCCATCAAGATCTTCATGGCATCAATGAATGAGTTCCTTGCCTCAATGGCTGGCGCTTCTAAAGTCGTGCTCGGTACTATTCTGGGTGGAATGACGGCATTTGATATGGGCGGTCCAATCAATAAAGTGGCAACTCTATTCGCTCAAACTCAGGTTGATACTCAACCGTGGTTAATGGGTGGCGTGGGTATCGCCATCTGTACGCCTCCTCTGGGTATGGCGCTAGCCACTTTCCTGTTTAAGAACAAGTTCACCAAGCAAGAACAAGAAGCTGGTAAAGCTGCTGCCATCATGGGTTCC
Organism: Vibrio sp. bablab_jr001; assembly: GCF_016464285.1. NCBI lineage: Bacteria > Pseudomonadati > Pseudomonadota > Gammaproteobacteria > Vibrionales > Vibrionaceae > Vibrio > Vibrio sp. bablab_jr001. Next base: position 14,202 of record NZ_JACDWZ010000103.1, read on the forward strand.
ATCGGTATCTCTGAAGGCGCTATCCCATTTGCCGCAAATGACCCGATGCGTGTGCTTCCTTCAATTGTCGCTGGTGGTATCGTCGGTTGTGTATTTGGTTTTCTGACCAATGTATTGCTTCACGCACCATGGGGCGGCCTCATCACAGCGCCAGTTTCCAGCAACATTCCCATGTATGTGGTCGGCATCGCATTGGGCTCGCTAACAACAGCATTGATAGTCGGCTTATGGAAACCGGTTGTAACAGAAGATCCGGAAGCAGAATTGGAACAAGCAGCGCCTGCACAAGCAGCTCCAGTTGCTGGTGAAGGCGAATATGACATCGTCGCTGTCACTTGTTGCCCTTCAGGTGTCGCGCACACCTTTATGGCAGCAAAAGCGCTAGAGAAAGCAGGGGCGGCGGCCGGCATCAAAATCAAAGTAGAAACTCAAGGCCAAAACGGTATTCAGAACCGTATCACCGAACTGGACGTCGCAAACGCCAAGCTGGTCATCCTCGCTCACGATATCCAAGTGAAAGATGCTCACCGCTTTGCCAACGCCAATATCGTTGAATGTTCAACCAAAGAAGCGATGCGCAGCGCTGCGACTCTGATTAAAGCTTAAACGTTATGCTCCACCCCAAAGAGCCCTTCCCCCAAGGGCTCTTTTTATTAGCTCGATTCGCTCTGTGATTCCATCCCCTGCTTGCTTGGACTAATGAGCCTTAAAATGAGCGCACCGATAAAAATGGCGATGCTGATGGACACCAAGCGCATGATTCCGGACGAGAACGAATCGATACCCGCATTTTTGATAACTTGATAAGTCAGGACGACAAAGTTGGTCAGAAGCAACTGATAAATCGCAGAATGGGCATCGCGGCGGATGGCATAGCAGGCAAGCTGAATGCCCAAGAACAACGACACGCCCATCGCCACCCACTCAGGCGCGCCAAAGCCGCACAGCAACATGGTCGGGATGGTAAACAAAATCCCGGTCGCAGTGGTGATCAGTCTTTGGTAGACATAATCCTTATGGTGATCGATAAGCGGCAATTTCAGCATGCTGCTGACCGTAATCGCTATCAGCATCGTCTGCGAACTGCCAATACCAATCAGCGCAGCCAAAACCAAACACATTGCGGTCGCCTTAAACATCGCCACACTGAGATGACTTTCGATCCCTTTAGCGGGCTCATCCCGCTTGATGTCCTGCTGATCCCCCGGCAGCAATATGTGAACGACCAAGGTGACAACAAGTGCCAACGCAAAGGCTTGAAAGATGATCAGTGGCAAGCCAGCAATCGGGAAATTCATCTGCTTGCTCACCATCGTGGCGATAATGAGCACGATTAATGCCAAGTTCGAGATGATATCTTGTGGATTGTTGTGGCTGCGGTGATAACTCCAAGTGAAGATGCCCCAACACACCAACGCAAACCCCGTAGGCGACCCCGCGAACATTTGCACGAAAAACACCATCACAAAGCTAATGAGCAGCAGCACCAACACCAATTGCAACACCAAATTCATTGGGGGTTTTGAGGATATCGTCGTCATAAGTATCACGACGAATATTGGTGCCAGAACGGGCAAAGGATGCCCGGTGACCTTCAAATAAAAAAGTAACAGGATCGGCGTAAAGACAATCTTAACGACGGGATTGACGCAGCTACGAAACATAAGTCCACACACTGACAATTCTCATCCAAAGGCCAGCCAGAAACTCACCCAGCCCACTCTGTTCCGTGTAGAAAGCCACCGTCGCTTGCGATCCATAACGGATGTTATGTGGGATTTCATCAAACACGATGTTGACCGGATAACGTTGCGCGTTGATCGACGTAGTATCCGCTCGAATGAACCCCGTGGTCGAATCAACATTGTTGCTGTCGCCCGTCCCCCAGCCAAGGCTGTAAACTTTACCATTCAACACACGTCCGGGCATGGAATCGAGCACGATCTTCACCCGCTGACCTGGCTTAATGTGTTCCAACGAATTTTCTCTGACTAGCGCCGAGATCCAAATTTCCCGAGGGTCGATAAACGTTAGCATGGGCGTTCCCACATTCGCGGGCTGACCAACCGTGAGTTGAACATTGGTGACAATCCCATCCGACGGAGCGGTGACCGAGGTCTTTTGCAGATCAAGCTGCGCTTTTTCCAAACTCACCATCGCCGCCAAAATCTGTGGGTTGTTGTTACCTTTGGGGCCAAGGTTTTGTTTAGCTTGTTGCAGTGACGCTTCGGCCGCATTGAGTGCCGCCTGAGCACGAGAACGTGCTTCAATCGCGTTATCCAATTCAGATTTACTCAGTACACCTTTGGTCGCGAGTTCAGACACCCTAGCCGCCTGCTCTCTGGCGTTATTTCGCGCCGCCAGTGCATCGGTGACTTTAGCCTGAGCAACTTCCACTGCAGCTGTGCTTGCTCCAATATTTTGACCCGCAAGTTCTAAATTTGCCTGTGCGGAACGCACCGCCAAATCGTAGTTTCTGGCATCAACCCTGAACATTACGTCGCCAGCTCTGACCACCTGATTGTTTTTAATTTTTACTTCAACAATGTTTCCTGACACCTCAGGTGCGACACGCACCAGATACGAGTGCACTCGAGCGATGCTGGTAATCGGAGTCACCCTGTCTGACCACATGCTATACATCCATACAATCAACACGATCGCAATGATGTATATACTTAATTTTCTGGAGGACTGCTCTGTTTTCGACATTCTATGTTTTCTCTTAATTCCGGAATTCTTTGCTGTAAAGAAGAAACGGACAACAGGTTAAGGTTTTGAATACCATCAGTATAGAGTCATATTCGCTTGGTAATTGTTTACTACCTCATATTATTCAGTCAGATAGTCGAACAAAACCGTAAGAGTCTGCGGATTGTTCATCTCGGCGTTTTGTGCCTTAACCATAAAGCCTGATAGTGCTCACAAAACCCCGGTATGTACCAGATATTACGTTTCATTATGATCTCTATCGTATGTAGATGATCTCGACATCAATGAAGGCCCATAGCCGAATTGAGGAGTATTTACATGAGCGATCCGTCTGACCGTTACTGAACATGCGATTATTGTGGCCGTCCTGTTACGCCATTTTGCGCGCCAATGGGTATGTAAGCTGATCGCGTAGGCTTGCGAACTTGAGCGTTGAGATTTTTGGCTGCCTAAAGCAAAGCGACAATATCATTTATAACCCTGGCTGATTTCTGGCTGTTCCAAACCCAGTTTTATCTGGTTTCTCAATATCAGAGACGGTGGCAAACCAATGAATCCACGTTCTTCAAACAAGTTTCTGTATTGATCGGTCACAACCCAATCCAGAATCCGTTTCGCATCCTCATTCCGAGTGAGGGTCTTTTTTGAAACGACATACATGTAGTAAAGCGTGGCTAATGGGTATCGTCCGGAATATATCGTTTCAACGGTTGCAGCCTGACGATGCCCATGGTCATCAACGACAGAAAATTCTTTATAATCAGCCCACTGCGAAGAGTGGTGCTTTTCAGAATAGTCCACGACCGCCTTAACGAGTTCATTGTCAGCAATGAGGTTGGCAACGGCATCCTTTTCTACTTCATGACTCGCCAAAAATTCAGGCTTATCTGTACAATTTCCTAATACTGCGTCTTGATTGATTCCCTCCGAGCCCTTAACGAAATAGAGTGAGTAATTGCATCGCTCCCCGTCATTCTTGTTAGGGAGAATGACGGCATCCAAAGGCGTGTCTTTTTCCCCCAGCAAAACCGTCGCCTTAGCCGAGAAGAAGAGTTGGATAGGATGCTCGCCTGTGATGGCATAAAACTCCGACATTTCTTCATCAGTCCATTTGCGTGACATGACAGCTACCTTCAGGCTACCGTCTGCCATCGCTCGAGGAATGCTGTCACTGGCGGTAAGCTTCAATGAATCCTGAGATTCAACGAGCGCCGTCATAAGCGGTAGAAGTGTTGGCTCCGTTCCAATCCATGTTTCTGCGTTTTTGCCTCCCATTGCAGCCATCACTGATTGAGACAGCGCGACGAGTGTCAGCAACATAGCTCGGTTAATTCTCATTGCTAATCTCCACTTTTGAGTTGGGAGTCAAGGACGTATCTGAGCTGAAAATGGTCCACCGCTGATCAACGCGTTTGGCCTGCGTGCGCACCACGGCAATCGTTCTTCTCTTGCGTTCTTTGAGATGCTGTGTCAACGAGGTTTGTTGGCTGAATTCCTGCTCTTCAATACGATGCTCACTGATTCCATGCTTGATCAGCAACGAGCGAATAACCGCTGTTCTTTTCTCCGCGAGCACCCTGTTGTACTCCATCGACGCTTCCGGGCTGGTATCGCCAATTAAGATGACCTTAGCACTTGGGTTATCGTTAAGAATCGCCATTAATTCATTTAATGGTTCTCTGTGATCTTGCTTTAGCTCATATTTATCCATATCGAAAAAAAAGCTCACCACATGAATCTCAGGTTTATTGTGCCAGTTCGCACATCCCTGATTATCAACCGTCGAATTTGTCGGCGAATGGGCACAGTTATCTCTCTGGTTAATCACACCGTCGCCATCAGAATCGCGTAAATCATCCATCTGGTAGCGCGTCAATTGCGTATCAACAGGATCAGCACATCCCGCCAGAAGTAATAAAGGCAAGAAAACCAACATGACATTCTTATTCATTCTTACCTTCCTTCCACTGTTCAGGATAATCGACACGAAGAGCGTACGTTAATATGCCCATCGAGTTGAACAATCGATACGCAGCGAACATGCGGTCGAACTTTGTTTTAGTGTAATTTCGTCTGGCAACAAACGTTTCGACCTTGGCATCCAGCACATCCAACAAACTTCGGCGACCAACATTAAATTGTTGGATATAACCCAGCTCAGTGATTTTGGCGGCATCTACGTTGGTTTTTAATACATCCATTTGTTGCTGTAGTAACTCATGCGCATTCCAGGCTAGCTGCACGCCTTCATTCGCATCCAATTCGGCATTAGCTCGGACTGCCCTCGCTTCTTCTACTCGCCAGGCAGACGATTCAACACGGGAGTTCGTTGTAAAGCCGCTGAAAATATCGTAATTGAGTGTCAACATGATCTTGGCGTCTTCATTGATGCCTTCGATATTATCGACGTTATCCGTTTTGCTGGCAGAGAGTTCCAGCTTGACTTCAGGGTAGTAACCGCCTTTTTCACGTTTGACCTCTTCTCTCGCCGCTTCCAAATCTTTGATTGCCGACTGGATTGAAGGATGATTTTTGACCGCTAAACTCATGGCTTCTTCAACTGTGCCGGGGATCAATTCTGCGGAAAACGCTGGTTCAATCATCTCTTTGGGAGTTTGTCCGACTAAGCGAAGAAATTTGGTCTTCGCGTCATAGAGATTGTTTTTTGCGGCAATTAATGACGACTGAGTTGTCGCGACTCGGGCCGAGATCTGAGCGAGATCGGAATTGCTCGTTAGCCCTTTATCTTTTTTATCTAAGATGAATTGGTAGATTTCTTTATGCTCTCGCAGATTACGTTCCGTGAGTTGAAGCAACTCTGTCGCGTGCAACACATCGATATACGCTTTCACTGTATCTAATGCCACGTTCTCTGCCGCAGAGAGCAAACTCAAACGTTCAGCATCCGCCTCAAAAGAAAGCCGGTCCACATCGGAGCTGGTTGAAAAACCATCGAAAAGTAGTTGGGAAATTTTTACGCCCAACTCGGTTCTGTCTAGAATCCGGTCGTCACTATTGATGTAATTGCCGTTGTTATAGCGTGTCCCTTCATAACCTGCCGCTGCATAGAGGTTAACTTGGGGTAAATAGGATCCACTCACCGCATTTTTATCTCTGATCATCGATTGATAATGAGAGTAGCGAGCCAGCAGAGTGGGTGAATTATCTAAGGAGAGTGCTACTGACTCCTCTAAGGTCATCGCTTGAGAAGAAGACGACGCCAATAATACCATCATGATCGTTGTGCTAAACCGCATTCAAATTCCTTTTGTTTATCGTTCTCTCAGAGCATTTTCTTTGGCGCGTAATATTGGCTTTAACCAATAATTAAGAACTGTTTTTTCGCCAGTCATAATATCAACCACCACCTGCATACCCGGAATGATGGTAAATTTGTCATCGCCATCAAACACGATATTGGCGCGGTAATAGGCCTTTCCATCCTCAGTCTGGAGCGCGTCAGCGCTGACATAGCTCACCTGACCTTTTAAGCCACCATATATCACAAAGTCATACGCGGAGAATTTCACCGTCGCGGCCAATCCTGTACGTATGAAAGCGATATTTTGCGGCGAGATGCGCGCCTCAACTATCAATGCGCTGTTGCGTGGCACGATCTCCATGATTGGTTCGCCCGGTTTGACGACGCCTCCGATGGAGCGCAAGAAAACCTCTTTGATGGTTCCATCGACAGGAGACAACAATTGCGTCCGGTTGAGCTGATCCGCGATGGCATGTCGACTCTCGTTGAGCTGAGCCAGTTTGGATTCCACTTCGTTAAGCTGACCTTGCGAATCAGCGCGAAAAGAGAGCGCGATTCCACGGTAGTCCGCGATCGATTCGGAATAGACCGCTCTTTGCTTCTGCGCGGCGGCCTGAGAACTGGCAATGTCCCCTTCAAGTTTGATCACGTCTCGGTTCAGCTTGAGCAGTTCAACTTCTGCTACAGCGCCGCTTGAAACGACATCCTTGAGCATATCTCGTTCTTTGACGACAATGGCCAAACTGCTTTTAAGCGTTTTAATCGAGTTCAGAGTGTCAGCGTAGGCTTGTGCCTGTTGCTCAATTCGTAGTTTGGCCTCTTCTAATTGAGATTCGAGTTGCCCTAACCGCTCCAAATAATTAGCTTTTGCGTTTTGAAACGCCGCATGACTATTCGTTGTCACATCAAAGGACTGGGGATTAATCACAACCTGTTCGTTCCAGTTTTGCTGCACGCTTTTGACAATAACGGTACGCAGTTCAGCCTGTAATCTTTGCTTTTGCGCCAGTAGTGACTCCACCTGTTCGGTGGTTTCCGAATAGTTCGACTTGAATCGCGTATCATCAAGCACAGCGATCACCTGCCCCCGCTTCACGGTTTCTCCGGGCGCCACCAGCAGCTCTTTCAGTATTCCGCCTTCGAGGCTTTGAATTGTTTGAACCGAAAGCGTGGGAACCACTTTGCCTTCCCCGACGACAACTTCATCCAATTTGGCCAGTGATGCCCAAACAATGACCGCGAGTACCAATAATACCGACAACCAGATGAGTGAGCGCGAGCGGTAAGCGAGATGTGTATTGCTCCAACGAACATTACTCATACTTACCTCCTTCACGGACGATCGATACCGCCCGGACACGATTCGGACGAGGTTTCGCTTCCTGTGCCCCAAACACCTCTTTCGGTGTGCCTTGAAGGATAATCTTCCCGACGTCTATCACGACGATACGGTCGCAAAGTGAGAGGAAGGAGTGTTTGTGCGAACTGATGATGATCGTCATGTTGCGTGGAAGCGCTTGTAACGAATTAAAGAGCGTGGTTTCGGCATGCTTGTCTAAAGAACTGGTTGGCTCATCCATGATGAGTACGCTGGGGTTGCGGTAAAATGCACGAGCAATGGCGACGGTCTGCCGCTGCCCGCCAGAAAGAAAACGCCCCCCTTCTCCGACCTGGGTTTCCAGGCCATGAGGTAAACGGCTCATCGCTTGGTTGAGCCCAGAGAGCTCGAGCGAACGTTGCAGGCGTTCCTGATCAACAACGTGAAAACCTAAGACGATATTTTCCAGTATCGAGCCATACACCAAATGTGCCTGTTGTCCCACCCACCCGGTTTTATCGCGAAGCAACGCCATCGGCCACATCTGACTGTCCACATTATCGAAATAGACATGTCCTTGTGAGGCGCTCACTTGTCCCATCATCAGTGATAACAGCGTCGATTTGCCTGCCCCCGCAGCTCCGACAATCCCAATGCGCTCTCCGCGATGAATCGTGAGGTCGATGTCTTTCAGGCAAGGCGTATCGACACCCGGGTATTGGTAGCTCACCTTGTCTAAACGGATATTTCCGGCAAAATCAGCGGCCGTGATCATCTGACTGCGTTGCTCCTCTTGAGGCAGAGCCATAATCGAGTTCAAACCTTCAAGTGCCGTTTTAGTCTGCTGATATCGCAGTAATAACATAGCCAGTTGATTCACCGCTCCCGCCGCGCGGCCACTTAACATGACGATGGCAATCAGCCCCCCCATGCTTAACAAACCTTCGGCAATGCGATATACCCCAATGACGATCAGAGCGATGGTGATGATTTGTTGGCTGGACTGTATCGAGTAGGCGACGATATTGGAGTAATGGCGTGACTGATTCTGCCAATCCGACAGCGCAGAAATGGTTTGCTCCCAGCGCTTTTGGCTTTCTCCCGTCGCATTGTTCTGCTTAATTTCGGTCAGTGACGTCAGGCTATCAAACAGATGGGCCTGGCGCTTCATCGACCATGCCGAACTCTCGGTGTGAGACTTTTCGATTTTTGCCTTAATGATGAAACCCAGAATAAAGAGCCCCAACATCACAACGACAGGCACCAGCATCATCGGCCCGCCCAACCAACCGATTAGCACCAGAAACATCAGAGTAAACGGCAAATCGACCAGAGTGATCAGGGATACCGATGTAAGGAAATCTCTTACACTATCGAAGTCCTGCAATTGACGGGCGAATGCGCCGACTGAGGCGGGTCTGTGCTCCAGCTTCATTCCCATGACTTTCGAGAAGAGTATTGCTGAGAGCTTGTTGTCGATATATTTGCCTGCCGTATCGGTCACCACACCTCTTGCTTTGCGCAGCAACCAGTCGAAAACAACGGCTATCGATACCCCAGCCACCAATACCCAAAGGGTATTGAATGCCTGATTGGGTACAACGCGATCGTAAATATTCATGGTAAACAGCGGGATGATCAGCGCCAGAAGATTAATCAGGAAAGACGCCGCGATGAGATCGCGATACCAGGGCGCCATTTCTTTCACCACAGAAAGCAACCAGTGTTCGCGGTAGGAAGCTTGTAAAGAGTCTACTCGATCGTCTAACACGGGTTTAACGCTGATTTGCCAGGCTTGTGCCTGAAAGCGACGCGTTAACTCTTTGTGGGTGAAGCTCAACTTCTCCCAGCCGTTTTCTGTCAGCACTTGCGCATGGCAGTGGGTGCTCTCTTTGCTTAATAAAATGACAGGCTGCTGTTTTTGAACGTCTACGGCGACAACTGGAAAACAGCCTGTTTGCAGCGCGTTGATATTGATCAGCGTGAGTTCCATATCGGCTTTCTCAGCCGCTCGGACAAATAACTCACTATCCAATGAGCCTTCTCGCAAAGGGAGGCCAGACAGGATTTTCATCGGATGCTGGCGCAACTCAAAATGGCGGACAAGCCATGTTAATGTACTGAGCCACGGGTCATGCAAGCTGTTATTGATTGAGGCCTCCTGCGTCTGTTTCATCATCATAGGCCACTCACTAACAGGTTGTTGTCATCAATCATCTTCTGCAACACATCCGATTCCGAGGCTGCACTCGCATCGCCTTGATACAGATCATCGAGGGTGACGCCTTCAAGCATGATTTCTTGTTTAGTGCCTGACGAATCCGGTTTTAAGCTGAGAGTGACGCCCTGACTGTCTTCGCGGAGATCAATTTGATTATCAACATCCGTGATCGTCGCCGCGGTTATAATGGCCGAGACATCCACCGTATCGTTATCCCCGCCGCTGAGTGAGATTTGAAAATCGCTGATGACATCTTGTGTCGGTGAAAGCGTGCTCCCTACACCTGAACTGGCAAACGAAAAAATATCGTTGCCACTGCCACCAATCAGCAAGTCGTTGCTGTCTGTTGCGAGAATGGTTGTATCGCCGGGTTCGACGAGTGAAATGGAGATAACCTGAGCTAACCCCAGCGCGGAACTGTCACCAATTGATGCTGACGGAGTGAGAATAAGTTCGAACTCATCGCTGCCACTGTATCCACCGATAATAGACAAATCCGATACCTCTTCATAAGCAACGGAATAAACACCGTCGGTGTAACTGCCGTGATTCAGTGTCAACCCCGTCGGAAGCCCACTGATCGTGACTTGTCCGGATTCGTCGCCCGCAGGGTTAACCAACGTCATATCTAAACCAAGTGGAATCTCGCCAGACGCTTCAGAGACAATAGAGTGGTAAGCCACCGTTAATGTTGGTTCATCCGGTTCCGGCGCTACGACAATGTTGAGGTCCACACTGATTGGCTCACCATAATCTGAGACTAGAGAGCCCGACACCGTGGCCTGATCATAAGTGCGCACACTGAGTGTTGCATCCATCGACCCAAAAGCATCTTTCGGAATGAAGTCTAATCCGTCGACCTCGTCAGCTTTCACCAGAATCGTTGCAACGGCATTCCCATCTTCATCAAGAGTAAACAGCGCAAACTGGTTACCAATGCGGATACGGCCTAAGCCATCGAGCGCAGTGGCGTCGGAACTGGCATTAATAGTCAACGAGACTTCCAGATACTCATTACTGTTGGTTTCAAAACTACTGGCCTCAAAAGCGATATGAATACTGTCATTTTCATCGCCAGAGAGCGTTTGCGAAGAAACTGTGAGTTCTGTGTCATCACCAACTGGAAGGACGCCAACGTTAAACTCTGACAAGGTGAAGTTGTAGCTGTCGGTGCCGATTTCCTGCGTAATCGCTTGAAGCGTTAAAGAAATGTCACCACTGAAATCCTGAGGTGGCAGGATGTAGATAGCATTGAGTTGTTCTGATGTGACTTGCCACTCCGTATCCGTTCCACTGGTGGACCCGTTATTGGGCAGCAGTTCATAAAGACCATTGTTGTTCCACACCAGAACCGCACCTTCCGGTACGCCCGTGATCACCAAAGAGAGCGACTCAGACCCATCCTGGTCAATCAGCGACGCAGACAAGTTACCGAGGTAGATATAATTGTCTTCGTTGCCGACCACATCTTCGGTAACTAAAACCGCTTTATCTACCACCGGCTCAACACTGATCGTGACTGATGTTGTTTTGGTTTGCGTATCGCTTGCATTTTCACCCGTCAGGCAGCTTCCCGTCACTTCATCAGTTATATTCGCATTAAGGGTCAGCACGATGTCCCCGCTAAAGTTTGCAGGCGGGATCAGTTGAATTTCATCGAGGCGTGACGCATCGGTCACGGTCCAGGTACCATCTCCATTATCGATAACAAGGGAAGCATCCTGTGCACTCAGCACGGCGCCAGTTTGAGAGAGTGAAATCGTTACCCAGTTTACCGTCTCCAGACCTGTCGCAGCGGCACCTTCCCCTGTAATGGTTTGACCGCTTTCTACGCTGTCACCTAACACCAACTCAAGATTGAGTGCCGTTGTGGTATCTTCCTGTACCGTGACACTGGCTGGCACCAGCGTAATTTCATCCACTACCGGGGCGATTTGAACAGTAATGGTTTGTGATGTGGTCAGTGAGTCCCCGTCACAAGGTGCCGTTTCCGTGACCTCAAGGCTAAAGCTGATACAGCCAGCAAAATCTTCGTCAATGCCCGATAACACCATATTTTGTAAACCGGTTCCGGAAATGGAGTAACCGAGCAGGTTCCCTGAGGTGTCATAGGCGAGCGTTACCCCTTCCCCTTCAATGATCACCCCTTCTGGTAATGAATCTGCAGGAATAAAAAACGAAACGAGATTATCAGCGTCGCTGCCGACATCGCTGTTGAGGTATTGTCCAACCGCGATAGATTCTCCTTCCGATGCAATGATATCGCCGCCTTGTACGCTGCCTGGTGTGCTCGGATCTTCACAGCCACTTCCGTCTCCCGAAGAATGCCCGGTCACTTGAAGTTGAAATTGTCCGGTAATGTATTGCGAGTCAGCCCCATCTTTCACAAAAGCTTTCACGGTCACATCCACAACTTCCGTATTGACCGAGCTGTAAATCGTGGCTCCAGCCAGCAAATCTTGCGCCGTTTCAATCACACTGTCGCTGGTAATGCCGTCCATAGGGATAAGCCAGTTTCCGTTGGCATCCTGGGAGACGCCATTCGGGTGAGACACGACCAGGTTATAGTCACCCGAGAACTGCAGTACGATGTAGTCAAGGTATTCAGACCCATCGAGATCCGCCTCTGTAAATGTGATCGCGCCACTGACATCAATAGCCGAGCCATCTGTACTGGTTAATAGATCGCTTGTCCCTTCCAGCCGAGTCTTTTCACTATCCTCAGCACCGATATCCACTTTTCCTTCCACCACGACATCCAAAGAACCAGCAATCGCCTTAACATCCGTGTCTGCGGTTGGCGAGGTATCCGTGACCTCATAAGTGATGGGAATACTGAACTCGCCACTCAAATCTTCATCCGCTTTGACCGTCAAACGCCCACTAGCCAGTAACGCGTTTAATGTGGGTGATTCGCCGTCCAACAGTGTGCTCAGATCCAGTGGAAGCGACGAGGTCACAACCTCAACCGCATCAAAATAGAGTGTTAAGCCATCAGGAACAGCATCTATCGAGTATCCGGTTAAAGATTCACTTGAGTCCGAGTCTTGATTGATCTGCGGCTCAAGGTTCAAGGTCACAGCTCGGTCTTCAACGCCACTGCTATGAATGCTTTGACCATCATTTTGATCGACAACCGGCAGCACATTCATTTCAACAGTCAGAGGAAATTCGCCGGAAGCACCGTCCGGCTCTGTGGAAACAACAATCACATCCAGCGAGAGTTCGCCGCTGAAATCCTGTGCAGGTTTAAGGTAGGTGTCTGCCAAAACAGAATTAGAAACTTGATAGACCGGCCCAGTCACCGGATCGATATAAGCAATAGGCAACGTCACCGGATCGCCATTCGCATCCACCAATGACGTTCCGTCAGGAATATTGCTGAGCAACACATTGATCTCTTCCGACTGGTCATCATCCGATGTCTGGAGAATGAAATCCAATTGAATGAGGTTGTCTTCATTAAGAGGCGCTGCGTTGCTGATGACACGATTAACATCGTCGTACTGCCAATGCCCTTGTCCACCATCCAGGACATCAGGTTCATCCACGACGCCTTTCAAGTGAATATCGATGGTTTGGGTAGTGCTTTCTGCCGTTTCGTTTATCGGGGCTAGTCCGTCAATGGTAGATTCCGTCGCGATGGCCGTGACTTGGATAGAGAGGGACTCGCTGTAAGAACTGATGTCCGCCTTGGGTTGTAGCAGTGCGCTCGAACTCGCCAATGCATCGGCCGTCACCAAGTAAGTGTTCGCGGCAATTAACGTTATCCCGCTGCCGATAGGCAACGTCCAGCCATCTTGCACTTCAATTCGATACGCCAATGACTCTGAACCATCGGTATCCGTCAGATTTCCCGAGATGTAATCTTTGAGATCAATCGCCTGATCTTCAAGGCCTTTAATATCATTCACCGTCAGCGTCGGTGTATCTGCGTCCGGACTGACATTCACAACGATCTGATGGGTGATTTCCGCCGTATTGTCCTGTTCATCGGCAAATACGCTACCGGATTCCGTGCTGACGGCGGTGATATCAAAGGTAAACTGACCCGCTAAATTGGCCTCAGTTGAGACGCTCATTTGATTGAGCTGCGATTGACTGTATGCCTGACCTTCAACGATAGCATTCCCATTCAGAGTGATAATCAGCCCATCGGGTACATTCGAAATTTGGTAGTGAAGAGTCTCCGAACCATCCACATCGTACAAATCAGCCACAATATTCAACAACGTAGGAGAGTCAGCGTCTTCCACGGTTTGGTACTCAAAAGCAGAGGATGCATTCCATTCCGGAGCGTCAGCAACGGGGATAACGTTAACGTCTAACGTATTTTTTCCCTCCAGCACCACGCCATCAGGATTCAGATCGGAAGTGATGACGGCTGAAATGTCCAACGACACGGTCACCGTGTTGTCTGATGTATTGAGGGCTGGTTGGAACGTTAATATTCCGTTCGGAATATAGAAGCTAAATGATTGCGTTATTTGCCCGTCCGACAAGCGTAAGTTGATGAAACCATCGCTGTCATCATCACTCAGCGCCACCCCATCCAGAAACAAGGTGCCACTTTGCAACGAATCAACGGATATTCTTATTTCCTGTACTTGCTCGTTGTTGTCTGTATCCCCCGCCGACACCTTTATCGGCAGCTCTACAGCATCGATAGCGCCACCATTATTCGCACCGCTGTCCTCAAGCGTGTTGACCGTCACGACCCGAATAAATCCTTCAAAATCATTCAAGGTAAATTGAACATTGTTGTCGACCTGATCGCCATCGGCATCCACAATGGTTAGCGTCAGATCATCAGCCAGACCGTTAACTGGCGTTGAAACCAGCAATTCCGTTGTCAGTGTAAAATCACCATTTTCTGAAATAACCAGCGTGCCATATTTGCTGTTGCCATCACTGGTATTGAGCAGGTCTATGGTCCAGGTTCCACCAGAATACTCTGCGCTACTGGCATCGTAAGTCACACCTTGATAAATAAGACTGGCGATCGTTGCCCCATCGGCACCGGCAACATCACTGTGATTGGTAAACCAGTTACTCGCATACTCATCACCCTCGGTCAGCTCTACCGTAGCAGTGGTCGCCTGAGGCACATCGTCAACCACTGAAACGGTGTAAATGGCACTGGATGAGCTGTCGCCATCCTGATCGGTTGCGGCGATAGCAAAGTTGAGCTGAAGTTCGTTTTGATCGGATAACACACCACTGGGGGGTGCATGTTCGAGGGCTTGGTAGAGGTCAAAATCCACCGTGCCATCTAAGTTAAAGCGCACCCGAAAAACATTCTGATCACTCCCGTCGGTTGCATAGAGCCACCCGTCAGAATCGGCTGCATTTAACGTAATCGCGCTACCTGCACTTGTTTGGTAACCCAGCGCGTTAAATGCATCAGTATCCACGGTGACACGAATAACCTCATCGGATCCCTGAGTGATGGTCAGCGACGGAGTGCTGATTTCCGTCCCGGAATCCTGAGCGTCATCCGTTAGTCCACTCTCATTCACCGTTATCCCGCTATTCACAGTGATCTGTGGTTTTTGACCATCGTAGACATTGATGTTCGATACAACCGACACTTCGGTACCATCCGAATCACGCGTCATCACTGGTACCGGAATCAGTATCTCGGTGCCAGCACCAACGGTGTGATCGATAGGACGATATAACTCGATTGATACCCCGACCTCTGTGGACGTCTCGGAAGCCAGAGAGAAATCGCTGGGTAAAATAACGCTGAATACGGTATCCCCATTGACGACGATAGCATCATAACTGCCGTCTCCGTTGTCTCGCCAAACAAGGTGGCCTCCGTTGTAGGTGACCGGGTCACCGTCGGAGTTCACCACTGTCTCCCCCGAAGTCACGTTCAAGCCAAGGAAAACGATCGGGTCAAATGAAGAAGTAACGGTTATGTTTACGTCAGCGGTCGCTGAAACGCCACTGGGAGCGACACTTGAATCGATCGGGGTTTCTGTCAGATTGACCGTGCCGTTGGTAATAGCAGCGTCGCCATTGTCATTATCATTCACCGTAATATCGAGAGATAAGGAGGCTTCATCGTCGTCTGAATCAACAACGTTCACTACCAAGGGAATGGTTTGTGAATCACCGACCAATTGATCTAACGCTCTAAACAGCTCAAAGGAATAATTGATATCACTGTCGGCATTCAGCGGTAATGTTGCGGTCAGTGTGGCTTGAAAGACCGGAACGTGCGTCGTTCCATCGGTAGACAGAATATAACCAGTGATGGATAAACCATCGGCAGAGACTTGATAAAGAATGTCGCTACCGCCGCTGGTCAAAGTTGGCTGACCATCATCACTGAAGGACAGCGCCTCAACGTAGTCGCTGCCAATATCAAGATGCAAACCACCGGTTGCAGTGACGGTGCCGCCAGCGAGAGCGGCCTCATTGACAGACACGGCAGCCGTATTCGTTAATACGGGATCAGCACCGTCCTGAATTACGAAAGTAACATTGTTACTGCCTAACGGCGTCGCATCCAGATCCTGTCCTTCAACGACCAAAGGAAGCTCGACCGAGTCACCGCTTTGCAATTGATCCAACGGGTATGCCAGATCGAGCGTAATCGAAGCAATCACGTCCTCACCAGATGCAACGCCGCTCATCAGCAGGGTAAACACCGTGATACCATTTACCGTGGCGGTAATCTGTTTACCGTCAGCACTCAAAGCATAACTGAGCGTGTCGTCTGACACTGAACTGGTCAGCCCTAACGCTTGCAGTTTGGTCAGTGAGGAAGCATTAAAATAGAGTGAATCGGGATCAGGGTTATCTGAACCACCAGCAACATTCACATTGCCGACCATGGAAAGTGAGGCTTCAGACAGAGAGACTTCTGTGGTGAAAACTATGCCAGCATTTACCACACCTGGCACACCATCCACGATCTCAATCGTCGCTGTCGCCAACCCATAATCTCGTGACGAGTCTGCGGCGGCATAATCAAATGTCACCAACTGCTCAACACTGTTATCCAGATTTCGTGCAGCCTCAAATTCCCAACGCCCATCGGAATAAACCGTCAAGGTGCCCTTATCTAAGGAAAAGTTGACCGAGCCTCCATCGGGTACCACTTTTTGCACACCATCGACCTCAACGATTTTGACGTATAACGCGCCATCTAAGTCGACATCATTATCCAGCACGTTCCCGGTCGCGGAGTTATCTTCCACCACGGAATAAGACTCGTCATGAATCACGGGGTCGGAATCATAAATTGTGATCGGCAGGCTCGCCACGACTGTTTCTGTCGTTCCATCCGCATCAGTTTGCGTGCTGTCAATGAGCAACGCAGTAATCAGGTAATCCTCGCCACTTGCCTGATCAACCGCTTCGAAAAAGGTGATTTTTACTGTACCGTCGTCGTTAATCAGAGCCGTAAAGACGGTTCGATTATCGGCGGACGTTCCTACCAACGATTTCCCATCGCTGGCAACTACGGTAGTAATCACCTCACCGACCGAGGTCAATGAAGCAATGATCGACTGATCATCATGAAAAACCGCTTCACCATTTTCAATATTGATATTGGCGGAACTCGTCTGCTGGCCATAGAAACCAATGATGTTCTCAGAAAAAGATTTAGCGTCCGGCAGTACAATGGTCGGCATATCATCAACCGCGGGGTTACCCGCCGCATCTTGCACTTCCGCTTCAATAGTCCAGGTCGAACTTTGATTGAGCGTATCGACGGCAATGCCGCTCACAGTCCAATTTCCTGAAGCATCCACATTGCCGGTAAATTCTTGCGTTAACGTCCCATCACTGACACGAATGGACACCGTTAACCCTGTCTGAACACCCGTTGTTGAACCGCGCATTTCGGTGACCAGCCCTTGGCGGAAGTCATTGATGTCCAAACCGCCTAAAGCATAAAAGCCAGTATCAATATCAATGGTCGGTGACGTTGCATCGATGGAGGTTGCGGTGTCTGATGCTTGAGCAGGGTTGCCAGCAACATCCGATGTGGAAACAGAGACGCTCAGAGTACCGTCAGCCAACGACGACAGATCCTGATCTTCTAATCGCCATTCACCATTGGACACGAAAGCAGAAAATGTTTGTTGAGCATTCAAAGAGTCAGTAACAACAACGGTGACTGACTGCCCATCTTCGACTCCGGTGACTTGCCCGAATAAAGTCACTGCCTGACGTTCGGTGATATTCAAATAGTCATCACCACCGTCATCAACATCGACCGTGATGCTTGCCTGCGTATCCTTCACGATGGTGTTTTGCCCGATTGCCGGGTTGCCCGCGATGTCGACCGATTTCGCAACGACCGTTAAAACGCCCTCCGACAGTCCGGACAGATCAAGGCCATTTAACGTCCAACCGCCGCCGGATACTATCGACTCAAAAGTTAAACTTGCCCCTGTGGAATCCGTTACGCTGACAGAGATCGGTTGACCATCCTCAACGTATTTGATGGAGCCTGTCAGTTGCACTCCGCCAACTTCAAACTGGTTCAGGTAGGCGTCGCCGTTGCCTTCGAATGCCACCGTGATTTCGGCAAGCGTATCTTTGATGGTGGCATCATTAGCGCTAAGGCTGTTGCCAAATGCATCGCGGATGACAGAAGCGACGGTTAATGGCCCTTCTGCCAACGAAGATAAATCCACTCCAGAAATTTGGTAGAACTGATTGTCGACTTTGGTGCTGACAGTGACAGACTGACCAAGGTTGTCCCGGATCGTGATGTCGACAACCCAATTGTCACTCACATTCACAGCACGTCCCTGAATCGTAACACCAGGAACTTCAAACTGGTTCTCGTAACCATCTCCGCCGTCTAGAATCTCGACGGTTAAAGCGGCGTCCTGACTCAGCCCTTCGACCGAATGTTGAGGAGTTTGACCACTGTCACTGCTCCTTTCTGCCATTCTGGTGACATAGCCTGAAGAAACCAGTTTTTCAGGTAACACAGCCCGAATGTAAGAGACAAAACTCAGTCCTTGCGATGATTCATTTAGTGCAAATGCATCTTGTGAAAACGCTGACTCAATTTCACTGTTTACCCGGTTTTCTATCACTTGTGTATCAACAGAGTTATCTTGGCCGGATGACTCTACACCAGTATTCAGCGTTAGAGCTTCCTGATTGACGACCACGGTTGTCACACCCGGAACTTTGGGATCCGTCGGCAATACCTCTACCCAAGAGCCATCACTCAACACGGCCCATTGAACATCGCCTACTTGGATATAGATGACGGGTTCCATAGTTTAATCCATAGTAAAACACTAGGATTAAGTATGGTTGACGATTTCAATATTTCAAATTCACGCCGAGACAAATAACCTTTTTAATCAAGAGGTTATATTATCACTACACATAGATTACTTTAGTGAGACCTAATTAAAAAACTTAATAAAAAACAGAAGATTAAATTCAACCATACTCATATATAACGCGTTTTTTGTAGAAACAAACTGAACTTAACTATTAACGGAAAACACTCATCCTGCGACAAAGATCATCATTTATAACTAGCCTCAAAGACGAGAAAACACTCAACGTTTTGAGACCCCAGATGATAACAACCAGAAAAATTCGCTTTCGTCATTTCGGTTTCTAAAAAAATTAAGGAGGTACAACGTACGCTCCTTAATGCATTTTGAGACCTAAAGACCCACTAACTTGTCAGCACCAGCCCCAGCTTTTCTGCATGTTTCAAACTCAGTTTCTTTGACACAATATTATGCAAAGCGATCTCAGTCAGTTGCATCACTTTTTGATTCGCCTCAGGCGGCAAGGAGTGAACAGTCAACTTACTGTTTGCATCATAGTGCGCCCACAACTGGCTATCCACCAGATAGATATAGGAATCCATAAGGGCATCAGAGTTCTGGCTGACCAATAAGTGCAACCACCACGTTGCCCGACGTAATCCTTTTTCACCTTCAAGCTTTGTCGGAACCGAAATAGTTTGAGTATTTAGGGCATCTTGCGTCGCCATTGCGACATCCAGCGCGCCAGGATAGCTCTCCGCAAACGGGTTACTAAACTGCCCGTCGTAAGAGCAAGCCCAACTTAATGGGCTTGCACTCAATGTACATACGGCAGTCAGAAAAGCAGACATCAGCTTCATCTTAACCGTCCTACTATGGTGTCACGATATTGAACCAGAAATTGAAACGATCCAGCATTCCGACGAAATCCTTGAAGACTTCTTTGTCACCCTTCAGCTGAATGTCGCCATTGGCAATCGCTTTTTCGAGCGTGACGTTACCTAACTGAACATCATCCAGTACCGATTTCGTCAAGGTTAGAGTCACGTTGGGTTTATCCGATTGCTTTTTGGTATGAATCAGCACTGAGTCTTCCAGATACAAGGTGTATTTCTCATCCAGGTCCGTGAAATTCAGATTGATGGCAAATTTCTTACCTTCTGCTTTTTCAGGCAAAATACGTACCGCGAGATAATCAAACAACATCTCAGGTGGCATATTCTTGATGATGTCTGGTGATGCAGTCTGAACACCACCCGCCGAAGGGGTGCCATTTCTTAGCTCATAAGCACCTTGCAGATATACAGAGCGCCATGGGCCAGATTCTGACTGATAACCTAACTGCTCGTACGCATCCGCTAGCAGTTCTTTACCTTTCTTACTCTGTGGGTTCGCAAACACAACATGCTTAAGCACTTCAGCAACCCAACGATAGTTACCTTTATCGAAGTCTGCCTGAGCTTTCTGAATCGCCGCGCTCTCGCCGCCCATATACTCCACGTATTTCACTGCAGCATTGGTCGGTGGAAGATTGTTCAGATCAGACGGGTTGCCATCATACCAACCCATGTAGCGTTGATAGACAGCACGGCTGTTATGACGCAGGGTTCCGTAATAGCCACGGGTGCTCCAGTTATTTTCCAACGTTTTGGGTAGCTTAATGATTTCTGAGATTTCCTCACCTGTGTAGCCTTGGTTCATCAAGCGTACGGTTTGGTCATGGGTATATTTGTAGATATCGCGTTGCTTCTTAAAGTACTCAACGATGTCAGCATTTCCCCACATCGGCCAATGGTGGCTTTGGAATTTAACCTTAACGTCTCCGCCCCACATTTCGATGGTTTCTTGCAAATATCCCGACCATTTCAACGCGTCACGAACCTGCGCGCCACGCAGCGTCAGTATGTTGTGCATAGTATTGGTTGAGTTCTCGGCCATCCACAGTGCTTTCTTATCCGGGAACCAGGTGTTCATTTCCGTCGGAGCTTCTGTGCCAGGGGTATATTGGAAGACCATCTTCACCCCATCAACGGTCATTTCATCGCCGGTTTTCTCGATGATGTCCGTAGGTTCAATGAGTGTGGCGATCCCTGTTGATGTGGTTTGTCCTAAACCACCGTTTACACCACCAAATTCATTTCGAGGTAATAATGCGCCGTACATGAAGATCGCGCGACGCCCCATCGCATTACCCGCAATCACGTTTTCCGACACGGCATGTTCAGTGAATCCGTGCGAAGCAATGATTTTAACCTTGCCCGCTTTCACATCTTTTTCGTCAACAATCCCGCGAACACCACCAAAGTGGTCGATATGACTGTGGCTATAAACGACGGCGACAACCGGACGTTTACCCAGTTTTTCGTTAACAAAATCTAAAGCGGCTTTAGCCGTTTCTTGTGAGATAAGTGGGTCAAAGACAATCCAACCGGTATTACCTTTGATAAAAGTGATGTTACTCAAGTCATAACCGCGCACCTGATATATACCATCGGTCACTTCAAATAAGCCATTAATCATGTTGAGCTGAGCGTTACGCCACAAACTTGGGTTAACGCTATCCGGAGCCGGGTTATTAAGCGTGATGTACTGTTTGTATTGCTCCAAATCCCAAACGACGTCACCTTTGTCATTTTTGATCGTTACCACATCCTGCTTTGCGATAAGGCCTTTCTGAGCGTTTTCAAAGTCTTTTTTGTCGCTAAAAGGTAAGGATTGTTTGACTGCATTGTTTGCGTCTATCGTTGCTTGCGTGGCGGGTTTCGGGTCCGCCGCACTTGCTCCCGATGAGACCATCGCTGCAATCAATAGTGCCAAGACTGACTTCATTGCAATACTCCTTATTGCTTGTTATCGAAAGAAAACTTTTTAAGCGTAGTACAGCAGCAACTCACATACGAAAATATATTCATTATCACTTAAGCTGATGCAACGGGTGTCTCAAGCGAACATCACATCAGATTTATTGGCAGGTATAGCGTGGGAAGGTGACAGACGTGTTAATACAACTGAATAAAATCGCTGACATTTAAATCGCTATTGCGATTCAACGCACAGCTCGTGACTACTTCACCAACTTAGAGACAAACGGCACGTTTCTCAGTTTGTCTTGCCAGGGCAATCCGTACCCAACCAACAGGTCATCGTTGTCCATTTCATAGGCGTAGTATTGCGTGACCGGAATATCAACGCGGTTAGGTTTGACGAACAGGGTTGCGATGGCGAGCGACTTCATTGCGTAGTTGGCCAACAGAAACTCCACGATTCTTTTCATGGTACCGCCCGACTCAATGGCATCATCAACCAGAATGACATCCTGCCCGACCAGCGCGATGTTTTCATGAAAGACGATCTGTGATTGGTTGTTTCTGTCCCCCGGAGTATGAGGGCAAGAGATGTAATCCATCCGAACGTCTGGCTGTAACTGGCGAACTAAATCAGCGGTAAACAATATGCCGCCCGGAACCACACTGACGATCACCACGTCGCGATAATTCTGGTTAATTTTCTCAGCCACGAGTGCGACACCGCTTTGGATTTGCGCTTCAGTTAATACCAAATCGCCAATATGTTTATTCGTCATGCATTTTCTACCTTTATTGCTGCTCATCGCCAGCGTGACTGTCAAGAATATGGGCACCACGCTCTGCAAGCGCGCGCGTCAGGTTGTCTGGCGTTGATGCACCGTCACACACCAAATAATCAACATCCGTCGTCGCCATCAGAGAAAACGGCGCGTAAGTTTCCACTTTATCGGGCGTAAACAGCACAACCTTGGCACCACTCTGCTTGAGCAACTGGCGTTTAAACTGGGCATCAGGATAGTGCAGCGCCGTAAAACCATGCTCTTGCGACCAGGCACATACACCGATAAACATCAGGTCAAAGTGAAACATCTGAACATCGGCCAGTGCTTTGGCATCCACCGCGCCGCCAATGGCGGCATCAATCTGGCCACCGATCAAAATGGTGTTAATCGCTCCCCGATTGTAAAGAGACATCGCAATGTGGATGGAATTGGTCACTACCGTCAGATTCAGATCCTGCGGCATGCGATCTGCCAGCGCCATATTGGTGCTGCTGGCATCAATGAAAATCAGTTGATTAGGTTTGAGCAACGAGAGCGCGGTTGCGGCAAGGCTCTGCTTTTCAAGTGCATGCTGAGACTGACGCTCATCCACACTGCCATTCGCGGGGGTCAGCACTATCGCGCCACCGTGCGTTCTCTTGCAAAGCCCCATTTCAGCCAGTTTGTTCAAATCTCGTCTGACTGTGGCACCGGTTGTGTTCAACCGCTCGGCGACCTCAGTGGCATTAAGGCTTCCTTCGGCAGCGAGCATATCCAGTAAAATACGTTGCCGCTGCTCTGCGATGCATTTATTCATTCGTCGTCTCCTGAAAATCGTTGACATTGTATCAATTCGATCAAGAATGAACACATTATATGTTTATATTTTTTCATTTAACCAATTTTTTCGTGTTGGGATACTGAAGCAGTTAAAGGTGAACAAAAGTGAACGAGTTTAAAAAAATGGTCACGGGAGAGATCTACGACCCAGCCGATACAGAACTGAAAGCAATGAGAGCGTCGGCACGCGAGAAACTGGATAGGTTTAATCGCAGCCAGTCTGATGAGCAAGCACTGCAGGAGCGCATAATTACTGAGCTGTTTGGCGCTGCAGGCAGCAACATTTCGGTCAATCGTCATTTTCGCTGTGACTACGGCGTAAACATCAAAGTCGGCAACAACTTCTACACCAACTACGACTGCGTCATCCTCGATTGTGCAGAAGTGATCATTGGTGATGACTGCCTGATTGGTCCACAAGTGGGGTTGTACACCGCCTGTCACCCGCTCGATCCTGTTGAACGGGCCAGCGGCAAAGAGTTCGCCAAGCCGATCACGATCGGCAACAACTGCTGGATTGGCGGACATGCAACCATCAACCCAGGTGTGACACTCGGTAACAACGTCGTTGTCGCGTCCGGTGCTGTTGTCACTAAAAGTTTTGGTGACAACGTCGTGATTGCCGGCAATCCAGCGAGAGTCATTAAATCGCTGGAATAATCGCTCAGCTTTCTCACCTGACTTTCTCACCTGACTTCCTCACGTGATATAGCTTGGTAAACTGGTTAGCGGATTCTCTGTTAGTCAGTTTACCGCTATGTCCATTGCGCTGATCAATACGCTGATTATTTCCGCTATGTCAGAACGATGAATCCATGCCATCTTTGGCCAAATTGGTTCATAATCTCTGCTTTTACAGCCACGAATAATCGCAATTCGTCAAATTTATGCTACCTAATGTATATAGGTAAGACAGACGCAAGGACAAAATATGGTTTCAGAGCGAGTGATTGAACTGGGCGAACACACGCGACGCAGTAGCAGTAATGCCATTTGCTTTCCGGTTGATTTCGTTCACCATTTGGCAAAATCGCGTACCTTGCAGAATGTGCTCGACACCGTTGCCACATGGATACACCACATCTTTGATGCCGAGCGAGTCAGCATTACGCTGGCGGACGGAAAAGAGTATCTTAAGCTCTACACCATTTCAGGGAATCAGGCGATTCCGATTGACTTTCGAATGCCAATTGAAGGCTCTTTTGTAGGCCGCGTGTTTAAGAATAAAACCCTGATCATCTGTGACGATGTCACGCTGTCTGATGAGATTGACTGCAAAATGCTGGGTGAATACGGCTTGAACACCTGCATGGACGCGCCGCTTATCAGTGGTGACAGCTGCATTGGCACGCTCAATGTGGCGCACAAACACAAAAACTACTATCGCTTAGAAGACGCCGAAAAACTGCAGTGTATCGCTAACTGGATTTCCATCAATATCGCCTTGCATTTGCAACTGGTTGAACTCGAACTCCTGGCCACCACAGATGAGCTGACCGGTTCGTTCAATCGCCGATGCTTTATTAAAGAGCTCAAAGAGCGACTCAACGATTATCACCAGAAGGAAGAGGCGTTTTTCGTCGCGATTCTGGATCTGGATGAGTTCAAGAAATTAAACGACAGCTACGGCCATGATATGGGCGACAAAGCGTTGCAGTATTCGGTGGACATCATCGACGCGCAATTGGGTGACGATGATCTGCTGGCGAGGATTGGCGGTGAAGAGTTTGGCATCATCATGTCCAACAGTTCGATGGACGAAGCTCTCGCTTGTCTGGAAAAAATCCGCGCAGCAATCGCCTCGTTCTCTATCGATTGTGAAGGACAGCAAATCCATTTCACCGCCAGTATCGGCCTGGCTAAAGTCGATAAAGACGACAGCAACATCGACTTGCTGGTTAAACGAGCCGACATGGCACTGTACGATGCCAAAGGTTCCGGCAGAAACCGCATCGCCATTGATCAGAGAGTGGCCGTCACCTCACCTTCTGAATCCGATGCGGTGTAAATCAGGAGATTTTAAATCGTTTCACCAGCTCATTGAGATGTTCTGCCAGTTTCGCCAGCTCCACACTGGATGCATTGGTTTGATCCGCCCCGGCGGAGGTCTGCACCGACAAATCTTTTATGTGCACCAGATTCTCGTCCACTTCTTTCGCCACCACGGCCTGCTGCTCTGCGGCACTGGCAATCGTGGCGTTCTGAGCATTCATTTCGCTGACCAGCACAGAAATCTCTTCAAAAGCTGCACTGGCGTCATTCGCCACGGCTAACGTGGAATGCGCCAGATCGTTGCTGCGCCCCATTTTGCTGACTGTCTGTTTGGTTTCAGAGCTGACCGCGGTGATCATCGCTTCAATATCAGAAGTGGATTGCTGTGTACGATGAGCCAACGCCCGCACTTCATCGGCCACCACCGCAAAGCCACGGCCGTTGTCTCCGGCACGTGCCGCTTCAATGGCCGCGTTGAGGGCCAGTAAGTTGGTCTGCTCGGCAATGGCACGAATCACATCCAACACCGTACTGATATTCGCCACGTTTTCGGAAAGCACCAACACGCTGTTTTCTGCATCCTGCATGTCCGATTTCAGTAACTCAAGAGCCTTAATCGTTTCACCAATTTTGCCTTTACCGCTCTGAGTTTTCTCGTCCATCACTTCCGCGTTGGCGCTGGTCGCACTGGCCGTGCGCGCAACTTCTTCAATGGCTGACGTCAGTTCACTTACCGCGGTTGCGGCCAGACCCAATTGGTCACTCTGCTGCGTCACGATAACCGATGATTGATTGGTCACCACACTCAGCTCTTCCGACGTTGCCGCCAGTTGGGTGGATGAATCGCCAATCAGAGAAATGGCTCTCGCCAGTTGCTGCTGCATATCCGCCAGTGATTGCAGTAAATCGGCCGCTTCATCGCGGTGCGGGTCAGAGAACTCTTGTGTCAAATCACCTGCGGCGATTTGCTTGGCAACATTGACGGCATTGTGCAAAGGCACAATCAGGCTGCGGCTGTAAAAGTAAGCCAACAACAAGATCGCCAGCAGAGTCAGGCCAATACCGACATAAACCAGGTTACGCGCGTTCAGATAGGTTTGCGTAGCGGCATCGTTGTCACGTCCGGCCATGGTTTTCTGAAATGCGTCATACCGATCGAGCACGGCTTCCAGTTTGGTGATGAGCGGCACAACGGTGTCTTCGCGATACCGCACCGACGCTTCCAGCTCGCCTTTGTCCGTTAGCTGGAAAAGCTGAGGCAAGGCGTCCGTCAGTTGGTTGTGCAGTTGACTGACTTCGTTGAGTAGCTGACGAGAATCCGGATTATCAGCCAGATCAGACATCGCCGATTCAGCCGCATCATAATCGCGGATGATGGCATCGATACGAGTCTGGATTGCACGCTGTTGCTGCGGGGTTTTCGCGTCGGAAAGTTCGCTGACCGCAATTTGGGTGCGTAAAATGCCACGGCGTAACTCCGCCACCGTTGATATAGCGGGCATGCGATGCAAAGTGAGAATATCGGTTGTGTCGTTAAGGTGAGAAAGTTGGGAGACGGAGAACAGGCCCAATATCAGTGTACAAATACCCACAACACCAAACGCCAAGGCGCTTCTCAGCCCGATTCGAATGTTTCTGATCATATGCTTTCCTTATGAAAGTCAGCTAACGGCGACGCGCGATACGCCCCACAGCTAAACTCTATGAAGGATTTCTTAAGAGATTCTTAAGCTAAGCCACAGATCGCTAAAGATTCATGGGTTACACATCAGAGTTTAATCCACTTCACACATTGTGAGGTCTATCAGTAGTGGCATGTTACTCACCGAAATAGCCTTTCAGCACGTCGAACGGGACACGAGGCGCAATGCCAAAGTGTTGTTTCAGCGCCGAAAAGTAGGAGTACTCATCATTAAGAAGGATCTGCTCGGTATTGTTGCCATCGCGAATAGTGAGCTTGTTATTGAGCAAAGTGGTGATGCCGTTTGGCGTCGGCATCACCGCTACACAGGCGTTGGTAAAAACGGAACTCGGATGGGTCGAGGTGAAATGGTTACCGTACTGAATGTCCGCTGGGCAGACAAAACCCAGATCCAGACTGTAAAGATCGCTCCACTCATCGCCGTTTTTGCTTTGCAGCATCACACCATAATCAGCACGCTCAACAAAACGCAGCGTCTGATAATCGAAGGTCATTTCCCGATTCAGCACAAGCGGCATCACCTGACGCGGTGTATTTGCTCCAAAGCCAGCATCCACCAGCCAAGACTGCTCTCCCAACATGACTAAACTTAATTGATGACTGCGTCCCGTCGGCTGCCCTGAGAGGTGAACGCGTCCCAACAGTGGCCGAGCATCAAACCCGAGAGTTTGCATCACTCGCATTAGTAAGACATTGACTTCAAAACAGTAACCGCCCCGCTTTTCCGCAACCAGCTTATGAAAAACAGCCGCAGGATCGAGATCGATTCCTTTGCCGGATACCACATCAAAATTTTCAAACGGTATGCTTCGGTGTTGGTTTTGATGCAGCAATCTCAAACCGCGTTCATCCAATGTTGGTGTGTCTGATAAACCGATACGTTCGAAATACTGAGTCAGCAAACTGGCATCCATCGTCGTCGTCCTTATTGATTATGAAGTCATGGCCATAATGTCGTCTCTCGCGCTGAGCTTCAACCTGAAACACGAAATATACCCTCGCCCGTTTCCAACATGCCACCGAGAACGCAGCGTGCGTTTTACCGTAAATCCTGCCTGACTACATTTTGACAACATATTTGCCTGTCACAAAAACCGGGCACAGGACCATACGTTAAAATCCCTTCGCTATCAGATTTATATAAATTCGTCGTTAGATTCGATTAAAGCACATTTCACTGCATGAAAATCGAGTGAGATCTGACCAGATAAGGCTTTGATTGCGATTAAAACGCGAATCACATGGTCATATTTTGCACTGTGATAAGCAATAGGTGACTGAATACGGTTATTTTGTACAGAAATCAGCCTAAAGAGAACGAAATCATCGTTAAATCCCATCTAAACCACATGGATAAAGGCGTTGAGAATTCGAATTTAGGAAACTCTTTTTTTATACCGCTCACCAGAATTTTATATAAGTACAAACCTCGCACAAAGCACTCCATATTATTCAACATTATTTTAACAGAATATTAGACAAGAATAATGCAAACATCACAGTTACATACTCTACAAATCACTAACACAAGCAATGATTTTGCTACATAATTACCACCATTCAGGAGTTATCCTCTAAAACCAATGTATGTCAGCAGGAAGCCACATGATTACCGCCCAAGCACGAATCGACCTAAACGCTTTACAACATAACTATCGCCAGCTCAAATCGTTGAGCGGTTCGCAAAAAGTGGTTGCGGTGATCAAAGGGGATGCGTACGGGCACGGTGCGGTGCAATTGGCGCAAGCTCTGCCAGAAGCTGACTTGTTTGCGGTGTCACGTCTGGAAGAAGCGGAAGAACTGCGTCAGGCGGGCATCAACCAACCGATTTTGTTGTTGGAAGGCTGTTTCTGTGGCGAGGATTTACAACGCGCCGCTGAGATGAACCTTGCTACGACGATTCACTGCGAAGAGCAGCTTTGCGATCTTGAAAACCGCGAACTGGCGAACCCTGTAAACGTATGGCTAAAAGTAGACACGGGCATGCATCGTTTGGGCGTACAGCCTTACGAAGTGTCGGATTACGTTGCGCGTATCGAGCGAACGCAAAAACTGAAAGATAAAGTTGGCTTTATCAGTCACTTTAGCTGCGCAGATGACATTAACCACCCAACCACGCAGCGTCAGTTGGCCTGTTTTAATGAAGCCACGGCGCAGTATGACGGGCCAAAGACCATCGCCAATTCGGCAGGCATTCTGTTCTGGCCACAGTCACAATACGATGTCGCCCGTGCCGGCATTGCGCTGTTTGGCATTTCGCCAAGTGCGGCTCATACCGGGTCAGATCACGCCTTGATTCCAGTCATGACGCTCACCACTCGCCTGATTGCCGTGCGCAAACATCAGGCCAGCCGCCCGGTTGGCTATGGTGAAACCTGGCTGGCAGAGCGTGATACCAATATCGGGGTCATTGCGATGGGTTATGGCGACGGCTATCCGCGCTGCGCGCCAAGTGGTACGCCTGTGTACGTGAATGGCCGCCAAGTGCCCATTGTCGGTCGGGTTTCGATGGATATGATCACCGTCGATCTCGGTCCGGATGCCCAAGATAAAGTGGGTGATGAGGTCGAAATGTGGGGGCAAAACCTGCCGATCGAAACCATTGCCAACCACGTGGGGACTATCCCTTATGAGCTGACCATCAAACTGACGCCACGCGTCAATCGCTGCTACAACGACAATCAGCAGTAAGTAAACCAAAAGGAAAGCTGTTGTGCTTTTTTACGAAGCACAGCAGCTTTCTTGTTTTAGCTCAGTGACTGGTGTACCCGATACGCCGCCAGCACCGTTTCCATCTGCACCGTATGACCGGCAATAAAGTCGTCGCCATAAATCGACTCGTCCGGATATTCGGTGATGAGTTGCAGTGGGAAATCCGCCTGCTCCACCGATGACACAAAACACGGATAGCCGTTAATCATACGAAACCCGGTTTCGCCCGCATGCTGTTCATATAGGGCAATCTGTTTGCGGTTCATGGCAATAACCTCAGAGCAGTGTTGTAACTCAAGAGTCAGGGCATCAACAAAACGCTCGGCGTACTCCTGCCACTGCGGCGTATCCAGATGACGCACCACCAAAAAGAAACCTTTAGGAATGGTCCACATCTCAAATCCCTGCGGCACATAGCCAGAAAACGGCCGGGTCCACTCATGAGACGGATAACCATGCAGATTGACGTGCAACTGCGCCTGACTAAGCGCTTGCGCCTGCCTGCGAATTGCTTTTTCGTACAAAGGTTCCGCCGTGCGATACTCCAAATCATCACCCAGTGCGGTGTAGCGCGCCGCATGATGCATGTGATGCGGATTGGACTGAATCAGCTCCTGATGCAGTGCATAACCATCCGGGTTTTCCAGTGGTGAGATGACTAAATGCGCGTTCGCCTGCTGGCTCAGGAGGCGTGCAGCTCTAAGAACGCCAACCACCCCCGTCGTTTCATTGGCATGCTGGCCGCCACTGACGACAACGGCTTTGTCGCTGCCCGCAATGTAAGTGGCATTAACCCGTTTCCCGCTTACCGTATGAGCAGCAAAGGGCTCACCCCCTAAGGTTTCCAGTTCAAACATCACCTGCTGCTCGCTCAGCGGATGGCCTGCGCTTGCCAACACCTCAGCCGTATGCGTTAAGTGGGTGTGCTGATACGCTGTCAGTGCAACATCAATGTGCACCTGACTACCAGCACAACGAGTGATGTTAGGTACGATCTGTCCAGGCTGACAGTCGCGCGCGGTCGCGTTTTTGCCTTCCCGGGTTTTAAACCACTCCTGAACGGAGAAATAGAGGTCTTCGTGAAGCGCTTCGCGCAAGCTGATCACTTCATGATCGTAGCCAAGCGCGTCATCCTCAGTTGGCAACTGAATGTTGATCTCCAGCCGCTGAAAGTACGGTGCATGATTCGGCCAGTCGTGCTGGGCAATCACCTGCATCACCGCCCGATAGGCTTGCTCGTAATCGCTGCTCAGAGCTTCGTCTTTTATCACTTCGCCTTCAGGGTTCGTTATCCGCAACCAGGCCGTTGGTGACAACTGCTCAGCACCGGTTGCGTCCGGACGAACAAGGTTCGGCGCCAGCACAAACAGCGACTGTGTCTGCCCCGCTTTGCTGGTTACGTTAAGTTGATACCGGTCTGTCAGGTTGCTGTCGGCCACAAAGCGCACGTTTTTATCCTGCAGCAATGCGCCCAGCGGATACGCCTCAAGCAGAAAACGCTTTTCTGATGCATGTGGATTGAGCGGATAGCGCACTTCAATCTGCTCTGGAACGGATTCGCTAATCGCGGTGCTTTCCAGACAAAAGTGCACCAGTGGTTTATAGGCGCTATAGATAAACGCCTCGATCCCCAATTCCCGTAGTGCACGCTGCGCCTCGGCGCGCGAAGCTTGATCGTTAAAAGTCCACAGTTCAACCTGATGACCGCGATAGCCAGATTGACTGAGTTCGGCCACCCATTGGCTCAAACTGGAATGGATTACCTGAGATAACAAGGTCGTCATTTGGCGGTTCTCCCGGTTGGATCAAGTGTGTCACGAAGCCAGTCGCCCAATAGGTTGAGCCCGAGCACCGTCAGCAGAATCGCCATACCGGGGAAGAAGCTTACCCACCAGGCAGTCTGAATGTAGGTACGACCGTCCGCCAACATTCCACCCCAGCTTGGAGTGAGCGGATCCACGCCAAGGCCTAAGAACGTCAGACTGCTTTCCAGCAGAATGTTGTTGGCAACGTTTAACGTCATCAACACGATAACCGGGCCAATCAGGTTCGGCAGCAAGTGCTGAAACAGAATATTGAAGTGGCTGACGCCGATCGCCTTAGCCGACTGAATAAACTCGCGGTCGCGTAGCGACAGCACCGAGCCGCGCACCAAACGGGCGTACTGCACCCATTGCGAAAGAATGAGCAGAATAATCATGTTGGTCAGACCGCCACCGACAATCGCGATGAACGTGATCGCCAGCAGAATGAACGGCATCGCCAGTTGAATGTCGGCAAAACGCATCACGACGACATCCCAGAAGCCGCGAAAGTATCCTGCAACCAACCCCATCACCACGCCAAAGCCGACTGCGCCGAGCACAGAGATAAAGCCAACCTGCAGCGATACGGCACCACCGGAGACAACGCGAGCCAACACGTCGCGCCCGAGCGGGTCGGTGCCAAACCAGTGTGCCGACTGAGTAAACGGCGCCACTAGTCGGGCGGTTAAGTTAATTTTGTCGGAGGCGCCCTGAAAGATAACGTCTGACAGCAGCACCAGCACGATCATGCCGATGGTCAGCACCGAACCTAAAATGAATTCGAGATTGTTGAAACGCGTAAAGCGTTTGCTTTGAATGGCAGTTGTCATGCTACTACTCCGTTCTGATACGTGGATCAATCAGGCCATAAGCCACGTCCACTAACAGGTTCACGCCGACAATCAACATCGACAACACGGTGATCACCGCCTGCAACACCGGATAATCGCGCGCGCTGACCGCATCAAACGCCAGCGTGCCCAGTCCCGGCCAGTTAAACACCTTCTCAATCACGACTATGCCACCCAACAAGCCACCAAATTGCAGACCGAAATAGGTGATCAGGGGAATCGCGCAGTTACGTAGTGCGTGTTTGTACAACACTTTGGTTTCGCTCAGGCCTTTAGCGCGAGCCACCATAATGTATTGCGATTGCAGCGTTTCCAGCATTGCGGTGCGCACCAGTCGCACATTGGTTGCGGTGAGGATGACGGCCATGGTGAATGCCGGCATCAGAAAACTGGCGATGCCGTCCATGCCACTGGGCGGCAGCCATTGCAACGTGACAGAGAAAATCAGCACCAACATCAAGGCCAGCCAGAAGTTGGGGAATGACAAACCAATCAGCGACGTCACGCGAATCAGTTGATCGACCCATTTTCCTTTCGAGACTGCGGCTTTGATGCCAAGCGGAATGGAAAGCAGAATCGAGATAATCATGACCGCAAACGCGAGCAGCACGGTGGCAGGTAAAGAGATTTCAATCAACGATGAGACCGGCGTGCCGCCAAGGAAACTGTTGCCAAAATCACCGGACAGCAGCCCGAGCAGAAACTCGCCATACTGAACCAGAAACGGCTTGTTCAGCCCCATCGATTCACGAATCAGCGCCAAGTCAGCTTCCGTGACACTCCCCGCGCCCTGAGTCAGCATCAACGCCGGATCGCCCGTCATACGAATTGCCCAAGCCACCAAGAGGGTGATCGACAGCAATACGAACACCGCCTGAATCAGGCGTTTAAGCAAAAAATTGGTCATCAACTTGTCCTTAAGTCTGAGCGAAGGCCACCCCAAACGGGGTGGCGTCAGAGGTTATTCAACCGTTACGTCGGTCAGGCGCAGACGACTGTCCGGCACTGGCGTGAAGTTTTTCACGCGTTTCGATACGCCAAAAATGGCATTCAGGCTGTACAGCGGCATTTCCAGTGCGCGATCGGCGGTGTAATTGGCGATCGATTTCAGAATCGTTTCGCGTTTTGGCTGATCGATGATGGAGCGTTGTGATTCCAGCAGCTTATCCAGTTCCGGATCGCTGTCGTATGGGTTCCACTTCTCACCGGTGTGGTACATAAAGTAAGCCGTATTGTCGTAATCCAGCGTCCAGCCACCCCAAGATTGCTGGAACATCGCACCGGTTTTACCCGATGGAATAATGTCGTTCAGCAGCACGTTGGTTTCGTAAGGCTTGATGATCGCATTCAGGCCGATGATTTGCAGGTAGCTTGCGACCGCCTGCGTCACTTCATTGAACGTTGCATCGTTACCACGAATATCCAACTGAATCTTAGTCCCCGGCTTCACACCGGCTTCTTTAAGCAGTTGCATCGCTTTATTCGGATCATAAGGCAGCGGCTTCATCGCCGTGTCGTTACCAAACGAAATCGCACTCTGGAAGCTGGCAATCGGTTCAGCCTGGCCGCCAAGGATTGAATCGATGATCGCCTGACGGTCCACGCCATAAATCAGCGCCTTACGAACGCGCTCATCTTTAGTGATACCGCTTTTCGAGTTAAAGCGCAGCGCATACACCGTCGGGCTTTGCGTGGTCACCACATCCAGTTTCGGATTGGCGTTAATGGTCGGAATCATGCCAATCGGAATGGTCGGAGGAATAACCAGATCAACCCGCCCTGATTGCAGTTCTGCCACCGCAGTCGAAGGCTCGGAGATAAAACGATAAGTCAGTTGCGACAGTTTTGGCGCGTTGCCCCAGAAGCCGGCATACGGTTCAAGCTCGATCGACACTTTCGGGCTGTAGGCTTTGAACTTAAACGGCCCCGTACCGACAGGATGAGTGTTGAAGTACGCGTCGCCATGCTCCTGAATGTATTTTGGCGGCACAATCATCGCCCCATAACCTGCCAGTTTGGTCAGCAGCACCGGATCAGGGGCGTTAAGATAGAAGTCCACCGTGTAATCATCGATGATTTCCACGTGATCGATCGCGGTGTAATTTGAACGCTGCGGCCCTTTCTTACCTTCATCCCCCAGCAAACGGTCAAAGGTAAATTTTACTGCCTGAGCGTTAAAGGGTTCGCCATTATGAAAAGTGACATTCTCACGCAGATGAAAACGGATACGTTTACCGTCGTCGAGCTGCTCCCACGAAGTCGCCAGCCCGGGTTTCAATTGCAAATCCGGACCGCGATACGTCAGGCCGTCATACAGGTTGGTGGCCACAGAAGCCCAGTTAACCAGAAAGGTATCAATCGGATCCCAACTGCCCGGATCCTGCGGGGAAGACACCGTCAGCGATCCCGCCGCCAGACTCCACGACGAGAAGGTCAATCCGGCAACCAGGCCGGCTGATTTAAGCCAGTGTTTCGGTGTGTGTTTCTTCATAAACGTATTCTCCATCTACGATAGGTTGGAACATCCCTTCCTTTGGGATTTCCGCCACAAAATGTCCGGGGCTGATTTCCACATGCTGCACGGCAGCAGGCTCATCACCCACCGCTCGTACCGGACTGGGGATATCACCGGTTAGTCGCACGTGTTTGCGTTGCAGCGTCGGGTCCGCAACCGGAACCGCACTGAGTAATTTCTGGGTATATGGGTGAGTCGGCGTTTCCAGCACCTGCTGACGGCTGCCAAGCTCCGCGATCTGGCCGAGGTACAACACCGCGACACGGTGGCTGATTTTTTCCACCACAGCCATGTCGTGACTGATGAACAGATATGCGATACCGAATTCTTCCTGCAATTCCATAAACAGATTGATGATCTGCGCCTGAATCGACACGTCGAGCGCCGACAGTGCTTCATCGGCAATGATCAATTTCGGTTTTGACGCCAGTGCGCGGGCAATACAGATGCGCTGACGCTGACCACCCGAGAACTCATGCGGGTAACGCTTGGCATGTTCAGCGCTAAGGCCAACGCGCTCCAGCAGTTCACCGACACGCTGCTCAATCGCTTTGTCTGAACTGAGCAAACGGTGGGTGCGAATCGGTTCTGCAATCGAGTAACCGACGGTTTTGCGCGGGTCGAGCGAGGCAAACGGATCCTGAAATATGTATTGAATTTCCTGGCGCAGGCGACTTTGTTCTGCTTTAGAACGTGCACTCAGCGCCCGGCCTTCAAACTCAATGTCGCCACTGGTGGCGCGCTGAAGTTGTTGAATGGTTCGGCCGATGGTGGATTTACCAGAGCCCGACTCACCGACCAATGCCAGTGTTTCGCCCGGATAAATATCAAAACTGACCTGTTCAACCGCATGCACGCGATGCGTTGTGCGCCCCCAGAAGTTCTTTTTGGTATCAAAACGGGTCACTAGGTTACGTACCCGCAGCAGCGGAGCATCATTGTATTTGGCGGTGTCCTGCTCTTTCTCTTCGCCCACCACTTTGAGTTTGCCGTCATCAATCACCATGACCGGGAAGCGGCACGGATGCTCGCGGCCCGTCATGCTGCCAAGCCGTGGCACAGCGTTGAGCAGAGCCTGAGTGTAAACATGTCGCGGCCGGGCAAACACATCCCGAACTTCGCCCTGCTCGACTTTTTTGCCTTTCCACATAACCACAACATCATCAGCAATTTCCGCCACCACCCCCATATCGTGGGTAATGAAGATCACCGCCATATTGAGCTCTTTCTGAAGGTCCGAAATGATGGCGAGGATCTGCGCCTGAATGGTCACATCAAGCGCCGTGGTTGGCTCATCGGCAATTAATATTTTCGGCTTGCAAGCCAGCGCCATAGCGATCATTACCCGTTGGCGCATACCGCCAGACAGCTGATGCGGATAGCGTTTAAGCATTTCTGCCGCATCCGGCAAGCGCACCATTTCCAGCAGTTTCTGGCTTTCTTTAACAGCGTCAGATTTGCTCATTTGTTCGTGCAGTAGCAACGCTTCGCACAGCTGATCGCCAATAGTGAATACCGGGTTGAGCGAGGTCATCGGCTCTTGGAAAATCATCGCGATCTCTTTGCCGCGAATAGCGCGCATTTCAGCCTGAGAGAGGCTCAGCAGCTCCTGCCCGCCATCAACCGACGGAGAATAGAGAATCTGACCAGAGGGATAAGATGCGCCGCTCATGTCAGCGAGGCGCATGATGGTTTGCGAAGTGACCGACTTGCCTGAACCGGATTCGCCGACGATGGCCAGCGTACGCCCCGGAAAAACCTGAAAGCTCAGGTTTTCAATCACAGTTGACGCACCGAACTGAACGGAAAGATCATTGACGGTAAGAATTGGGGAGTCTTGCCACTCTGCCATCTGTACTTCCTTGTCTGACAGTTTAAAACGAAGACGCCAGCAACCTGTCCGTGATTGCCTTTTGCGTCCCGATAACGAATCAATACCAAGCGGATTTGTTATTGACTCGTTTCCATCATGTAAACTAAAGTCGATGACATCAACTTATATTAAGTCATATTCGATAAACAAATGTTATGGGTTTTTGAATGAAGTTTCGCCAGATTGAAGCGTTCCGCAATATCATGCTCCGCGGTACCACCGCTGCAGCGGCGGCAGAAATGCACGTCACGCAGCCTGCGGTCAGCCGCTTAATCAGCGATTTGGAACACTCGCTCGGATTCCCGCTGTTTGAACGCCGCAAAGGCCGCTTGTATCCCACCCATGAGGCCGGTGAGTTTTTCCGTTCGGTGGAAGAGAGTTTTCTCGGTTTAGAAAAACTGGAATCCGTCGCGGCGCAGATCCGCAGCCAAGCGCCGAAAGAACTCAAAATCGCCGCCACTTCCGCGATCGCCAGTACGTTGTTGCCGATGGTGCTGACCGAGCACCAACGTTATTTTCCACAAGAAAAAGTGGTGATTCACACCGACGGCATGGCAGAAATTGTGATGAAGTTGCAAACCAACTCGGTGGATCTGGCGGTGGGCCTGCAATTGCCGCAATTGAGTGGTATTGAGCAGGAGTTTATCGGCAATGCGCGCTATGTGTTCGCGGCCAGAAAAGGCCATCCGCTGCTGAAAAAGAAGGTGATTACCGCCAAAGACCTTGCCGGAGAATCGGTGATCACGGTGCTCGACAACAACCCCAATTACTGGCAGAAACTGACGCAGGTGCTGAGCGAAGTGGAATCGCAGCTCAGTCGCCGCATCTACATCGACACCTCCCACACCGCATATTCAATGATTGCTCAGGGATTAACCGTGGGCATCCTCGAACCCTTTGCGGCGCGAGTGTGGGCCAACAATGGTGTGGTGACTCGCCCCTTTGAGCCCGCTGTCTATTACCCTTACGGCCTCGCTTATCCAACCAACACCCGCCACCATAAATCGCTCTACCGCTTTACCGAATCGGTCAAACAGGCGGCGAAAAGTATGCCCGAGTTTTTTATGGATGAAGAGAACAGCGTTGGCCAATAGCCAACACGTATCTAGGGTGTGTTATTCCGTCTCCGCCAAGCACTCTTTAAACTGCTCTTTGATGTCAAGAATCTGAGGCAGGTTGGCGATAAACAGGGGAATCAGCTGCGGGTCAAAATGCTTGCCCGCCTGTGTTTGCAGAAACTCGACCGCTTCGTCTACCAGCCAGGCTTTTTTGTACGGCCGCTCGCTGGTGAGCGCATCAAAGACATCGGCAATGGCGGCAATGCGTCCTTCAACCGGAATATCTTCACCCACCAGGCCATGCGGGTAGCCACTGCCATCCCACTTTTCGTGATGGGTAATCGCGATGGTTTGCGCCAAAGCCACCAGTGCCGAGCGAGGTTTCGCTAGAATGCTGGCACCAATCTGCGCATGCTTTTTCATGTGATCAAATTCGTCATGATCAAGCTTACCCGGCTTAAGCAGAATCTGATCCGGAATGGCGATTTTGCCGATGTCATGCATGGTGGAGGCCATACGCAGTTCATCGGCCTGTTCTTCATCCATCCCTGCCGCCATCGCAAGCGTTTTGGCGTAATGGCTCATGCGCTGTACGTGCATGCCAGTTTCGTTGTCTTTGTATTCCGCCGCGCGGCCAAGGCGCTGAATCAGGTCGATTTGCGTTTCGCGCAGCGTTTCGATTTTCACCAGCGAGAGATGCGTTTTAACCCGCGCTCTGACGATGGCAGGCACGATCGGTTTGACGATGTAATCCACACCGCCAATTTCAAACCCTTTTTCTTCATCAATGGTATCGCGCAAAGCGGTAACAAAAATGACCGGAATCGCTGCGGTCGCTGCGTTGGCCTTTAACTGTTCACACACTTCAAAACCGGTCATTTCCGGCATCATGATATCCAGCAGCACCAGATCGACACTCTCCTGCTCCAGCAATGCCAGCGCATCCTGGCCAGAACGGGCAAACGACAGGCGATAATGCTCCTGCAACACCTGGCGCATGACTTTGAGGTTGGCGGGTTCGTCATCAACAATCAGAATTCGCGGTGGCTGTTTCGCAAGCAAAGACATACAGTTTCCTCTTATTGAAGCGCATTCAACGCCTGCTGCATTGCCTGCGCAGCCGCTTTGAAATCGAACTCGTCAATGGCGTTGTGAGCCTCGACAATCTGTTTTTTTATGGTGGCCGGTGACGACTGAAGCAGCAGCGCCGCCAAATCATCGCGCAGCTCCCCTGACTGAGTGGCGTGCAACCAGTCGTTGAGGTGTACGATCAGAGCCGGTGTATCGATCTCTGCATCGGCTGTGATTGGTGTATTCTCCTGCGAATAGGCATTGAGTCTGGCGCTGTCGCGTTTCAGCTCTGCCCAATAGCGTTCAATGTCGGCAAGCGCTTGATTCACGTGAGCAGGCAGATGAGCATCGGCGGATTTTTCCAATTGCGTAAAAGCGTGGAAGAGCGGCATCAATGCCAGATTGCCAGCCAGCCCTTTCAGTGCATGCGCGCGCTCGGCGAGTTGACTCCAGGCACCGTCATCAGCCAGTGCCGACAACGTGCTTGCCACTTCACCCTGTTTGTCGAGCCAGGCTTGTAACTCCAGCGCGTATAAGCGTTCGTCACCCCACAATTTCATCGCCTTTGCGAGATGAACGACTTGATAATCTGAATCTGTGGTTTGTTCACGTTCAACTGCTGGATTAGAGCTGCTGGTTTGCGGCTTGATGTTCAACACGCGCGCCATTTCCTGGGTCAGCTGAGCAAAGTCAACCGGCTTGTTGGCAAAGCCTGCCATGCCTGCATCTCTGGCCTGCAAACGATCTTCAATCAACACACTGGCCGTCAGCGCCACAATCGGGACCTGAGGCAGATTCTGCTCGGCCTCCCAATGGCGAATCTCACGGCTGGCGCCAAGACCATCAAGGTTTGGCATCTGAATATCCATCAGCACCACATCCGGGTGCACCGTCTGATATTGCCGCACCGCTTCGAGACCATCCTGAGCGGTGAATACTGTGTGCCCCTGTCTTTCAAGCAAGATACGCAGCAGGTTAATGTTCTGTTCAATGTCATCACACACCAATACGCGCAGATGCGGCAACGCCACCACCTGAGATGACGGCGTAGCGACGGTCAGTTCACTGGTCGGGAGCGGCAATTCAATCACGAAGCAGCTGCCTCGGCCCGGCTGACTGGTTGCCGAAATCTGGCCACCCATCAGCTCGACCAGCTGTTTAGAAATCGACGTACCCAGCCCCGTACCACCAAAGCGGCGGCTCATTGACGCATCGGCCTGAGTAAAGGGTTCGAAAATCGCGTTCAGGCGCTCCGGCTCAATCCCAATGCCCGTATCGGTCACACTAAAACGTATCCAGTCGGGCTTATCCGTCATCGGGTCGACGGCCAACGTGACGCTGCCGTGCTCGGTAAACTTAATGCCGTTACCGACCAGATTCATCAACACCTGACGAATACGGTCTTCTGCGCCTTCGACCACTTCGGGCAAGTCGGCCGACATAACTAAATCCAGCTCGACCCGTTTGCTTTTTGCCCCCAGCCACAAGGTTGAGATCACGGTGTCGACACACGCCGCCAGCTTAAACGGAATCGGCTCTATTTCGAGTTTGTTCTTCTCCAGCTTGGCGCTGTCGAGAATGTCATTGAGTAGATGCAGCAGCGAACGCGACGACTGACAAATGGTTTGCAGGTGACGACGATTGTCGCCGCTGATGTCGGAATCGAGCAGAATGTCGGTAAAGCCAATGATGGCGTTCATCGGTGTGCGGATTTCGTGGCTCATGTTGGCAAGAAACGAAGCTTTACTTTCCGCCGCATCTTCGGCGCGCAGCTTCGCTTCCAAGAGCTCGCTTTCCATCTGTTTGCGACTTGAGATATCGACCATGACACCGTCTGACCACACAACGTTGCCGTTTTCATCGCGCACAATCATGCCATTTTCCAGTACCCATACCGTATGACCCTCTTTGTGAGTGACCCGGTATTCAATTTCGTACGTTTCCCGTTCATCCAGTGAGTTACGAATGTTGTCGCACAACTGAGGGCGATCTTCTTCGAACAGGCAGTCAAAAAACGATACTTCACCGGAAAGCAGCACATCGGCAGAGTAACCACACAGCTCTGCGACACCGTCACTGAGGTAAATCGGAGTCCAGCCATGATCGAGCAGGCGGCGAAACGACGCACCGGGAATGTTTTGCATCAGCGAGCTAAGGCGCTCCTCGCTTTCACGCAGCTTTTCTTCCATCGCTTTGCGTTGCGAAATGTCCGCGATAAAGCCGACAAACAGCGTTTCACCGTCATCGAGATTGACGCGGCCGACGCCGAGACGTACCGGAATCAAATCACCATTGCGATGACGCGCGTAAACTTCGCGCGGTGAACCGATTACGCTCGCTTTACCCGTTTCCAGATAGCGTTTGAGATAGCCATCGTGCTGCTGTTGATGGTGCGATGGCATCAGCATCGACACATTGCGCCCGAGCACTTCGTTCTCCTGCCAGCCAAATATCTGGCTGACCGCCGCGTTGATGCCCTGAATTTCGCCTTTGGCATTGATGGTGATTACACCGTCGGTTGCGGTATCCAGAATGGCTTGTAGTCGCGCTTCGCCAGAGGTCTTTTCTGACAACAGCTGGCGGTATCGTAGCTGTGAGCTGACGTTGAGTGCCAGCGTGGAAATCAACAATGTGAAGATCGCCACCGCCAACGCGAGCTGCTGATTATCCTGAGCACCAGCATGCATGCCCGCCACAGGGGTAATGCACTCTAACTGTTCAATAAAGCGCGCCGCTTCCATACCGGTGTAATGCATCCCCGAAATGGCCGCGCCCATGATGACCGCGCTGATCAACTTCACGTGCAGAGACCGCAAAGCAGGAAAGCGTTTTCGCAGCAAACGGCGCGCCGAGAGCGCAATAAAAGCCAGAACCACCGCCACCACAATAGAGAGCGCGAACCAGTACGGATCATAGCGCAGCGCCATGTCCATCCGCATCGCTTCCATACCGAGGTAATGCATCGCACCGATGCCTGCGCCGACAATCAGTCCATTGCGCAGCGTGAGGCGAAAGGAGTCCGTTTCATCGATCAGAGATTTGAGCACGATGTAGCTGGCGACAATCGCGGGCAGCAGCGAGAGCGCCGTGATCATTGGGTCGTAATCCATCGAATGCGGCATCGCGAACGCCAGCATGCCGACAAAATGCATACTCCAGATGCCACCTGCCATGATGAAAGCGCCAGAGAACAGAGCGATGCGGCGATATTTGCTGATCACAATATGGCGCGCAGCCGCCGCGAGACGCAGAGCGAAGAACGATGCCATTGAGGCGAGAAACACCGAAAGCAGCACCAGCCACGGGTCATAAGTTCCGGTAACCAGTTTAGATGGGTCGACATCCGTAACAAAAAACTGCTCAAGCATAAGGTGATCGTTCTTCTTGTGATGAATAGATGGTCAGAAACGGCACAAGGTACTATTGATCACCTTCAATGTGTAGTGATTCATGAGAAGAATATCAATTATCTTAGTTATTGA
The DNA here is from genome assembly GCF_016464285.1 of Vibrio sp. bablab_jr001. Lineage (NCBI taxonomy): Bacteria > Pseudomonadati > Pseudomonadota > Gammaproteobacteria > Vibrionales > Vibrionaceae > Vibrio > Vibrio sp. bablab_jr001. Next base: position 56,456 of record NZ_JACDWZ010000103.1, read on the forward strand.
TTAACAACCTTATTTTTGTTGTGGATACACTAAATCAGCAAAAGCTGATGCAACTGTTTGAGCCTGCTGAGGAAATTGCTCAACGTCACCATGACGGGGCAAAAAGCAGACAAAGCCGCTGGTGAGCAGCGGCTTTGGAAGAAGAAACAAGGAATCAGATTTTCACCCACACCTGAGGAAACGTCTCGCTGTTGGTCTGAATATTCAGGCTGACCAGAGATTCGTTCTCCGTCTCCAGAGTAACCAGATTCACACTCCCTGCTGCGGCACATGGATCATCTATCAGTTGCATTTCCGCCAAACCATCGACGTCAGCAGTCACGGTCAGACTGCCAGAGCTTTCACAACTTGCGCCACTGACGGTAAGTGCGCCGCTGTCATCGATGCTCATTTGCAGCAGTGCGTCGTGATAACGCGCCTGATAGGAGCCGGCAAAGCTGGCAATATCCACGCTCTCTGCAGAGACCGGTGACAAAATGGTTTCACCATTGCTGTTGGTGCACGCCAGAGCAGCGGCGCTCATTTCGCAACTTAACCCCGCCGCCGAAAATACCAGCTTACCTTCACTACTGCTGCCCACATACGAGGTCTGATGCTCACGTTCATCCCACAGCGTCAGTAACGTCGCCGAATTCTGCACCACAACCTGCGCTGATAAAGGCAGCGTGTCGTCACTCCACACCACACCTTCATACGCGCCTACTTGTATGGTGTTGTCGGTGGGTTTACACCCCCACAATGCGAACGCGCAGCAAAGTGCCATCATCCATTGTTGCTGTTTCATCACCGCTTCCCTACTCCAAACCAATCAAACGCTGGCCAACCAACGCGACTTTGCCGCGCGCTGCCTGCACGTTGCCATCAATCGTGCTGATGGTGATGTAGCCTTCGTTAACCGCGACACCTTCAGAATCTTCACTGCTGTCGCCAGCATCACCAGTGGTGAAAGTCAGCCCTTGCTTGCCAGATAGCGCACTCGTTGCCGCCGCTTGCGCTTCTTCTGAAGTCATGCCACCCGCAATCAGGCTCTGCATGGTGTAGTACAGCGCGGTGGAATCGGTAGACAGATCATCGCTGAATTTAAGCAGCGCACCGCCGCCGTTCCAGCCCACATCGGTAAACTTGTAACCCAGCGTGTTATTCATCTCTTCCGGGGTATTGACGTTCAACCCAGTGTAAGCAGGCAATAGCGGCTGGCCCGAAGGTTGATTGGCCACCAGCTGCGCGACAATCTTAACCACCACGTTCGCCACCAGTTGTGACTGCTCTGCGTCTGACGCGGTATTGGAATTGGCGCTAACCGCAATGGCCGGAATGCCACGGCTGAGTGAAATCATCGCCGCACCGAGCGTGCCGGAGTTGTTGTTCATATAACCAAGGTTGTTACCTTCATTCGGCCCCGAAATCACCAGATCCGGATCTTGCCCCCACACGGCCTGCGCGGCGACATCAATACCGTAAATCGCCGCCATCACTGGCGTTCCTTCTGCGAAACTGGAAAACGCCACCGATGTATCGGTGTCACCGACACAATATTCCTGATCCGCCGACTGGGTCTCATCAACCGACACGGGTTTGAGGAACGTCATCGCGCCGCCTTTGCCACTCTGTCCGGTACAAGGGGCCGACATAATCACATCGTGCCCCGCCGCTTCGAGCGTGCTTTTCATCACCTGAATGTTGGTGGTGTCCCAACTGTCGTCATTCGTCAGCAGAATATTGAGCGCAAAAGATGGGTTGGAAAGCGTCAGGGCGCCACACGCTGCCATCGTCAGGCAGACTTTTGAGAATTGCTTCATGATTGATCCGTTTTTTCACTGTGTTGTCTTCCGCTCAAACTCCGTGTTCGAGCGGTCTGGACGTTACTTTTGCGAAAAAACATGACGCTTCGGTTACAACTTTTCAGTGGTTCAATACAGAGATATCTTTAAAATATTTCCACTAAATTTCAATCAGTTAAAAATCATCGATAGCAATATCAATCCGATTTGGAGACATCTTTAAACGGTAGCAAGACTGCGCGTTTTGATCTTTTCGGCCATTTTCAAAACCGCAAGCTTCCGTGAGCGTCTCCCCAACCACACCCAGCAGCGCCTCTTTAATTTTATTGCGGTTCTGATCGAGGGTTTTGGCCCGCAAACCATGTTGTTTAAGCTCGCTAATGGCGCGCCCATGACCTCCGAATTGCTCCATCAACTCAATCAAACTTTGCGCACTGAACACATCCGGACGGTTCGCTGGCGGGTTGCTCACCCAGCCATTATCGCTCTCACACTTGCGGCGCTGCGCGTACCACAGCCAGTAAATGGCCGGCGTAACCGACAAAGGGATCACCAACGCATTCAGGCGAACCTGAAGTTGACTGGAATGAGTGATGAACTTGAGCGCCAACGGCTGCGAAGCTTGATTGAGCAGTTCAACCGCATCTTCAATCGTGTATGAAGATTGGTAGCTGGCGATCACGGCCAGCAAATAATCACCATCAGGTTCAGCGCTCGGCGCCGAACCGCGAAAATGTTGCAGCGCTTGCTTCCAGACCTTGGCATCAGCTCCCTGCTGAGACAACTGATGCAGCAAACGCTGATCGCTCGGCTTGAGTGGTTGCGGCCGCCATCGCATCAGCAGAGAAGTCAGCCCCGCCGCCAACAGCGCAATACTGACCCATGGCAACCACTGCACATCGCACTGCATGGAAAGGCGCTGTGCCTCACCCTGCGATGGCAGCTGAAGCGTAATCGGGAATCGCAGCCCGTTTGTTGCCGAGTTTGAAGACTCAAACCCGCACGTTGCCAGCACTTGCAACGGGTTGTGCCATTGCAGATTGTTCAGCGTCTCACGGCTTTGCAGCGCAAACAGCACTTGGGTTTCAGCCTGCTCGCCCAATTCAGCACTGTCCCGCCAAACCAGACTACGCGCCGCCTCAACCGGGCCATCAATCAACTGCTGCAAACGTGCCTGAGTCTGTATCACGCTGACCAACAGCGAGATCAGCAGATAACACACGGTCAAGCCAAACACGCGAGCGATCGGTGCGCGGCGTAAAAAGGAAATAAGGTTCATGGGGCGGAAGCTGTCAGCAATTGTTTGAGACGAAGCTGCAACGCTTGCAGCACTTGAACGTCGCGCAATGAACGGGAAACAAACCAGCCACCAGCGGATATGCCCTGCGCAATCGTCGTTTGATAAAACGTATCGCCCTGATACAGCGGGCTGTAATTGGTATCCGGAATGACATCAATCTCCCCCTTCATGAGCGCAGAAACCATCGCCTGACGTGACGGATAACGGTTCACACTGGCAGCATGAATATCAATAGACAGTTGCTCCAGCACTTGTACCGGCAGCTGATAGCCAGAGCGGCTGAAGGTATCACTGAGCAGACCGATACGATGCGTCGCAAGAAATTGCGGCGTGATAGGCTCGCGGGCAAACCACAGCGCATCGTATTGAGGCATGGGTAGCAGGGTCTCGTAGTAGCGTTGATAGTCCGGGCTCAATCCCGCCAGATGATAGTCGCGCCCCCACATCAGATCGAAATCCTGCTGATAGATCATACGTGGCGTCAGTTCACCACGTGGCAACCATTGCACCGTAACATCACTAAAACGGCGATTGAGAACAGGGTCACTGCACAGCGTTGACAGCAGAGGCCTTGCCATAACATGCGCCGGGATCAATATGGTTAGATTGGGCAGCGCTGGGTCGGCGTGTTTTGTTGCCTTA
>NZ_JACDWZ010000104.1:0-389 GCF_016464285.1 Vibrio sp. bablab_jr001
GACGAAGGTCGTGCAGGTGAGAACGTTGGTGCACTACTACGTGGTACTAAGCGTGATGAAGTAGAACGTGGTCAAGTACTGGCTAAACCAGGTTCAATCACTCCACACACTAAGTTCGAATCAGAAGTATACGTACTGTCTAAAGATGAAGGTGGTCGTCACACTCCATTCTTCAAAGGTTACCGTCCACAGTTCTACTTCCGTACAACTGACGTAACAGGCAACATCGAACTGCCAGCAGGCGTAGAGATGGTAATGCCAGGCGACAACATTCAAATGATTGTTGAACTGATCGCTCCAATCGCAATGGACGAAGGTCTACGCTTCGCGATCCGTGAAGGTGGCCGTACAGTTGGTGCTGGTGTTGTTGCTAAGATCATCGCTTAATC
>NZ_JACDWZ010000105.1:0-17382 GCF_016464285.1 Vibrio sp. bablab_jr001
AACATTACTATGTAATGTTGAATTGACTGTGCTCGATACCGAAGTATCAAATTGGTCACTCAGTTCATTGATAAATCTTTTGCGATTATCATCAACGAGTGCCCACACAGATTGATAGGTTTATATTGTTAAAGAGCTTTCTTCCTACTTCAGCGACTGAGTCACCGTGGAAGAGGCGGCCATTCTAGCGAGATAATCTTCAGTGTCAAACACTTTTTTCAAATCATTTCGTTTTTCTTTCTGGCCTGTCTGACTAGCCTTGAACCCTTGTGAGCCCTTGCCCTGTCGACGAGGTGGCATTATAGAGATCCGAATCACACTGGCAAGTACTTTTTCTGAAAAAATGCAAAAATAACACTTAAGTGATGAATTAACGCTCAAAGCCTTATTTATCCAATTTTACCCCAATGATACGTACAACTTATCCACAGAGTTATTCTATTTAGCACTTGGATCGCGGTTAGCCCACACCTCTTATATATAGAAAAAGCCGCTAGCGCGGCTTTTTCTATATTAGACACATTAGATACCTGACCCATCTTGCTCAGGAGACTCTTCATGCAGCCCACATTCTCGCTTCAAACCAAAGAATCGCGTTTCTTCTTCGCTCATTCCCGGTTCCCACTTACGCGTGGTATGTGTATCACCAACCGACAGGTAGCCCTGATCCCAAAGCGGGTGATACGGCAGATCGTTGTCTTTCAGGTAATAGTGGACATCTTTATTGGTCCAATCGATCACCGGAAGGAATTTGAAGACGCCATTTTGTACCGCAAGAATCGGTAAGGTCGCCCGTGACTTCGATTGCTCACGGCGCAAGCCCGAGAACCAAGTACCAACTTCAAGTTCATGCAGCGCACGGCGCATCGGCTCCACTTTATTGATGCGATTGTATTGCTCAATCCCCGTCACGCCCTGTTCCCACAATTTACCAAAGCGAGCTTCCTGCCACGCGGACGACATCTCTGCGGTGTAAATCTTGAGATTCAGATTCAAACGCTCCGTCAGTTGATCAATAAACTGGTAGGTTTCCGGAAACAAATAGCCCGTATCAGTCAGTACCACAGGGACGTCCTTGTTGACTGACGTCACCAAATGCAGCATCACCGCAGCCTGAATTCCAAAGCTGGAAGAGACCGCATGAGTACCCGGTAAGTTTTCCAGAGCCCAAACGACACGTTCCTGCGCCGTGAGCGTTTCTAAATACGCGTTAACTTCGGCCAAGTGGAGCGCCTGCTCCGCCTTGGTGAACGTTAACAACTCCGCCAAATTCGGAGTCGCGACGATCTCAGGCATAAAAGTCCCTCTTAGACACGATCACTTCTTGGATGATGCCGGTACGAATCGTGAAATCACCAAACCCTTCACCCAGCTCACGCTCTTTCGCCCAACGGCCCACCAGCGTATCAATTTCTTCCAGGATCTGTTTGTCGGTGATGTTCTCTTTATACATCTTCGGCACACGAGTTCCCGCGCGGTTGCCACCGAGGTGCAAATTGTAACGGCCAGGTGCTTTACCCACCAAACCGATTTCAGCCAGCATCGCGCGGCCACAACCGTTCGGACAACCAGTGACACGCAGAATGATGTTGTCTTCTTTTGGCAGCGCGTGTTTTTCCAGAATACCTTCAACCTGGGTGACAAACTCCGGCAGGAAGCGTTCAGCTTCAGCCATCGCCAACGGACAGGTTGGGAACGCCACACACGCCATCGAATTCTTACGCTGCTCGCTGACACTGCTGTCCATTAAGCCATGTGACACTGCCAATGCTTCGATCGCGGCTTTTTGATCAGCCGGGACACCAGCGATGATCAAGTTTTGGTTTGCCGTCATACGGAAATCGCCTTGGTGAATCTTCGCAATTTCCGCCACACCGGTTTTAAGTGGCTTGCCAGGGAAATCTAACAAACGTCCGTTTTCAATGAACAGCGTCAGGTGATGCTTGCCATCGATGCCTTCTACCCAACCGATACGATCCCCGCGTTCAGTGAACTCGTATGGACGGCTATCGCCAAACGTCACGCCCGCACGTTTTTCCACTTCCGCTTTAAAGACATCAACGCCAACACGATCCAGCGTGTATTTGGTTTTCGCGTTCTTACGGTTTGAACGGTTACCCCAATCGCGTTGTGTTGTGACCACGGCAGCAGCAACGTCTAGCGTTTTATCCAGTGGAATAAAGCCGAAGTCATCAGCGCGACGAGGATAAGTCGAGGTGTCGCCATGCGTCATCGCCAGCCCCCCGCCCACCAGCACGTTAAAGCCAACCAGCTTGCCTTTGTCCGCAATCGCCACGAAGTTAAGATCGTTGGCGTGCACGTCCACGTCATTTTGTGGCGGAATCACCACGGTCGTTTTGAATTTACGTGGTAAGTAGTTGCTGCCCAGAATCGGTTCTTCATCGGTGGCTTCAACTTTCTCACCATCCAACCAAATTTCGGCATAAGCGCGCGTTTTTGGCAGCAGATGCTCACTGATTCTCGATGCCCACTCGTACGCTTCTTGGTGCAGCTCAGATTCCACCGGGTTTGAGGTACATAGTACGTTACGGTTTACGTCACCCGCGGTCGCAATCGAATCGATTCCGATGCTGTTGAGTGTCTGGTGCATCAATTTAATGTTCGGTTTCAGAACGCCATGGAACTGAAAGGTCTGGCGGGTCGTCAGACGGATACTGCCATACAGAGAGTGTTCGGTTGCAAACTTATCGATCGCCAGCCACTGTTTTGGCTGGATGATGCCGCCCGGCATACGAGCACGCAGCATCACATTGTGCAGCGGCTCCAGTTTTTGTTTGGTACGTTCGTTGCGAATGTCACGGTCATCCTGCTGATACATTCCGTGGAAGCGGATCAGCTGGAAGTTATCAGCGGTAAATCCGCCCGTAATGCGATCTTGCAGATCTTGTTCGATCGTGCCGCGTAGGAAATTACTTTCGCGCTTGAGACGTTCATTATCAGAAAGCGAGCCGAGCACTTCGCCAAGAACTTCCTGTACGTTGTTTTCAATCTTGGTGCTCATTAGTACACATCCCTCTGGTAACGTTTCGCTTTACGAAGCTCATTGAAATATTCTTCTGCTTTTTCACGTGACAGGCCACCCTGTTGCTGCGCGACGACGATCAGCGCTTCATGGACATCTTTCGCCATGCGTGTGGCATCACCACAGATATAAACGTAGGCGCCATCTTGCAGCCATTGCCATACCTGCTCAGCTTGCTCCAACACACGGTGTTGCACGTACACTTTTTCATGTTGGTCACGGCTGAAGGCGACGTCCAAGCGCGTGAGCGCGCCCGACTTCAGGTATTTCTGCCATTCCACTTGGTAAAGGAAATCTTGGGTGAAGGTGCGATCGCCAAAGAACAACCAGCTCTTACCATCCGCTCCGCGGTTATCACGCTCTTGGATAAAGCTGCGGAACGGCGCAATACCAGTACCCGGGCCAATCATGATCACTGGCGTTGAATCATCTTGCGGCAGTTTGAAGTTGTTGTTGTGCTCGATGAACACTTTCACCGACTCACCTTCCTCCAAACGCTGCCCCAAAAAGCTGGACGCGCCGCCTTGACGAACTTCGCCATCCACATCGTATTCCACGATGCCCACCGTCAAGTGCACTTCTTCATCCACTTCCGATTGGCTGGATGCGATAGAGTACAGACGTGGCGTGAGGCGACGTAGCAGAGAAATCAATTGTTCAGCTGAGAGCTTGGTTTTCTTTTCTTTTAGTACATCGACAATTTGGGTGTTTACCGCGTATTCACGTAGCTTGTCTTTATCTTCCACCAGCTTTTGCAGTTTCTTACTGCCAGACAGCTCAGCAAACTTAGTGACGAACTGCGGATTCGAACCCGTGATTTCGTATTTGCTGACCAGTGCGCTGTGCAGCGATAAACTCTCACCATCAACTTCGACACTTTCAACACCAGACAAACCTGCCGCCGCCAACACAGCATTCGCCAGTTCTGCACTGTTTTCATACCATACGCCCAACGCATCGCCCGGTTGATAAGTCAGACCCGAGTCTGCCAAATCGATTTCGATGTGACGCACGTCTTTGCCCGAATCGCGGCCAGTGATTTTCTGGCTGGTCAGCAATGTCGCCGTGTAAGGATTTTGTTTGTTGTACTGAGAGTGAGAAGTCGTGGCTTGGCCAACGGGCAACTGAACCACTTCCGCCTGGCTACCCGCCAACGCTTCTTTAACACTTTCTAGTGCTTTAGCACGCCATTCGGCAGCAGGAGCGTCATAGTCCACATCACAATCAACGCGATCGATAAAGCGTTTCGCGCCCAGTTTTTCAAGGAAAGCATCGAAGTCTTTACCAGTTTGGCAGAAAAACTCATAGCTCGAGTCACCCAAGCCAATCACACCGTATTGCAGGTTTGGCAGTTTCGGAGCTTTTTTCGATTGCAGGAATTCATGCAGCTCCAGCGCGTTGTCCGGCGCTTCGCCTTCACCATTGGTTGAAGCCACAAAGATCACATGCGTTTCTTTCGCCAGATCTTTGCCTTTGTAATCACTGGCATCAAACAATTGTACCGCGATACCAGCAGTCTGAGCTTCCTGTTCTAATGCTTCGGCCACACCTTTAGCGTTACCGGTTTGCGAAGCAAAGATAATGGTCAGCTTACCTGCAGGTTTTGCGGCGGTCAGTGCAACCGCCTGAGTCAAAGGTGCTGAAGCGCCCAGAGTCTGAGACTGGCTTAGCCCCCAGAAATAACCGCTCACCCAAGCCATTTGCTGAGGTGAGAGTTGCGAAATCGTTTGTTGCAGCTGGTTTAGCTGCGAGTCGTTGAGTGGGCTTGCAAGCCCAGCTAGCTCTTTTGGTATGGTGTTTCCTGAAGACATTGTCACGACTTCCTTATTCATTGCGTGACGATAGATTAACCACTCCTCTTAATAACAAGAAAGAATAGATGAGCATGTTTTATAACTTTTTGGAAGTAAGGCGGGTAACATTTCACCTTACTTAGATTCCACTCTCACCTGTTTAAATCCCACCGCCATCGCCGATTTAGAAGCCTGGTCAAGATCGATGTAATGGCACTCCTCGCCATTCGTGCCCGTCAGCAGCACAAATCCTCCCCGTTGGTGACGAAATTCCACAATCCATGCACCTTCTTCAGAAGAGGGTTCGATTATGGCTTCTACAAGCTGGTTCTCGCGGTAAAGGTTTCTCAGTTCCGTGATAGTCATCGCCACTCTCACTCATATTGCCGATCCATCTTATTAAGCATGGTCTATTTCGGGAGGATTGCGAATTCTGCAGATGAGATTGTCGTTAATAGAACAAAAACGCCACCGTAAAGCGGTGGCGTTTAACGTAAAAGAAAGAGGTTCAGAAGCGGAACTCTGCGCCCAGAAACCAACCGTCAACAAATACGTAGGACGTTTCGGTATCTGGAGATTGCTTGGCGAGATCTTCAAATTCCAAATCGATGACGCGGTAGCCACCTTTTATGGTCCATAAGCCATCTTGGATTGGCAGTCGATACTGAATCCCAGCCGTCACATCAGAACTCTTAATCCCGCTGCTGTTACCAACATCGAACTGACCGATAACATCAAAGTTGGTATCCGGGATCGACAGCACCGCTGACGCGTACCAGTTAAAAGTGGTTTCATCAAAATCGTAAGTTCTGGTATCCAGCGCTTGGTAGTCGGCATTGCTGTAGCGAGTAAGCGTTACGCCGGCATCGAAGTTCATCAGCTCATGATGAAGCAGCGTGTAATAGAAGGTGTAGTCCCATTTGTCATAAGACGCATAGTCTGCATCAACACTGGTGTAACGCACACTGACGTTGGGCAGGTAACGGATATCACTTTCGACCGCAGCATGGAAAGAAGGAGCGTAATCCGTATCACGGCGAATTTCGTCAATCTTAGTACTTCCTCGCCACATCTCAGCACCCACGTTCACAGTGTACGAAGAATCCTCACACCATGCCGTGGAAGAAAGCGATAAAAACGCCGTTGTTACTATCGCCATAGCTGGCTTATTCATTGTTGTCGCTCCTGTCCAAGTACACATTTTCAGCCATATTCAATATCGGCATATTAGCACACAAGCCAACTTAGTTAAGGACAGGAAACTACTCTTAACGCGGAATTTGCTGATAGTGGCGGTACACCCAGACACCAAGTGCAATCACGATAATCCAAGGGAGCAACTTAATTGCAAACCCTAACATGCTCAGTAACATCAGCACCACAAAGGCAACAGCGGCAGCAATCAGCGCCCCAAACACCGTGAGTCCGGTGACCAACAGACTGGCCACAAAGACCAGAATAAAAATCAGCTCAATCATCATTGCTCTCCTTTTTACTCCAACACTGCACGTTTCGCGCCAAGCAAGACAAGCACGGTAATTAACTGTTCTAAAAAGGAAAAAATAAAAAGGCCGTGAAAACACTACTTCCACGGCCTCTATTAATTGGTTAAAGTCACCATAAATTGGCGAAATTTACACATCCAACTCCTGATAAGGAATTTTGGCCAGCGCCTGCTCGACCACTTCAATACCAGCGCCCGCTTTGTGTGCGTTTTCACTGATATGGCGACGCCACTGACGCGCGCCCGGCATATTCTGGAACAAGCCCAGCATATGACGAGTAATGTGGCCCAGATAGCTCCCCTGTGCCAGTTGCTGCTCAATGTACGGATACATTTCTTGCACCACCTGCGAACGCTTCTTCACCGGCGTATCCAGACCAAAGATTTGCTGATCCACTTCTGCCAGCAAATATGGGCTTTGGTACGCTTCACGGCCGATCATGACGCCATCCAGATGTTGGAGATGTTCTTTGGCTTCAGCCAACGTCTTCACCCCACCATTAACAGCGATGGTCAGATGTGGAAAATCCTGCTTAAGCTGATACGCGCGAGGGTAATCCAGCGGCGGGATCTCGCGGTTCTCTTTCGGGCTCAAACCGCTCAACCACGCTTTGCGAGCATGAATGGTGAACTGCTCACAGCCACCTTTTTCAGACACCAACGTGACGAAATTGGTCAGAAACTCATACGAGTCCTGATCGTCGATACCGATACGGGTTTTCACCGTTACCGGAATATCCACCACCTCTTTCATCGCCGCGACACACTGCGCAACCAAATCAGGTTCCGCCATCAGGCAAGCACCAAAGCGGCCGTTCTGTACGCGATCTGACGGACAGCCGACATTGAGGTTAATTTCATCGTAACCGCGTTCCTGCGCCAGTTTGGCACAACGCGCCAGATCCGCTGGGTTCGAACCACCAAGCTGCAACGCAACCGGGTGTTCCTCCTCGTTGTACGCCAAGAAGTCACCCTTTCCATGGATGATCGCACCTGTGGTTACCATTTCGGTATAAAGCAAGGTTTGCGATGACAGCAAACGATGGAAATAGCGGCAGTGGCGGTCAGTCCAATCTAACATTGGCGCCACAGAAAGCCGACATGAGTGAGTCATTGGTTCAACATCCCCATTTCAATCAACAAGCATTCGGCCACCGGGTGACCAAAAAGAAAGTTTGGCATTGTAATCGCTTCTGTTTATATCGCCAACAGTTCTTCGGTAGTATCGTTTTACGGCAAGATAAGGTAACTTAGCGCTTATCTATGGGAATATCGTTGTTAGTGTTTGAATCAAGCCAGATTTATTGATGAGCAAAACGATATTCATCCGGAAATAGTATATGATTACTAAAGTCCGACGGTTATGGTGATAGATTTGGACAATAAGCTTACCAAACAGATTGAAGAAATATGTGCGGCACGAGGTGTCAGGCTGACCTCTCAGCGAAAACGGGTATTTGAGCTCATCTGTGCCAGCAAAAAAGCCTCCAGTGCTTATGAATTGCTGGAAGATCTGAAGCAGAGTGAACCTCAGGCGAAACCACCCACGGTATACCGGGCGCTGGATTTTCTGATGGAACAAGGCTTCATACACCGGGTGGAATCAACCAACAGCTTTATATCCTGCTGCTCCTGTAATGCCCATAAGCACTTTTCTCAGCTATTGATTTGTGACCAGTGCGGCAACGTTATTGAATTGCAAGATGATAGTCTGATAGCCTTGCTGGCAGACAACGCGGAGAAACACGGCTTTAAAATCGTCAATCATGTGATTGAGTCTCATGGTGTATGCCAATCGTGTTCCTCGAAATAAAGAATGAAACAATAGAAGAAGGTTATGCGCGCTGAATTTGTAAACCCGTTTTTAGCGTCTCTGCTGAACGTGTTAAAAACGATGGCTTCTCTCGAATTGAAGCCTCAGAAACCTCGTCTGAAAAAAGACGAAATTGCCCGAGGTGATGTGTCCGGCCTGATTGGTATGGTTGGGCAGCAAACTCGCGGCTCCATGTCGATCACTTTCGATGAAAGTCTGGCTCTGGAAATTATGCAGAATATGCTGGGAGAGCGACCGAACGGGTTAAATGAAGAAGTGACGGACATGGTGGGTGAAATCACCAACATGGTCACTGGCGGCGCGAAACGTATTCTGGCCGAAAGTGGGTTTGACTTTGATATGGCAACCCCGGTTGTTGTTTCCGGCAAGGGACACACCATTCGTCACAAATGTGAAGGTTCGATCATCATCATGCCATTTGCCTCGCAGTGGGGAAATGCCTTCATCGAAATCTGTTTCGAATAACCTTTCTGATTCCATTCCAATAAAAAGCGGATGCCAAGGCATCCGCTTTTTTTATCTGTGACTCCGGGTCTAGGCCCGGAATCGCCTAATTAGCCACGAAACGCTTTAAATGCGTTGATCAGGCCATTCGTTGAACTGTCGTGAGAGCTGATTTGCGCGCCATCTGCCAGTTCAGGCAGGATTTGGTTTGCCAGCTGTTTGCCCAGTTCCACACCCCATTGGTCAAAGGTGAAGATGTTCCAAATCACGCCCTGAACGAAGATTTTGTGTTCGTACATTGCGATCAGGTTACCCAGAGAACGTGGAGTAATCTGTTTCACCAGAATAGAGTTCGTCGGACGGTTACCTTCAAAAACCTTGAATGGAATCAGTGCCGCTACTTCTTCTTCTGTTTTACCCGCTTTGATGAATTCTGCTTTCACCACTTCTGCTGATTTACCGAATGCCAACGCTTCCGTTTGCGCGAAGAAGTTCGACATCAGTTTCTGATGGTGATCGCTGACGGCATTGTGAGTCAGAGCTGGTGCGATGAAGTCACAAGGGATCAGCTTCGTGCCTTGGTGAATCAGCTGGTAGAACGCGTGCTGACCATTCGTGCCTGGTTCACCCCAAATGATTGGCCCCGTCTGGTAAGTCACCGGGTTGCCGTCGCGGTCAACGAACTTGCCATTAGATTCCATGTTGCCTTGCTGGAAGTAAGCTGCAAAGCGGTGCATGTACTGATCGTATGGCAGAATCGCTTCTGATTCGGCACCGTGGAAGTTGTTGTACCAAATACCAATCAACGCCAGGATCATTGGGATGTTGCTTTCGAACGGAGTTTCAACGAAATGCTTATCCATTTCATGCGCGCCCGTCAGCAGCTCAACGAAGTTGTCAAAACCGATCGACAGAATGATAGACAGGCCGATTGCAGACCACAGAGAGTAACGACCACCAACCCAGTCCCAGAACTCGAACATGTTGTCGGTATCAATACCAAATTCCGCTACCGCTTGTGCGTTGGTTGACAGCGCCGCGAAGTGTTTTGCTACGTGTGCGTCATCGCCAGCGGTTGCCAAGAACCAGTCACGCGCAGAGTGCGCATTGGTCATGGTTTCTTGCGTGGTGAAGGTTTTTGAAGCGACCAGAAACAGCGTCGTTTCCGGATTCACTTTTTTCAGCGTTTCAGCAATGTGCGTACCATCGACGTTAGACACAAAATGCATGGTCAGGTGGTTTTTGTATGGTGTCAGCGCTTCAGTCACCATGTAAGGACCGAGGTCAGAGCCACCGATACCGATGTTGACAACGTCAGTGATCGCTTTGCCAGTAAAGCCTTTCCACTCACCGCCAATGATACGTTCAGAGAAAGATTTCATTTTCTCAAGCACAGCATTCACTGCTGGCATGACATCTTCGCCTTTCACCATCACTGGCGTATTGCTGCGATTACGCAACGCGGTGTGCAGCACAGAACGGCCTTCAGTCTGGTTGATCGCTTCACCACTGAACATCGCCTGAATCGCGCTTTTCACGTCGGTCTCTTCAGCCAGAGCGAACAGGTGCTTCATGGTTTCTTCATTGACCAGGTTCTTAGAGTAGTCGACCAGAATGTCGTTACCGAAACGAGTCGAGTATTTTGCGAAACGCTGGCTGTCCTCTGCGAACAGAGTTTTGAGGTCCATATCCTGCGCCGATTCAAAATGCGCGGTCAGTGCTTTCCAAGCTTGAGTTTGCGTTGGATTGATATTTTTCAACATGGTATCTATCCCGATGTTACTGTCGATTTTATTCCACTAATCTTAGTCACTGGCGCCAAGAATGCAGAATCCCCGATTAAGCAAAAAGAAAATGATAAAATTCTCTGCCTGAAGCAGATCAAAGTGTAATAAATTTTCAATGCACAATTATGACTCAGCTCATGTACCCCCACATTGAGTTAAGTCACGTAAACGCCGAGTGTTTACCCAATTGTGTTGCAATCACTTGGCGCCAACCATAGCGTTTATCTGCCCGTTTGCCAATCAGATTATGGAGAGATGAGAATGTGGGCTCAACAGCAAATTCACCTGCGTGCATATCCACGAGGCTTTCATTTGATTACTGATGAAATTGAACAACAATTACCGCAGTTGGCTGATATTTCTGTCGGTTTTCTACATCTGTTTATTCAACATACATCCGCCAGTCTGACCATCAACGAAAATGCGGATCCGACGGTTCGTTCGGATATGGAACAGCACTTTAATCACTTTGTTCCCGAGCGCGCACCGTATTATGTTCACACCTACGAAGGCGATGATGACATGCCCGCTCACATCAAAGCGTCGTTGCTCGGCTCCAGCGTGACGATTCCCATTTCGCAAGGTCGTTTAGCTTTGGGAACATGGCAAGGCATTTACTTAGGTGAGCACCGTGACCACGGCGGTAAACGCCGCATTATTGCCACTCTGCAGGGCGAATAAAAAAGCAGGCCTATAGGCCTGCTCCGTAATACGACATGTCGACGCGGGATGTCAGTTTGGTCACCAGCTCATAGCCCAAGGTACCAATATGACTGGCGACTTCTTCTACGGGGAGCTCACTGCCCCACAAAATGGCTTCATCACCGACTTTGTCCTTGGCGTCCGGTCCTAGATCGACCGTCAGCATATCCATCGAAACGCGACCCGCCAAAGGCACAATACGACCATTGACCACCACGGGTGTACCATTCGGTGCCGTGCGTGGATAACCATCACCGTAACCAATCGCAATCACACCGATTTTGGTGTCACGTGCGCTGGTCCAGATAGCGCCATAACCGACACTCTCCCCGGCTTTCACATCACGTACCGCAATCAGGTGTGATTTCAGTGTCATCACCGGTTGATAACCCAGCTGCTGAGCATTCTTGTCAGCAAAGGGCGACACGCCGTACATGATGATTCCAGGGCGAACCCATTCCATCTGGCTTCGCGGCCACGCCAGCAAGCCTGCCGATGCCGCCATTGAACGTTCGCCTTCACAACCGTTAGTCAACGATAAAAATAGTTCAATTTGTTCGTTTGTCGTGGATTTATCCAGCTCATCGGCACAACCAAAATGGCTCATATAGCGCAGTGGCTTCGCCACATTGTTGCAAGCATGCAACCGTTCCACAAACTGCGCGTACTGCTCCGGACGTACACCCAAACGGTGCATGCCACTGTCGATTTTCAGCCACACCACCACCGGCGTTTCCAGCTCGGCGCTTTCCAGTGCCTGTAACTGTTCTTCGCAGTGCAGCACAGTTTGAATATTGTTGGTCACCAGAACCGGTAAATCACCCGCTGAATAGAATCCTTCCAGCAGCAGAATCGGTTTAACCACACCGCTGGCACGTAATTGGAGCGCTTCTTCGATACGAGCCACGCCAAAGGCATCTGCACCTAAAGCATGTTTAGCAACATGACGCAGACCATGCCCGTACCCGTTTGCTTTCACCACGGCCATCAATTTACTGTTGGGCGCCTGCTGCTTAATCTGTTGCAGGTTGTGCTGTAGAGCGTCCAGGTTAATACAGGCCGTCGCGGCTTTCATGTAACTCATCGTTTTACTCATCGTCGTCAAATGCCGGTCCTGCATAATTATCAAAGCGGGAGAACTGGCCCTGGAAGGTCAGACGTACAGAACCGATAGGGCCGTTACGCTGTTTACCGATGATGATCTCGGCGGTGCCTTTGAGCGCACTGTCAGGATGGTAAACCTCGTCACGGTAGATAAACATAATCAAGTCCGCGTCCTGCTCGATGGAGCCGGATTCACGCAAGTCCGAGTTAACCGGGCGTTTGTCGGCTCGTTGTTCCAGCGAGCGGTTGAGCTGCGACAGCGCCACCACTGGCACATTCAGCTCTTTCGCCAGCGCTTTCAGCGAGCGGGAGATCTCAGCGATTTCCAGCGTTCGGTTATCCGACAACGCCGGTACACGCATCAGCTGCAGGTAGTCGACCATGATAAGCGACAAACCGCCATGTTCACGGGCAATACGGCGCGCACGTGAGCGCACGTCGGTCGGCGTCAGACCGGAGCTGTCATCGATGTACATGTTCTTCTTCTCCATGAGAATACCCATGGTCGAAGAGATTCGCGCCCAGTCCTCGTCATCGAGCTGACCGGTACGGATTTTGGTTTGGTCGACACGAGACAGGGAAGCCAGCATACGCATCATGATCTGTTCGGCGGGCATCTCCAGCGAGAAGATCAGCACCGGCTTTTCCTGCTCCATCGCCGCGTTTTCACACAAGTTCATCGCAAACGTGGTTTTACCCATCGATGGACGTGCCGCGACGATGATCAAATCAGACCCCTGCAAACCTGCCGTTTTCTTGTTGAGGTCGGTAAAGCCGGTATTCACCCCGGTCACACCATCCTGCGGCGTTTTATAAAGCAGCTCGATACGCTCAAGCGTTTTTTCCAGAATGTTGTCGACGTTCTGTGGGCCTTCATTTTCGGTGGTGCGCGCTTCTGCAATCGCAAATACTTTACTTTCCGCCAGATCGAGCAGGTCTTCAGAACTGCGGCCTTGCGGATCGTAACCCGCATCGGCAATTTCATTCGCCACCCCAATCAGATTGCGCACCAGCGCACGTTCAGCCACGATCTCCGCATAGGCGTTAATGTTGGCCGCACTGGGAGTGTTTTTAGCCAGATCCGCCAAATAGGCAAAACCGCCCACGTCTTCCAGCTGTTCACGTTGCTCAAGAAATTCCGACAGCGTGATCAAATCGAGTGGCTTACCCGCATCCAGAATCGACTTCACACCATCAAAAATCAGGCGGTGCGGACGGCTGTAAAAGTCCGATGTCAATACACGTTCAGAGACCGTGTCCCAGCGTTCGTTATCCAGCAGCAAGCCGCCGATCACGGACTGCTCAGCTTCTAAGGAATGGGGAGGAACTTTAATCGCATCGACCTGCGCATCAGAAGGTTTACGGTTTCGGTTATCTGTTCGGGGATCAGCCATGACTTCACTCGGTAACTCTTTAATGACCGTCCATTATAGCGAGAATCCGTAATTTGTAATTAACGATGCGAAAGTTTGTGTGTAACAACAGCAGAATTAACCGTCACATGACCCAATTAGCCAAACAGATGCTTATCATGCAACGATTCAACCCGTTTATCAGAGGTAACGCGTGTCCAAAGTCTGGCTTCTTAGTCTTAGCCTGTTGACGAGCTACAGCGTCTATGCGAACGAGGATCCCAAGAACGATAAGGACATCGAGAAACCTTCTTCTCATTGGAGTAGTCAGGTCGAATTCGGCTACCAGTCGCATACCGGCAATACCAGTTCGGAGTCTCTGAATACCCGCCTGAAAGGTGAATACATTCAAGGTCGTCACCGGACCAACGGCGAATGGCGTTTTTACAAGCTGGATAAAAACGGTAAAGAGAATAAGCGCCAATCGAACTACTCATTGCAAACCGACTACAAGCTTGGCCCAAAAACCTACTTGTACGGCAGCTTTAAAGGCATTGATTCACGCTACAGTGCTTATTTTAAAGATTACACCTTATCTGGCGGTCTGGGTTATCAGGTGACGCATACGGAAAGTTTGTTGGTCGAACTGGAACTGGGTCCCGGCTATCGATATCAGGAACCGAATCTGGATGAGATTGACAAGACCGACGTCGTCTTTCCTGACATCGTGCAGGAACCGATTTTCCGCAGCAATTTGAAGACCGAATGGCAGATACTAAAATCGCTTAAGTTTGCCGCCGACCTGACGTTAGTCAATGGTGAAAGCAATACCCGTTTGGATTCAGAACTGAGTGTAATCAACAACATCACCGACGATATCTCGCTTAAAATCAACCAGTCTCGCCAGTACCATACCCGTGTACCAGACGGCATGAGCAAAGCCGACAGCGTACTGTCTGTAAACCTGATCTTTCTGTTCTGACAAGCGATTACTTTTCTTCAGACATAAAAAAACACCAGCCGAGGCTGGTGTTTTTGATTCGTCTGTATACTGAAATTACTCAGCAACAACCTGTACTTTCGCAGTTGCGAAAACTTCAGAGTGAAGTTGAACGCTAACTTCGAATTCACCAGTGTTGCGCAGAGCGCCTTCAGGTAGGCGAACTTCGCTCTTAGAAACTGCAACACCAGCCGCTGTGATAGCGTCAGCGATGTCACGAGTACCGATAGAACCGAACAGTTTACCTTCGTCACCAGCTTTAGAAGCAATAACAACTGCTTCAAGAGCGTTAACTTGGTCAGCGCGAGCTTGTGCAGCAGTCAGTTGCTCAGCAACTTTCGCTTCTAGCTCAGCACGACGGCCTTCAAACATTTCAACGTTAGCTTTAGTTGCCATTACTGCCTTACCTTGTGGGATAAGGAAGTTACGAGCGTAACCAGATTTAACGTTAACTGTATCGCCAAGACCACCTAGGTTACCGATTTTATCAAGTAGAATAACTTGCATTGCTTAATCCTCTTTCTTAATAAACGGTGCCAATTACTGATGTTTGTCAGTGTATGGCAGTAGAGCTAGGTAGCGAGAACGCTTGATTGCACGAGCTAGTTGACGCTGATATTTAGCGCTAGTACCAGTGATACGGCTTGGTACGATTTTACCAGCTTCAGTGATGTAGTTCTTAAGAGTTGCTACGTCTTTGTAATCAATCTCTTGTACGCCTTCTGCAGTAAAACGGCAGAATTTACGACGACGGAAGAAACGAGCCATGGGCTATCTCCTGATCTAAATTTGGATAATGTTGTCGGCATGTAGCACCAATTTCCCCACGCCATTTCGGCCGGTTTGGTAAGCCAAGAATCCACTTACCTGAATGATGCTGCCTTGTACTAAATTTTGAGTTAACGCTTTTGACCTTTGCCCACTGACAACCACCGGGATTCGGCAATACACCTGTCGCGGTAGGTCAGCTTCGATCACCGTAGAGCGATGCTCTAGCCAGAAACGGCAGTGTTCGATGCCCGAAGGGCTTTGGCTTCGAATCGGAGGTTTAGCGATGGAACCACTTAACTCCATTCGATTGGTCATCAATGAAATTACTCAGCGTCTGCTTCAAATTTCGCTTCGTCACGCTTAGAACGCTCTTCTTTAGCTTTCAGCATGATTGAAGGTTCAGTGATAGCAGCTTTAGTACGCATAATCATGTTACGCAGAACCGCATCGTTGAAACGGAAAGCAGTTTCCAGTTCATCGATAACAGCTTGGTCAGCTTCAACGTTCATCAGAACGTAGTGAGCTTTGTGAAGCTTGTTGATTGGGTAAGCCAGTTGACGGCGGCCCCAGTCTTCTAGACGGTGTACTTTACCGCCAGCTTCAGTGATTGAACCAGTGTAACGTTCGATCATGCCAGCAACTTGCTCGCTTTGATCTGGGTGCACCATGAATACGATTTCGTAATGACGCATTATTTGCTCCTTACGGATTATTCAGCTTCCAGAGTTGGCCCGGTCATCCAGAGGAAGCAAGGAACTAATGATAATTGACCGAGAATTAAGGAGCGGGAATAGTACAGAAAGACAGCAGCTTTAGCAAGGGAAATATTAGCGCGGAAAAAGCAGGGAAAACAGCCAGAGCCGGGGGATGACGCTGGCTAGATTGCGGTTAATCTTCGTCGACAATTTGCGCCTGAAGATAGTTTTCGATGCCCGTCATTTCTATCAGGCCGAGTTGGGTTTCAAGCCAGTCAACGTGCTCTTCTTCGTCTTCAAGAATGTCTTGGAACAAGTCACGTGACACATAATCACGAATATCTTCCGCATAAGCGATAGCATCGCGCAGATCCGGAATGGCAGCCAACTCCAGCTTGAGGTCACACTCCAGCATTTCCTTAGTGTCTTCCCCAATCATCAGTTTGCCAAGATCTTGCAGGTTAGGAATGCCTTCTAGAAACAGAATGCGTTCGATCAGATGATCTGCATGTTTCATTTCATCGATGGACTCGTGGTATTCCTTATCCGCGAGATGTTTCAAGCCCCAATCTTTATACATACGGGCATGAAGAAAATATTGGTTGATGGCAATCAGTTCATTGCCGAGAATTTTATTCAGGTGTTGGATGATGATTGGATCACCTTTCATGACAAAGCCCTCCTCTTTGGCTCTTATAACTGTAGAACCAATTGAGAAGGTGTCAAAAAGGTCGTGCGCTTAGCTGGCCTGTTGATACTGAACGACTATCGTTTCGCTAAGGATCTCCTTCGCCTGCTTGACGCATTTACCACATTGCGAACCCAACGCAGTGCAACGTTTAATGCCGCGAATATCTGTGATCCCCTGCTCCAGAGCAAGCTTCTTGATCTTCTTATCCGATACACCGTGACACAAACAAACGTACATATTGCAACCTCAAAATCATTGTTGCCAGAACTATAAAAAAGAATCGTTCTTATTACCAGTTGGTTTTATACTTCATTAAGATCGTTTCGTTATATAGATCCACGGAATTCTGATGGCTGGATCACTTAGCTTCAGTGCAAGAAATAGAGGTAAATCTAACCCGTTGTTTAATCTCTAAAGCCTTTGCATCTCACTTTCTTTGCCGCAAATTTTTTTATAACCGAAATGCAAAAAGGGAAGCCGAAGCTTCCCTTTTTTAATGCGAGGTTCGCAGTAAGATTATCGATTAAGCGATGATCTTAGCAACAACACCAGCACCAACTGTACGGCCACCTTCACGGATCGCGAAGCGTAGACCTTCGTCCATTGCGATTGGAGCGATCAGTTCAACAATCATTTGAATGTTGTCGCCTGGCATTACCATC
>NZ_JACDWZ010000012.1:0-327 GCF_016464285.1 Vibrio sp. bablab_jr001
AACATCTCGGTGGCGTTCTCGACGCCGTTTTGCTGCGCGACCGCCTGAACGTAGGCGCTCAGTTTCTTTTTGGTATGCTCTTGCATGTGTTTACCTATACAAATGGGGTGAGAGACTAAAGCCGGTGCTTACAGGTACTGCTCGGGTTCCGCGTCCTGACCCGCAAGGATGCGCGCCTGCTCATCCGTGATGCTGCTCAGTTTGGTGGTCAGTTCGCCAAGCTGGGTGGAGAGCTTTTCGACTTTCTCTTCCAGCTCGCTTTTCTGCGGCTCGTCTTTGACTTCCGGTTCTGCGGGCTGCTCTTTGGCGCTGAGTGTTTGCACCAGT
>NZ_JACDWZ010000106.1:0-259828 GCF_016464285.1 Vibrio sp. bablab_jr001
AGATGGATGTGTTTAATTATATAGAGATGTTTTACAACCCGAAACGACAGCATAGTTCCAATGATGGGCTATCACCGTTAGAGTATGAACGTCAGTATTTTAATGAGGCTAAAAGTCGTCTACAGAAGTAGTGGCGATTCACTGAACCCAATAACTCATCTCTAAAATTCATCGCATGTTTTGTAGTAGCTTCAAGTGTATTCACCTTAGAGTATTTTATAAAGGCGCTAATTCGGGATTCCAGTTGTTGAATAGTCCGAGGGAGAATGTCTTCAACTTCTTTCGATCGAATGAATTCATCTAATAGTCGTTTGTTTATCTGAAGCTGTGAAACAGATGGTTTGACCTCCAATACAGGCAATACAGGTTTTACAGGTTGGGGGGGGAGCATCTATAACAGGGCTAAAATTTTTCTGACGGATGACTTTTAGCTCAGACCTTAATCTTTACATCGTAAGTGGAATATTACCCTTGGTATCACAAGTCGATATATAGCTTCGGATATGACTAATGATAACCATCAGTCGATCTATAGCTTCTGAACGTTTTTTGGTGCTTAGCGAGAGTCTCAGCTCTGTAGGAAAACCTAATTCGACTAGGTCTTTTGAAAAGCAGTAACGAGCGTAGTAAGTTGTATTGCGGTCTTTGAGTAAGAACATGATCGTATCACTTGTACGTATCATGCCAAAAAAGTTACCATAACGAAAAAGCCCGAGCTCTTGTCTATCAAGGGCTCGGGCTTTCTAAATGTGGCGGAGAGATAGGGATTTGAACCCTAGGTACGCTATTAACGTACGCCGGTTTTCAAGACCGGTGCTTTCAACCACTCAGCCATCTCTCCGTAGTGCGACGAACTATACTCGTCGATGATAGTGATGTAAATACGTCATGATGCTAACTGCGCAATATACAACCATTTTTTACAAATTTAGCTAATCGGTGACGTCATGCTCGTTCGATGATTTTGGATATAAAAAAGGCCGACAGGAATTGTCGGCCTCAGTTTCACTAGTTTTTGATTAGCGTAGGATCATTTGTGCGCGTTCTGGGCCCACAGAGATCATTTTCACTGGCACACCCATCAGTTCTTCAACACGTTGAACGTAATGTTGAGCGGCTAGAGGCAGGCTTTCAAACGTGCGGCAGCCTGTGATGTCTTCGTTCCAGCCTTCCATCTGTTCGTAAACCGGTGCCAGAGCAGAAGTTTGTGGCCAAATTGGGTTTTCACTGTGTTCACCTGCGTAGCTGACGCAGATTTTCAGATCTTGCATGCCGCTCAGACAGTCTAGTTTAGTCAGCGCAACTTCAGTTGCTGCTTGCAGTTCAACACCGTTGCGGGTCGCTACAGCATCGAAGTAGCCCATATCGCGTGGACGACCTGTTACTGCACCGTATTCGTTTGCCGCTTCACGGAAGCTGTCTTGCTCTTCCATCGCCGTGATCAGGGTACCGGTACCCACTGATGAGCTGAATGATTTTGCTACTGCAATCACGCGCTCTGGACGCAGTGCTGGCAAGCCACTACCCAAACCAGCATAGGCAGCCGTTACGTTGGAAGAAGTTGTCCATGGGTATTCGCCGTAAACTAAGTCACGACCCGCGCCCAGCTGCGCTTCAAACAGCAGGTTTTCGTCCTTCGCTTGCAGCGCTTTGAGCGGTTGACTCACGTTACAAATCGCGTCGCGCCATGGCGCAGAAACTTCCAACAGCCATTCGGTCATTTCTTCTGCGGTTTGAGAAAATTCGAATGACGGGTAAAGCGCTTTCAATTGAGGCAATTTCCAGTCCAGCATGAATTGGATACGCTCACGCAATACTTCTGGTTGCTTCAACCAACCTACCAGAATACCTTTCTTCATGACGCGGTCGCCGTATGCTGGCGCGATACCCTGACGTGTTGAACCGTAAGCGCCGTCACCGAGGCGTTCTTCTTCCAGTGTATCTTCCAGTGCATGTAATGGCAGACATAGCGTCGCACGATCTGAAATGCATAGGTTAACGTCAACACCTGCCGCTTTTACTTCCGCAATCTCCTGAGAAAGTGGAGCAGGGCTGATAACCATACCTGGGCCGAGAACGGCAAGACAACCTGGGTTAAACACGCCGCTTGGCAGCTGATGCAGTTTGAATGTACCAAAGTCATTTACAACGGTGTGGCCGGCGTTATTACCGCCTTGAAAACGAATGCTCGCTGCGGCGCTATCTGCCAAATAGTCCACAATACGGCCTTTACCTTCATCACCCCAGTTTGCACCCACAACAACGATAGACGACATGTTTTAATCTCCTCAAAAGTTACCAACCTATCCTAGGGGGCGGACTGAAATAAGAAAAATTAATAATCATTATTGGCTTGATAAGAAATTCATATCGGGATAATTTGAACGACTGAATGTAAGCGCTTATCGTACTGAAGGTCGCGCCTTCACCGTCCTTTCTATCGTTCAGGAGCTGATATGCTTGATCTCCACTGGCTCAACACATTTGTGACGTTGGCTCGTCTTGAGCACTTTGGGAAAGCCGCCAGCGAGTTGCACATGACCCAGCCAAACGTCAGTTTACACATCAAACAGCTTGAACAGAGCACACGGGTAAAGCTCATTGAACGTAATCCCTTTCGTCTGACTCAGGCGGGTGAACGTTTGTTGCAGAGCGCGCAAAATACGTTGATGGAGCTACAAAGTTGCCAAGCCGATCTCAATGCGATTAACGACCTTTGCCAAGGCACTCTCACCATTGCTGCCAGTGACATTATTTCCCGCTGGTTACTGATTGGACCGTTCCAATCGTTTAAGTCGGAATTTCCCGGAATAGATCTGACGTTGCTGAATACGACGTCGTCACAGGCTGCGGACCTGGTCAAGAGTGCCAAAGCGGATCTTGGCTTTGTGATGGCACAAAAAGAGAGTCAACCACTGCATTTTACTGAGCTTAAGCAGGTGAAGTGGTGCGCGTTGGGAAATGGCTTGGAAGCGTGGCAGAACGGGGAGGTGGTCGATAATCTTGAAGCGCCAACCTTAATTTTGCTGGGACACGATACCCGCACGCGAGATTTAATGGATCCGGCATTGCCGGACTTAAAATTGCCTAAATATCGCATTATGGAAGTCGGCAGTGTCGATGCACAGATTGACTGGGCAGAAGCCGGATTCGGTATCGCGATTGTTCCGGATTTCGCATTGCATCCCAAGCTCAATCTTCAATCCACCATCACACCCTTACCGACTTTTCCTTCGGCCAGTTTAGGCTATATTGTGCGTCAGAATCAGGTACTGTCGAAAGCAATCAAAAAGCTGCTGCATTGGGTGGACGAAGAAATTATCCGCTCGCCTCATGTCAATTGAGAACGTTTGCCGTATTTGGTGGTCGAATGCATATTGCTTTAAAAATCAACAAATTTGCTTATTAGACGCGTCATTGTCTACAGTTAACGACAAGCCCGAATAGAAAAATCAGAACAAAGTTTGCCCAAAATACTCGTGTATTTACTCTAATTTTTGAAATGCTAATAAAATAATGTTTTATTGATAACCTTTTGAAAATTAACAAAAAATAAAGGTTGAGTATACGCATGTACGCCCGAAAGTGTTTGCAGGTTACTGTGAAGTACTTCAAAATTAGGACGTTAGCATTTCTTCTTAGTTAAGAATGAGGTTTTGATGAAAGTCGCGGATCTATTTAAACATCGTGCAGAAAATCTTGTTAAGCACGCTGAATTTAAGCAGTGGGTGTCTCCTGCTATGCGCGAATACTGGGACGAATTCTTAGGCAAAGCCAACAATCGTCAGCTGTTCTCTTGGGTAAAAGAGTTTCATCAGCCAGCGAATGAAGATGTACAGATGCCGGAGCCTATCGTGCTTAAGCCAGAAGCTCAGGCTGTGTATGACGAACTGATGCCAAACATTGGTGAAGTTATCCATACGGGTGACTGGATTCTGGTGGATCAGGATCGCATTAACCAATTTGGTGCTGTCACGGAAGATATGCAATGGATTCATACTAACCCTGAAAGGGCAGAAGCTGAGTCGCCTTTTAAAACAACGATCGCTCATGGTTTTCTGACGTTAGCTCTGCTGCCAAAACTGACAGACAGTGTGGATGCGGATAACTCACTTTTCCCGACCGCGAAGCTGGTCGTGAATATTGGTCTGAATTCGGTACGTTTTCCTTATCCGGTGAAATCGGGTAGTCGGGTTCGCGCAGTGAGTACGCTGTCTAAAGTGACGCCAATCAAGAAAGGCTTGGAAATCGAGCGTGAAATAAAGGTTGAGATTGAAGGCGTTCGCCGCCCCGGTTGCGTGGTGGTCTCGGTGATTCAACTGCACTTTTAAGCGTATTAAAAATGAAAAAGGAGAGCTGAGGCTCTCCTTTTTTGTGGGCGTTATTTATATTCGCCGACCGGAATGTATCCGTACTCGACAATCAGCGCTTTGGCTCTCTCTGAGCGCAGGAAATCGAGAAACGCTTTTGCTTCTTTGCTGTCCTTGTCAGTGTAGTGCAGGATAAGGAAAGGACGTGACAATGCGTATTTGTGATCGGCAATGGTTTTAGACGTTGCATCGATGCCTTCAAACTTAATCGCCTTAACCGACTTATCTACTGAGCCTGTTGAGATGAAACCAATCGCCTGCGAGTTGTGGTTAACCAGAGTTTTCACCATGCTGTTGCTGTTGACCACCAGGTTATTTGGGTTAATGTCCGACACCAAACGATCATTAATGATTTTGGTTAGCCCGAGCAGACTTTCAAAACTGTAACGGGTACCCGAAGAGGCTTCGCGTGTTACTACTGCGATTTTCTGATCGTTACCGCCGACTTGCTTCCAGTTATT
The DNA here is from genome assembly GCF_016464285.1 of Vibrio sp. bablab_jr001. Classification (NCBI taxonomy): domain Bacteria; kingdom Pseudomonadati; phylum Pseudomonadota; class Gammaproteobacteria; order Vibrionales; family Vibrionaceae; genus Vibrio; species Vibrio sp. bablab_jr001. Next base: position 4,832 of record NZ_JACDWZ010000106.1, read on the forward strand.
AATTTTGCCTTTGTAAATGTCATACAGCTGTTCACGCGACAGATCGCTGACAGGATTCGCGCGGTTCACCACGACCGCCAAACCATCATAAGCAAGTAAAAAGGTATTGAGAGAATCCTCTTCTTCGCTTTCGGTCAGATAACGAGAACTCATGGCAATGTGCGCCACGCCTTTTTTCAGCAGAGTGATCCCTGCGGTAGAACCGACACCTTGAACCGCGATGTAACTATTCGGGTGTGTTGCATTGTATTCTTCTGCGAGCACATCCATGATGCGGGCAACCGACGTGGAACCAGAGACATTAATCTCGCTCGCTTGCGCAAAAGAGGTCAAAAGAGAAAGTGAGCAAAGAGCAGCAAGCGCGACCCGTAGCATAAGTGAACTCCAAAAATAGGTAATAGAACAGGGCATTATGTTATGTCGCTTAGATGACATTTTTGTGAATCATCAGCCTGTTCCCATGGGATTGTGTGAAATGTCTCCGGTTTAAGGGGGATGGGTTATACTCAAAACACATTGAGATCATAGAAAATTCAGTTCTTTCAGGAGATACTGAGTCGGTCGGCGGGTTGAGTAAGGCGTTGAGGGAGTCATGGCGGTTATTAGTTTACTGCAGCGTCAGATAGAACGAAGAGCGGAGCTGGTTTGTCACAATCGAAATCAGAGTTTACCCGCGGAATTGGGCAAATCCGGATTTGAATCCATTGAAAATGGGGTGCAGTTTATTCAGAGCCACTTCAAGTTGGACTCGGCCCATTGTGATTACACCAGCCCGGTGGCCAAAGTGGTCTGGGAAGAAGAGTCCCGGCTGTGGGCGTTGTATGTACCTTCTGGTCTGGGTGAATCTCCGGAATGGATGCCATACCCTTATTTATCCAAAAGTGGTGATCTGACCGCGTTGATTCGGGAAGTAGAAAAAGACCCTAAATCCTATTTCTGGTTCTGATGGACAAAACGGGGACAATAAAAAAGGCATTCATTTGAATGCCTTTTTTGAGCGTTAATAATTAAGCCTCGGTTGGCTCTTCGGTGGCTTCTGGAGCGGCTGGCGCATCTGCAAAAACCTGAGTCGGCTTAGCCACTACGCTGCGGTTTTCTTGATTTACTTCAGTCAGAACCACTTCCAGCGTATCGCCCAGTTTGTACACGACTTCTTTATCGATGGATACTGTACCTTCTTCGCCGTTACACTCGATACGCTCTTTATTATCAACAATCAGCGCGCCAGGGATGAAAGCCATTGCGCCGTTTTCTAGTAAGCGAACACGCATGCCAGGACGGTTGATATCGAAGATTTCAGCGGTGAAGCGAGTCTCTTTTGCTGGCTCTTCTGCCAGAGTGCGGGCATACAACCAGTCAGCCACGTTGCGTTCTGCAATCTTATGGTGTTTGCGGTGCAGAGCCAGTTCTTCGCCAACTGTTTCATCTGGCTTTTGCACAGATTCTTTACCCAGAATATGTGCTTTCAGCATGCGATGGTTGATCATGTCGCCGTACTTACGAATCGGTGATGTCCAGGTCGCATAAACGTCCAGGCCCATTGCAAAATGAGGCAGTGGTTGGTTACCAATTTCACTGTAGCTCTGGCTCTTACGGATACGGTTATCCAGATAAGAAGTCTCTTGGGTAGACAGCCAGCGACGCAAAGCGGCAAAACCTTCAACCGTGTTTACGCTCTCTTCGCTGCATTGTGCTCCGTGCGAGTTCATCAGCTCAACGATATCCGCGACTTTCTCCGGCTTAAAGCCAGCGTGTGTGTTGAACACACCAGTACCAAATGCGGCCTGTAGTGTTTTACCTGCACAGATATTCGCGGTAATCATCGATTCTTCAACCAGACGGTTTGCCGTGCGACGAGAATCGGCGTGAATGGCGACGACATCGTTGTCTTCACTCAGTTCGAAACGATAGTCAGGGCGATCAGGGAAAACAACCGCGTGTGTCTCACGCCAGTTTGCACGTGCCTGAGAAAACTCGTAAAGGTCACGGACAACCTGAGCAATCTCTTCACTTGGTTGCCAGGCGTCGCTTGAGCCCGTTTCGAGCCAGTCTGAAACGTGATCGTAGACCAGACGGGCATGCGACTTAATGTTGGCTGCAAAGAAGCGAATGTCATCACCAATCACACCATCTTTATCGACGGTTACCGTGCAGCACAGGGCAGGGCGCACTTCATTTTCGATCAATGAACACAATTCATCTGCCAGATCGCGTGGCAACATTGGAATGTTGCGGCCAGGTAGATAGATAGTGAAGCCACGTTCGCGCGCCACTTTATCCATATCATCTTCAGGTGTGATGTAGGCGGTCGGATCGGCGATAGCAATAGTAAGAGCGAAACTACCGTTTTCCAGCTTCTTCGCATACAGCGCATCGTCCATATCTTTGGTTGACTCACCATCAATGGTGACGAATGGAATAGTCGTCAGATCCGTACGCTCAAGATCGGCGTCGTCCTTAAGTTCCCAGTTTTCGATTCCTGCAGGTTCGCAGTTTGGCAGATCGTTTTCGGCCAACGTCACCCACCAAGGTGCAATCTTGTCATCGGCGTCGGTGATTTTTTCTGAAATCTCGGCAAAGAAACCATTGTCGTCTTTCAGCGGATGACGAGTCAGATGGGCGACAACCCAATCGCCCTCTTTAAAATCTTCAGGGTTCAGACCTTTCTTGGTCTTTGCCTTGAGCGGCATTTTTTTTAGTTGCGGGTGATCCGGAGCAACGTTCAGTTTGCCTTTGTGGAGTTTAACCCGGCCGATAAAGCGGTTCAGCGATTGTTCGATCAGTTCTTGCGGCTCAGCGACTTCGCGCTCTTTCTCCGTACGGATGATGGCCACCACTTTGTCGCCATGCATACATTTCTTCATGTATGGTGGCGGAATAAAGAAGCTGGTTTTACTGTCGACTTCGAGAAAACCAAAACCTTTGTCGGTCGCTTTAATTTGACCTTCTTTTTTTGGCAGGTTTTCTTGAATCTGTTGCTTTAATTGGGCAAGTAGCGGGTTATCTTGAAACATCTTTTTTATTTCTGACTCGGTTAATTGGGCACACTATAATCATTGACTATGATTATTACTACCGAAAACGTGATTTTCAGCGCTGGTTGAACCTAGTTTAATTGCTGAAATTATCAGCTAATTTCTTGGAATTAGGGCTGTTAGCACGTTACTGAGGCGGCATTTTATCACTACTGAGAAAAAATTGTGATGAATTTCAATTTTTTCTAGCTTTTTTTATGCGTTTAGGGAATAATCCGCCTCCCTTAGATGTCCCTAGTGGCTTGATGCTTTTTGATACTCGTCCGCATCTGAACGGATTCAGCAACTTTCTTGGATTAGTTGGAATGGTAAAGCACGTGGGACCTTGGTTATTCATTATTTTAGTGGGATCCCCATGCAAGAATCTGTCATTCAATTCAGTGACTTAGCACTAAACAGTGCAATCCTTTCTGCCCTTAACGAAATGGGCTTCGTTTCTCCAACTCCAATTCAGGCTGCTGCAATTCCTCTTCTTCTGGAAGGCCGCGACGCACTAGGTAAAGCACAAACAGGTACAGGCAAAACCGCAGCATTCTCGCTGCCACTACTGAACAAATTGGATTTGTCTCAGTACAAGCCACAAGCAATCGTAATGGCTCCAACCCGCGAACTGGCTATCCAGGTAGCGGCAGAAATTAAAAATCTGGGTCAGAACATCAAGGGTTTGAAAGTTCTAGAAATCTACGGTGGTGCTTCTATCGTAGATCAAATGCGCGCTCTTAAATCTGGCGCACATATCGTTGTCGGTACTCCAGGCCGCGTTAAAGACCTGATCAGCCGTGAACGTCTGCACCTGGACGAATGTCATACATTCGTTCTGGATGAAGCGGATGAAATGCTGAAAATGGGCTTCGTTGACGACGTAACTTGGATCATGGAACAAGCACCAGAAACAGCACAGCGTGTTCTGTTCTCTGCAACCATGCCTCCAATGGTAAAAGACATCGTTGATCGCTTCCTACGTGAACCTGCTCGTGTTGACGTTGCCGGTTCTAACCAAACTGTTGCTAAAGTAGAGCAGCAATTCTGGGTTGTAAAAGGCGTAGAGAAAGATGAAGCGATGGCTCGTCTTCTTGAAACTGAAGAAACTGACGCGTCTATCGTGTTCGTACGTACTCGCCAAGATACTGAGCGCCTGGCTGATTGGCTATGTGCACGTGGCTTCAAAGCTGCGGCACTACACGGTGACATTCCGCAGTCTCTGCGTGAGCGTACTGTTGATCATATCAAACAAGGCGTGATCGATATTCTGGTAGCAACTGATGTTGTTGCTCGTGGTCTTGATGTGCCACGTATCACTCACGTATTTAACTACGACATTCCGTTCGATGTGGAATCATACATCCACCGTATCGGCCGTACTGGTCGTGCTGGACGTAAAGGTAAAGCGATCCTGCTGGTTCGTACTAACCAAATCCGCATGCTACGTACTATCGAACGTGTTACTCGTTCTTCTATGGAAGAGATCCAACTTCCACACCGCGATAAAGTGGCTGAAGCACGTCTGAGCCAACTGGCTGTTGAGCTGGAAGCAGAGAAAGAGCACACTTCTCTGGAGAAATTCTCTGAGCTGGTTGAGAAACTGCAAGCTTCTCTGGAACTGGATGCAACGACTCTGGCTGCAATCCTGCTGAAACGTCAGCAAGGTAAACGTCCTCTGTTCTACGTTGGTGAAGACCCAATGCTAGAAGCAATGGAACGTGACAAAGCACGTCGTCGCGAGCGTCGTGAAGGTGGTGACCGTCGTGAAGGTCGTCGTGAGTTTGGTGGCCGTGGTGAGTTCGCTGCAAACACTGACTGGGAAACATACCAGCTGCAAGTGGGCCGCGATCAAGGCGTTCAAGTAAAAGACATCGTTGGTGCACTGGCTAACGAACTGGGTCTGACTAAAGGCTCTATCGGTGCCATCAAACTGGCTCAAGGCCACACATTTGTTCAGCTGCCGAAAGAAATGTCTGCTGATGTCACGGGTAAACTGCGTAAGCTGCGTATTCGTCAGAAAGAAGTTGGCGCTGTTGTATGTGATTTCGATGACTTCCGTGAGTCTCGTGGTCGTCGCGAAGGCGGTAACAGCCGTCGTGAAGGTGGTTTCCGTGGTAACCGTGAAGGTGGTAGCCGCGAAGGTGGTCGTCGTGAAGGTGGCTTCCGTGGTAACCGCGAAGGCGGCAGCCGTGAAGGTGGTGAGCGTCGTTTCGATCGCAACCGTGGTGGCGATCACCGTGGTAACCATCGTGGTGAACGCGGTCACAGCCGTCGTCGCACTGAAGCGTAATAGTTCACGCTGCTATATATAAAGAGAGCCCGCGGATAATCTGCGGGCTTTTTCTTTTCCCTGAAATATTCTTACTTTACATTCGTTATGTGAGCTAGGTACAATTCGGTTTCCGTTGATAATCCGGTATTCGTGTTACCGAGTGATCATCGATGGCTCACTTAATCAAACTGAACATGTGTTGCTTAGTGTGCAACACCACTGTAAGGATATCTCATGCCTATTATTACTCTTCCTGACGGCAGTCAGCGTCAATTTGACAACCCGGTTTCTACTCTAGAAGTTGCACAATCTATCGGTCCTGGTCTGGCGAAAGCGACCATTGCAGGCCGTGTTGATGGTGTTCGTGTTGATGCGTGCGATTTGATCGAAAACGACGCAAGCCTTGAAATCATCACCACGAAAGATGAAGTCGATGGTCTGGAAATTGTTCGTCACTCTTGTGCCCACTTGCTTGGCCATGCGCTGAAGCAACTTTACCCACAAGCAAAAATGGCGATCGGTCCAACTATCGATAGCGGCTTCTACTACGATATCGATCTAGAAGAATCTCTGTCACAAGACGACATCGAGAAGATCGAAGCTCGCATGAAAGAGCTGGCGAAAACCAAATATCAGGTTGTTAAAAATAAAGTCAGCTGGCAGGAAGCGCGTGACACATTTGAAGCGCGCCAAGAACCATACAAGATGGAAATCTTGGACCAAAACGTTGCTCGCGATGATCGTCCTGGTCTTTACCACCATGAAGAATACATCGACATGTGTCGCGGTCCGCATGTGCCAAATATGGGCTTCTGCCAACACTTCAAACTGTTGAACGTGGCAGGTGCCTACTGGCGTGGCGACAGCAATAACAAAATGCTACAACGTATCTACGGTACTGCGTTCCACGATAAAAAAGCGCTGCAAGCTCACCTGACTCGTCTGGAAGAAGCGGCGAAACGTGACCACCGTAAGATCGGTAAGCAGCTTGACCTGTTCCATATGCAGCAAGAAGCACCAGGTATGGTGTTCTGGCATCACAATGGCTGGTCTATTTTCCGTGATCTGGAAGTCTTTATTCGTCACAAGCTGACAGAATACGGTTACCAGGAAGTAAAAGGTCCTCTGATGATGGATCGCGTTCTTTGGGAACGTTCAGGTCACTGGGACAAATACGCAGATGCGATGTTTACAACGTCATCTGAGAACCGTGATTACGCAATCAAGCCAATGAACTGTCCGGGTCACGTGCAGATCTTTAACCAAGGTCTGAAATCGTACCGCGATCTGCCACTGCGTATGGCAGAATTTGGTTCATGTCACCGTAACGAGCCATCGGGTTCGCTGCACGGTATCATGCGTGTTCGTGGCTTTACTCAGGACGATGCTCATATCTTCTGTACTGAAGACCAAATTCAGGAAGAAGTGACATCGTGCATCAAGATGGTGTACGACACATACACTACTTTCGGTTTCGAAAACATTGCCGTGAAACTGTCTACTCGCCCAGAAAAACGCGTAGGTAGTGATGAGATTTGGGACAAATCAGAAGAAGCACTGAAATACTCTCTGGAAGCGATGGGTATCGCTTACGAAATTCAAGAGGGTGAGGGTGCATTCTACGGTCCTAAGATCGAATTCACGCTATACGACTGTCTGGACCGTGCGTGGCAGTGTGGTACTGTGCAACTCGACTTCAACCTGCCTTCGCGTCTAGGCGCAACATACGTAGGTGAGAACAACGAGCGTTTGGTACCTGTAATGATTCACCGCGCGATTTTAGGCTCATTAGAGCGTTTTATCGGTATTCTTATCGAAGAATACGCAGGTTTCTTCCCAACTTGGTTGGCGCCAGAGCAAGCAGTTGTCGTAAATATTACAGACAAACAAGCTGATTACGCTCAGGAAGTGGCTCAAAAGCTACAAAAATGTGGTATTCGAGCAAAAGCGGACTTGAGAAATGAGAAGATAGGCTTTAAAATCCGCGAACACACTTTAAAGCGTGTCCCGTACATGTTGGTTTGTGGCGACCAAGAAATGGAAGCCGGAGAAATTGCAGTACGTACACGTAAAGGTAAAGATCTTGGTAAGTTTAAACTGGATGACTTTATTTCACATATCCAGACCGAGATTGCTGCCCGTAAGTTAAATCTGGAGGAATAAACTATTAAAGGCGGAAGACGTGGCCAAGTACCGGCCAAACAAAACCAGCACCGTTTAAACGGTGAAATTCGTGGCGTTCGTGAAGTTCGTTTAACAGGCGCTGACGGTGAGTCTGTTGGTATCGTTTCGATCCAAGAAGCACTAGCAGCAGCCGAAGAAGCTGGTATGGATCTTGTAGAGATCAGCCCTAACGCCGAGCCACCAGTCTGTCGTGTAATGGACTATGGCAAATTCCTCTTCGAAAAGAGCAAAGCTGCTAAAGAGCAGAAGAAGAAGCAAAAACAGATCCAGATTAAGGAAGTTAAATTCCGTCCTGGGACTGATATTGGAGACTATCAGGTAAAACTACGCAACCTGACCGGTTTCCTTGAAGAAGGCAACAAAGTGAAAGTAACAATTCGCTTCCGTGGCCGAGAGATGGCTCACCAAGACATCGGTGTTGACGTTCTGAATCGTTTGAAAGAGGACACTGCAGAATTTGCTGTTGTGGAATCTTTCCCAACGAAGATTGAAGGTCGTCAGATGATCATGGTTCTAGCCCCTAAGAAGAAGTAATTAACGGCTTGCAAGTAATAAACCTGGCCGAGTTGCTTAAGGTAACGAGGTTGGGTTTTATTCGCCCTAATTACGTTGTTTATTAAACTACTACAATGCGGAGTTATTCATCATGCCTAAGATGAAAAACAACAAAGGTGCTGCTAAGCGTTTCAAGAAAACTGCTGGTGGTTTTAAGTTCAAACACGCTACCAAACGTCACATCCTGACTAAGCGTACAACTAAGAACAAACGTCAACTACGTCCAAACTCAATTCTTCCTAAATGTGAAGTTGCGGGTATCGTTCGTTGTCTGCCATACGCTTAATTTGTTTTTAGTTTTTAATTCGTTTAGTTTAGGAGAAGCATAATGCCTCGCGTAAAACGTGGTGTACAAGCTCGTGCACGTCATAAGAAAGTTCTGAAACAAGCTAAAGGTTACTACGGTGCACGTTCACGTGTTTACCGCGTAGCTTTCCAAGCAGTTACTAAAGCTGGTCAATACGCTTACCGTGACCGTCGCGCTAAGAAACGTCAATTCCGTCAACTGTGGATTGCACGTATCAACGCGGCTTCTCGTCAAAATGGTCTATCTTACAGCCGTTTCATCAACGGTCTTAAGAAAGCATCAATCGAGATCGACCGTAAGATCCTGGCTGATATCGCAGTATTCGACAAAGCAGCGTTTGCTGTTCTTGTAGAAAAAGCGAAAGCTGCTCTGTAATTAGCAGAACCGGTTTAAGAGAAGGAGAGCATTTGCTCTCCTTTTTTCTTTTCTGGAATTCTTCGTCTCTTAGTTCAAATACCTTCTAGAGCTCTCGTCCCTCAATTTCATACGAAGTTACTTGTCAGCGAACTCGCGCAGATGTGTTCGGCCATTTAACAATTTCGTCGGTAGTATTCCAGTTCTTGAGGTGGGTGTTTTTGACAAATAGAGGCAGAGGATTTGGCAGGGGAAAATACGGCCCCGAAGGAGCCGTAGAGAGATTTAGATTTTGGAAACTTTGCGTGATGCGGACTCAGAACGACTCGCCCAACGCATGCCAACAGAGATAAGCACAAGGGTAGCGAGGTAAAAAGCAAGCTGAATCGCAGTTGGCCGAGCTTGATAGCCAACCAAAATATGCAGTAGCTGACCAGCGATTGAACGTTCAGACAAGATAGAACTGGAGTTCCATAATGGTGCCTGAGCGGTCAGAATGCCCGCTTGCATCAAATAACCAGCTGCTGATGCCGCGAGGCCTGCAGCTAAGAACAGAATCATCCAGCCCGTCACTTTGAACAGCAGATGAGTCGGAATGCGTAAGAGGCCGAAGTAGAGCAGAGCACCTGCAATGATGCCCGAAACGACGCCAAAGATTCCGCCTGTCAGCAGCGATATACCCGAATCACCGCCAGCCGCGACACCATAAAGGAACAGAACCACTTCCGAACCTTCGCGTAGTACCGCAAGGCCAGTGGCCACAGATAGGAAGTAAAGTGGCAATGAGCCTTCGTTCACTTTGGAGCTGACCTGCTTTAAGTGAGCTACTAGTTCGCGAGCATGCTTTGACATCCAGATGTTGTGCCATGCAAGCATCAATACTGCCGTCAACAAGATACCAGCATTAAACAGTTCTTGCCCCATACCTTCAAATGTTGACGCAATGGCACCTGCGGAGAAGGCGACGGCTAAAGCGCCAAAGAGACCAGCGGTGACACCTCCGAAAATCCAGCGAGTTCGGCCAGGTAAGCCTTTAGTGGCTGCCATCAGAATCGTGACAATAAGCGCGGCTTCCAGCACCTCTCGAAAGACAATAATTGCGGAACTCAGCATGAGTCTTCCTCACTTACTTAACGATCAAAGCACCTTTAGCGGTGTCTTCATGAAATTCACCGATAAACTCAAATTCGCCCGGGCCGAAAGGACCAACCAAAATGGTTGCTTCACCGTGGCCTGCGATCACTTTTTCAGCATGGAAATCTTCACCTTCAAATTCTTCAGCCGTGTCATCAAGGTTTTTCACAATCAGTTTTACCTGTTGATGTGCCGGAATCTCGAGTTGTGCTGGGTGGAATTGGTGATCCTTAATTTCAATCTCGAAAGTAGGAGTGTCAGCCAGTGCTGGCAGGCTTGCGCTCAGAAGGAGTGGCAGCAGAAGGAATTTTTTCATCTATGAATATCTCAGTTAAACCAAATAAGAATGGTTATTATATTTATTGTTAGTAAATGTAACAAACTATTTAATTTAATGAGTGGACCGACAAGTCGGGTTCTGACCCAACCGATACCGAAAAAATGACTCAATAATGCTATCCAATGCATAACAAGAGCCGTTAGTATGGCTTGGTCGTCAACTTCTTCTTCATGGAAATCAATATCACGTCAGGGAGGCATCCGCATGGGTAAGCAATTTTCTTCATTATCGGATCAACATATCGAGTTTATCGCACAGCAGAAGATCTACTTTGTGGGAACGGCGGCAGAGAGTGGGCGGGTCAATATCTCTCCTAAAGGCGGTGATTCACTAAGAGTGATCAGTCCAACGCAAATTGCTTGGTTGAATTTGACCGGGAGTGGAAACGAGTCCGCGGCACACGTGCTTAGAAATACGCGAATGACGGTGATGTTCTGTGCATTTGATGGTGCTCCTTTGATTCTGCGTGCTTACGGTGAAGCTAAAGTACTGCACAGTAAGGATAGTGAATGGCCTCAGTATGTCGGGCTCTTTCCGGCCAGTGTCGCATCGCGCCAAATCTTTCTTTTGGATATTGATATGGTGCAGTCATCGTGCGGAATGTCAGTACCTTATTTCAATTATGAGGGCGACCGCGATGACTTGGCTAAATGGTCAGATCGCCAAGGCGTGGAAGGTATTGAGCAATACTGGCTGAAGAAAAACCAAAATAGTATTGATGGTTTTGATACGGAGATCGCGCATCGCGCGGACATTAAACTAACTTCTTGATTGTCGTTTAATTTATAAAAAACTCGTTATGCAGGAGAATAACTGTAGCTGATCGCTTGTTTCAGCGTTCACTCTCTCCAATCCTGATGTCGTCTATGCTAGCGTATGGCTACATCGACAATGTGTATGAACCCATAGCTCTCAACGTGGCGTGAACAGTCTGAATGCGTCGTTTTATGTGTCACGGAAAAGGAGCCTTGATGGTCACCGTACAATTTTTGCAAAAAGAAACCACACTCACCTATATTGATGTTCATGCTGCGACATATCGTGAAGAGCTGGTACAACTTACCGAGCAAGGATTCGTTGTCAGCGGTAAACCAGTGACGGCAGAAACGATCAAAGAGTGCTTGGCTGAGTATAAAAACAGAGATGAGGTAACAGTTAAAGAGTATGCAATACTGTCCGTAGTCTGCGCGCTTTTCAGTGTTGCTTAACGTCAATCGTTCAATCTAATGCCCAATGAATGGTTCGTTGCCTTTACAGGCAAATGATTAAGGCTCGCCAGCCTTGAACAAAGGAATAGGGTGGAATGCTTCGAATCTGTTAGACTGCCCGCTTGTGCCGCTGGTATTCAGCGGCGAATTACTTCGATATTGGAATAGAATTGATGAGCCAACCACAACCTAATAATCCGTTGCATGGATTAACCCTTGAGAAAATCCTGACTCGTTTAGTTGAACATTATGGTTGGAATGGTTTGTATCGCGAAGTCCGAGTGAACTGTTTTGAGAATGATCCGTCGATCAAATCGTCACTCAAGTTTTTAAGAAAGACACAGTGGGCAAGAGATAAGGTTGAAGCGCTGTATATCAATACGTTTACCTGATAATCCTTTCTTTGGCCTGCAATATTGAGCAGGCCAAGCCCCTTCAAATTTCTCACTATCGCCGTTTTCTATGGCGCTTCACGGGTATCGTGGTACTAATTAAAAGTCTTTCCGGTGCTCTTTCAGGCATCGAGGGTTGCAAGGAATCAACATGTCATTTGTTACTGGTCAGCCTAAAATTTTACTGCGTTTGGAAGGGCTTTGTATCCTTCTGATTTCTTTGCTTTTCTACTCTACCTCCGGATTTAGCTGGAGCTTGTTTGGCTGGCTGTTTCTTGTGCCTGATATCGCGCTGCTAGGTTATCTGTTCAACCCTGTAGTAGGCGCAGTCGCTTATAACATCACGCATTCTCTACTTATCCCACTGGGATTGGCCGCTGTTGGCGTAATTCTTGGGGGATCTTTAGCTTTGTCGTTAGCCACAATCTGGATCGCGCATATCGGGTTTGATAGAGCGCTGGGCTATGGGTTGAAATACGGCAGTGGCTTTACCCACACGCATCTTGGCCGAATCGGCAGGGATCGCTACAGCGAAGAGATGTAATTCGCTCAGACATGAAAAGGAATATATAGGAGAAGTCGATGAAAGCTGCGCTAGTGACTGGAGGCTCGAAAGGCATCGGCCTTGAAATGGTTTTGCGTTTGTTGGCCCTTGGCTATCAGGTTATCACTTGCTCGCGAAACCCAACGACCTGGCAACAGGCTGTGGCGCATTATCCCCAATTGGAATCCGTCGATTATCACGCCTTGGATATTGCTGATGAACAGGCGGTCATTTGCTTCTTCGGCACTATCGACGCGCGGTATGGGAAACTGGATGTCGCGGTGAATAATGCTTCACCAGCATTGGCATCGCGCGGTGCGTATGAGACTGTCGCCGACTACCTGCTCAAAGATACGCTCAATCAGGATTTTTGGGCACAAGCGTTATGCCTGAAGTATGAACTTGGCTTGATGTCGTCTGGTGCCTCGATTGTCAATATCAGCTCAGTCAATGGCCTGAGACCAACGCCAAATGCAGCCATGTACAGTGCCGCCAAGCATGCTCTGGAAGGGCTGACTCGTTCGTTGGCTCTGGAAAATATTGCCCAAGGCATCCGTATCAACGCCGTTGCACCAGGTGTTACCTGGACGCCAAGATGGGATGAACGCCAGTTAGAAGTCCCCTCAATACGTGACGATGTATCTGCAGTGGTACCGATGGAACGTTTTGCCCGACCTGATGAAATCGTCGACGCCGTTGAGTTTTTAATTTCAGCAAAAGCGAGTTATATCGTCGGGCATACGTTGGTGGTCGATGGTGGTTTGTCGCTCGCTTAACAAAGGCCATCGTGTTGCTGGGTATCATAGTGGCCTATAGATCAGCCAATTGCTTGCAATGATAGAATCCATTTACCAAAACATGTGGGACAGCTTCAGTGAAGCCGTTCGTGATGAGCGGTATGTGCAGGATCCTTATCTCAAAGATAAAGCCGATACGCGTCGGGGTATTACTGCGCTCGCCTATTTGCAACCCAACAGCCCGTTAGTGACGGCAAATATCGACGAGTTTTTGCATCAGGTCCGAAAGCTGGAACCAGAGCAATATTTCTATCCGCAAAACGAACTTCATTTAACCCTGTTGTCGGTTATCTCTTGTGAAGCGGGTTTTCAGTTGTCGGATATCGACATTGACCACTATGCGGATGTGTTTCTGCAAGCTTTAAGTCACGTTGAGCCGATAGAAATTGAATTTCGCGGAGTCAGTGCTTCGCCGGAATGTATCGTGATTCAGGGGTACCCCATCGGAAATGGGTTGAGTCAATTGCGCGATCAATTGAGGAGTGGTTTTAAAAAATCAGGACTAAGAACGAGCGTCGATAGCCGCTATAAGTTGGTCACCGCACATGCCAGCGCAGTACGCTTCCGTTCGCCTATGAATGATGCTAAAGCGCTGCGTAAACTGTGTCAGCAGTTTCGCCAACATTCATTTGGCAGATTGAACGTATCGGCCTGTGAGCTGGTGTTTAATAATTGGTATCAACAGCGGGCCGTCACCCAATTATTGGCGCAATGTTCGCTGTCTTATCCAGTTAGTGTCGAAAAATAGCTCAATCAACCTATTTGATCGATCCTGCGCGCCACTTTTGCGTAAGAAGAAGGTTTATGGAAATCGCAGCGTGGGAGTTGGGGCGTGAATATTTTTATTCTGGATGACGATATTAAGTTATGTGCGCAATATCATTGCGATCAACACGTCGTCAAAATGATTCTGGAAAGCGTACAATTGCTATGTACAGCTTTGAATAAAAAGGGTTTTGAGACACCTTACAAGTCAACTCACTTGAAACATCCTTGTGTTTTGTGGGTTGAAGAATCTTACGATAATTTTCTCTGGTTGACCGAGCTTGTTCGTGAATTGAATACAGAATATAAGTTTCGTTACGATAAATCGGTAGACCACAAATCTATGGCAGTATTGGAGCTGATTCAGCAGCACACGTATCCATCGATTGGGCTGACCGAGTTTGCTCAAGCGATGCCGGATGAATACAAAATCCGTGGCGATGCGGTCAGTGCCTACCGACGTTTTTATCTCGCTGAGAAAATGGGTTTTGCCCGCTGGACAAAACGCGAGTTACCAGCGTGGTTGATGGCTCAAACGGTTTAATCTGCCTCTAGCGCGACCTAAGCGGCCAAGTTGGCCGTTTTTTATGCATGGAAAGGTAAACGCATTTAACACAATAAAGGAGCATTTATGACCCCCGATCAACAGGCATTGCTGGATGAATACTTAGCGACATTGTCGTCATCACAAAAAGAAGCCATTCCACAGATCTCGGCGGAATATTTCTGCGCGGATGAATACAACGCGAACGAGTGCGCTCGCCTAATAAATGACGATGTTAAACGCGCTTCATGCAGCCTGAAAGCGGGCTATGATGCCGACAGTGAACCATTGCCAGAAGTTGGACGCATAACGGTTGTTCTCAATTGGCAGCAGGAGCCCGTGTGTATTATTCGCCTCAACAAAGTCGAAGTGATGCCCTTCAATCAAATCAGTGCGGAATTCGCTGCGCTTGAAGGTGAGGGAGATGGTTCGTACGCGTGGTGGCGTGCAGCTCACATCGATTTCTTTACGCAGTACGCTCAGGAAGTTGGCGTGGCGTTCAACGAAGAGTCTGATATCGTTCTCGAGTACTTTGAGAAAGTGTTTCCACTTAAATAGTCTGAATCAAGGTTTTCATCGGTGATGGGAGAGATCCAGCATGAAACGAATTAATGTCGTTGGGACCAGTGGAAGCGGCAAATCGACGTTTGGCCGTCAACTTAGCCAGCAGATCTGCGCGCCTTACATCGAGATGGATGCCTTATTCTGGCAACCCAACTGGGAAGAAACACCGGATGCAGAATTCTTCGTTCGCGTTGAGCAGGCGTTAAATGGCGATGCATGGGTGCTGGATGGTAATTACAATCGCACTGTACCAGTCAAGTGGCAGAGGGTGGATACCGTCATCTGGCTGGATTACTCATTTACGCGCACCACTTGCCAGGCGATAAAGCGGGCCGTATCACGTAGCTTGTCTGGCCGTGAATTGTGGCCCGGGACAGGGAACCGGGAGTCGCTGCGTAAAAGTTTCTTCAGCCGTGATTCCATCGTGTGGTGGACGCTAAAGACTTACTACAAAAATCGTCAGCGTTATTTGACGATGATGCAAGACGCTGACTTTAGTCACATACGCTTTATTCATCTACGCGATCCCCGTCAAGCGGCGCAATTATTGAAAAGCTCTGACGTACGCTGAACATTCATCGGACTTTGGTTGGTTAAAGTTTTCAATATCAAATATCGATATAAAACTCACTAATGAGTAAGGTCCGATGAAAAACTATCTTTTGATTGCCGCAGTGTCGTTTACCTTGTTTGGCTGCCAGCTTACCCGTGTGGAAGGTCGTGTTGATGATGTTGACGTGAAAGTCAGATCAAGCGATTCACACGATGGTGATTATGGCCGTTTCTGTCCTCCGGGGCAGGCCAAAAAGGGCAACTGCTAACATGCCCGGTTAAACTGAAAAAGCCTGCGTTTATCGTCTGGCTTTTTTTCTATTCTGGTGGCATGGTGTAGGCATTATAACGAAACGTTAATGCTGGATTATCAGGAAGTTAATATGTCAGTGACCATCACCACCACACCAACGGAAGCCGAAATAGAGATCATCCGAAATGGCTTACGCGAACACAATTTTCCGCATTTAGGCGATGTGTACCGTACCGATATCGCCTGTTTCACGGAAGATGAACACGGTGTCAAAACGGGAGGGCTTTATGGTGAAATTTTTGGCCATTGGCTCATGGTTAAGTTTCTTTGGGTCGATAAAAACCGCAAAGGTCGTGGACTGGGCAGTGATCTGCTGCTGCAGGCTGAGGCGTTTGCCCGTGAGAAAGGATGCCAGGCTTGTCTGCTTGATACGTTCAGTTTTCAAGCCAAACCGTTTTATGAAAAACTGGGTTACGAAGTGCAGATGATCCTGCACGATCATCCGGTGTCCACTGAACGCTATTATCTGACCAAATCGCTGGTTTAATCGCTATGGCAAGCACTGAATCCGAATCGGCTGTTCCGTCCCCCTGTATCCGTAACTGCTGCCTGGACGACAACGATGTCTGTCTGGGCTGTTTTCGTACGCTAGAAGAAATTCTTGCCTGGACACGATCAAGCGAGCCTGAAAAGGCGGATATTCTATTGCGCTGTGCTGCCAGAAAACGAGCCAAATTCAACCGCCGTTGAAATATGCCACTATGCGCTCAAGCCTTGCAGTGACTGGTCTGTCAACTTATGAACGCGAGATCGCTGGTCTATACTTACCGGGTACAAACAGGAGGTAAGTATGCCTAAATATGTTATTGAACGGGATCTTGCGGGGGCGGGTAGCCTGACGCAGGACGATCTCAGAGCGATTTCACAGAAATCATGTAACGTGTTGGAAGTTTTAGGCCCGAAAATTCAGTGGGTTGAGAGCTACGTGACGCCGGATAAAGTGTATTGTGTGTACATTGCGCCTGATGAAGCGCTGATTCGCAAGCATGCGGAGATGGGAGAGTTCCCGGTCAGTGCAATCTACCCGGTGAATGCGGTGATTGACCCTACCAGTGCGGAAGCCTGAAAAACAGCGACTCATGTAGTGTAATGAGTCGCTGCTATTGAATCATCCATGAAAACCTTACTCCTGTTGGTGTGTTCCGGTTTAGCGCCGATACCATGGATTCCCTGAGAGAGCACCAAGCTCGTTGAGCGTAGAACTGTGTACTCTGTTAATCGTTATTTACAATCATTCCCCAAAGACAACAAACCCACTTCATCATTATGAGTTGATGACGAGATTGTTGTTCTCATCCGTGTACAGGCACGCCTGATTACGTTGGATAAGCTGAACGGCATACGAAGGTGACACAGCGTGCAGCTGGCCTTTAATATGAAGTGCTGGTGATTCCCAGGCTTCATCTTTGTACATGCCGGTTTGAGTATACTGAATCATTACTTTCATGGAACTTCCTCACATAATTATCATTATTTGCTTTTTTAAAATATGGCGAGAAATTGAGTTGTGCATCTGTTAAAAATGAAACATTATTTTTACCAATTAGCCGTCGCTCATTTATCCGGAGTGGGTGATGATGACGTGCTACTCACTTTCTTTGGTGCTTGGGCGGCATGCCCGATGACCGATACCGCGCTTTACTCTTACCGATAGGAAATATGTATGGACTACCCATTAGAAGCGTCATGTCAGTGTGGCCAAGTGAGCTACAAACTTCACGCCGCGCCGAAAAAAGTGATTGCCTGCCATTGTCAGGAGTGCCAGAAGCTTTCGACGGCACCGTTTAGTGTGACTGCTATGATTCCCGCCGATGCGATTGAATTCAGCGGCGAAATGATCAAATGGGGACGCATTGCCGCCAGCGGTAATTTGAATGACGGTTATTCCTGCAGCACCTGCGGCAACCGTATTTACCAGTTCAACCCTGCGCAACCAGAGATTATCAAGCTCAAACTTAAACCTGTAGGCCTAAAAGACGACACGCTGTTTGAACCTTCAGCGCACGTCTGGGTAAGTGAAAAACTGAGTTGGGTGGTGTTACCGGAAGGTGTGCCAACGTTTGACAAACAAGCTTGAGTCATGCCTCCTGAGCCCCAGTTAACATACGAGGCGGGCCGAATAGCCTGCCTCGAAACGGAACGCCTTATTCTTCGTCAATGGCGTGACAGTGATTTCCCTGCCTTCGCTAAGATCAACGCTGATGTCCTGGTAATGAAACATTTCCCTGCCGTTTTGAGTCAGGCTGAGAGTGATGCTCTGGCGAAACGAATTCAATCTTTGATTGCCGAAAACGGTTGGGGATTCTGGGCAGTCGAGTATAAAGAAACGGGCGATTTTCTCGGCTTTGTCGGTTTGCATCGGCAAGCAGAAACCAGTGCTCTGCCATTTGCGCCTTGTGTCGAAATTGGCTGGCGTCTGGCATCACCTTGCTGGGGGAAGGGCATCGCAACCGAAGCCGCGAGGGCTGCACTCCACTTTGCCTTTGCTGTGCTTGACCTGAGGCAAGTGTTGGCGTTCACTGCTTTAACTAATCAGCCATCGCAACGAGTGATGAGCAAATTGGGTATGCAAAACTGTCACGCAGATTTCCTTCATCCCGCCTTACCCGAAGGCCATCCGCTACAGTGCCATTGCCTTTACCACATTACCCGCGAACAGTGGCACACGGCCAGTTAGATCGATTCAGCGAGGTTTCAATGAATATCAAAGCATTTTCCGAACTCACCGGGTTGAGTACCTATACACTGCGCTATTACGAAAAAATAGGCCTGCTGAAAAATGTCCAGCGGACACCGAGCGGACGCCGTGTTTACACCAGTAAAGAAGTCGACTGGGTACGGTTTATTGTCCGTTTAAAAGAGACCGGAATGCCACTGGGTGACATTTTGCAGTATGCAGAGCTACGAGCTTGTGGCACAGTAAGTCATTCGGAACGTCAGCAACTGCTTGAAGAACATCGAAAACAACTCAAAGCCCATCTGGACACTCAACTGAGCCATCTCCAAGCGCTGGACAGAAAAATCGAATGGTATAAAGCGCAGGAAATCCATTGACTTAGAGTGCACTCTAACTTGTAAGGTTCTTTTGTTCATTTAACAGGAGAATCGAAATGACACACTCTCGTTTTACGGCCGGCCTGGCCAAACTCAATGAAATCGATGGTGACGCGGGTCAGAAAGTGATGGAAAGCCTGCAGGATATCTGTCCTGATTTGGCGCGCTTTACGGTGGAATACCCGTTTGGCGACATCTACAGCCGGGAAGGGCTGGATCTTAAGTCGCGTGAAATTGCCACCGTCGCGGCGCTGACTGCTTTGGGCAATTGCACACCACAGTTAAAAGTGCATCTTAACGCCGCACTCAATGTCGGTTGCACTGAAGATGAACTTAAGGAAGTGATACTGCAAATGTCGGTTTATGCCGGGTTTCCCGCAGCATTGAACGGAATGTTTGCCTTTAAAGAGGTGCTGGCGGAACGGTAACCCGTGTCATGCGAGCAGCACAGCCATCATTCAAAGGAAGGAAATATGATCAAACAAGTCGGCCCAACGGTTATTCGGGAAAAACATCGTGCAACCTGCCATTGCGGCGCTGTCGAGTTGGAACTCAGCTTGCCTGATGGCATTGTGGATCCACGCCGTTGCGATTGTTCTATTTGTCGCCGTAAAGGGGCCATTGTGGCATCGGTGACACTGGATGCGATACGCATTGTGAAAGGGCAGGAAGCGCTGCGTCTCTATCAGTTCAATACTCAAACCGCGAAGCACTATTTTTGTTCGGTTTGTGGTATTTACACGCATCATCAGCGTCGCTCCAATCCCCATCAGTATGGTTACAACGTTGGTTGTCTGGAAGGGGTTAATCCTTTTGATTTGGGTGACGTTGTCACGAATGATGGTGTCAATCATCCTGCCGATCGTTAAAGTATTTGTCAGCAAAACAGTAATCGCCATCGTCAGTGGCAAAGGAACAGACAGAAATGGATATTCGAAGTGTATTGGGATCATTGCTGGTGGTGTTGATTTGGGGACTGAATTTCTCGGTCATCAAATTTGGCCTTGAAGAATTACCGCCCATCATGTTTTCAGGATTGCGATTCTTGATTGTCGCGATTCCGGCCGTGTTTTTTATTCCCTTCCCGAAAACGTCGATATGGAATGTCATTGGTGTAGGGATGTTCCTCGGCGTGTTGAAATTCAGCTTCCTGTTTGTCGCGATGAAAAGTGATGCCTCAGCGGGTATCTCATCGCTGTTGCTTCAAGCGCAGGTGATTTTCACTGTGCTTCTCAGTGTGCTGTTACTTAAAGAAAAGATCACCAAAGCACAGTTTTTCGGGATTGCGATCGCGGCGATCGGTTTTAGCCTGTTTTTCTTTACCGCTAACGGCAACGTAACACTGACTGGCGTGACACTGATTTTATGCGCGGCCTTGTTCTGGTCGATTTCCAACCTGATCATGAAACGGATTAAAAACGTCAATCTGCTGCATTTCATGGTTTGGGCGAGTTTGGTTCCGCCACTACCGCTGTTTGCTATCTCGTATCTGGTCGAAACTCGTGACCCGCTGGCAGTACTGGCTGCGACCAGTGTGCAGGCCTGGTGGTCAGTGATTTACGTTGGTTACATTTCTACTTTGGTGGCGTTCGCCATCTGGGGTTGGCTGTTGAATCATTACCCGTCCGCATCGGTGACACCTTTTGCGCTGTTGATCCCGGTGGTGGGGATGGTAAGTTCCAGCTTGTTGCTGGATGAAACCATGAGTCACTTGGAAGTGATGGGAGCGGTTCTGATTTTATGCGGATTATCGGTATCGGTACTCGGCGGCATGGTGATAAAAATGCTTGCCCGGCGTGCTCCGCAGGCTGCGCTCAGTAAGTCGGAATAACACAAACAAAAAAACGGAAGGCCAAGCCTTCCGTTTTTCTTATCGGTAATGATTATAGCGCTTCTAGAATCGCTTCAACTTTGCTCACTTCAAACGATTTTGGCGCTTCTACGTTCAGAGTCGTCACAACGCCGTCTTCAATGATCATCGCGTAACGTTGTGAGCGTACGCCGCCAAAGCCAGCGGTGTCCATTTCCAGGCCCAGTGCTTTCGTGAAACTTGCGTCGCCGTCTGCCAGCATCATCAGTTCAGATGCGTTTTGCGCTTCGCCCCAAGCTTTCATGACGAATGCATCGTTTACCGCAACACAGGCGATGATGTCGACGCCTTTTTCTTTCAGTTTGTCTGCTTGAACGACGTAACCTGGCAGGTGTGCTTCTGAACAGGTTGGCGTGAAGGCACCTGGTACAGCAAACAGTACCACTTTTTTGCCGGCAAACAGTTCTTTAACGTTGTGGTTAACCATACCGTCTTTCGTTAGCTGGCTCAGTGTACCTTCTGGCAGGTGTTGTCCTTGTTCGATCATGATGATTCCTTAATTTGGATAGGAGTGAATGGGATAAGACTCTATCCACAGTCTAGTCCCAAATGGGCGATCTAAAAACAGAGAAACCTTGGGGATATTGAGATATTTCTGCTTTCGCAGGTTGTACGCTGCTTAAAGCAGCGTTATGTTGGTAACCGTCTGACATTAAACAGTTATCACAGGGAGTGACGCATGCAGGTGGAATACTTTTCCGAACGTCAAATCAGCGTTGATCAATTCATCACGCTGTTGAATGAAACATCGTTGGGCCCTCGCCGGCCAACGGAAGATCGCGAGTGTATTGAAGGTATGCTGAACCACTGTAATTTACTCGTGACCGCCTGGATGGGTGACAGGTTGGTGGGCGTTGCTCGTTCGGTAACAGATTTCTGTTATTGCTGCTATCTGTCTGATCTGGCCGTTTCTGAACAGGTTCAGGCTCTGGGTATTGGCAAAGGGCTCATTCGACACACTTTCGCTGCGCTTAAACCTGGTTGCCGAGTCATTCTGCTGGCTGCGCCGCAAGCGGTGGATTATTACCCGAAGATTGGCTTCACCCAACATGGCAGCGCGTGGACGATGCTGTCGGCCGAGGAACTCAAATAATCCGGAGGAGCCATGAAAACGGACTATGATGCCATTGCCGAGGATTGGAATCGGCTTCGCACGCATTTACCTGCACCTGACCTTGCGCTGTTTGAACTGTTTCGCTGTTACATCCCGCCCCAAGGCCGAGTATTAGACCTGGGTTGTGGCCATGGTATTCCCATTGCGGCAATGATGACTGAGCGCGGCTTTACCCTGACGGGCGTTGATCGCTCTGAGCGGCTGTTAAGCCTTGCTCAAAGAGCTATGCCACAACAGGAATGGATTCAGAGTGAACTCGAATCGTTTGAGCCCGTAGGTCATTATCACGGCGTCATTATCTGGGACAGTATGTTCCACCTGCCACGCCATGAACATCTGACCTTGCTGGGTAAAGTCTTTGAAGCCTTGGAACCCGAAGGTGTGGTGATTTTGTCGAGCGGTGGTAGCGATGCGGATCTGCCGCCTTTTACCGATATCATGTTAGGGCATGAATTCTTCTATGATGCTTTCCCGGTTCCGGTGTTGCTGCGCCATTGCCGGGAAATGGGTTTTCGGATTCTGCGCCATGAACTGGTCAACGAACCGGATGGCGGCAGAGACAAAGGAAGATTGGGTGTTGTGTTGCAAAAATTGGCAACTCGCTGATTTTTAAATATGCACATCACTGCTTAAAGCGTATGCAGTTTGGTAATCTGACGGTGTAAGGTCTAGTGTTATCGAGGTGGGTGCGAACCGAAAAACAAAATCATCGTCGTCATGCGAGCTTCGCACCTGAGTCTTTTGTCTCGGTGGGGAGATCGAGCATGGATAAGAAATTCGTTACAAGCAGTTTGGGTTACGCGATTTTGGGGATGCTGTTGGGTATTTACATGGCTGCTTCGCACAATCACGGTCAGTTAGTCACTCATGCTCACATTATGCTGGCAGGGTTTGTGGTGTCGTTCATTTATGGTTTATGCCACAAGTTGTGGCTAACCAACGGCGACACTTCGCTGGCAAAAGTGCAGTTTTGGATCCATCAAGTAGGCGTCTTGATCATGGTTGTCGGTTTGTTCCTGCTTTACGGCCAGTTTATTGCCATGGAAGTGTTGGACCCGATTCTGGCACTTTCTTCCATTCTGGTGCTGGTGGGAATGGTTCTGATGAAAGTCCTGTTTATTCGTTCAAAATCAGCCTGATGTGGCTTTCTCCCCGGTCACTTGCGTGAACCGTGAGCCACCGGGGTTATTTTAACTTTCTGTTTACGTTAGAGTATTCATTGTGATTCATAGTGAAAGGACTCTAACGTGCTGACTCTTCAACCGATGCAACCGCAACATCTCACTCAGGTTGCAGAACTTCATGTGGCCGATGAACAAGTGAAGTTTGTCGGTACGATTGACGAAATTCTGGTCAATATCGATGACAAAATTCATCCGCACCTGATGTTGGCGGATGGCCAAGTGGTGGGCTTTTTTCTCATCGATACCCTCTATAGTCAACAATACGATTTTGCTGGTAGCCATCATCTCGGTTTGCGAGCTTTCTTTGTCTCTCAACAAGCGCAGGGGAATGGATATGGTAAACAGGCGGCCCGGTTACTGAAAGAGTATTTGCAGCGCCTTTATCCTCAGTTTCATCGCATCTATCTCACGGTGAATTGTAAAAACCCCGGTGCGCGCCACTGCTATCTTGGCGGCGGATTCGAAGACACTGGTGAGTTGTATCTCGGTGGTGCAGCAGGGCCGCAACACATTATGCAGCTTGACCTGTCGTGACAACGGCAGGTCACTCTCTCTTTCTTCAGTAGCAATAAGTTGTCAGCGTATATACTTTTAATTCAACCTTGAGGAGCGTGGCATGTATCAAAGTGTTCTGACTTTCTGGTTCAACGAGCTGACCCCTGAGATGTGGTGGAAAAAGGATGTTTCGCTCGACGATCAAATTCGTGACCGTTTTACACCGCTGCATGAGCAAGCGGTAAAAGGCGAGCTGTTTCATTGGCGACAATGCCCGCAAGGCGCGTTGGCTGAAGTCATCGTGCTCGATCAGTTCTCGCGCAATATTTTTCGCGATACGCCCAAAGCGTTTGCACAGGATCCGCAGGCGCTGACGCTTGCGCAGTTTGCGATTGAAAAGGGCTTTCACAAGCAACTGACTAAAAGTGAGCAGGTGTTCCTTTACCTGCCATTCATGCACAGCGAATCGCGTTTGATTCATGCCGCCGCCATGGATCTCTACAGTGAGCTTGGCGAGCAAGTGAACCTTGACTTTGAAATGCAACATAAAGCGATCATTGAACGCTTTGGTCGCTATCCGCATCGCAATGCGATTTTAGGCCGGCAATCGACCGCAGAGGAGCTGGAATTTCTCAAGCTGCCAAACTCTGCGTTCTAGTCAACCAGTTCACAACGACAAGTTTCTTAAACAAGTAAGGTAAGGATGATGAAAAAGTCAGTAACGCTAGGTTTGATTATGTTGATGAGCATGAATGCGCTGCCTGCATTTGCTCAGGAGAGCAATTCGGTGGGTAAGCTACAAAGCTGTTTGACCGATTCAATGAATGGGCGTGAGCGTAAAGAATTGGCGAAATGGGTGTTCTTCGCCATGGCATCTCATTATGAGATCAAATCCTACGCTAATGTCACTGCGGGCGATAAAGATCAGTCGAGCCAGTATATGGGCAAACTGGTGACCCGTTTGCTGGCACAAGATTGCTATGAACAGACTAAGCTTGCCTACAGCGAATATGGTCCTGCAGCGATTCAACAGGCATTCAGTGTGGTTGGTGAGGTCGCATTCTCTGAACTGATGGGCGATCAGAACGTACAAAGCTACATGGGTGCGTTCGAGAAATATCTCGATCAGGAAAAACTGCACACGCTGAGTGAGTAAAAACATGAGCGTGATGAATGCTCGAGTGAGGAGAGTGGAATCATGACGTCTATTTACTTGTTCGACTGGGGAGATACCCTCATGGTCGATAATCCATCTCAGACGGGAAAAATGTGTGACTGGCCAAGTGTCGAAGCTACTCCTCAAGCGCTGGAAGCGCTGCGAATGCTCAGCCTGCATGCCGAAATTTACATTGCTACCAATGCGGATGATTCAAGTGAAGAAGACATTCAACGAGCGTTTGCGCGTGTCGGGCTGGATGAATTCATTCAGGGCTATTTTTGCAAACAGACGCTTGGCATTGCCAAAGGTACGCCAGAATTTTTTGAACGGATTTTGGACCGCTTGGATGCCATTGCAGCTGACGTCACCATGGTGGGTGATACCCTAGATAAAGATGTATTCCCCGCACTCGATGCTGGCATGCAGGCCATCTGGTATAACCCTTCTCATCAGATGGCGGACAAGCCGTACTCTGGTGCGATGATCCATTCGTTGGCAGAACTGATAGAAGAGTAGGAACTCGCTATGCTCGGTAAACACAATACTGGCCTTATCGTGGTCGACATTCAGGGCCGATTAGCGCAAATCGTTCAACACAGTGATGCTCTGATTCACAACGTGAAAGCGCTGATACAGGGCGCACAGATTCTGGAATTGCCAATCATCTGGCTGGAGCAAAATCCGCACAAGCTCGGAGAAACGCATCCGGAATTGTGTGAACTGTTGTCGCGTAGTTCACAACCCATTGAAAAATTTCACTTTGGTGCAGGAAAAGAAACGGCTTTTGTGGACGCGATTAACCGCACCGGGGTCACAAACTGGCTGGTGTGTGGTATCGAAGCGCATATTTGTGTTTACCAGACCGTTTGCGGATTGCTCGCAGATGGCTTGCACGTTGAAGTGGTGCAAGACTGCGTCTCCTCACGTGCTGAAGCCAACTTAGCGCTGGGGCTGCACAAAATGGCCCAACTCGGCGCGCACCTTACTTCGGTGGAAATGTGTCTTTATGAGCTGGTGGAAGATTGTCGCACTGCTGAGTTTAAACCTATATTGCAGCTGATTAAGTAAACTGAGATTCGCATTGACGTCACGTGGATTGCCATGAAGAATGTGACCTTTGTATCGTAAAAGCAAGGACACATCAGGCAATGGAGATTGCAGTCGATAATTTACAAGGTTCAGGCGTTGTTCGTCTGTTGGAAGAACATCTGGCGGACATGTACGCCACATCACCACCAGAAAGTGTACACGCTCTGGATGTCGAAGCGCTTAAACACCCTTCAATCACGTTTTGGGCGGCGAAAGATGACGGTGAAGTGCTAGGCTGTGTTGCGCTGAAAGAGTTGGACGCGCAACATGGGGAAATCAAATCGATGCGAACCTCATCGACGGCCCGTAATCGCGGTGTGGCATCGCAGCTTTTATCACATTTGATCAACGAAGCTAAGGT
Organism: Vibrio sp. bablab_jr001; assembly: GCF_016464285.1. Classification (NCBI taxonomy): domain Bacteria; kingdom Pseudomonadati; phylum Pseudomonadota; class Gammaproteobacteria; order Vibrionales; family Vibrionaceae; genus Vibrio; species Vibrio sp. bablab_jr001. The sequence continues at coordinate 31,000 of NZ_JACDWZ010000106.1, forward strand.
GCGTGGTTATCAAAAATTGAGCCTGGAAACCGGATCTGAAACGTTTTTTATTCCGGCGCGTACGCTGTATGAGAAAAACGGTTTTCGCTATTGCGAGCCTTTTGCCAATTACCAAGCAGACCCAAACAGCAAATTCATGACGCGTGATCTGGTCGATAAATAAGAGTGGGAAGGCTGCAACTACTGCAGCCTTTTTGTTAAGGTGCCTTATGGCTAGGAAGCGCGTTTTCTGAACTATCCCGTTGTACACACTGAGTAGCGTTTGATCGCCTTGGTGTGATAGGAGCCTTCATTCATGAGTCAATCTCATTTTTCGGGTCGTTATGAAGTGGAGCTGAAATATCGCATCGCTTCTAAAGCCCAGTTTCTTAAACAGTTAAGCCAGATCCCGCATGACATTATGCTGGAAGACAATTACGAGCGTGATGACTATTTCGATACGCCGCAACGTACTTTGCGTGAGCAGAGTAAAGCGCTGTGCATTCGTGACATGCAGCCATCTGGTAACCGCTTGTGGATTGTAAAAGGGCCGGGCGATGACCGCTGTCAGGCAACCAATATTACTGATGTCGAAGCCGCGAAAAGCATGCTCGTCACCTTGGGTTATGAATGTGTGTTAACGATGCAAAAGACTCGCAGTATCTATTTTGTCGGCGATTTTCACATTACGGTCGATGTCCTGCCGGGAATCGGAGAATTTGCCGAGTTCGCCATTATGACGGATGACGACAGCGCGCTTGAACAATACCGTGCGCAGCTCCTCGAACTGGCTGCGACGTTTGGATTAACGGAGCAGCAGCGCGAGCATCATTCCTACCGTACGCTGTTTGAGCTCCATCATAATACCAAGGCATCCTAATTCAGTTGGAAGGATGCCGTATCAGGGAAGAGTATGAATAAAGTTGTGATTGTGACTGGCGGAAGTCGGGGTATTGGAGCGGCAACGTCTAAGTTGCTCGCAAAACAAGGGTATGCGGTGTGTGTCAACTACCGTGCGAATCAGGCCAGTGCCGATCAAGTGGTGGGTGCCATTGCCGACATGGGTGGTCGCGCGTTTGCCATGCAGGCCGACGTAGCCAATGAGCAGGAGGTCGAAGCGCTTTTCGCTGCTACTCAGCAACGTTTTGGCGTGGTGACGCATCTGGTCAATAATGCGGGCATATTGGATAAGCAGAGCCGATTGGCAGACATGAGCCTCGAACGGTTTAACCATGTGATGAACACGAATGTGACCAGCTGCTTTTTATGTTGCCGGGAAGCACTTAAACAGATGCCTTCTGGTGGCGCGATTGTGAACGTCTCTTCTGCGGCTTCACGCAGCGGCGCACCATTCGAATATGTTGACTATGCTGCATCCAAAGGCGCGATGGACTCATTGACCAAAGGGTTGTCGCTGGAAGTGGCCGAACAGGGCATCCGCGTGAATGCTGTCCGTCCGGGCTTTATCTATACGGAGATGCATGCCGACGGCGGCGAACCGGGACGCGTGGACCGACTGGCACCTAACATTCCATTGAAACGGGGCGGGACTCCGGAAGAAGTCGCGAATGCTATCGCGTGGTTGCTGTCAGAGGAAGCCTCGTATGTGACCGGCTCGTTTATTGATCTTGCCGGTGGGCGTTAATCGTCAAATCTGATTGCCTGATAGGCCGTCAGAATGGGCGCGACTTTGTCGGGCGTACTCTGTTGCATGCGGGCATAGTGTGCCAGCAACTTGGCATGATAGCGTTTGGCTAGCTCGCGCTGCTGCCAGATCTGCTCTCCGACTTTGCTCAAGGTACGATGTTGATGTGTTTGAGAACGGGTCACTACGTGCAGCACTTCGTAATAACGGCTGTTCTCTTCCAGCAAGGTTTCGCTGATGCACTGCGCGCCTAATTCCTGTAACAGGGAGCGCAAGGTGTAAGTATGATGGACCGGACACAGCAGAAACTCGATCGTCGTATTCGGATGAGCATGAATAATCGCTTTAACCAACTCTGACATTAAATCTCCGCCAACGCCGGCGATGATCACCAGATGCTTTCCCTCATATTGAGCAAGAGGCAAAGTGCCGACATCCTGGCAATGTATCTGCCAGTCAAACCCGGCTTGACACGGAAAATAGCGCTCCAGACGCTGGTGCAGTAAATCCATCAAGTCCAGCACAATATCGACGAAATGCACTTGCGTGGCCGCCTGACGTTTTAGCAACGTCATGCCCAAAAATCCATGGTCACAACAGCAGTCCCAGATGTGGTCATAGTGTTGTGTGACGAGGCTATCAAGGTTTTGCAGGCGTTTACTCAGTTTCATTCATTTACAGCAAAGTCGTTAAAGAGGCGCTATTGTAGAGACTAAGCGCAGCTTGGCGAAGCATTTTCAGCAAAAAGGCCATTCTCTAGTACGGATACATGGCTGAAGAAAAGGACGATTTATCACATGAACATTCTCCCGATCACTTCGCATCAAGCTCACTTGCTGGTGCCTATTTTTTCAGAGCTCGAACGTTACTATTTTGGTCACGATGCGGCGAGCGAATGCGATATTCTTGATTATCTGCAACACGGTCTGTTCGCTGATCATTCCGGAGTCCGCTTGGTTGCGGCCAGTGTAAATGATCAGATAGTTGGTTTTGCCACGTACACCATTATGTATCCCGCGCCGCGTTTGTCCGGGCAGATGTATATGAAAGATTTGTTTGTATCGCAGCAGGCGCGAGGGCTCGGTGTGGGCGAGCAGTTGATGAAATACCTTGCCAGAGAAGCGCTGGATAAACAGTGTTTGCGCCTCGACTGGACCGCGGAAACCACCAACCCGGGTGCGGCGGCGTTTTATCAGAAAATTCATGCCACCCAAGTGGCGGAAAAACAGTATTTTCGCTTTGAAGGGGATGCGCTCAAGGCGTTTGCCAAGGCATAAACACGCGGGGTGAGTTAAGGAGAATAACCATGATCAAGATACACGGGCTGGACCACATAGTGCTGCGCACTACCAAACTGGATCAGATGCTGCATTTTTATCAAACCATACTGGGCTGTCAGCTTGAACGGGAATTTCCGCAGGGGCTCACACAGCTTCGTGCGGGCAATGCGCTGATCGATATCGTGACCGTAGATAGCGAGCTCGGGCAACTGGGCGGTAAAGCGCCTGAGCAGGACGGACGCAATGTCGATCATTTTTGCTTGCAGATTACGCCAGTCGATGAAGGGGAACTGGCGACCTTTCTCGATGGTCATAATATTGCGCATTCGGATTTCGCCAAGCGTTATGGCGCGCAAGGTTTTGGGCGCTCAGTATACCTTGATGATCCCGAAGGCAATGTCGTGGAGCTGAAGCCCTACGTAGACAATTAAACAAAAACCATTCTGCCAACGTCAAAGGAGTTCCCATTGAAGGATTATCAGGCTTATCTGTTCGATATGGATGGCACATTAGTGAATTCAGAACCGTTGAAAGGTCAGGCGCTAGCACTGGCTTGCCAGGAGTACGGACAGACTGTCGACCACAATATTTACAAGCAGGTAATGGGAGAAAACTGGCCAACGGTGACCGGACACTTTTTTCGCCATGCCGGTATTTCTCCCGATTTAGCCGAATTCAACCGTCATTTTCGAACTCACTACGAGCGCCTGCTTAATGAAACGTTAACCCTGACTCCGGGCGCGAAGAACTACATAGCCGAACTGAAACGACAGCATAAACGCTGTGCAGTGGTCAGTTCTGCGGCGACATGGATGGTGGAACGTATCCTGTCGTCGCTGGATTTAACCGAAGCGTTTGATCTGGTCATTACTCAGGAGCATGTCACCCAACACAAGCCGCATCCCGAAGCTTACCTGCTGGCATTAAAAAGGCTCAATGTTGCAGCAAAAGACGCGCTGGTATTCGAAGATTCTACAGCAGGCATTGAGGCTGGCTGCGCAAGCGGCTGCGACGTGATTGCAATTCAACACGAGTTTAACCGCCACAACGATCTGAGTCGTGCGCTCATGTCTATCCGCGATTTTGCTGCGTTGTTACCACAACCCGTGGAGCAGAGATAAGCCGAGCGCTGGTCAAACGGGTTGCGGCCACATAGGTGGCGCGTTATGTTTGTAGTCAAATCATCAACAAGGAAGTCAACGTCATGAGCCAGGATCTCAAAGCCTCATCGCAACGCGTTCAGGATTTTCTCTCCCGCCATGGGCAGCAATTTGTGGTCAGGCAAATGCCTGCCTCAACCCGTACGGCGGCGGAAGCAGCAGAAGCGGTCGGTTGCACGATTGGTCAAATCGCAAAGTCGCTGATCTTCAAAAATAAAGCGACAGGTGAACCCGTACTGATCGTTGCGTCTGGTGCGAACATGGTGTGTACACGCAAAGTGGAGCAAGCCACGGGCATTAAGTTGAGCAAAGCGGACGCTGATTTTGTGCGTGAGAAAGTCGGCTATGCGATCGGTGGCGTTCCGCCAGTTGCCCATCATGCGCAAGTGACCACCATACTTGACCCGGCGCTCAAACTTTATGACGCCATTTGGGCGGCGGCTGGCACGCCGAACTCCTTGTTTGAACTACACTCAAGCGAACTGGAACAGTTAACTCAGGGCACCTGGGTTGAACTGGCAAAGTAATCCAATACACAGTGTAAGGAAGCGTTATGAGTTTTCAACGACACGGCATTTCCATCGGGTTAGATAGGGTAGATGAACAGTTTTTTGTGGTCATCAAGGCCGTAGGAACCCTGACTCATCAAGACTATGAAATTATGACACCCATGCTTGATGCGGCGCTGGTAAAAGTCAATGAGCCGAAAGTCAAAGTGCTGTTTGATGCCACTGAGCTGGAAGGCTGGGAGCTGCGCGCCGCGTGGGACGATTTTAAGCTGGGCCTCAAACACGGCTCGGACTTCGATAAGATCGCGCTGTATGGTAAGCCCGGTTGGCAAGAGTTAGCGGCCAAGATTGGCAGTTGGTTCATCTCCGGTGAAATCCGATTTTTTGATGATTATGCCCAAGCGTTGGAATGGCTGGAATAATATATGCAGATCAGCCATTTAGATCATTGGGTGCTGACGGTCGCGGACATTGAGGCGACCGTCGCATTCTACAGCGAGATTCTGGGTATGACGCCGGTCACTTTTGGTGAAGGACGTCGCGCACTCAGTTTTGGTAATCAGAAAATTAATCTCCATCTGTTGGGGGCGGAATTTGAACCCAAAGCTCGCACAGTTCAGGCCGGAAGCGCAGACCTGTGCTTTATCACTCACACGCCGCTTGATATGGTTATTGTCACCCTGCAAGAGCATGGTATTGAGATTGAAGAAGGTCCGGTCACCCGCACTGGTGCTGTCGGGCCTATTCGCTCGGTGTATGTGCGCGATCCGGATGGAAACCTGATTGAGCTGTCTAATTATCCGTTTGTCACTAGTGAGTAAAAGTGTTTTGAAATTTCAACCTCGTCTGTGGTGTTTAGTTCTGGCTTTCATGGCGATGCCAGTGCTGAGTGCCACGTTAGAAACGCCGCATTATGTGGTGGAAGTGACTTCGCAGTGTGAAGAAGGCAATGTCTCCTGTGACAATGTCACGTATGTAGGCCACGCCAAAGAAAGCGGAAAGCTAATCGCGCTTAAAGGCGAAACGCTGCACTTGATGTGTAAGGATGGTAAAACACCTTGTCGCTTTCTGGGGTATCACTTCTTCAACGGTAATACCGAATACCAAGTACTGGAAAATGGCATCTTGCGCGTCGTGCAGGATTCAAACGTTATTCTCGAAGAGAGAGGTCAATGGAAACACTAACTCAGGCGCTGGGCTCAAACGTAGAAGCGTTGCTGGCGATTGCGCAGCGCAAAAGCGATATCGACCAATCCAGTGATTGGTTTCAGGGCGCTCAGACCTATCTGCATGAAATTCAATCCGAGCTGCAGGAAGTTGAAGAAGAGATCCCTCACGAGCGACGCTGCTATCTGGAAGAAGAACTCGGAGATGTTCTTTGGGATTACCTCAATTTGCTGCTGGCGCTGGAAAAAGAGAGTGAGATCAAACTGGAAAGTGTGATTGCCCGTGCATGCAAAAAATATGAGCAGCGCATCAGCGCGATTGAACAGGGCATCGGTTGGGACGAAGTCAAAGCACAGCAGAAAGTGGCGTTGCAGACAGAGCAGCAGGCGTGGAATGCATATAAAGCCCGCGTGTTAGACGAACAAAACAGTTAAGCGTCAGCACTGCATATTATGAGAGAGACACAAGGAATGTGTAAAAAGCAATTTTGGGCTAATCCCTATCAAACCGAACATTTAACCAGAGTTAGCTGGGTCGAAGGCTCACAGGTTGAACTGGAAGAAACCATTTTCTATGCAGAATCTGGTGGTCAGGAAAGCGACAGCGGTACCATTGCTGGCATTGCGGTGACAAAGGCTGAAAAACAAGGGCGAACCATTCGTTATACCCTGGAGCAAGATGCCGCGTTTGGTGTGGGCGAAGAGGTGTGGGTTCAAATCGACTGGCCGCGTCGTTATCAACTGATGAAGTTACATTTCGCCGCTGAAGTGGTGTTGGAATTGTTCTACCAGAAATTTTCAGAAGTTGAGAAAATCGGCGCGCACATCTCACAGGATAAGAGTCGCATCGATTTCTATTGGCCAGAGAGCATCGCGCCTTTGCTGCCAGAACTTACCGAGCAAGCGAACAAGATCATCGCGCAAGATTCACCGATCATCAGTGCGTTTTCCGATGAAACCGAAGAGCGCCGTTACTGGCAAGTTGAGGGGTTTGCTAAAGTACCGTGTGGCGGTACCCATCTGAAAAGGACGGGCGAAGTCGGCGCCATTCGTCTCAAGCGGAAGAATATTGGCGGAGGTAAAGAGCGAGTGGAAATTTACCTTGCATAGCCTTTGAATTCTCACAGAGTGATAATTTGGTTTTCACATCCGGTTGCATAACCCTATATTGACCCCTTGTACATGCGATACGCGTTTTCTGTGTCACCGTGTTGTCGGGCTTGCCCCGCTGGCATGATAGAAAACAACGCGTATGGGATGAAAGATCAGTTGTAAGGGATTATCCATGGTCGCTCTGTTTTTCAAATGCTTACTTGGCGCGTTTGCGGTTTTGCTGATTGCGCTGCTGTCTAAAAGTAAAAGCTTTTTCATTTCCGGTTTAGTGCCACTGTTTCCTACTTTTGCGTTGATTGCGCATTATATTGTCGGCAGCGAACGGACGATGGAGGAGCTGCGCGTCACGGCACTGTTTGGCCTTTATTCGCTGATTCCATATGCTGCCTATCTGCTCTCCGTGTACTATTTCAGTTACAAATATAATCTGGTGTGGACGCTGAGTTTGGCGACACTGGTTTGGGTGGCATTCGCCGCTGTGCTCTTGTTGAGCTGGAGTCGTTTTCATCCGAGTATGGCGTAAAGTCAGCACAGGCATCATCGAAGAAGGAAGTCAAAATGGAAGTGTTTGAATGTGTGTCGTTTTTGCTGGTTAAGAATGATCAGATGCTGCTGGAAAAGCGCTCTGCCGCGAAAACGCATGATCCAAACATCGTCGCGATTCCGGGCGGGCATATTGAACTGGGGGAAAACCAGACCGATGCGCTGCTTCGTGAGCTTGATGAAGAGTTGGCCGTTTCCCCACAAAAATCGGTATACCTCTGTTCTCTGTATCACCCGACCGGAGAGTTACAGCTTCTGCATTATTACGTGATTCCGCAATGGAGCGGCGATATCGCCTGTCATGAGGCGGATGAAGTCTTCTGGGCGAATATTGATCCAAATGCGGTGGAAACTGACGCCGACAAGCTGGCGGTTATGGAATATCAGCGCTTGTATGCCAGTGGCGTGCTTGGCTAAGCCTAGTGCACGGCATAGCATAAAAATTGGTTAACATTTCATCGTTTTATGCGTATGGTTGAATTTCTGCGCGGTCAGGATAAACCGCATAAGATGGCATCGTCAGTTGCACTGGCATGATGCAGCAACCCTAATTTATTAACTCAGGAAAAGGAGTTTCCTATGTCGATTGAAACCTGGATGGTTTACGCCCTGGCTGTGCTGATTTTAACTGCATCACCTGGGCCGAGTTCTCTGTTGTGCATGACTAAAGGTGTGGTCTCTGGCTGGCGTCGCGCGTTCGCGACCGCGTTAGGCAGCCTGACGGCCATTACGGGAATCATGACCCTGTCGTTTACTGGTCTTGGCGTCCTTATCGCTTCATCAGAAATCATCTTTAATGTGGTGAAATGGCTGGGCGCGGCTTATCTGGCATACCTTGGTTTAAAAGCACTGACCTCAACACAAGATCACTATGAAATGGCCAATGGCGAGAGCAGTCAGGTTGCGGGCTATCGTTCCCATTACGTGAGTGGTTTTATCGTCGGAGCCAGTAACCCCAAAGCCATTCTGTTTTTCACAGCCTTGTTCCCTCAATTTATTGACCCGCAAGCAGAGCTGTTTACCCAGTATGCCATTTTTGCCTCGACTTTCATGATCATGGAGCTGTCGTGGTTGTGCTTTTATGCCTATCTGGGCGCGAAATCTTCCACCTGGATTCTGGCCAAAGGACGCGCCAAGCTGTTTAACCGTCTGACTGGCGGCGTGTTTGTAGGCGCTGGCGCGTGGCTATCTACCGTATCGAGAACTTAAGCAACAGGAGAAATGCATGTCGCAGTATGGCGCAACCGTCAAGTGGCAACGTCAGCCGGACGAAGTGTTCAGTGATAATCAGTACAGTCGTGGTCACGAATGGCAATTTGATGGTGGCATCACCGTCCCGGCTTCGGCATCTCCTCACATTGTGCCGCTACCACTCTCAGTGGAAGCCAACGTCGATCCGGAAGAAGCGATGGTTGCGGCATTGTCGAGTTGTCATATGCTGGTGTTTTTGTCGATTGCAGCCAAGAAACGTTATGTGATCGAATCCTACGAAGATAATGCAGTCGGAACACTTGAACCGAATGAACAGGGTAAAGTGGCATTGACCAAAGTGGTGTTAAAACCAAAAGTGGTCTTCTCTGGCGACAAGCAACCTAATCTTGAAATGCTGGAAAAAATGCATCATCAGTCGCATGAAAACTGCTTTATTGCGAATTCCGTCAAAACTGAAGTCACGACGCAAATCGTGCTGTAACTGCAAGGAAGTAAGGATGCAGGTTGTACAAGCAACATCTTCGGATTTAAGCGCGGTGGCGGAACTGTTTGATGCTTACCGCCAGTTCTACAATCAACCCGCCAACCTCAGCGCCGCGCGCGATTTTATCGCGCAGCGGTTAGATGCGCGGGACTCGGTGATTTTCGTGGTGCAACACGACAGCAAGCTGCTCGGATTTGCCCAGTTGTATCCATCCTTTTCATCGGTGGCGATGAAAAGGATGTGGTATCTGAACGATCTGTTTGTTTCCTCTGCGGCGCGTCGTCAGGGTGTTGCTGGACTATTGCTCACACATATTAGTCACTATGCCAAAGAGACGCAGGCGCTCACAGTAAAACTGGCGACTGCGGTCGATAATGAACAGGCGAAAGCGCTGTATGAATCCCACGGCTATGTGAAGGTGACAGCATTCGACCACTACACACAACGTGTCGAATAGATAACAAATAAGGGTTCAGGGATGAATATCGCGATTTATATTTATGATGACGCTGAAGTGCTCGATTTTTCCGGGCCGTTTGAGGTGCTCAGTACAGCAAAACGTTTGGCAGGCAATGATTGGAATGTCTTTTTCGTGGCGCAACATGACACCTTGGTCAAGGCGCGCGGTGGGTATTTGGTGAATCCCCATTATTGCTTCCAGAATCATCCACCGATTGATGTTTTGATTGTGGTTGGTGGTGTACACACCGCAGAACTGGAAAAGACTGAAGTTCTCGATTGGATTCGCGGCGCTGCAAGAGAGGCCAAAGAAGTGGCTTCTGTGTGCACCGGAGCCTTTTTGCTCGCGCAGGCTGGTGTTTTAACTGACCAGCCAGTGACCACGCACTGGGAAGACATCGCCGATTTGAGATCGATGTTTCCGGCGCTTGATGTGCAGGAAAAGGTGCGTTGGGTTCGCAGCGGCAATATCACGACGTCGGCCGGGATTTCTGCCGGCATTGATATGAGTTTGTATCTGGTGTCAGTACTTGACTCAATGTCTTTGGCAGAACGTACCACAAGACAAATGGAATATGATTGGAATAAAACTCAACAATGAAGGATCGCCGAAGGTGAATTATGCTTGTTGAGAGAAGGTTAAGGTCATTTGAAAGTATATTCAGATGATTGCACAAAGATTCAGAGAGATGTGGTATGAAAAATAAAGCGTTACTGATTATCGATGTTCAGGAATCCCTTTTCGAACCTGTCCCCAAGCCTTACGCGGCTAAAGATGTGATTCGCAATATCAATACCCTGAGCAAATGGGCCCGAGAGCAAGGCTATCCCGTTATCTTTATTCAGCATGAAGAGCCGGAATACCCTGAACTCAAGTATGAGAGTGAAGGCTGGCAACTGCAGCACGATTTGAATACCGAAGAAGGTGATCTGTTCGTTCGCAAAACCACGCCGGATTCGTTCCATCACACGGATCTGCGTTCGTTGTTGGAAGAGCAGGATATCGATGAGCTGATCATTTGCGGGTATGCCTCGGATTTCTGCGTTGATACTACCACTCGTCGTGCGGCAGCATTGGGGTACGCCATCAAACTGGCAACCGATGCCCATACTACGCACGATAAACCGCATGCTTCAGCGGAACTGATTCGTCATCACCACTCTTTTGTGTTGTCACATATCTCCAGTTTTCGAGTCCCGATTAAAGCCATGACCACCACCGAAATCTGCCAATGTGCGGATTAGGTGACTCTTTCCGGTTGCGAAACTGAGAACTACAGCCTGTAAATGATTTGCTGCATCAATAAGTTGTTTACAGGCGGCTTGGTAAACCGATATGGTATGAGTTTCTTAACAAGGCAAATCAATTGCCGCAGTTCCACCATTTTCAGGATAAAACAATGAAAAAGATCCTTCCTGCGATCCTTTCCGCTTTAGTGCTTTGCTCTGCTTCGGCTTATGCCCGTGATGATATTGGTAATTACTCGATTAAAGATGCGTTAAGCCAAGAAGCCGCCAAGGCTAAATTGGGCGACGACATTCGCTTTTTCTTTGGTGATCAAAAGCACCCAAAAGTGGTGAAAGCGATGGGTGAGTTTAAAACCAACAAAAAAACCAACTCGTTCAACAAAACGGATGAAGAAGCGTGCCAGTGGGTATTTCTTTCTGCGATGTTGGCTCTGAAAGATCGCGCCGTTAAGGAAGGCGGAAACGCGGTGATCAATATCAAATCGAACTACAAAAACAACCTGACTTCGAATAAAGAGACATTCCAATGCGGCGCCGGTGCGGTAATCGCGGGTGTCGCGCTGACGGGTGAAGTCGTTAAGTTTTAATGGATCGCTTGATGTTTAAAGAGCCCGAAATCGGGCTCTTTTTGTCTGAAGGGAATAAGTATTGAAACTAGTGTCTCCTCATCTCAATTATCAGCGTGCATTTGCGAATTTTTATCAGGATTTTGTTGCCCATGATCCTGACAATGCCGCTTATTACGAACCCAGTCAGCATGATTTCGGACAATATGTGCTGCAACTTAATGATCAAGCTCGGGGCATTGGTTTACCACCGGGCTATGTGCCTTGCAACCATTTCTGGCTGGTGGATGATGAAGAGCGAGTTATTGGCGCCATCCGTATCAGGCACCATATTGAGAATGACTTTTTGCGTCTGGAATGTGGTCATATCGGTTACGACGTTGCGCCATCACATCGTAGAAAAGGGGCCGGGTGCCAAATGCTGTCTCTTGCTCTGCAACACGCACACGATTTAGGCATTGAACGTGCACTGCTGGTCGCGGACTCGAACAACTGGGCGTCGAGAGGGGTAATTGAACGCAATGGTGGCGTGTTTGAAAGCCTGATCTGGGGAGATGTATTTGGGTGTGAACTGGCGCGTTACTGGATTGAAACGGACCGCTCGGTGAGCAGATCCCTTTAACTAAGGAGAATGGGATATGGAATATTTGTGGGCAACGATTCTGTTTGCGATCTCCTCATCGGTTACGCCCGGCCCCAATAACATTATGGTGATGACGTCGGGGCTTAACTTTGGCGTAAAGAAGAGTTTGCCTCTGCTGACCGGGATTTGTGTCGGTTTTACGGTGATGCTGCTGTTGGTCGGGCTTGGATTTGGCCAGCTGTTTGATCTCTTTCCCATGTTGCACCTGCTCATTAAATGCATCGGTACGGCCTATTTACTTTATCTTGCCTGGTTGATTGCCCGCTCATCGGATGCCATTCAGACGGCGGCACAAACTCAACCGTTTGGTTTTATGAAAGGGGCACTTTTCCAGTGGGTGAATGCCAAAGCCTGGGTGGTGGCAACTGGAGCGATTGCGGCTTTCACCACGGTAGGAGCAAACTTTGTCACTCAGAATCTGACTATCGCGGCGACCTTTTTTGTTGTCTCTTTTCCTTGTGTCGGCGTATGGCTGATGTTTGGGTCGTTACTCAAAAAATGGCTTCAGTCTCCAAAGCAACGACAATGGTTTAACTGGGTGATGGCGACCTTATTAGTGGTATCGGTCATTCCTGTCGTACGAGAAATTGTGTATCAACTGAACGTGTGAAACTCCAACAGAGAGGTGCAACATGCATGCAATTGGCGAAAATATCTGGATTGTAGATGGAGAGGCGGTGCCTTTCTTTACTTTGCCTTATACCACTCGAATGACGGTGGTCAGGCAAGCTAACTATAAACTCTGGATTCATAGTCCGATTCGTCTGACACCTGAACTGCAACAAGAGATTGATGCGTTGGGGGAGGTGGAATACTTGATCGCGCCCAATCATCTGCACCATCTGTTCGTCCATGACTGGCAACAAGCCTATCCTAATGCTCGTACCTACGGTACACAGCAGGTGATCGATAAACGGCCGGATCTCCGCTTTGATGGCGTGTTGAATGCAGAGTTCGTTAGCCCTTGGCATGAAGAGTTCGCATATCTGCTCTTTACCGGTTCTAAGGTGATGCAGGAGGCGGTCTTTTTTCATCGCGCTAGTGCGACGCTGATTGTGACTGACCTGATTGAAAACTTCTCACCCAAAGCGTTTGGCGGCTGGAAAATGTCCCTAGCCAAAGCAGCCGGTGTGGTGGCACCTCACGGAAAAATGCCACTGGATTGGCGTCTCAGCTTTACCTTCCATAAACGCGAGGCGAAGCAGCATCTCGATACTATGTTGACCTGGCAACCCCATCAAATCGTGATGGCGCATGGTGAACGCATTACCGAAAACGGCACCGCGTTTTTGCGACGCTCATTTAGCTGGTTGCAATAAAGCGGTAAACGGTGTGGCAGAAGGAGGAGCAACATGCAAAACAAACTCAGCCCTGAGATGCAGACTCTGTTGAATGCACTGGAACAGCAGGGAATCAACAATGACGCTCAGCAGCAGGATAGAAATTTCAAGTACCTTAACATCACCCGTGATACCGGAGAGTTTCTCTATTGGTTAGTCAAAAGCTGTCAGGTAAAACGCATACTGGAACTGGGTACATCAAATGGCTATTCCACGCTATGGTTCGCGGCTGCACTGCCTGAAGGCGGGCAAATCTTTACGATCGAGCGCAGCGAACATAAAGTGGCAGAGGCCATGGCCAACTTTAAGCGGGTTGGGGTTGAACATTCGATCGATATATTAGTCGGCGATGTGCTTGAACAGATACACCATGCACCCCAAGAGATTGATTTGGTGTTTATGGATACTCAGCGCAGTGTATATCCTCAATTGATTGAACCTGTGTTAGCGCGCTTAAAACCAGGTGGCGTGATTGTGGTCGACAACGCCATTTCACACGCAAACGAGATACAAACTTTTGTCGACTACTTTGAACAGCGTGACGAATTTACCACCAGTCTGCTCACGGTCGGCAAAGGGGAATACCTGATCTATAAGTCCGTGTGACGCATCAGACAATAAAATCAAAAATCCAATTAACTACGTGAAACAAACGGACTAATGACAATGAAGATCGCAATTCTGGATGACTATCAGGATGTAGTACGCGGGTTGAAAGTCTTTCAACTGTTGGATGGCTATAACGTGACGGTGTTTAACCACACGTTTGAGACGGAAGAAGCGTTGGCGCTTGCTTTAGCGCCTTTTGATGCCTTGGTGCTGATCCGTGAACGCACCGTGATCACCGAATCATTGCTGGCGCGCTGTCCCAACCTGAAGCTCATCAGCCAAACGGGTAAAATCAGTAATCATATTGATGTCGATCTGTGTCATCGCTATGACGTTGAGATCGCAGAGGGGATTGGCTCACCGACTGCTCCTGCAGAGTTGTGTTGGGCACTGATTATGTCCGCCTCTCGCCATATTCCGCAGTATATAACGCAGTTTCAACAAGGGTATTGGCAGCAAAATGACGGACTAGGGCTAGGGCGAGTGCTTGCCGGGCAAACTCTCGGTATCTGGGGTTATGGCAAAATTGGCCAGAAAATCGCGCAGTATGCCAAGGTGTTTGGTATGCCAGTGTTAGTGTGGGGCAGTGAGGCATCACGCCAACTTGCCGGTGAGCACGGTTTCAGCGCTGCGGAAAGTCAGGCCGAATTCTTCGCCAGCGCAGATATTATCTCGTTGCATCTGAGACTGAATGAGGCCACGCGCGGCATTGTGACGTATCAGGATCTTGCCGCGATGAAATCGGATGCATTGTTTGTGAACACCAGTCGTGCAGAGCTGGTGGAACCTAACGCGTTGTATCGTGCAATGACAGAATGCCCAACCCGCCTTGCCGCGGTTGATGTGTATGAGCAAGAACCTTGTGAATCAGGCTCGCAGCCGTTACTAAACCTTACCAATGTGCTGTGCACGCCGCATCTGGGCTACGTCGAGCGTCAAAGCTACGAGCTCTATTTCAAGCATGCCTTTGATAACGTTGTGGCGTTTGCCAAAGGGCAACCAACTAATCTGGTCGCGCGCCAATAATTAAGCCAACAAACGTGGCAGCAAACTCAGAATGGGCCGGGCGGCATTCATGTCGCCGTTGACCTGCGCTGTCACAATGGCTCCTTCTTTCAGCACACACAACGTGTCCAGCAACTCTGCCTGCTGGGCTTGTTCGTCGGTCAGGCATTGACGCACTAAGTCGCGGACTTTGGCTTTGTGCGCTCGACAGTACTCGGCCAAATGCGGATTATCTTCCCGATACTCAACGGCGGTGTTGATAAAAAAGCAGCCGCGAAACGGATTCAGTTCTGGTACGTCGTTGTGAAACCAGCGATCCAGCGCGGTAAACAATCCTTGCATGGCCTCTAAGCCTGGATGAAAGGATTTAACTTCTCCGCGCAACCAATCAAGAAAGATGGCATCACGATATTGCAATGCTGCCAGCACCAAATCTTCTTTGCTGCTGAAGTGGTGATAGAGCGTTTTCTTAGCAATGCCCGATTGTTTGAGCACTTCGTTAATCCCAATCGCCCGAATACCATATTGATAAAACAGCAGCAGTGCGGTTTGGATCAACTGCTCGCGCTTGTCACTCATACGTTTCTCCCGTGTCGATAAAATTGATGTTGACATAGGTAGACAGACTTGTCTATTTTAAATTGGTAGACAAGTTGGTCTACTTACAAGGAGAAACAGAATGAATCATTTGAAGTCCGCTTTGCTCGCCGGATTCGCGGCAACCTGTGCGATTGGTTTACTTTCTTACGCAGATGCCTGGAGCAGTGCGGGGCTATGGTTAATGGCGCCATTTGGGGCTACGGCAGTTTTGGTATTTGGTGTGCCGGACAGTCCCTTGGCGCAACCAAAGAACGTGATTTTCGGTCACCTGATTACGGCGTCGGTGGGGCTTGTATTTGTGCATTGGCTGCCCGTGGAGCCATGGAGCTTGGCGATTGCCACAGGGTTTGCGATCAGTTTGATGTTAGTGACCAAAACTACGCATCCGCCGGCAGGCGCTAATCCGTTGCTGATCATGTTAACCGGGCAAAGTTGGTCATTTCTGGTAACACCGGTTTTGATTGGTGCGTTGGTGATTGTATTGTGTGGCCAGCTAAATCAGCTCTGGAGCAGAAAGTGGCTGTCTGCTCGTCAAAGCAGAGCTTGAACAACATCAGCCACCTGCGTTAATCAAGCAGGTGGCTGATACTTTGATCAGTTGTAGGCGCCAGCAGAGTAGTGAAGTTCGTAGCTGTGGCTATAAAGCTCAAGAATGTTACCGAATGGGTCTTCCATGTAAATCATGCGATAAGGCTTTTCACCCGGGTAATAGAATCGTGGTGCGGCCATGCGTTTTTTACCGCCAGCGGCGACGATTTTTTCAGCAAGTGCTTCAATGTCTGGATCTTGCACCGCAAAGTGGAAGATACCTGTTTTCCAGTATTCGAAGTTGTCTTCCGGATTTTGTTGGTTCTTGAATTCAAACAGCTCAATACCAATCCGATCGCCAGTTGACAGATGAGCGATACGAAAACGTTCCCAGCCTGAGCCAAACACGTCGGTACACATTTCGCCGATCGCTGAATCATCTTCAATAATTTCAGTAGGCTGCATAATGACGTACCAGCCCAGCACTTCAGTATAAAATTTTACGGCCGCATCCAGATCGGGCACTGAGATGCCAATGTGAGAGAAAACGCGTGGATAAGTATTAGACATAATGACCTCGTTTGTTTTGATTTGTGTTTTGGAACAGGCACAGATTAAGCAAAACGTAGATGCGATAAAAATTATCATATATTCTTATTTTGATAATTTATTATTATGGTGAAGCTATGTTGAATCCGAACTGGTTGGCAACCTTCAAAACTCTGATTGAAACGGGTCACTTTACCCAGACCGCCGATAAGCTGTTTATGACCCAGCCAGGGGTGAGTCAGCATGTCAGGAAACTTGAAGAAGCGTGTGGTCATACCCTGATTAAGCGCATCAATAAAACATTTGAGATCACTGAGCAGGGCAAAATGGTGTATGACTACGCCTGCCAACAAGAACAAAATGAACGTAACCTACTGATTAAACTCGGTGAGGATGATCCTTTTTCTGGCCGCTATAAGTTGGCGTGTTCGGGAGCGATGGCGTTGACGTTATATCCGCAGCTTTTGGATATTCAGCATCAACATCCTGGGTTATCGATTGAAGTGGAAGCAGCGCCTAATCTGCGCATCATGCGTCAAATCGAGGATGGAGACGCGGATGTGGGCATTGTGACTTACGTGCCTAATCAAAGCATGTTGCAAGTAGAAGAAATCGGGCAGGAGCCGTTGTTTATTGTGGTGCCCAAAGGGTATGAGCAGCGCTGCCATCGAGCAGAAACGCTGTTGGAACTGGGATTAGTCAGTCACCCTGATGCGGAGCATTACTTGTCACTTTACTTGTCACGCTGTGATGATGAAGCGCTTCGCAATCTGGATACCGCCCGTCTCAAAGTGAAAAGTTATGTAAATCAAATCAATCAGATACTGATACCTGTTGCGAAAGGGTTGGGGTTTACTTTGTTACCGAAGTCGGCGATCAGTAGCTTTGTTGATCAGAGCAGCATTGCGGTATGGCAGAGCGAAACCCAAGTGTATGAAACCTTATATCTGATACACAAACGTCACCGCGTATTACCTCAGCGCATGGCGTATCTTAATCAGGCATTAAAAACGATGCTATCACCCTGTTTACGCGCAGTGACCTGAGTGTGTCGATGCAATTGATCTTGGGTAGAGGTAGAATGGCACGACGCTGCTATCTGTTCGTTCTCTGCCCGTTTTTCTTCGCCTTTTTGTGCAGATGGCTGCGCATTGAGAGCGTTTAGGACTCAGGTGACGGCGTTCATTGTATTCAGCACAAAAATTTCAACTTGCATCTTCTTATGAACGGCGACCTTGATGGTTGTCCTTGTGGTATTAAAAGAGCGAAACATGTTCGAACGAGCTTCTATCACTAATCTGGCGCAAATTCTGGCGATTGCGGCGGTCGGTTCTCTGGCTGCACAGATTGTTACCTTGCCGCTGACCGGACTGTTTTTGTCGGCATTTGCGGTGATCCTTCTGCGTAAGCGCTTTCACCATGCGTTGCGTATCCCTAAAACGTTACTGATGTTTATTCAGGTCGTGCTGGGTATCAGCGTTGGCGCGACGATATCAATCGCTGAATTGGCGCATACCATCAGTGTGCCCGTGATTGTTGGCTTGGTGATTTGCTTGATGTTGCAAACGGGATGCAGCTTCTGGTGGCTGCATAAACGTGAAGGCTGGAATCCGTTCGAATCGTTATTGGCAGCAGTGCCGGGCGCGATGGCTGCGATACTGGTGATCAGTGAATCAGAAAGCAAGCCGTCACCGAAAGTCGTTTATGCCCACTCAGTGCGCTTAATCATCCTGATTATTCTGGCTGGTATTGTCTCCAGTAATGCTGCGGAAGTGGTGAAAGAGAGTATCACGCTGGATTTAGAGCAGTGGAGTGTGCTGGCTGGAATCGTCGCCATCAGTATGGTGAGCGGCAAGTTATCGGTACGATTCGGTATCCCGGCGCCTTACATGATCGCTTCGTTAGTCATTGCCGCTGCGTGTAACGGGATTATGGCGCCAGTTTCCATTGCGGTGCCCGTATGGTTGGTGCTCTTTTCCACCTCTTTATTGGGCGTATTGATTGGTGCCAGATTGGCCGAGACTACACTGCGTGAAGCCGTTTCCTATTCAAAAGCGGGGGTGATGGTCACCATCATTGGGATGTCGGTTGCGATTGTAACTTCCTATATCGCCTCTCTTTTACTCGGAATTCCTTGGATGGTCATGCTACTGTCTTGGGTTCCGGGCAGTGTCGAAGCGATGACCGCGGTAGCCCTGCTGCTGGGTTTAGAACCCGCGTTTGTGATGGTTAACCACGCTATTCGCTTGCTGTTGCTTTATACGTTGCCCGCATTGTTGAAAAACAAACTGGAAGCGCTGCGTCACAGTGAAAGCTGAGAGAAAAGCAAAAGCCACCCGAAGGTGGCTTTTTTAATCAAGGCTTGAACAGAGCGAAAGTTAAATCACGGCTTTGAGGGCAGGCTCAACGTGTGAGGAGTGACACTTTGCAAGGTATTGAGCAACCTGTTCAATCGTGGCACTGTCGTGATCGATACCCAATTTGCTGCGACGCCAGAAAATATCATCCACTTTGTAGGCATATTCGTTTTCAATCAGGTAGTCCACTTCACGTTGGAACAGCGTATCGCTGAATTGGGTACCCAGATCTTCAATGGATGCGACATCGGCCAGTAGTTTGCGGGTACGGCTGCCGTAACAAGTTAGCCAGCGATCCAGCGTGGCATCGTTGACGAACGGGTACTGACGTTTCAGTTCGTTACGGATGTTGCTGTACACATAATCTTCGCCGCCTGGCAGTGTAGATTCGTTGGTCCAGTTTGTTTTCATGTTCGGGAAGAATGGCGACAAATGCTTCATCGCGGACTCAGCCAGTTTACGGTATGTGGTCAGTTTACCGCCAAAGATAGACAGTAGTGGTGCTTCTTCACCTTGTTGATCCAACGACAGCGTGTAGTCACGCGTGATCGCTTGTGGTGAGTTGGATTCATCATCACACAAAGGACGCACACCGCTGAATTCAGATACGATATCTGATGTGCTGATTTCGCGTACAAAGTGTTTATTGACGATATCGACCAGATACTGGCGCTCTTCCTGCGAAATTGCCACTTTGCGCGGGTCGCCTTTGTATTCCACGTCAGTGGTACCGATCATCGAGTATTTACCCAGGTACGGAATCACGAATACGATACGCTGGTCTTCATTTTGCAGAATGTACGCCTGTTCTTCGTTATGAATCTTCGGCACGATAATGTGTGAGCCTTTGATCAGGCGAATGCCGTAAGGGGAGCGAACATGGATGCTTTCGTCCAAAAACTGCTTAACCCAAGGGCCCGTTGCGTTAACCAGAGCGTGACTCTTACGCACGAAACGTTGTTGTGTACGCTCATCAAACAGTGTCACTGTCCAGATATCGCCGTCGCGGCTTGCGTGTTCGACGCGGCAGTAGTTCATCACTTCTGACCCCAGCTCTTGAGCTTGAATCGCGTTCAGGATCACCAAACGAGCGTCATCGACCCAGCAATCTGAATATTCAAAGCCAATTTTCATTTCCGGTTTCATCACTTCGCCTGCCTTCAGCGCAACTTTCTTACTCGCTGGCAAAGAAGTACGTTTACCTAGGTTATCGTACAGGAACAGACCAATACGAATCATCCAGGCTGGACGCAGGAACGGGCGATGCGGCAAACGAAAACGCATCGGCTTTACAATGTGAGGCGCTTTTTTCAACAGAACTTCACGCTCGGCAAGTGCTTCACTCACTAAACGAAACTCATAATGCTCAAGATAGCGCAGACCACCATGGATAAGCTTAGAGCTGGCAGAAGAGGTTGCGCCGGCAAAATCCTGCGCTTCATACATACCCACTTTCAGTCCACGACCCGCAGCGTCGGCTGCGATACCTGCGCCATTGATACCACCACCAACAATGATGATGTCGAGCACTTCATTTTCAGTAAAACGTGTTGAGCTTAAGTTCTGTTTCATTTTATTGGCCTTGATTTTCGTTTTTGTATCTTAATGCTCGTATGAAAACACTAAACCGCACAAAAGCGGAGTTTTCCCTGAAGCAATTTTGATCTTGATCATAATAAATGAGCGTTCGAGCGTCAAGGTGTGCTTTTATTGTGCAAAAAGTCCAAAATGGAGCGCAATTCTGCACTCGAAAGGTGACAACTTGATGAATAGGGAGTGAGAAGGAACGAAAACGCAGGCAGGGAATGGTATGTATCCAACAACAAAAAAGCCCGTCACCAAAGGCAACGGGCTTTCATTCATCGGAAATGTTGATTACTTCTGAAACACTTCTTTGAAATCACGTTTAAGGATCGCATCACGACGCGCTTTCTTAATTTGCTTAACCATGTCTTTCACACAGCTGTGCAGTACCTGATCCAGCAGCTGAGCACGGTATTCTTCTTTATCTTGCTCAGTCATCTCTTTTGGAAGATTCAGGGTTGGGAACTCTTCCATCACGTTTAGGCCAGCAAATGCTTGGCTTACTGAAATCAGCGCGTGGAACTGTTCAAAGTTGTCCAGTACGTTTTGTGCGCTAGCTGGCAGGCTATCCCAAGCTTCACGGACCGCTTCTTCAGAGACTTCGTGAATAGAGGTGACCATCAAGAACATCTCTTCGGGTACCTGATCGAATTCAAGCACCTGGCGTAGTTCTGGAGAAATGGCTTCTAAGTCCACTTTCGGAGCTTCAGTTTGTGTAGTTTCTGACATGAAAAAGTTTCCATTAATGAAAAAGGCAATGCTAAAAACTTCCGCTGAAAAGTCAATACAACAGGCCAAATAAAGCAGTGAAAGCGTGAGAAAGTTATGCTATAGGTAAGCATATGATTGTATTGCAAAGAGGTGTCGATGTTAGGTTCCGGCTCATCCATGAGGATATTACTGGTTGATGACATTCAACTGGAGCGGATGCAACTCGCGATTCGCCTCAAGCAATTAGGCCATTCTGTCGAGGTCGCGTCGAGCGGACGTGATGCATTGGATATTTATCCGCGTTTTGAACCTGAACTGATCCTGCTCGATGTTTCGATGCCGGATATGGACGGTTTTGAAGTCTCTCAGGAAATTCGTCGTCGTTATGATGAGGAGTGGATTCCCATCATTTTTCTCAGCAGCCACGACGAGCCTTCGATGATCGCCCGCGCGATTGAATCAGGTGGCGATGACTATCTGATTAAACCCGTTGATAAAATGGTGCTCAACTCTAAGTTGCTGGCGATGCAACGCATTGCCAACATGCGTCGAGAACTGAAGCGCACCAGTGCGAAGCTCGAAGAACTCAACCGTATTTTGCAACATCAGGCCAACGAAGATGGTCTGACTCAGGTCTTTAACCGCCGCTTTATGGATGAGAAACTGCGCGAAATGATTTCGTGGCATGGTCGTCACGAAATGTCCTTGAGCGTCATTCTGTTTGACGTCGATCACTTCAAACCCTTCAACGATAATTACGGCCACATCGAAGGGGACCGCTGCCTGCACACTATTGCGCAAGCGGCGAATAAACTGTTTTGTCGCAGCGGTGAATTTGTTGGTCGCTATGGTGGCGAAGAGTTCCTGATTCTGCTGACAAATACCGATGTTGAAGGCGCCCGCGCAGCGGCGGAGCGCATTCAGGATTCCATCGAACACATTCACTATCCGCATGCATTCAGTGCGATTGCGGACCACGTAACCATATCGCAAGGTGTGGTAACGGTAACACCAGATGGCCATGAAACGCTGGCGCAGGTGTATGAAAAAGCCGACAGCGCACTCTATCAGGCTAAAACGAATGGCCGCAATTGCTACGTTATTTCAGAAAGCAGTTTTGCTTAAAGCTTCAGGCTTTGAGCGCTAAAGCTGCGCCAAACGTCACTAATCCCACTCCACATGCTTTGTTGATCAGCGGTTTGATGCGTTGCAACTTTTGTTGCAGCGCGGCTGATGTCATCAACGTCGCCACCAATGCAAACCACAGTCCGTGCAGAATAATCATGTAAGCGCCATAAGTCAGCGCATACACAGACGATGAATCGTCAGCAGAAATCACTTGGCTGAAAATGCTGAGGAAAAAAAGCATGGTTTTCGGATTGAGCACATTGCACAAAAAGCCCTGAGCGAAATAACGATAGCCGGGTAAATGGCAGTCCTGCTCTGCGGTGATGACCGTATTGGTGTTTGCCGAGAATATGCCTTTGATTCCCAAGTAAACCAGGTAGACGGCACCTGAATATTTGATGAGATTAAAAAGTGTCTCATTGTGTGAAATTAGGTAACTGATTCCAAGCAGTGAATAACCAATGTGAACGGTAATCGCAAGGCTGATGCCCAGAGCGCTGAACATGCCTGCACGGCGACCATGTGATAGGCTGTTTTTCAATACTAAGACGAAGTCAGCACCTGGGCTGATAACAATAAGCAGACCAACAATAGCGAGTGTGAAAATATCCATCACAAATTTCCTTTGAGTTGAAGTGATGCGCCGATTGTACGTCGTGCGTTGGCCGCCTATAATCGAAAAAAATGACATCAATAAGTGAGAATAATTCACAGATGCGGCATCTCAAGGCTTTTCACGTTTTCCATGTGGCAGCGCAAAGCGCGAGCTTTACTCAGGCGGCAGATACCCTGCACATTACTCACGGAGCGGTGAGTAAACAGATCAAAACTCTGGAAACCTATTTGGGTGTCCCCTTGTTTATCAAGCAGGGGCGTCATGTCGTGCTCACGCAAGAGGGCATGGAACTCAGAGCATTCACCAGCCAGGCGTTCAGCTCTTTAGAGAAGGGTGTGGAACAGTTGCGCACAGCACGTTTGCCGCATTTGGAAGTGTCTTGTGAACCGACTTTAACCATGCGCTGGCTGATGCCGCGTATGAGCCAATTCCATCAGCAAACGAGTGGAGATGTCAGGCTTTCGACCGCTGGCGGACCGGTGAATCTCGGTTCTCAAGGATATCATTTAGCCATTCGTCGCGATGATTTTGAGCTGACTCAGCCTTATCAGAAACAAACGCTGGTAGCCGAGTGGGTGGGGCCAGTGATGTCACCACAATATTGGCAAAGCGTTCAAACAAAACAGCAGGCGATGACGTTACTGCACAGTCAGACCCGCCCCTTAGCTTGGCAAGAGTGGTTAGAAGAGCAGTCTTGTGAGTTTACCGACGCCGCAGAGCAAACCTTCGAACACTTCTACTTTTGTTTGCAAGCTGCACAGGATGGGCTGGGCGCCGCCATCGGATCCTATCCGCTAGTGATGGATGAGATTGAACGCGGCCGGTTAGTCGCACCGTTTGGTTTTCGCCTCTCTGGACACGACTATGTGTTGCTGCGTCAGCAGCGCGATGAAACGGCATTGGAACGGCAGTTTATCGAATGGCTCAAACAGACGATGGCGTTATCAGTGCCAAGGGATGAAAACGTTTAGACAAGAGGTGCTCCGGATTTTTCCAAAGGCTTTTTGTTTTATTGGTAACGAATTTTCAAGAATCTGAATCTCGCAGTGCTTGATACCATTTACCCGTCAATACGAATCGGGGAAAGGTATAAAACTGTTCAAGCAAGATACGAACGACGGCATTTTTGAACCCTGTAAATGGCACCGCCGGATTGACTTCTTGACTGTGTCCTAAACCTTGTAGACCAAACGATAAGGCCATGATGAACAAAGAACTCAACGCAGAAACGAGTTCCAATCCAAGTAGTGAGCGGGTGAAAGAGATAAAGCTGATGATAAACATCGGCACAAATACGATGTGAATGATCAGGTTTTTCCGAGACTGATGGAACGACGCGTAACCGCTCCATTGCCATTCAATCATATCGTTCAGTTTCATGTTCTATTCTTGAATCTTAATGATGCGTTAAAGTGAGATTAAAATCGAGCTTAGCAAAACTGACAAGTATTATGTCATTGTTCTGAACGATATTACTCTGCGAACTTTCCGAAGTTATCTGGTACCAAATATGATGATTATTGACACGATGAAGTTGAGCTACTAATTCTTAAGTTGGTCATTTTTCCAATAAAATCAGTTAGCTAAGTATAGAAATAATATGTCAGTAAAACATACTCCTACAGGTGTAGTTCACCGTGGGGATAAAGGCGGAAAAACTGGGTGTGGAACAGATACGAAGAAAAATGCCCATCATTGGGTTAATTCACATGAAAAGATCACGTGTGATAAAAATGGCTGTAAAAACTAGCGTATCAACAAACTAAAATAAGGGCACTAAGTTGTCCTTTCTTATCAGAATAACATCCGTTACGCGCGCCCTAATCTAATCGATTTTGAACATATCACTCACATTAATAAATAGTTTGTATGAAGCATTTCATAGGGCAGGTTGTTTTGAGTGCAAAACAGCCAGCACGAGGTGCTGGCTGTTTATTAACAAGAAAACGCGACAACGTTAGGCTTTGGCAAACAGGTAGGTACGGTAACCACCGAGCAAGTTGCGAGCTTTGTAGCCGTTGTTGACGAGTTGGCGATAAGCGACGTTGCCGCGCAAACCGACCTGACAGTAGATGATGATTTCTTTGTCTTTTGGCAGTTCGTTCATGCGCTGACGCAGTTGGTCAACAGGAATGTTGATGGCGCCTGGCAGATAACCGACATTTTGCAGTTCGCCCGGATTACGCACATCGAGCAACACTTGTTCATCGGTGAGGCTGTCGATTTCATCAAAGTGAATCGCATTTGCATCACCTTTCATGATGTTGGTGGCGACAAATGCTGCTTGGTTGATCACGTCTTTTGCACTGCCGTAAGGCGGCGCGTAAGTCAGCTCAAGATGTTGCAGCTGCTCAACAGTCATACCAGCACGCTGCGCAACCGCCATGACGTCGATGCGTTTGTCGATGCCATCTTTACCCACGGCCTGAGCGCCGAAAATCTTGCCTGATTTCGGATCGAACAGCATTTTGAATGACACAATTTCAGCACCAGGATAGTAGCTCGCGTGGCTCGCGGTATGAACGTAGACTTTCTCGTATTCGATACCCGCACGCTTGAGTTGCTTCTCGTTTTTACCTGTTGAAGCAACAGCCAAGTCGAAGATCTTACAGATCGCGGTACCTTGAGTGCCTTGATAGGTTTCGCTGCGACCAAGCATGTTGTCTGCGGCCATACGACCTTGACGGTTGGCAGGGCCAGCCAGTGGCACTAAGGTCGATTGACCCGTCACAAAGTCTTGTTCTTCAATTGCGTCGCCAACGGCATAAATGTTTGGATCGCTGGTTTGCATGTGTGCGTTGGTATAAATACCCCCCAGCTCGCCAATTTGCAGGCCTGCTTCAGCGGCGAGTTTGGTTTCTGGGCGCACACCTATCGCCATGATCAGAATATCGGTGGTCAGTGTTTCTCCATTGCTCAATGTCAGGTCGAGCTCACCGTTCATGTGTTGATGTTCGATATTTTCACCGGAATCAATGCTTGGCATTGAGGTGGCTGGTTTGAACTCTACCGCTTGCAGCGCTACACCCAGACGCAAGTCGATGCCTTTCGCGCGAATTTCTGCGTGGGCAAAACCAGCCATTTCGCGGTCAACCGGTGTCATCACCTGATCGGCCATTTCAATCAACGTGGTTTTGATACCCAATTGGTGGAACGCTTCCATCATCTCCAAACCGATAAAGCCACCACCAATGACCGTGGCGTGATCAGGCTGGTTCATCTGAATGGTTTCCAGAATACGGTCCATATCCGGAATGTTACGCAGAGAGTGGGTGAGTGGGTTATCCAAACCCGGGATCGGCGGCACGATAGGGCCGGCTCCTGGGCTCAGCAACAGAAAGTCGTAGCTTTCTTCGTACTCGGATTGATCGAGCAGGTTACGCACGGTGATGGTTTTATCTGCACGATTAATACGAACCACTTCATTCATGACTCGCACGTCAACATTAAAACGTGCCAGAAAACTTTCTGGGGTTTGCAGCAGTAGATTCGCGCGTTCTTTAATGTCACCACCGATGTGATAAGGCAAGCCACAGTTGGCAAACGAAACGAAGGGACCGCGTTCAAACATGATAATTTGTGCATCTTCGCTTAAACGACGCGCACGCGCAGCCGCGGAGGCACCACCGGCGACACCACCGATAATCACAATCTTAGTCATAAATTACTCCAAATATTTTCTAGCCCAACTGACATTACAAACATAGTGTGGACTGATTATTTAAACCCAAGTTTTTTCAAAAAGTAGGCCGCTGGACAAATCCCTGTAAACGCACTTTGGATAAGGTTCACCCCGACAAACACGGTGAGCCAGATAAAGTTCGGGTGAACATAAAACGTCAAAATCAAAGAAAGCAGTACCATGCTGCCCGCGATTACTCGTACGCCATTATCAATCGTCATGTGAATACCCTCCGTTGGATGATGGATTTACTATAGTTATATAAATTAGAAAAGTCTAATGTTAATTTATCTAAATTTTAAAAATCTAAATAAGGTTTGACTAATTTATGTTTATTAGTATCATCTAAACAACAAGTTCACTAAGGGGATAATGATGGAAGCCGTCAATATTGATCAAATGAAGTCCAATGCGGTGGAAGTGTCTGAGCTATTGAAAATCATGGCTCACCCTGAACGTTTGATGGTGCTGTGCCAACTCACCAAAGGTGAAGTGGGGGTCGGGCAGTTGCAGCAGAGTTCGTCACTCAGTCAATCGGCATTTTCTCAGCATTTAACGGTGCTTAGAAAGCACGAGCTGATCAAAGCGCGAAAAGAATCACAACAAGTGTTCTATTCACTCGCCGATTCGCGGGTTGCGCAACTGATTCAAAGCCTTCAAACCGTATTCTGTGGCTAAGTATTTTAAATTCAGAGAGATAATAAGAGGACACTATGACGTTTACCATGCCTTGGGAATCCCTGCTAGGAGGCGTGCTATTGGGTATTTCAGCGACAGTGATGTTGCTCATGAACGGAAAAATCGCGGGTATCAGCGGTATTCTAACCGGGCTGTTGACGCCCAAGTCGCGTGATTTTGCGTGGCGCTTGTTGTTTGCGGTCGGCATGGTGTCCGGCGGCGTTTTAGGTGTATTGGCATTTGGCAGCCACATTCCGACAGAATTTAACGCCAGTTCTCTGCTATTGGCTGTTGCGGGTCTGTTGGTTGGTATTGGCACCCGTTTAGGAAATGGCTGTACGAGTGGCCATGGCATCTGTGGCATTGGTCGTTTGTCTAAGCGTTCGATAGTCGCGACGTGTGTCTTTATGGTTGTTGCCGCGGTTACAGTCTTTGTACGTCTCCACCTTGTTTAAAAACGTCAGTAGTAGGTCATCACAATGAATAATGTTTTGTTTCGAGTAACGTCTCTGTTTGCTGGGCTGTTGTTTGGTTTGGGTATGGTGATTTCAGGCATGGCAGATCCTGCGAAAGTGGTGGGCTTTCTTGATGTCGCCGGTGATTGGGATCCGAGTTTAATGTTTGTCATGGGCGGCGCATTGATGGTGTTTATGCCGGCTTATTTCTTCCTGATCAAACCGAAAAGTAAACCTGTTAATGCCGAAAAGTTTTGTCTGGCGACCAATCAATCTCTGGATTCACGCCTGATAAGTGGGGCGGCGATTTTCGGTATTGGTTGGGGGTTAGCTGGTATCTGCCCGGGACCGGCCTTATCAAGCCTTGCGCTGGGTAATCCGGGAGTTTGGATCTTCTTCGCATCAATGATGGTTGGCTTAGGTACGACCAACTTATTGATCTGCGTTAAAAATAACCGAGAGAGTCAAACACAGACCGCTTAACATCACTATGCTTTAAGCAGCTGAATATCAAAGGAGATTGGCACGATGAAATGGTTAACTTTGAGTATCATGGCAGCACTGAGCCAATCGGGTTTGGTGCATGCTGAAGTAGTAAGCAATGTCTTTACCGTCAAATCGGAGCCAATGCCGCAGGTGATTCAGCTGGATGGCGTCGTGGAGCCTGTTAATCAGGGAACGGTGGCCGCACAAACGTCCGGTCGGGTGATTGGTGTGTTTGTTGATGTGAATGATCACGTTACGCAAGGTCAGGTCTTGCTGGAAATCAGTGATGTTCAGCAATCGGCATCGTTGGACGCCGCGCAGGCACAACTGGCAAGTGCGCTGGCACAAAATCGCGAAGCGCAGGCTCAGGTCAACCGCTATCGCCAGTTGTTTCCCAAAGGCGCGATCTCGCGCGATCAAATGGATTCCGCCGAAGCGCGCGCGCGCAGCGCAGCTGCGTCAGTGAAATCGGCCCAGGCAGCGGTCGCGCAGGCTAAAGAGTCGCTCGGTTACACCAACATTACGGCGCCGTATGCCGGCGTGGTGACGCAGCGCCATGTTGAACTGGGCGAAACGGTGGCGCCGGGAACGCCGCTGATCAGCGGTTTTTCTCTGGAAAAACTCAGAGTTGAAACCGACATTCCCCAGCGCTATCAGGATAAAGTGAAACAGGAGGCGCAGTTCCATGTTCTCGCGCCGTCCGGTGACGCGGTGATGCCAACCGATTACAGCCTGTTCAGTTATGCCGACCCCCAATCCCACAATTTCAAAATTCGCTTATCGTTGCCAGACAACACGCCGCTGTTGGTGCCAGGTATGTGGGTCAAAACCGATTTTCAATACAGCAGCCGGGACGTACTGTTGGTGCCGAGCTCTGCGGTCATTCGCCGCGCGGAACTGAGCGCTGTTTATCGCATCGTCAACGATGCGCGAATACTGAATCCGATTCGCCTTGGTCAAACATACGGAGACTACGTTGAAGTTCTGTCGGGCTTAGAACCCGGGGATGTAATTGCAACCACGGTATTAGCAGCAGAAGGGCAATGATATGGACAAACGACTCGGTATTTCGGGTCGCATCGCTGCGGCCTTTCAAAATTCGGCCATGACGCCTTTGTTGGCGTTGGTTGGCCTGCTCATGGGATTGTTTGCGGTTATCATCACGCCAAAAGAGGAAGAACCTCAAATCGATGTTACGTTCGCCGATGTCTATATTCCGTTTCCCGGAGCAACACCTGCAGAAGTGGAGAGTCTGGTTACAACTCCAGCAGAGCAAATCGTCTCTGAAATTCAGGGTATCGATAAAATCTATTCCTTTTCCCAGCCCGATGGCGCCATGATCGTCGCGATCTTTAAGGTTGGCGTATCGCGCAATGATGCGGTGGTGCGCATCTATAACAAGCTCTATTCCAACAAAGACTGGATGCCGCAAGGTGTGGGCGTCGGTGAACCCATTATCAAACCCAAAGGCATTGAAGATGTCCCGATCGTAAATATCACATTGTCTGACCAATCTGGTCATTATGACCAGCAACAGCTCACTCAGGTCGCGCATGGGTTGGAAACGGAACTCAAGCGCATTAAAGGCACTCGTGACATCTACACGGTGGGCGGGCACAACACCATTGTCGATGTGCGTCTGGATCCTGCGAAAATGAACAGTTTTGGCATCACTATCGATCAGCTCAACCAGAGTATTCCGTCTGCGAATGCTCGCTCAACGATGTTGCAACTGACCAGTGATAATCAGACCTTGCCGCTGCAAATCGGTCAATTTTTGACGCATGTTGAGGACGTTAAACAGTTGGTGGTTGGCGTGCACAATGGTCTGCCTGTTTACTTGGAAGACATCGCGGCCGTTGGGCTGAGTGTGAATACCGCAACCCAGAATGTCTGGACCAGTGATAAGAACGGGATCTACCCGGCCGTAACTCTGGCGATTGCTAAGAAGAGCGGTGAAAACGCGGTAGACGTCGCCAAAGCAGTGGAAACCCGAGTGGCTGAGCTGCAAAACCAGCTGATTCCGCATGGTATCAAGGTTGAAATCACCCGTGATTACGGTAAAACCGCCGCAGATAAAAGTAACACCCTGATTGGTAAGCTGGCATTTGCCACCACCGCTGTCGTGATTCTGGTCTTGCTGACTATGGGTTGGCGCGAAGCGATTGTGGTGGGGCTGGCGGTGATCGTGACGTTGATGATCACCCTGTTTGCTTCATGGGCCTGGGGCTTTACCCTCAACCGCGTGTCGCTGTTCGCATTGATCTTTTCCATCGGGATATTGGTTGATGATGCGATCGTGGTGGTGGAGAACATTCACCGTCATATGTCGATGGGCAAACGCAAACTGGCAGAGTTGATTCCGCCTGCGGTTGATGAAGTGGGCGGCCCGACTATTCTGGCAACGCTAACGGTTATCGCCGCTCTGTTGCCGATGGCGTTTGTCAGCGGCTTAATGGGGCCGTACATGAGCCCGATTCCGATTAACGCGTCGATGGGGATGCTCATTTCTCTGGCGGTGGCTTTTGTGGTTTCTCCATGGCTTGCCGGACATCTGTTGAAACCCGCCCAACACGATAGCGAAGGGAAAGCCGCGAGCTCTGTATTCCATCGCATTATGACGCCGTTTGTCACCGCCAAACACCAAACCCGTAACCGCTTTATGCTGCTGCTCGCTGTATTGGCATTGATCGCAGGTTCGGTTTTGCTGCCTGTATTTGAAGCCGTAGTGCTGAAAATGCTGCCGTTTGATAACAAGTCAGAGTTTCAGGTGGTGCTGGATATGCCGGAAGGCACATCACTTGAGCGTACTCAGCGCGTGCTGTTTGATATGGGACAGGAACTGAATAAGGTGCCTGAAGTGACTGGTTACCAGATTTATGCAGGTACGGCGGCGCCGATCAACTTCAACGGACTGGTTCGTCACTACTTTATGCGGGAACAAGCCAATCAGGGTGACATTCAAGTCAATTTGGTTGGACGTAAGGAGCGTGACCGCGACAGCCATGAAATTGCCAGTTCCATTCGCCCCGTGCTGAATCAGGTTGCTTTGAAGTTTGGCGGTAAGGTGAAAGTGGTCGAAGTCCCGCCGGGTCCGCCTGTATGGTCACCAATTCTGGCGGAAGTGTATGGTCCGACACCGGAAATTCGCAATCAGGCGGCACGCCAGGTGCGTGAAATCTTCCGTGAGACTCAGGATATTGTCGATGTCGATATGTATCTGCCGGAATCGCATCAGAAGTGGCAGGTGAATATCGATCGCAGCAAAGCGGCGCGTCTGGCAGTCCCTTACTCAGCCATTGTGGACGCGTTAGCGACGGCAGTGGGTGGTAAACCAGTCACTTATCTGCACAGTGAACACAATAAATACCCGATTCCGGTGCAGATCCAGGCAAGTGAAACAGCGAAAGTGCGTCTTGAACAAGTGCTGAACATGCATGTATCCAGCCAGAGCGGACAGGCCTATGCACTATCAGAACTGGTCAGTGTCAAACAGACCCGAATGGAAGATTATATCGTGCACAAAAACATGGTGCCTATGGTGATGGTGGTGGGCGACATGACGGGTGATATTGATAGCCCGCTGTACGGCATGTTCAGCATTGGTTCGGCGCTTGATCAGCAGATGAATCTGGAGCAGTACTATATTTATCAACCGGATGGTCTGAGCGGCGTGGCGGTATTGTGGGATGGGGAATGGACCATTACCTACGAAACATTCCGTGACATGGGGATTGCCTATGCGGTGGGTATGATTTTGATCTATCTGCTCGTCGTCGCACAGTTTAAATCCTATTTGGTACCGCTCATCATCATGGCGCCGATTCCGCTCACCATTATTGGTGTGATGCCCGGCCATGCCATGCTTGGCGCGCAGTTCACCGCCACATCGATGATCGGCATGATTGCCTTGGCCGGCATCATTGTGCGTAACTCGATTCTGCTGGTGGATTTCATTAATCAACAGGTCGAACAGGGCGTAGCGTTTTCAGAAGCGGTGATTCAATCCGCGGCAGTGCGGGCAAAACCCATCATGTTGACCGCTTTGGCGGCGATGATTGGCGCGATGTTCATTCTGGACGATCCGATCTTCAACGGTTTGGCTATCAGTCTGATTTTCGGGATTTTTGTTTCAACAATATTAACCTTGTTGGTTATTCCCGTCCTATACTATGTGGTGATGAAAAAACGCTTTGAACTTCAGCAATGAAGCATAAGCGATAACGATAGATTTGAGTAACTTGTGTCTTGCCCCGCCAAAGATGGCGGGGCTTTTTTATGGCTACCAGCTCACTTGACTGCTCAGCGGACAATGATCGCTCAGTTGGTAGCGCAGTACCTGCTGGCTATCAAAGTTAACCTGTTGGGGTGCGTCTGCTTTGAGGTTAGGGCTGATGATGATGTGATCAATCAACGAACGGAACTGATGCAATTTATTGGCTTGCTGACGGGAGCGCACTTTGCAGGTCGCTTGGGTTTGGCGGCTGGCAAGTGTCGGTTCTGCATTCGTTCCTTGCGTCATGGCTTGCCACAACCAATCACCACGATACGCAAGGTTGTGATTGAAATCGCCCATGATCAGATATGCTTCCTGCTTCGACTCGCGTTGCTTGATCCAAGCATTCAGTGCCTTACCTTGCTTGAGCAGTGTCTGGCAACTCGACTGGTTTGACTGAAACTTGCCGGAGCAACCCGCTTTTAAATGCACCGATAATGTGTGCAGCGCGCTTGGTGTATCCGGATAGAGCACGATATAAGCCGCAAACCTCAGCTTGTGATTACTTTTGTCGTATAAGTCGATGTCTGGTGGATCGCGAAACGGAACTCCGTTTCGTACGGCAAATCCAGTGTATTGATTGATGTCACCGAACTGGTGCCCGGCGTAATTAGGCCGCGAGCGATCAGACAGTACAACGTGATAGCCTGGCCCCACCACGTTTTCCACTGCGTCGATGCTATCCACTTCCTGAAAAGCCAGAACATCACTATTGAGCTTCGCAAAGTGTTGCCTGAGCGCGGTGAAGTCCTGCTCGGAGCGTTTACCTTTATCTTTCGGTGCAGACGGATTCAGCGTCAGCCATTCGATATTCCAACTGCTCACGGTCAAGGTATTGGCCGATACCCATGGAGAAAGTGTGAGCAGTATGGCTGACGTTAAAATCGCGGTGATTTTGTTTCGTTTCATCGCATTTCTTCTTATTGATTCTGTTCAGAGCACGTGCTGTCAGTGTTCCACAAAAAGCAATTATTTTTATCACAAAATAAAGTGTTTCTAGGGTTTCTTTCAGCTTTGAGATCTCAAGCTATAAGATCGATTTGTTCTTGTCCATAGGCCCTGATCGCTTGATCTAAATCAATACTTTTTCCTATGTCATCTCGTCTAATACGACACAACATATAGTGTCAGTTGGATAAAGGTAAGCCCTATATAGTGTATTTGTGGATAATCCTGTGAATATGCTGGGGTAAGGAGACAAGGTGAAACCTATCGTAATCAAACGCGACGGCTCAAAAGCCCCGTTTAACCGAGATCGTATCCAGGCTGCGGTCGAAAGTGCCGCAGACGAAGTCAGCAGTGAAATCGCCATATACGCGCTAAATGTTGCGCTCGCGGTCGAGCTCAAACTCAAAGAATACGATGAAGTTCATATCGCAGAAATTCAGACACTGGTAGAGAACGAGCTAATGCAAGGGCCTTACAAAGCATTAGCTCGTTCATACATTGAATACCGACATGATCGCGACATCGCGCGTGAGAAGCAGAGCAAACTGACTCAGGAGATCGAAGGCCTGATTCAGGAAAGCAATGCGGATCTGCTGAACGAAAACGCCAACAAAGATGGCAAAGTGATTCCGACTCAACGTGATTTGTTGGCAGGTATCGTGGCAAAACACTATGCGAAGACGCGTATTTTGCCGCGCGATATTGTCCAGGCTCACGAAGAGGGCGACCTTCACTATCACGATCTCGATTACGCACCATTCTTCCCTATGTTTAACTGCATGCTGATCGACCTCAAAGGCATGCTGACCCACGGTTTTAAAATGGGTAACGCGGAAATCGATACGCCAAAATCCATTTCAACCGCGACGGCAGTGACTGCACAGATCATTGCCCAGGCCGCGAGCCACATTTACGGCGGTACGACCATCAACCGTATCGATGAAGTGTTGGCACCTTATGTCACCGCAAGCTATCAGAAACATCTGGAGATCGCGAAAGAGTGGGATATTCACAGTCCGGAAGAGTTTGCCAGCGCCCGTACAGAGAAAGAGTGTTATGACGCGTTCCAGTCATTGGAATACGAAGTCAACACGCTGCATACCGCTAATGGCCAGACTCCGTTTGTGACTTTCGGCTTTGGTCTGGGCACCAGCTGGGAATCGCGTTTGATCCAAAAATCGATTCTGAAAAATCGCATTGCAGGCTTGGGTAAAAACCGTAAAACGGCTGTGTTCCCTAAACTGGTGTTTGCCATCAAAGATGGTCTTAACCACAAAGCAGGTGATCCCAACTACGACATCAAACAGTTGGCGCTCGACTGTGCGTCGAAACGCATGTATCCGGACATTCTGAACTACGACAAAGTGGTGGAAGTGACTGGTTCATTCAAAACGCCGATGGGTTGCCGCAGTTTCCTCAATACCTATGAAGAGAATGGTGAGTTGGTCCATGAAGGGCGTAACAACCTTGGTGTTGTCAGCCTGAACCTGCCTCGCATTGCAATTAAAGCGAAGGGTGATCTCAACAAGTTCTACGAGCTGCTGGATGACAAACTGAAACTGGCTCGCCGTGCACTGGAAACTCGCATCAGCCGCCTGGAAAATGTGAAAGCGCGCGTTGCACCGATTCTGTACATGGAAGGCGCGTGTGGTGTGCGTTTGAATGCCAATGATTCGATTGCGCAGATCTTCAAAAACGGTCGTGCCTCAATTTCACTGGGCTACATCGGTGTACACGAAACGATTAATGCTCTGTTTGGTCAGGACAAGCACGTATACGATGACAGCGAATTGCGTGAACATGCGGTCAACATCATCCGTAAACTGCGTGACGCGGTAGACAGTTGGAAAGAAGAAACAGGTTATGCATTCAGCCTGTATGGCACCCCGAGTGAAAACTTGTGCAGCCGTTTCTGCCGCATCGATACCAAAGAGTTTGGTGTGATTGCAGGGGTTACCGACAAAGGCTATTACACCAACAGCTTCCACCTGGATGTCGAGAAGAAAGTGAACCCGTACGACAAGATCGACTTTGAATTGCCGTACCCGCATATCTCAAGCGGCGGCTTCATCTGTTACGGTGAGTTCCCGAACATGCAACGTAATATCGAAGCTCTGGAAAACGTTTGGGACTACAGCTACACCCGCGTGCCTTACTACGGAACCAATACGCCGATTGATGAGTGTTACGAGTGTGGTTACACCGGTGAGTTTGACTGCACCAGTAAGGGCTTCGTGTGTCCTAAATGCGGCAACCATGATTCAAGCAAAGTTTCCGTTACCCGCCGTGTGTGTGGTTATCTCGGCAGCCCGGATGCACGGCCGTTCAACTTCGGTAAACAGGAAGAAGTAAAACGCCGAGTCAAACACCTGTAACGCTATGAATTATCATCAATACTATCCGATTGATGTGGTCAACGGGCCGGGAACGCGCTGTACGCTGTTCGTTTCCGGCTGCGTTCATCAGTGCCGTGGTTGCTATAACCAAAGCACCTGGCCACTCGACTCTGGTCATCCGTTTACTCCGGACATGGAAGACCAAATCATTCGCGATCTCAACGATAGCCGGATTTTCCGCCGCGGTTTGTCACTGTCTGGTGGCGATCCGTTACATCCGCAAAATGTCACATCGGTGCTTAAACTCGTGCAGCGGGTGAGGGCAGAGTGCCCGGGCAAAGATATCTGGCTCTGGACGGGCTATTTGCTGGCTGAACTCAATGACGCGCAGCGCGATGTGGTTGAACTTATTGATGTGTTAATCGACGGTAAGTTCGAGAAAGAACACGCTGACCCGAGCCTTGACTGGCGGGGCAGCAGCAATCAAGTCATCCATTGCTTCAAATTGTAAAAATCGCTTTAGGTTTTCGCGTATCTGGTGTTTACTGAAAGTCATACTTGAATTTCAAAGGGTTGTGACTTTCATGTTTTCCCACTTACCAACACCAGCTTTAGATCCAATTCTCTCTTTGTCCGTTGCTTACCGAAATGATCCTCGTTCTGAAAAAGTGGATCTTGGCATCGGCGTGTACAAAAACAGCCAAGGCGAAACGCCAATCATGCGCGCTGTGCAACAGGCACAGGACATCGTCGTATCCACACAGAAAACCAAATCTTACGTTGGCCTCGCTGGCTGCGAAGAGTTTAACCGCAGCATGCTGAACCTGGTGCTGGGCGAGTCACTGGTCAATGAACGTGTGACGGCTATTCAAACTCCGGGCGCCAGTGGCGCGCTACGTATGTTGGGTGACCTGATGCGTGTCGCGCAGCCTGAGACAACTGTCTGGATCACGGATCCGAGCTATGTGAACCACAAACCCGTGATGGAAGCAGCAGGCCTGAAGGTCAAGTACTATGCTTACTTCAGCCGCGATACCAAAATGGTGGATACCGACCGCATGCTGAGCGATTTGGCACATGCCGGTCCGAAAGATGTGGTTCTGCTGCACGGTTGTTGTCATAACCCAACGGGAGCTGACATCGATTTTGCAGCTTGGCAGGCAATTACCGAACTGTCACAGAAAAATGGTTTTATTCCGTTTGTCGACATTGCCTATCAAGGCTTTGGTGATGGGTTGGAAGAAGACGCGAAAGGGGTGCGCCACATGGCAAGCAATGTCGAAGAGATGTTGGTGACATCATCTTGTTCGAAGAATTTCGGTCTGTATCGCGAGCGCACTGGCGTCGCTATCGTGTTGGGCAAAAATGCCAACGATGTCGCGAATGCGCGAGGCAAAATGCTGACGCTGGCACGTTCCACCTACACCATGCCGCCAGATCATGGCGCTGCGCTTGTCAAAACCGTGTTACAAAACGAACAGCTTACGGCTATTTGGAAGCAAGAGCTGAGTGAAATGCAACAACGTTTGTTAAGCCTTCGTCAAACCTTGTGTAAAGAGTTGAGAAATCAACATAATACGGCACAATTCGACTTTATCGAAAGCCACAAGGGCATGTTTACGGTCCTGGGGTTTGCGCCAGAGCAAATGGCTCGTTTGCGAGAAGAGTTCGGTATTTATGGTGTGGCGGATGGCCGTATCAATATCGCAGGCCTGACGGAGAAAGATATTCCTTACGTTGCGGATGCGATAGTTAAAGTCTCATAACGTTAGTAGTTTGATTAGGTGAATGAATGAAACAACAATGGAAACTCCTGGTTCCTCTGATGCTCAGTGGTGGTCTGGTTGCTTGTGCAACGACGTCGACTGAACCATCGGCCAATGTGGATCAAAAGGAACAAACCACTCAAGTTGAACAACCTAAGCAGGAAGCAACCGAAAGCGCCAAGGATGTGGCTGATACCAAGTCTGAACCCAAAGCCGAAGAGCCGAAAAAAGAGGTGAAGAAAGAAGTGGTCGTGCTCAAAGCGACGAAAACTTCTGACGGCAAGCTCATTCTGGGCGAAAAAGAATGGGTTTATGTTCCGGGTTTGAAAGAAAACTTCTTGGCTCGTATTGATACCGGGGCAACCACTTCGTCTATCAGTGCTGTCGATGTGGTTCCGTTTGAACGCGATGGCAAGGACTGGGTGAAATTCCGCATTGAACACGAAGGCATCAAGAGTGAGGAAACCAGTCTTCCGGTTGAACGTTGGGTTCATATTCGCCAGTCAAGCACTGATGACACGCAGCGCCGCGCGGTCGTGGTGGCCTGGATTCAGATCGGTGACCTAAAAGAGAAAACCGAGTTTACACTCGCTGACCGAACCCATCTGACTTACCCGCTTCTGTTGGGGCGCAGCTTCTTTAAAGACGTTGCTGTCGTGGATGTTAGCCGCAAATTTGTTCAGCCTAAGCACAAATAAGCGGGTTGAACTGATAAATGAAAAGCCAACAGATGTTGGCTTTTTTTATGCGTGCTGAATGGAAAAAAGCCAGTGAGTAAAACACTCACTGGCAAAAGTCGAGGGGACTTTTAAGGGGAGCCAAGATCGGTAGTTGGCTCCAATACGGGAACATTAAGCGGTAACGGTGTCTTTCGCTTGAGCGCGAGACTTCAGGAATGCGTAGCCTGCGCCTGTTACAACGGTACCCACAGCAATCGCAACCAGGTACATCAGTACAGGGGTGATTGCATTTGGAATCAGCAGTACAAACAGACCGCCGTGTGGAGCCATCAGTTTTGCACCGAACAGCATAGAAAGTGCACCAGTAATCGCGCCGCCTACCATACATGATGGGATTACGCGCATTGGATCTTTCGCAGCGAATGGGATAGCACCTTCTGAGATAAAGCACAGACCCAGAACAAACGAGGCTTTACCCGCTTCGCGCTCACTTGGTTCAAACTTGTCGCGAGCCAGGAATGTAGCCAGCCCCATACCCAGAGCCGGAACCATACCCGCGGCCATGATGGCAGCCATTGGTGCGTAAGTTTGTGAAGCCAGCAGGCCAACACCAAAGGTATATGCAGCTTTGTTTACCGGACCACCCAGGTCGAAACACATCATTGCGCCAAGGATAATACCCAGGAGAACAGCGTTTGCTGAGCCCATGTTATTCAGGAATTCAGTCATTGCTGACATGATGCCCGCAACCGGACCGCCCACCACGTAAATCATCACCAGACCAGTCACTAAGCTGGCTACAAAAGGAATGATCAGAATAGGTTTCAGTGCTTCCATGGATTGTGGCAACTGAACTTTATCGGCAATGAATTTGGCTGAGTAACCCGCGATGAAACCCGCAGCGATACCACCCAGGAAACCTGAACCGATAGAGCTTGCCAACATACCGCCGATCAAACCCGGTGCAAGCCCCGGACGGTCAGCGATGGAGAACGCGATGTAACCTGCAAGAACCGGAATCATCAGTGCGAAGGCCGACCCACCACCGATAGACATCAGCGCAGCGGCCAGTGTGCCTTCTTCTTTAAACGCTTCGATACCGAACACGAATGACAATGCGATGATCAAACCACCGGCAACCACTACTGGCAGCATGTGTGATACGCCAGTCATCAGGTGTTTGTAGACGCCTTTTTTCTCTTCTGTTGCTGCTGAAGAGTTTGCGGTACCAGAGTGTTGATAAACAGTTGCCTGGGCGAACGCTTTATCCATCTCTTCTGAGGTTTTCTTCAGCGCAGGACCTGTCTTGGTACGGTACATTTTCTTACCGTTGAAACGGTCCAGTGGTACTTCGATGTCTGCCGCAATGATCACTAAATCCGCTTCAGCAATTTCTTGCTCAGTCAGCTGGTTTTTGGCGCCAACAGAACCGCGTGTTTCCACTTTGATTTGGTGACCACGACGCTTACCTTCCTCTTCCAGAGCTTCTGCCGCCATGAAAGTGTGCGCCACGCCTGTCGGACATGCGGTGATCGCGACAATTTTCTTAACGCCTTCCGAAACTGCAGCAACCGGCGCTTGGTACGTAGTCGCAGCTGACGCGGAAAGTTCAGAGGCTTGCTCTGCAGCCGCTTTCAGGTAGGCAACCGGATCGCTTGTGCATGCTGAGATTTCGCTTTGATAGACTTTTTTACCGACGAAACGAGTGGTGTCGATAGGCGTATTTGCCGCGACAATTACCAGCTCTGCCGCTGCGATTTCAGCGTCGGTAAGTGTGTGTCCTTCCAGCACGGATGAATGGCATTCAACAGCTGCTGTCCAGTTGAGGGATTTTGCTGCCTGTTCAAGCAGACCAGCAGCGATAATGCTATTTGCAACGCCGCTAGGGCACGCAGTAATAATGGCAATATTCATAGATGCGACCTTCTGTCCTTAGTTGTTAGTGGCAACACTAACTGGTTGTAATTGGATTTCTTTTTGTAGGGTGACTAATTGCTCAACGCTTGGTACACCAACACCTACCTGCGTAACTGCAAGAGCAGACAGGGCAGTGGCAAACGTGATCAGTTCTTCTTTATTCATGGCTTGCATATGACCCCAGCACAAACCAGCTACCAGGGTATCGCCCGCACCAACGGTACTGACAACACTCATGCGTGGCGGCTTAGCGTGAAGCCATTCACCTTGGTTTAACCACATGGTGCCGTCGGCACCCATGGAAACCACAATATTCTCGATACCTTTGTCTGCCAGATGTTCAGCAGCGCTGCGGCACTCTTGCGGAGAGTGAAGTTCACGTCCCACAAATTGAGAAAGTTCTTCATCGTTTGGCTTAATCAGCCAGGGTTGTGCGTTCAGTCCTGCGGCCAGGGCGTCGCGGCTGCTATCAAACAGAACCTTCTTGCCCAGCGCGTGCAGCTTTTCAATCCACGAAGCGCACAGCTCAGGTGACACTCCGGATGGCAGACTGCCCGCCATGACGAAGTATTCGTGTTCCTCAGCCAGAGCCATCAGGGTGTGCTCAAATACTGCGATGTCTTCAGGAAGCACCTGAATACCCGGGAAGTTGATGTCGCTGACTTCACCGTTCGCTTCAACCAGTTTGACGTTGATGCGGGTCGCGCCGTCGATGCGCACAAATTGGTCGTTGGCACCCATTTCAGCAAACAGCTGGCAGAACATTTCCTGATTGTCTCGGCCAAGGAAACCAGTAACCGTAACCTCTGCGCCAAGGTCGCTCAGTACTTTGGCAACGTTGACGCCTTTACCTGCCGCGTGAAGATTGCTCTCTTTCACCAGGCTCACTGAGCCCACGTTGAGCGTGCTCAGGCTACCAGTGAGATCCAGCGCAGGGTTGAGTGTGATGGTGACGACTTTCTTAGTCATGTCTCGCTCCTTAACCTTCACCCAGGCCAGCGTTGATCGCTGCACCGATGGACTCCAGCGCTTGCGCGGCATCTGGGCCTTCTGCGGTGAATTGCAGTTGGTGACCGTGTTTTACGCCGAGCGCAATCACTTTCATCAGGCTCTTCGCGTTTACGATTTTGCCGTCGCCATCGAGGTTCGCCACTTTGATGTTGGACTCGAATTTCTTCGCTTCCGCAACCAGCATCGCGCCAGGACGGGCGTGCAGGCCGTGTGAGTTTTTGATCTTGAAGACCGCAACATTACCTTCGCCAGCAACAGGAGCTTCTTGTTCTTCTTGAGTGAACAGGGCAACCAGAGCTTCTGCTGAGGTGTTCAGCAGTTTTTCTTGCTGTTGGTTAAAGACGATGTCTGAGATTTTGCTCAGGAAGGCTTGATGAGCACTGTTGCATGCAGCAAACGCAATCAGCGCTTTAACAGCCACACCTTCGTATTCACACGCGTTTGCTGTCGAAACAAATGACATGCCAGTGCGTTTTACCGCTTTGTCGCTGCTCACCAGCCACAAACCTTTACCTAGGTGCGTTGGCTTTTTAGTGACCAAATCCGCGACGAATTCCGCTTCCGCGCAGCCAGTGTTTTTCAGCAGGCCGCCAGCCACTGCGCTCATCTGTACCATGTCACTTGCCGGGAACAACAGTTGAATCAGAGAGGCGTCGAAGTCGGCTTCGAACTGAACGTCGCCGTTCAGTAATGCGATGATGTCGTTTGCGGTTTTCGCTTGTTTCAGTTTCTCTTCTACACCGTCAGCAGACAGCACTTTAGTCAGCTGTTTCAGGATGCCCAAGTGTTCGTCAGATTTTGCAGCGATACCGATAGCCACATAAACGGTGTTACCGTCGCCCCAGTCAACGCCAGCAGGGAAGTGGTGAACCGCAACGCCGGTTTCTTTTACCAGATCACGGGTATCAGTGGTGCCGTGAGGAATGGCAATACCGTTGCCCAGAAACGTTGAGTTCTGTGCTTCGCGGTTCAGCATACCTTCCACGTAGCCCTGATCGACTAACCCTTTGTTAGCAAGATCAGCAGCGATAGAACGGATTGCATCCAACTTGTTTGACTGCGCTTGCGCCAGTTGAATGTCTTTAGTAGTGAGTTGCAGCATGTTTGGCCCCTTTCCGCCATCGATATGGCGTTTTGTTGTCACCGCATGGCAATTGCGGCGTCAGGTGTTACCCTGCTTTATAATTTTAGCTGAATCGTTTCAGCATTTAGTTCAAAAAATTCAGCAAAACCACCAATTGGCGAAATCATTTGCTGTTATATGTTTAGTTTAAAAAAGCGCTAAGCTCCAAAAACTCGACATCGCTATCAATTTGAGATTTTGCTGAATCCTTTCAGCTTCAATACTGAATCGATTCAGCGTATAATTCAACATCATCAAGGATCGAAAGGTTATTTCTATGATCCGACGCACAGAACACGAGTAGTGGATATGACACTAGATGAAATCGCCAAATTGGCGGGTGTTTCCAAGACAACCGCAAGTTATGTGATCAATGGAAAGGCACATAAGTATCGGATCAGTGAGAAGACACAACAAAAAGTGATGGCGGTAGTCGAAGCTCACAACTACCGACCAGACCACGCCGCCTCGGCGTTGCGGGCTGGTAACAGCCGTTCATTCGGCCTGATTATTCCTGATCTGGAGAACACCAGTTATGCCAGGCTCGCAAAACTGCTGGAGCAAAATTCAAGGCAGGCTGGATATCAGATTCTGATTGCCTGCTCAGACGATGATCCGGAAACCGAAATGAGTGTGGCGGATGCGCTGGTTTCGCGCCGTATTGACGCACTGTTTGTCGCCAGCACCATGCCAAATGCCAGCGAGTTTTACCTCAAAATGCAAAACTCCGGTACGCCAGTCATCGCGATTGACCGTCCGTTGGACGACGAATACTTTGCCTGCGTAATCAGCGAAGATTTTGGCGCGGCCTTTGAACTCACCAGTTCAGTATTGGGCAACGCAGTTAAAACGGTGGGTTTGGTTGGCGCACTGCCTGAACTGAACATTTCGCAGGAGCGTCAACAAGGTTTCGAATCTGCGCTCAAACTCAATCACATCCAAGCCAAAGTGGGTTATGGCGAACACTTTAACCGTCATGAAGGCCGCCGGGTGTTTGAACAATGGGTCGCCGCCGGAGACGTCCCGGATGCCGTTGTCGCAACGTCATATACGCTGCTGGAAGGGATTTTGGATGTGCTCTTGGCGCACCCGGATTTAATGCAAACCATTCGTCTGGCAACGTTCGGTGATAATCGTTTGCTGGATTTCTTGCCGATAAAAGTGAATTCTTTGCCGCAGCAATTTGAAGTGATCGCCGATAGTGCGCTGGCTCTCGCGCTCAATGCTTCTGCGAAACGTTATCAGGCCGGGGTCGAATTGGTTCCGCGCCGTTTGAAAGTACGAACTCGTTAAATCGACAATATTCGAACGAGAATGAATAATCATTCATTCTGTCTTAGCGTAGATCTCTGTCGCACCTAGTGCCGCAGGGATCGATCTATGTTCAATCTTTTCCTTTCATTCATCGCAATTCCATTTAAAACGGGTATCATAAGCACAAATTACTCATAGATATTCGTTCAACAGGCTAGGAATGAAGTTTCTGCACACCTCTGATTGGCACTTAGGTCGCCAGTTTCACAATGTGTCCCTTCTGGAAGATCAACGTTACGTCCTTAAACAACTGATTGATTATTTGAAAAATAACGCCGTCGATGCGGTTATCGTCGCTGGGGATGTTTACGATCGTTCCGTTCCGCCAACCGTGGCGATTGAGCTGCTTGATGAAGTGGTAAGCTCGATTTGCACGGACCTCAATATTCCGATGATTATGATTCCCGGTAATCATGATGGCGCCAAGCGTCTCGGTTTTGCCGCGAAGCAAATGAAAGGCGCAGGATTACACATCATCAGCGATTTCGAGCAGATGATGACACCTGTGGTACTGAAATCTGATCAGGCTGGCGACGTTGCTTTCTATG
The DNA here is from genome assembly GCF_016464285.1 of Vibrio sp. bablab_jr001. Classification (NCBI taxonomy): domain Bacteria; kingdom Pseudomonadati; phylum Pseudomonadota; class Gammaproteobacteria; order Vibrionales; family Vibrionaceae; genus Vibrio; species Vibrio sp. bablab_jr001. Next base: position 75,254 of record NZ_JACDWZ010000106.1, read on the forward strand.
GGATGCCTTACAATGACCCGGAACAAGTTCGTCATCACTACCAAAACAGCGTCACTACTCACGATGAAGCGCACCAATTTCTGTGTGAATGTATTAAAGCGCAACGTGATACGTCACAACGTCACGTATTGATCAGTCATTGCTTTGTCGATGGAGCGATGGAATCGGATTCAGAGCGTCCTCTGTCGATTGGTGGTTCAGATCGTGTTAACCACGAACATTTTGCTGATTTCGATTATGTGGCTCTGGGGCATCTTCATCAGCCGCAAAAAAAGGGTGAAGAACACATTCGCTATTCCGGCTCACTGATGAAATACAGTTTCTCAGAACAACATCAGAAAAAAGGAATGACGTTGGTGGAACTGAATGATGCAGGCTTTGTTGCCGCAGAGCACATTCCACTTAGCGCACCTCATGACATGCGTATTATCGAAGGTGAGTTGGATCAACTGCTTGAACAAGGCAAAACCGATCCGAGTGCTCACGACTATCTTTTGGTGCGCCTGCATGACAAACACGCCATTCTCGATCCAATGGAAAAGTTACGTAAGGTCTATCCGAACGTTTTGCACCTCGAAAAGCCCGGCATGCTGATTGGCGTAGACCAGGAAATGGGGCGCGCGCGTCTAGCCCGTGGTGAAATGGATATGTTCCGCGACTTTTTCCTTGAGGCGAAGCAAGAGCCGCTGTCCGAACAACAAGAGTCGGCGATGGCCGAAGTCATCCAGTCACTCAAACAAGCGGAGCAACACTGATTTATGCGTCCGATTAAACTGACTCTACAAGCCTTTGGTCCATTTGCGTCCCAAGAAGTGGTGGATTTTACCGAACTCGGTCATGCGCCACTGTTCTTAATTAATGGTCCGACGGGAGCGGGGAAAAGCTCAATTCTTGATGCGATCTGTTATGCGATGTATGGCGAAACGACGGGCAGTGAACGCACGGGCGATCAGATGCGCTGTGATTACGCCGAAGAAGGTTTGCTGACTGAAATCCAGTTTATGTTTGAACTGAATGGCCGGGTGTTCAACGTGACCCGAAGCCCGGATCAGGAAGTACCGAAAAAACGGGGTGAAGGCACAACCAAGAAATCGCATAGCGCGACACTGTGTGAAATCGTCGAAGGCGAGGAAAAACTGCTGGCGAGCCGTCCAAGTCCGGTCGCCAAAGCGATGGTTGACCTGATTGGCTTGGATGTAAAACAGTTCCGCCAAGTGATGGTGATACCGCAGGGGAAATTCCGTGAGCTGTTGATCGCCAACTCGAAAGAGCGTGAGCAGATTTTCGGCCAGCTATTTCAGACGCATATCTATACCCAGATTGAACGTACGCTGTTTGAACGCGCCGCGGGGATTCGTAAAGAAAAAGACGAATTTGACAACCAGATTAAAGGTGCGCTGGATGTGGTGTCGGTGAGCTCTGAAGAGGAGCTGAAAGACGAGAAAACCAGGCTAGCGCCCGTTTTGAAAGAAGCGGAAATATCGTATCAAGCGACACAAACATCGCTGGATACGGTGAAACAGCAACACGGCGCAGCGATGGAGCTGCAACAGAAGTTTGCGCAGAAAGCAGCATTGGATAAAGAGTTGCAGCTTGAGTTGGCCAAGCAGAATGAAATGGACGTTGTCCGCGCCCGCAAGCAGCAAGCATTGCAGGCCGCTCGTCTGGACTCTCCGTTCAACGAAATGAACACGGCGGAAAAGCAACTCAACCAAACTCAAAGTGCGGTGGTTTCCAGAACAGATGCCGTCGCACTGGTAACAAAGCAAGTCACGGAAGCGGATATGGCGTATCAGGCGGCGATAAGCAATTGTAGTCAGCTTGAGTCTTTAACCGCGCAACTTCATCAGTTGGAAGCGACAGGTAAGAAGTTTGCGGCACTGGATGAACAGCAAAAACAACTGGCGACGGCGTCACAATCGTTCACCAGCGCTAAACTCGCGTTTCAGCAAGCTGAGTTGGCACTGCAAACACTGGACCAACAAATACAGGTGAAACGCAAAGAGAAAGAGGCGGCTCAGCTGCAAGTTGCTACTTTGGATAGTCAACGTTCGAGCCTGAATATCATCAGTGAACATATTGAGCGACGCACACGTCTGCAACAACTGACACAACAGCTGCACGACAAGGCGCAGCTGCATCAGCAAGCGGAGCAGACTTATAAGGAAGCGCAAGAAAAGACGCGTCTGGCGAAGCAAAGTGCTGATCAACTCGAATACGTCTGGCACACCAACCAAGCAGCGGAGTTGGCCAAGCTGCTACAGGAAGGTGATGCCTGCCCGGTGTGCGGCAGTCATTCGCACCCTCAATTAGCTCAGTTTTCAGGTGACGTTGTCACTAAAGGGCAAGTGCAGCAGGCGCGTGATAACCAGCAAACAGCGGCGAACTTTGAGACACAAGCACTCAAGCGTCATGAAGCGATATTTGCAGAGCATCAGCATCTTAAGCAGGATGTTGAGCTGCTTGAAACCGCGATTAAAGAAAAACGCATTCCCGAGTTAGCTGAATTACATACACAGCAAACACAGTTGACTGCTGAAATTGCCCGCTTACAGGCGCTTAAGCCTGCTGAGCTTGAACAAAATCTGCAGCAGTTGGAAGTGAGCTTTAACGCTGCCAAGCAAACGCTGGACAATCAACTGGCCGCGCGTCAAACCGCAGAAATCGCTGTGGCAGAGGCGCAAACACGTGTCAATGATCTGCAACGCGATATTACCTCTGAATTTACTCATGTGGACGAAGTGCGTCAGCGTTACAGTCAGGTGCAGAAACAGATTAAAGCGCTGACGGAAGCGGAGCAGCAGGCAAGGGCGGCTCTGAATGCTGCTCAAAATCAGCTGTCGTCCGCGCAAGCCGCGCTGGCCAGTGCTCAGGAGCAACACACATCATGGAGTCGTGAAGTGAAACGCACACAGCAGCAGTGGCAACAGGCGTTGGCGGAAACGCCGTTTGTTGATCGCGAAGCGTATCTGGCCGCCAAGCTGGATGAACAGGCATTAGCTGCGTTAGATGAACAACTTCGTCGTTTTGATGAAGGACTGGCTACGCTTAAAGGTAAGTTGGAAAGTCTGGTTCAATCTCTGGCGGATAAAACTCTGCCACAAATGGAAAACTTAGAATCGGCACTGGCGGAGCATCAGTCTGCTGTCACCGCGGCCTTCAACGTACTTGCCGTGCACCGTTCACGCATGGACAGCTTGGTTCAGGTGGAACAAAAACTGGCACGTCTGTACGAGAAAAATGCGGAACTGGATAAAGCGTATCAGGTCTATGGAACATTAAGCGACATCGCCAACGGTCGTACCGGGGCTAAAGTGAGCTTACACCGATTTGTGCTGGGCGTGCTGCTGGATGATGTTCTGATTCAGGCATCACAACGCCTGCAAATGATGAGTAAAGGGCGTTACTTACTCAAACGTAAAGAAGAGCGTGCGAAGGGTAACGCGGGATCTGGTTTGGATCTGATGGTTGAAGATGGCTACACCGGCAAGTGGCGCGATGTCGCGACGCTATCGGGTGGTGAGTCGTTTATGGCAGCGCTGTCTCTCGCGCTAGGCTTGTCGGATGTCGTTCAGTCATACAGCGGGGGTATTAGGCTAGATACCCTGTTTATTGATGAAGGTTTTGGCAGTTTGGATCCTGAATCGTTAGATTTGGCGATTCAAACCCTCATCGACTTGCAACAAGGGGGAAGAACCATCGGGATCATCTCTCACGTTACAGAACTGAAAGAGCAAATTTCATTGCGGTTGGACGTTGAAACCAGCGGCCATGGTAGTTCGATTAAGTTAGTCGCATAACTGGTTGTAGTAGGCATCCGGTTTCATTTGTGCTACGTGTTATTAGTAGTGCATTATGGAAGCCGTCGCTGCTTGTTGAACAGCAGATAAAATAGTAACTCGTCTAATAATGATTAAATCAGAGTTTGGTAAGAGCACATGGAAGTAGTAAAGAAAATTTACCAGTATGCTGAGCCTAACCTCACCCTCGTGGGGTGGATGGGCTTTATTGGTTTTCCACTCTACTACTATATTTGGCAGTACGTCTTTCCACAGCCATACGAATCGTTGCTGCTACGCAGCTTTTGTTCGTGTTTGTTCGGTGGTATCGCGTTTCGTAATTCCGTGCCCAAATTGTGGCAGCGGTATCTGCCGTATTACTACCTGTTTATGATAGGGTTCTGCCTGCCATTCTTCTTTGCTTATATGATGCTGATGAATGACTGGTCGACCGTGTGGGCGATGTCCTTTATGGCATCAATATTCCTGCACATTCTGCTGGTGCATGAGACCAAAGTTATGCTGCTCCAGGCCGCGATATCCATCTTGGCAGCCTACGGTGCGGTGTATTGGATTCAGCACTATGAGCCGCAACAGTACATTTTGTGGCCGTACGTACCGATTTTCCTATTCACCTATGTGTTTGGTAACCTGTTTTATTTCAGGAACCAGAGCTCTCACGAATCAAAAGTCTCCATTGCCAAATCGTTCGGAGCGGGCATCGCGCATGAAATGCGTAACCCGCTGAGTGCATTGAAGTCATCGGTTGATGTATTGCGCTCCATTCTTCCGGCTCAAAATAACATCTCACGTGGCGCGCATATTGATGAGCAAGATCTGACGTTGCTGCATGAGATTCTCGATAATGCCGACGACGTTATTCACACCGGTAATGAAACCATCGATCTGTTACTGACCTCGATCGATGAGAACCGAGTATCGCGTTCCACGTTCAGGAAGCAGTCGGCGCGCGAAGTCGTTGACTACGCGTTGCATTCGTTCTCCTATAAGCGTGCGATTGATCGTCAATCGGTCACTTTAGTGGTTGAGGACGACTTCGACTATTTCGGCAGTGATACGCTGTTGAAATTTGCACTGTATAACTTGCTGAAAAACGCCTTCTATTATCAGAACAGCGAGCAGTTCCATATTGATGTCACCCTGAAAACCCAGGGCAATCAGAACCTCATCGTGGTCAAAGATAACGGCGTAGGCATTGCGCCGGATCGCATCGACGATATCTTTAAAGATTTTTATACCTTCGGTAAAAATGGCAGCTACGGACTTGGATTACCCTTCTGCCGCAAAGTGATGAAATCTTTTGGCGGTAACATTGCGTGTGCGTCAGTGCTGGGGGAATGGACCGAATTTACTCTGAGTTTCCCTCTGTATGAGTCGCAGGAAGTCTCACACATCAAACTGGATCTGATGAAAAATAAATCCGTTCTGTATATTGGAACACAGGGATTAATGAGTCGCCATTTAAGTGAGACATCGTTTTATCAGGGATTCCGCCTGCACCTTGTGACGTTGCAGGAAGCTCTGGTACGCGAAGAGTATGAGTTCGAATATGATGCCATTGTGCTGGATCTCGAACAGATTGAAGATCACTGGCAATCGGTGGTCGAACTGGAAAGCAAACTGCACTTTACTGAAGCGCAAATTGTCTACCTGTTTGATAAACAACGGGAATATCCGATCAATATTGAGCGCCATTTACGCGTAACGCCGCTGGATATTCGTCAGATGTTACGGGATACGGACAAAGAACTGGACAAGCTGTTCTTTGATGCCGCGGAACTGGTTCCGGATCGCAACGTGATTCCACAGAAGAAACAGACGTATGAACGCCGTATTCTGGTGGTGGATGATAACCAGTCGCTGCGTACCTTCACTGCGTTGATGCTAGAAAAGCAGGGTTATGAAGTGGTACAGGCAAATGATGGTCAACAGGCGTTGGATGCGGTCGAGAGCAGCGATTTCGATTTGATCCTGATGGATATCGAAATGCCGTTTATCGACGGCATTGAAGCAACACGGGTTATTCGTGATTCGGACAAGCCGTACCGCCACATTCCTATTGTCGGGCACACAGGTGATAACAGCCCGATGACGATCGAAAAAATTCATAAATCGGGCATGAACGACTACATCGTTAAACCCGCCGATAAAGACAAACTACTTGGTAAACTGGCGAACTGGATCTAGCTCTGAACGGATGTCCAGAGCTAGGTCTCCCGTGGTTATTTAAAGTAAAGGTCGCTTCTGTTTACCGCATTTTGGCAGACCGATAAAATATGGTCGATCTGTTCAGCGGTGACAGCACTGGTTAATGACAAGCGAATAATATTCTTAGTTTTCGATGTGGCTGGTCGGCAAAATACTGCGCCAAAAATACCGTTATTTTCTAAATAATCGCGGACTTTTTCTGTATTTCTTTCATCTCCAGTTTCTAACGCTATTATTTGAGATTGACTGCGAATATTAATACCAAGTCTATTTAATCCCGTAGACAATATATGTGTATTATGAAATAAACGCTCACGTCGTTCATCAGCGGATTTAATCACATCCAGCGTTGCTTCGAGAGCTGCAATTTCATAAGGTAAAATTGTTGAGCTGAATATCGCCGGATAACCCACAAATGGAACGCACTGATTGACGTTATTATTTGCCCAGATAACTCCCGCCCGATAAGCAAACGTTTTCGCCAGGCTCGCAGTCATAAAATCCACTTGATCAGATAAGCCTAACTCTGCCAGTAAACCTGCGCCATTCTTACCGTGGGTTCCAAGAGAGTGCGATTCATCAACTAGAATAGCGCTGCCAGTCTCTTTAGCGATAGCGACTAATTCAGCTAACGGCGCAATGGTGCCAATGGTGCTGTAGATTGAATCGACGACGATAATTCCCGGGCCATGGCGTTTTATCTGCTTAAGTAAATGGTCGCAGTTGTTGTGCATAAACGGATGAATAGTGGCATTCGCGTAACGAGCGCCTTCCCACATCGACATATGAGCAAAGAAGTCGATATAGACATTACTTCCCGGCGCGCAGATGGTTTGCAGCAAAGCGGTATTGGCATTCCAGCCTGATTGCGACAGCAGGCAGGAATCAAAGTGTGCGAACTCTGCCAGTTGATATTCCAGGCTTGGTTTCGACTCATCATCCTGCAGGAAAATCGCCGACATAAAGACGCTGTCATGTGTATCGTCGATGGCCTTTTTCAAACGCGCACGAATCAACGGATGGTTAGCCAGACTGAGGTAATCGTTGCTTTGTAAAACAATATCGCCTTGTGAAGGGCGTTTACCTAATACCAGATGTTTACCGTTGTTATTACTTTGAATTAAATCGCGAACGAAGAAATTTAAACGGTCCTGAATAAACTCAGGTAACCGATTATTTTTGGCATCAGTTTTCATGGTGAAAATATCCTTCTAATTAAAATTTAATGCCAGCTGACAAAGGATATATGGATGATGTTGAGTAAAAATGCATTCGCCAAATTTGAATATTTTGGAAGCAACAGCAAACTGAGTTATATTTAGTTTGCTATTCCGCCATAAACATTACACTCGGCGAGTGCGATACAAATAAACACGTGCAACGCGTAATATTAAATAAATCTAAAGATTCAATATTATTGAGCTTTTGGGAATATCTCAGGCCAGTACATTTTGACGTACCCGTAAGACACCCAGACGACTAATCCGGTTGCGACACTTAGTTCGAACAAACCGAAATTGTGCAGCCAGTGCCAGTGTGGGAACTGATCCTGAAAGAAGCTGGTCAGGCGATGCATGGCAATCGCACTGATAACGGAAGGGAACGTCACCGCTGCAATAGATGGCTGGAACTTTAATCGCAGCAGGCGGATATAGCAGAGATAAATCAGCAGCGTCATGGTAATGGCAATGCCAGCCAGCGCGCCGGTCAGGATTGGGTCAGGGTGTGGGAAATTCACCAGATAGCTGGCAAGGGTGAGGTTAATCGGGGCGGCCATAATGGCCAAGGTCGGTCGGGCTCGTCTTGGCAGCATACCTTCAAAGACCAAGCGGTACAGCACCAGCGGTAACATGAAGAAATAGATACCGATGCATACGGTAACCAGGGTTTCCGAAAACAGCGTGTGGCCAAACTGAGTGCCAGCCAGTGAACTACTGATCAAACCGACGGGGTAGAGAAACCAGCTCGGTACAATGTTCGACATTTTAAAATCGAGCAATTGAAAGCTGAAGAACAGCATCATCATGGTGAAGTGCAGCAAAAGGGCTATGGCCCAAATCGGATACGCAATGGTGGGGGAGATGACAGCCAGATAGTCACACAGGATGAGCAACGCCATACTCATCGGCGCCATCAGGCTTCCCGACAACGGGTGACGGATATCGTTGATAAAGGTGGAATAACTGGTGAGGTAACGGGCGAGTACCGGAAGCAGCAAAATAGCGCCAGCGATGACTAAGTAAGGACGAAGGGCTAAACCGATTTCCGGAACATAGAGTGCCCAAGCCTGACCAAGGCCAATCACACCTAATGCCAGTGCTGCCTGCGAAGGCGGAACACTTTGTACCTGAATCAGTCTTTTCCAGTTCAACACCAAACTCCCTTTTATCGACGTCTAACGGCACCGAACAGGGCGAGAATGTGTTAAAAAACAATCGCCGCGTACTCAATGTTAAGTGCGCGGCGATTCTATCAAGAATTGGATAAATTTGTGTAACAATTCTGCGTGTTACAGTCACAAAATGGTAAACAAAACTACTCCTGCTGCGGAAGATCCTGTTGGCGAAGTTTTTCGTTTTTCAGCGTTCGATGCAGCAACTGACTGTAGATCGGCTGACCGCCAAACATCTGTGCAAACACCACGGCGCCAAGGCTGGTGATGATCAGTGGCAGAATGAGGTAATAGTTGTTGGTCATCTCAATGACCAACAGAATGCCTGTAATTGGAGCCCGCACCGTGGCCGCAAATAATGCCCCCATGCCTGCAATCGCAAACATGCCAGGTTCAATATCCATTTCTGGCAGCAGGCTTTTCGCGATGAGGCCAAATGCGTAACCAAACAGGGTACCCAGTGCCAGCATCGGTGCAAAAATACCGCCAGGGGCTCCCGAGCCAAAACAAAGCAGCGTGGTCAGCACGCGACCGACAAACAACAACAGCAAAATGTTAGCGCTGTATCCACCATTAGTGATGGTTGGAATTAACGAAATACCGCCGCCAGTCAGCTCAGGAATGTAGAGCAGGGTTAAACCAAAACAGCCACCCAGCAGCGAACCAGTGATCAGATAACGTTTACGATCATTGCGATGGATCTTAACGAAAATATCCTGCGCCACAGTGACCAGATGATTGAACAGGACGCCGAACACGCCAAACAGCATACCCAGCAACAAGAACAGGCCCAGTGTTGGCAGGCTTGGTGCCTGATACTGCGGCATGGTAATCACCGCTTCCTGGCTGTTAACCATACGGAAAACAATATTGGCAGCAACCGATGAGATAATAACAGCGCGTACAGAAATTAGGGTGTAGCGAAATTGGGGGCGCATCTCCTCGATCACAAACATGATGCCGGCTAACGGAGCGTTAAAGGCTGCGGACAAACCGCCTGCAGCACCGGAGGCAAGAAGTGAATGTCGGGTGTCATCATTTTTGATGCGGAAAATGTCCGTTACCATTCGGCCGATGGCTCCGCCCATTTGAACGGTGGGACCTTCACGACCAAGCACCATACCCGAGCCCAGTGCGCCCATACCACCAAAGAATTTTACTGGCAGCACTCGCCACCAACGAACCGGGCGCATGCCATCCATCGCGCCTTCAATCTCAGGAATACCTGAACCGGCTGCTTCAGGCGCAAACCGATGGACAAGAAAGTAGCCGATAAAGGCGAGGGCAGCACTGATAATAAATGCCGCTAACCACAAAGGTAACATGCTGCCGATTTCACTTTTCAGCCATTCAGTGCGGGTTTCCGAAACCAGACGCACCGCGTGTTCGAAATAAGTGCCTACAAGGCCAGCGAGAATGCCAACAATAAGGGACAGAAGCAGAACGGAAACCGGGGTTTTGTCTTTGGAGAGAAATTGGTTGATGGCGTCTTTGGGAACTTTGGCAAGTAAACTGTGTTTAAATTTCTCTCTCTTAGACATTTAAAAAGGGCCTCAAGGGTTGATATACGGGGGGATGGCCTAGAATTATACCCTGCACATCATCCAACTATAGCTTCAAAGTTGCAATATTGAATTTCACATATGATTGATTTATGGAATGTTCTGGCGAATTCGGGATCGGCGTTAAAAACTTACTATCAAAACTTGTTTTCTGAGCAAAATGAACCATAGTTAAGTTGTAAGGCAGATTTGAACATTTCTTATGGAGGATATGAGGGCCTTACAGACAATTTGGATGGATTCAAACATATTTCAAATCAAATACCCTCGTACATGGTCGGGTTGCATCTATAGACATTCCGACTCGCAGACTCACGATTGAGTTACGAGGAACGAGGCGCGCTCTGGGTAGTGCGCCTTTTGCTGTTAATGCCCCTTAAAATTCCGGGGTGTACTCTAGTACGTTTTCCTCGGTATACTCCTGCAAAAGGAGTGACTCAATGACAACTAAAGTTCCTACCAATATCATTACGGGCTTCCTCGGCGTGGGCAAAACCACAACGATTCTCAATCTTCTCAAGAATAAACCGCAGCATGAAAAATGGGCGGTACTGGTCAATGAATTCGGCGAAATCGGTATCGATGGCGCGATGATGTCGGAGCAAGGTGCGCTGATTAAAGAAGTACCTGGCGGCTGCATGTGTTGTACCGCTGGTGTACCGATGTCGGTTGGCATCAATGCATTGTTGCGTCAAAAGCCGGATCGTTTAATCATTGAACCGACCGGCCTTGGTCATCCGAAGCAGGTCATTGCCACACTGACTTCTGTTCAGTATCAAGATCACGTCGATTTGAAAGCCACCATCGCGCTGGTTGACCCACGTAATCTGCGTGATGAGAAATACACCACCAATCAGAATTTCAATGACCAATTAGCCAGTGCTGATGTGATCATCGGGAATAAAGTGGATGAGTGTACTGCTGACGATATCGATGCATTTAACGACTGGGTGACGGATCAAACGCCTGCCAAAGTGTTTCACAAGTTGGTGACTCAAGGTCATTTGCCGTTGGAAGTGCTGGATATTGAACGTTTGGAAAATGGCGCATCACATCATGTTGAAGAACATCACCATCATCATGCGGCCATGGAACCCCAATTCCAGCTCGATCCAAAACAACCGTTCCTGCGTCGTGAAAACAAAGGTCAGGGCTACTTCAGTTGTGGTTGGCTGTTTGGTGCGGAATACCGATTCCCATTTGATGGTTTGTTCTCGCTATTCAGTGAACTGACGGCAGAACGCGTCAAAGCCGTGGTGAATACGGAACGCGGCTGTTATGCCTTTAATGTGGCCAATGGCGTGGTTTCAGTGAATGAAATGAGCCTGGAAGGTTTTGAATCCCGTATCGAAGTCATCGATTCGCAACTGATGCCGTGGGCTCAGTTGGAAGATATTCTGCTGCAGCTTGCTGGTATCGAAAAGCCGTAAATAAAAATCAGGTAACAAAAAGGGCGATATCACATCGCCCTTTTTCTATTCAACAAGTCAGCGTTTGTTGCGTAGGTAACGCTTGCGACGTTCTTCTTTGATTTTGGCTTTCTCTTCAGCTTTACGCGCTTCTGCGATTTCCACTTCGATCAGCTCTTGAGTGATCATCTCAGGCAATTCCAGAGTGATTTGACCGATAATACCCTGACGAAGTTCGTGCAGCAGAATTTCAGACGCTTTGTGTAAGTCAACACGCGCACCAGCGCGCAGGGCGCCACGTTTACGGCCAATCGCTTCCATCCATTCAACATCGGATTCTGGCGTCTCTTCGATTTGGTAACGCTCTTTCAGCTTCTCTGGGTAGTGCGCTGCCAGATACTCCACCGTATAGAACGCCACTTCATCGTATTCCATCGCTGTATCTTTCACTGCGCCCGTCGCGGCTAAGCGAAAACCACTGTGCGGGTTTTCAACTTTTGGCCACAGGATTCCCGGAGTGTCTGACAACACAATTCCGTTTTGCAGATTGATGCGCTGCTGACGACGAGTGACCGCCGGTTGGTTGCCCGTTTGCGCGATGACGCGGCCAGCGAGCGTATTGATGATGGTCGATTTACCCACGTTAGGAATGCCCATGATCATGGTGCGAATGTTTTTACCAATCTCTTCACGGTGCGGAGCCAATTTACGGCACAGCTCAAGAATTTTGTGCACTTCCTGAGTATTCGACGTGGTGATGGCCATCGCTTTTACACCTTTTTCTTTCTCCAGGTGTTCAATCCAAAGCTGGGTCAATTCCGGATCGGCAAGGTCGCGCTTGTTCAGCACTTTTACCACGGGTTTTTCACCACGCAGTTGAGAAATCATGGGGTTTTCGCTGCTGAAAGGGATACGCGCATCGAGCACTTCGATGATCACATCAACCTGAGGAATCGCTTCTTCGATCTCCTTGCGCGCTTTGTGCATGTGGCCTGGAAACCATTGAATTGAGTTGTTAACCATTTGAAATGTAAACCTTTATATCTAGTGGGTGCTGTAAACTATTTCTCAGGTTCGTTGAGCCTGAACCTGCCAGCACTGATCATTGCGGCGATCTTACCATTTTAGCTGCCGTTTACCTAACTGGGGTTGGGTAAATCACGCTCATTTGACAAGGTATACATCAACATATTCATGCTTAGCGTCTATTTCAGCCCTTGCGGCTCGCGTATTCCTGTGGCGTACACCCAAACAAAGACTTAAATGCCGAGATAAAACTGCTGACGCTTTGATAGCCGAGCTGGTGGGCGACGGTGGTCGTATTGGCACCATTGACGATATGCTCTAGAGAATTCATCAGTCGAAAGCGACTGCGCCACTGACGGTAAGTCAGGCCGGTTTCAGCTTTGAACAGTCGCTCAATGGTTCGCACACTGGCCCCCACTCTGCGTGACAGTAAGTCCAAAGGTTCGTTCTGCGCGGCATGGTTAACTATGTGGCTGATGAGCTTTTTCAAGCGCGGATCGTCACCGGAGGAGATGAACAGTTGCAGTGGCTCCAGCGCATCAAGTTCATCTAAGGCGACCAACCCCAGACGCTGAATCCGTTCTTTGGAAAGGTGATTTGCACTTTCCGTCAACTTCAATACGATTTCTCGCATCAACGGGCTCATTTTCAACATGATGACCGCTTTTTCATTCTCTCGAATCGCAAATGACGGGTCGATATAGATGTTGCGTGTCTGCGCCGCAGTTTCACTGCTGACCTGATGTAGTAATCCACCCGGAATCCAGACTGCGTGTGTTGAAGGCACGACCCACACTGCGTGCTCACTGGTGACGCGCAGAATGCCTTTGGCTGCCCATAATAACTGACCACGGGGGTGTGAGTGAGGAACGATGCCTGATTCAGCCTGCATGCTGCGACTATGAGTCAGTACTGGCTGAGAAGCATCCAACGTGAATGCCACTTCGCTGGGCGTTTGCATTGTCGTTTCAGGAATATGGTTTGGCATATGGGGTTCTTAAAACGTCACGGAATGTCGGGTATCTTAAAACTCTGTTCACGTTGTATGCAATCTTTCTTTGACTGTGGAGTCAGTCGCTATGATGAATAAATTAAGAGCCAAACCGGTTATTGTTGTTGCCGCGATGATTCTCGCAGCCATATTGGCGGTGTATCCGTTTGCCGGGCAATCGGCCAACTTTTCGCAAAGCGCCGCGGTGGTGTTGATTACTCTGGTGTTCTGGAGTACGGGATTATTTCCGCCATTTCTGACCGGGCTGCTGTTTTTTGCTCTGGCTACGGTGTTTCATCTGATTGAGCCATCTGCGTTATTTGCCGGATTCGGTTCGACGGCGGTATGGTTGATTATTTCTGGTTTTGTAATTGGGTCAGCGATATCCGTCTCTGGGCTCGGCAAGCGTCTGGCATCATTCATTGCGCCACATCTGACGACCAGTTACCCGCGCTTAATCGGTGGTTTGGTATTCACTTCCGCCTTGCTGGGGTTTGTGATGCCCTCTTCGGTCGGCCGCGCGGTGGTGTTGATTCCGATCGGCATGGCGCTGGCCGATGCGGTTGGGTTTGCCAAAGGCAGCAATGGGCGATTGGGGATCGCGACGTCTCTGGCTATCGCCTGTAACATGCCGAGTTTTGCGGTGCTGCCTGCCAATATTCCCAACATGATTCTTGCTGGGGCCAGTGAAACACTGTTCGATATTCATTTTGGTTACACTGAATATTTGTTGCTGCATTTTCCTGTGCTTGGGATTGTGAAGTCTATTTTGTTGGTTTGGTTGGTGGTGCGAATTTTCCCTGCGCAGATTGATCCATCCTTTCTGCTGGCAGCGGCGCAGACGGAGGAATTTCCCTCAAATCATGCGATGCAAAAGAAAGTCTCAGTTCTTCTCGCGATCACGTTGTTGTTCTGGATCACAGACACGATTCATGGTGTGAACCCGGCTTGGGTTGGGCTGGTCACTGCTATTTTATTACTGTTGCCAAAATGGGGCGTGGTAGAACCGAAGGCGTTCAATAGTTCGGTAGACTTTGGCACCGTGGTATTTGTTGCATCAGCACTTGGCCTTGGTGCGCTGGTCAACGGTTCCGGCTTGGGGGCGGAGATGGGGCAGATGTTCAGCCATATGTTGCCTTCTGATCCAAATACGCCGTTTCTCAGCTATATGGCGCTGTCGATGATTTCGACTTTAACCGGATTAGTCGCAACGATTCCTGGTGTACCGACGGTGTTGACTCCAATGGCCTCTGATTTTGCCAATGCGACAGGCTTTTCAATACCTGCGGTACTGATGACTCAGGTGATCGGCTTCTCGACGGTGATTTTTCCTTATCAGGTTGGGCCATTAATTGTCGCTATGCAGCTTTCTCAAGAACCTTTAGCTAAACTGGTGAAAGTGACACTTCCGCTCGCTGCAGTCACCATTATTGTACTGATGCCACTGGATTACCTGTGGTGGAATCTGTTGGATTGGATCCAATAATCTCGCCGACTATGGCGGTATGTGTGACGGTTTATGGCATGGAATTCCGTGCCAGAGGCGACGATACCGCCGATCCTTGCTTATGTTTGATAAATTGACACCAATCACTCCTAATCCTCTGTATAGCGACTAAATTAGTAATAACTAAATTTAACGTTGCGTTTAAACAGCGCCGCCATTAAGAATCATTGGCCCTCCGAGAGGGGAATGTAGTTCGTACCAACAAGGAACGGGTTGGTATTGCGGCAAGGATAGCTCGTATTTGATAGGAGTCTCAGGATGTTTGATGTGTCGTCATCCAAACCGACGCTGTTAGTAATCGATGATATCCCAGAGAATCTGACGCTGATGTATCAGTTACTCAAAGAGGATTACAAGGTCAAAGGGGCGAACAGTGGTTTACGCGGTATCAGTATTGCGGAAACGGCAAGCCCGGATCTGATTCTGCTCGATATTATGATGCCTGAAATGGACGGGTTCGAGGTGTGTGAGCGTCTGAAATCGAACCCGGCGACTGCGCATATTCCGGTGATTTTCCTCACCGCCAAATCTGAAAAATTCGATGAGTGTCGAGGCTTGCAACTGGGCGCGGTCGATTACATCACCAAACCAATCAATCCCGATATAGTGAAAGCTCGCGTTAATGCGCATGTTTCGCTCAAACTGGCTAAAGATCTGCTTCACGGTGAAAAGCAGGCGTTGGAGAAAGAGGTCGAACGTCGCACGCTTGAGCTGGTGCGCCAGCGTGAAGAGCTACATGCGATTCAGGATGTTGCGTTCTACGCCATGGTGTCGCTGGCCGAGACCCGCGACAATGAAACTGGCAACCATATTCGCCGCACGCAAACATACATCAAACTGCTCGCCGAGAATCTGCGTAAAAATCCGCGCTATGCATTGCAACTCGACGATCGCACCATCGATTTACTCTACAAATCGGCCCCTTTACACGACATCGGTAAAATTGGTATTTCCGACACTATCTTGCTTAAAGAGGGCAAGTTGACGGAAGAAGAGTTTGAAATCATGAAAACTCACACCACGATTGGTTATGAAGCGATCCTGAAAGCCGAAGTCGTCACCGGAAAATCGATTGAGTTTCTGCGCTACGCCAAGGAAATAGCCTATTCGCATCATGAACACTGGGATGGCCGGGGTTATCCACGCGGCTTGTCCGGCACCGATATTCCGCTGGCGGCACGTCTGATGGCGGTTGCCGATGTGTATGACGCGCTGATCAGCAAACGTGTCTATAAACCTGCGTTCACCCATCAGGATGCGGTGCAGTTGGTCCTGGATGGTAAAGGAACACATTTTGATCCGGATATTGTCGATGTTTTTGTCGACATTGCCGATGAGCTCTATGAAGTCGCGCTTCGTTACGCGAATTAATCTTTGTCGTATTGCTGCCAATAACGTGGAATAACAATGAAATCAAACACGATCAGTACACAAGCCTGGGTATGGCGTTCGATGGTCAAGACCGGGATCATTCCGCTGATTCTGGTGGAGTCGGTGCTTATTGCTGTCTATCTGTTGAGTAACCATTTCATCAGTGCCGACAACATGAGTTACATCAATCGGCAGGTTAATACTGAGCTGGAGAGGTCTTCAAAGCGAGAGACTGAAATCATCGGTGAAAAGCTGAAAAACATCGCCAGCCTGACGGCGTTATACAGCCACGAAACTGAGCGTGTTTTTGCATCTCCTGTCAGCGAAATCGACACTGAAAAAGCCAATATTCAACTCAGCGACAGCGGGGTGCTGTATTCATTGCGCGATGAGGGTGGGGCCGCGTCGTATTATTCCGGTTTGACGAAAAACAAACAGATAGAAAAGGTCTACCAACTGGCGACCTTGGATCCGCTGATGAAACAGATTAAAGAGAA
This sequence comes from Vibrio sp. bablab_jr001, assembly GCF_016464285.1. Taxonomy (NCBI): domain Bacteria; kingdom Pseudomonadati; phylum Pseudomonadota; class Gammaproteobacteria; order Vibrionales; family Vibrionaceae; genus Vibrio; species Vibrio sp. bablab_jr001. The sequence goes on from NZ_JACDWZ010000106.1 coordinate 92,017, forward strand.
CAACGATCTGGTGGCGGCGGTTTATTTCAACAGCTGGGACTCATACAACCGCATTTATCCTTGGTTCTCGACGTTAGAGCAGTATCCGCCGGACATGAATATTCCGGATTACAACTTCTACTATCTGGCGACCTACCCACACAACCCGCAGAAAAAAGTGGTGTGGACGGATGTTTATATTGATCCCGCAGGCCAGGGTTGGATGGCGTCGTCGATCGCACCTGTTTATTTCCGCGGCTTTCTTGAAGGTGTGGTAGGTCTGGATATTACTGTCAGCGCCATTGTTGAGAGTATTCAGAATCTCGCGGTGCCGTGGAATGGCTACGCAGTACTGGCGAGCAACACCGGCAATATCATGGCACTGCCGCCGCAAGGCGAGCGGGACTTCGGTGTTAAAGAATTAACCGATCACAACTATCAGCAAGCGATTTCGGAAGAAGTGTTCAAGCCGGAGCAGTTTAACCTTCACAAACGGCCGGATACGGCGGTACTCAGCCAGCAACTCAGTCATCAGGAGCACGGGATTACCCAAATGACGCTGGGCGGAGAGAACAAGTTGGTTGCCTGGGCCACGATTCCCGAAACCAAGTGGCAATTGCTGATGATCGTTGATGAAAGCAAGATGTTTGCGGAATCTCGCCTGCTGGAAACCAAGTACCAAAATATCGGTTATGTGCTGATTCTGGGGTTGATTGGCTTCTATTCGCTGTTCCTGATCTTCATCTGGCTGTCGTCGAAGAAGATGAGTCAGGCTATCGCTCAGCCATTGGCACAGATTCAGGATATGGTGCACAAGGTCAGTATCGGTGACTTCAATGTGTCTCACGGTGGCTATAGGTTGAAAGAACTGGATGAAACAGCCAACTCGGTCATGCTGATGGGGGACAAACTCGACAAGCTGACGGGCGCTTTGAAAGACGCCAAGTTGCAGGCGGAAAATGCTAACTTGGCGAAAAGTCAGTTTATTTCCAATGTCAGTCATGAAATTCGTACGCCGATGAACTCCATTCTGGGCATGTCACATCTGCTGATGAGTTCCAGCCTCACCGACGAGCAGCGTAACCATTTGATCACGATTGATAAATCAGGCAAACACCTGCTGTCACTGATCAACGATATTCTCGACATGTCGAAAATTGATGCGGGTAAAGTAGAGATTGAGCAAATTCCGTTTGATATCAAATCAGTAGTTTACGATGTGCATGACATTTTCGATTACAAAGCGAAAAAACATGGCGTAAAACTGCATGTGGATATGAACGGAACACTGCCGCCGTTGGTGGGGGATCCACTCAGGATCAAACAGATCATGCTTAACTTTGTCAGCAATGCGATTAAGTTCTCCGAACACGGCGAGGTGACTATGCGCCTGCGAGGTGAAGCAAGTTCGGAATCGGTCATGGCGCTCCACTTCAGTGTACAAGACAACGGAATTGGCCTGAGCGAGGAAGAGCAACTCAAAGTGTTTGATAACTTCCAGCAAGCGGATTCTTCGACAACGCGCAAGTATGGAGGGACAGGGCTTGGTCTGGCAATTTGCAAACGTATAGCGCACCTGATGGGGGGAGAAGTCGGTGTAGAAAGTCGTCCGGGCAAAGGCAGCACCTTCTGGCTGGCGTTAGAGCTGAGTATTGATACCACTCAGAGCGTGGCACTCACCCAACGCGAAGAAGCGCAGGATTCGCACGATATGCTGGTCGAGCCGAGTCAGGAGAGTTGTGAAGAACTGGATTTTTCCGTGCTGGAGTTCAAGTTACAGCACTTGTATGAACTACTCGAAGAGAATGATCTCGAAGCAGAGTATTACTATACCCAGCATAGGTCCTGTTTTGATAAGGCTAACTCTGCGCTCAGTTCACAATTGGAGATCTGTGTTTCTGCCTATGACTTTGAAGGCGCATTGCTGGTAGCGAAAGAATTTCGCGAGTTTCTGCTTGAGCGGATAAAAGAGACCACATGATACCTGCAGTGATGTCCTCGCGTATCAGTAACTTCCATCTGCACTTGATCTGTGAACGTCTGGAATCGGGTCAGAATTGGTCGGGTTATCGTGGTTATCGGGATGAAGAGATGCAGAAATGGCCGCTGAAGAAGCGGATGCCATTTTGCCGAGCGAATTGATTGAAGTGGCGTTTACCAACAGCGACAAATCGGTACACATTGCACCGGGCGAAACGGTGCACGCTGCCGCGGCCAGAGCCGGGCTGACCATTCCTAAAGCGTGTGGCAGGGGGATTTGTGGTGCTTGCAAAGTCAATAAAGTCAGCGGCAACGTGGAGATGCTGCACAACGGCGGCATTACTGATGAAGACGTGGCGGAGGGGTATATCCTTTCCTGCTGTAGTATTACAACCGAAAACGTGATTGTTGAATACCGAGCTAGCGGCCATTGATTCCACCCGGTTATTGAACGATGACCGGGTGTTTCATTAATGGAATGTTAGTTTAATCTTATGGTTAGTGGTGCATATAATGCATGAACAGCCTGTAAAGAACGTTAATGTGCGGGCATCAGCTGCGAATAGACGTCAAAAATAAACCTTTGATAAAATATGGTTTTCTTGACCGAACGCAAAGTGAGGAGTAGTTTGCTGCCAACTGTGTTTTAACACAGCTCCCACTTTACACATTAAGCCATTGCTCTGGGTATCAACAACGTTGCCACTTGCCATGCTTATCGTGAAAGTCAGTCAGCCAATAATAAGAATCATGTTAGAAAAAACCGTCACTACGACCACTCAGAGTGCTCAATCTGAGGGGGTGGGTCACGTTTATCGTCAGCGTTTCGATTGCGAAATGGGGCTGACGCTTGAACACGATCCTCTCGCCATCGAAGAACCATTGCAGATCAGTGTGCAATGGCAAGACACCGCGACTCAAATTCTTCATACGCAAGAATGGAGCATGACGATGCGCACGCCCGGAGATGATGTGCATTTGATTCGAGGCTTGTTGTTGTCACAACAAATCGTGGATTCACTGGATCAGATACTCAACATCGAAATTGCCGATGAGGAAGCGTGTAATGCCGACAACCATTGGCTCGTCACGCTGAATCATCAACAAGCCATGCGCATTCAAGGTCAGGAACGCCGCTATGTGAGTCAGTCCAGCTGCGGAATTTGCGGACTAACCTCGATTAAGGCATTGGCGCTGCATCGGGAAATTCGCGTAGATAGTGAAACGGATTGGCTAACTTCAGACACAGTGATGCACCTGCCTGCTATGCTTGCTTCGCGTCAGCCTCTATTTGCCGAAACCGGGGCTGTGCATGGCGCAGGTTACTTTGCGGGCGGAGAGTTTATTGTGGCGGCGGAAGATGTGGGGCGCCACAACGCCGTCGATAAGCTGATTGGGAGAGTAGTCAGTGAACAACGCTGGCATCCACAAGGGGTATTGATCCTCAGCGGACGTGTCAGCTTTGAACTTATGCAAAAGGCGGCGATCGCGCATATTCCGGTGGTCGTTGCTGTTGGCGCACCATCAAAACTGGCGGTTGATATGGCGCGCCAGTTTGACATTACGCTTATCGGTTTTACCAAACGTCAGCAGTTCAATATTTACCACGGTCGTTCGCGTTTGCAGTCAGTGAGAAAGTGAGAAGAATAAAATGAGTATTAAAGAATATACCGGGTCAGCGGGTGGCTGGGGCGCACTGAAAAGCACCGCGCATCATCTGTTCAAAAGTAATAACGTTGCCAAAAACATTTCAAACCTATTGAGAACCAACCAGGATCACGGTTTTGACTGTCCGGGCTGTGCCTGGGGTGAAAAACATGTCCCGGGACGCTTCCGTTTCTGCGAAAACGGCGCAAAAGCGGTGAACTGGGAAGCGACAGCCCGTCGCGTTGGTGGTGAGTTTTTCCAACAGTATTCGGTCAGTTGGCTGAACAAGCAAAGCGACTATTTTCTCGAATACCAGGGCCGTTTAGCCGAGCCCGTACGCTATAACGCAGAGACGGACCATTATGAGCCGATCAGCTGGGATGACGCCTTTACACTGATTGCCAGACACTTGAACCAACTGGACAATCCGAATCAGGCCGAATTTTACACCTCTGGCCGAGCCAGTAACGAAGCGGCATTTCTCTATCAGTTGTTTGCCCGCCGTTTTGGCACCAATAACTTTCCAGATTGCTCGAACATGTGTCACGAAGCCACCAGTGTTGCGTTATCACGCACAATCGGGATTGGTAAAGGCACCGTGACGATTGACGATTTTGAAGAAGCTGATGCGATTTTCCTGTTTGGTCAGAACCCGGGCACCAACCACCCACGTATGCTGGAAACCTTGGCGTCGGCTTACAAACGTGGCGCGCGCGTGGTGGCGTTCAACAACCTGAAAGAGCGTGGATTGGAACGCTTTACCAACCCGCAGAACCCATTTGAAATGCTCAGCAATGGTTCAACGCCAACCACCAGTGACTATTTCATGCCCAAACTTGGTGGTGACATGGCGGCGGTGCGTGGTCTGGTCAAAATTTTTCTGGGGCGTCACGAAGAAGCTCAAGCGCGCGGCGAATCAGTGTTTGATTTGGCGTTTATCGAACAACACACCGAAGGACTGGATGCGTATCTGGAGTTAGTGCGTGTAACGCCTTGGGAACACATCGAACAACAATCGGGCCTCAGCCAGGCTGAACTGACGCAAGCGGCGGATATTTATCAAAACGCCAATCGCGTTATCGTCACTTGGGCGATGGGCGTGACGCAGCATAAACACTCGGTAGCAACGATTCAGGAACTGGTGAACTTACAGCTACTGTTTGGCCAGGTGGGTAAAGATGGTGCTGGTTTGTGTCCGGTACGTGGTCATTCCAACGTGCAGGGTGACCGCACGGTGGGCATCAATGAAAAACCACCAGCCGCGCTGCTGGAAAATATTGAAAAAGCACTTGGCTTTATTCCTCCAAAAGAACACGGACACAACGTCGTCAATGCACTGCAGGCAATGAGTCGCGGTGAAAGCAAAGTGTTTATCGGCCTGGGTGGCAACTTGGTTGCTGCCGCGCCGGATACTGAGCTGGTGGCTAAAGCGATGCGCAATTGCGAGCTCACCGTAAACATCGCAACCAAGCTAAACCGCAGTCATGTGAATCCGGGTAAAGATTCGCTGATCCTCCCGTGTTTGGGTCGTACTGATGTCGATATGCAAGCGTCGGGACCACAGAAAGTGACTGTGGAAGATTCATTTTCCATGGTGCACGCATCATCAGGCCGCGTCGACATGACCGGTGAACAGATGCGCTCGGAACCAGCCATCATTGCCGGCATGGCAAAAGCAACACTGGGCGAAAACAACCCGGTTAACTGGCTGTCGATGGCAGATAACTACGACAACATTCGCGATTTGATTGAAAAGATCATTCCGGGATTCACGAACTTTAACCATCGAATTGAAGGTCCGGGAGGCTTTTACTTAGGTAACTCAGCGCGTGATTTGAACTGGAAAACGGCGAGCGGCAAAGCGCAGATCAGCTGCAACGCACTGCCTCAGTCAATCATTCCGGTAGAAACGGAGCAGATGACTAAAAAGCCAGTATTTGTGCTACAAACCATGCGTTCTCACGACCAGTACAACACCACGGTTTACGGTTTTGATGATCGCTATCGTGGCGTATTTGGTGAACGAAACGTGATTTTCATGAACGCCAAAGATATTGATAAACAAGGTCTGCAAGCGGGCGATCTGGTGGACATCGAAACATTGTGGACTGATGATGTGAAGCGTCAGATTATCGGATTTAAAATCGTGGCGTTTGACATTCCTAAAGGCAACGTCGCCGCGTATTTCCCGGAAGCCAACGCGCTGATTCCACTGGGCAGTAAAGGGGATTTGAGCGATACGCCAACGTCGAAGTCGATTGCGGTGGTCATCACCCCGACACAAGTCGCGCCGTTACTGGTAAAAGCCCAATAGTCACCAGGCCCACTGATTCAGTGGGCTTTATTTTAGGTGACAATGTCACAAATTAGTTAAGTTATACATTTCAAAAGGATAGGTGATTTCATGAATCTGTTTGAGACCATACCCGCTGAATTGACTAACGAGCAGTTTACTGACTTGCTGCGTCATCGCCATGTGCGTATAGAACGTATCTTGTCAAAAGGTCACACATCCCCGGAAAGCGGTTGGTACGATCAGGACGAACATGAATGGGTGTTGGTGCTGCAGGGCTGTGGTACGGTCGAATTTGACAATGGTGAGTCAACAACACTGAATGTGGGAGATTACCTCAATATTCCGGCACACACTCGACATAAAGTAAACTACACATCGCCCGATCAGGTCACACTCTGGCTGGCGGTATTTTATCAGGACTAGTGCTGTTACATCTAGTGACGCTGTCACTAATTATGAGTCATTGAACGTAATGACGCTCAAAAACTTGAGTGAGTTTAGCGTATGTCATTCTTAAAGTGAGCGACTTTTGCTGTGAACGTGTCGCTATTTTGCACTAAATATCAGATTGACTGAAAAACGTTTCGGCATGGTTTTGTAAGTTGGATATACTACCCACTTCATTTAAAAACCTTCATCAGAGCGGAATATAAAAGTGGCACCGTTACCACATCAGAATATCGTTCACCATCATTCATGGTTGACGCTGGTTCAAGCTCATTCTACGTCAGTAAAGATCAGACTTATCACAGCAACATATCAGTTGCCTAAAGTCGTTTTGGGCATAATGGCTTTCTTTATGCTGTCTCTTTGTGTGGGGATGCCGCAGGCTCTTGCGCAGTCCAGACTGGTGCTGAATGACCAAAGCGCCACAGTGATTCCTCTGAGTGGCAAAGCCGAATACCTGAGTGATACGTCGGCTCAGCTAACCATTCAAGATGTGCTTAGGCGCAGTGATCAGTTCAAAACCACAATGCATACGCAGGAAATGAATTTTGGTTATACCGACAGTGCGATTTGGCTCAAGTTGGATTTGTCGTCCGAATTTACAACCAGTCAGAACTGGGTGTTAGAGTTTCAGTACGCTTACCTGGATGATGTGCGCTTTTATATTGTTTCCGACCAAGGGATTGAAACCTTCTATTCTGGACGGGATGTGCCAGTCAACCAGTGGCCACTTGCCAGTCGTAAACCCGCATTTCCCGTTTCTTTCCAACCGGGAGAGCACGCCACTATCTATATTCGCGGAGCGAGTCATGCCGCTTTGGCGATGAGCGTGAACCTGATGACGCAGCAGGCGTATGCCAAGTCTGATACCCGCACACTGGTGGTGCTGTCTTTGTATTACGGCATGTTGATCGCGCTGGGTAGCTATAACTTGCTGCTGTTTATCGGTTTGCGACAACGTATTTTCCTGCTGTACGCCAGTTTTGTGTTCACCTTCGCTCTCGCGGCTTCCAGCATGAATGGTATTGGTCCGTTGCTGCTATGGCCGGACGTGACACATGCGTCAGATCGTGTGGTGCCAACTGGCTATAGCATCGCGGCAACCCTTGCATTAATGTTTGCCCGCCGTTTCCTCAATCTCGCGACTTTCGCACCGCGCTGGGATAAGTTTGTACTTGCGGCGATTGGTGTCTGGGGCGTTTGTGTCGTGGCGACCTGGTTTACCGAGATTCCTCTGGCGTTCAAAATTATGTCGATTCAGGCAGTCCTGACCACGGTGAGTTTACTGTCGGTGGGGATCGCAGCGGTGCGGCTGAAGATCCCGGCCGCCAGAATCTTTGTATTAGCTTGGGCTTTGTTGCTGGTGGGCACGTCGCTACTGGCAATCCGCAATGCCGGGCTACTGCCATCAAATTTCTTTACCGTCTACAGCATGCAAATTGGTTCGGCAGTTGAAATGTTGCTACTCTCTTTCGCGTTGGTGGCAAAATTTAACGATCTCAAGCGTCAGAAAGAGAAAGCACAGGCCGATTTGGTCAACACTTTGATCGAACAAGAAAAAGTGCTGGAAACCCGTGTTGCTGCACGTACGGCGGAACTTGAGCAGGCGAAGAGTCAATTGGAAGTGCACGTGACGGTAGACCCTCTGACCGGTATTCTCAATCGCCGTGGTCTCAATAAATATTTCGAGAAACTCAAACTGCAAACTCGTCATGAAGATGACACCGCAGTTGTAGTTCTAATCGACCTTGATGAATTTAAACCCGTCAACGATCTTTACGGCCATGAAGCGGGAGATATGTTGCTGCAAACACTGGCGATGAGAATGAAAAAGCAGCTCAGTGATACTGCAGGTTTAGGTCGCTTGGGTGGGGATGAATTTGTTGTTCTTCTGGCCGGTCAAACGGTGAGTTCTATCGCCGAGCTTGAAGCGCTTGGGGAGACGTTACTGGCCGTGATCTCGGAACCTGTCACCATCAAACCTGGTGTGCTGGTGAATGTACGGGCAAGTATTGGTGTTTCATTATGTCAGGTTGAGCGTCACACACTGTCGACGGCTCTGCGAGCTGCCGATGCAGCGATGTACGACATCAAGCATAATGGGAAAAATGGCGTGGTGGTGGTATCGGAAAGCGACTTTCCTGAATCCGTTACGATGTGAATAAATAAAAGTGGTCGATACAGATGGTCGGCCACTTTTTTATTGGCCGATGGCCATTTTGATTGATGCGCTGCCATCAATAGGGACAATCGCTTCTGGCATGCCCAGGTAATAACCCTGAAACATATCAATATCCAATGCCTGCATTGCACGCAGTTGCGATTCAGTTTCAATACCTTCCACAACCGTCATAGCGTTGGCTCGCTTGGCAACGTTCATCGCGTTGAGCAACAGTGCGGTATTACCTTGCATATACTCCGCCAATAAATGGCGGTCAAACTTGATAATGTCAGGACACAGTAAATCAACGCGGGCCTGATTAGAAGCCTGACAACCAAAATCATCGATTGCAATCCCATATCCGTGTGTCGACAACTGACGCGTAGCACGTTGCAACTGAACATCATCATCAGAAACGAGCTCTACCAGCTCCATGACGACTTGATCATGAGATAAGCCCAGCTCATCTAAACGGTGGGACAATAAACTGTCGCTGATACTTTGATTGACGGCATTCCCACTAAGCGGAAGTACATTGAGAAAGAGTTTTAAGTGGCGGAAGCATGAAATGGAGAAATTACGCAGGTGTAGAATACGGCTCAAATATTCGACATTCAGTTTATCAATCAGGCCATATTGGTCGGAATGAAAGAAAATGTCTGGCCGAATTTGCGTATGGTAATGGGTATGAATGCGCACCAGAGCTTCAACGCCAACCATTCTCTGAGTCCTTGAGAAGATAGGTTGAAAAACGCTACGCAGTGTTAAGCCTTTGTAGTGAGCAATATATTGCCCATCCATATCAAATGTGACGTATTGCTGATACTGCTGTGGGTCAGTGAGAATCATACAATTTTCGATATCCTTGAGTAATCACGGTGCTGACGCGTCCATGCCGTGTTTATTTTGACATGGTCATAATATTGACGAAGAGCCGTTCGTGTCAACCAGATAAAACACTTAAATTTGGAGCAGATCAAAGGCTAGTGGATCAAAACGTCTATTTTGATCGTTTTATGATCTAATGTGTGCTGGCTTATGAAATAACACATTAGTTTACATAGAGTTAAATCATGTCGAGCCATATCACATAACGTCATGTTCACGATTTTTTAGCCTTACATCTGTGGCAGGGGGCGAGTGTTGCTGTGTAATCATTAGGTAAGTTGCGGATAAATAGGGACGAAGTTCAAATTTATACATTTCATCGTTCATCAAAAAAATCTTTGTTGCGTATGTAGCGGCTCATCAAATGATAAGAAAAAGGACGTATTAACCATGAAACCAAAGATCTTCCCAACCGAATAAACGTGGGGGTGTTTTCATAGATCTTGCCATTATGAAGCCAGAGCAGTTTTCCTACGTGCCAGTAATAGAGCGGAATCGGCGGTAAGAAGGTCACTATATCCAAATCGCAACACACACGATAAGTGCGGCGAGACAGGCGATAGTGTTTGTGAAATCGATAGCCGCCAATCGCTGGTTGGCCAAAAGTCACGACACGTTTTATGCGCTTTGGGTATCGTTGCTCCAGCATATCTGCGAGTACGCAACCAATCGCACCTCCTGATGAGTGTCCGGTGATCGTTATCTGTTTGCCTTGGGCGATCAGTGGCTCGACATAACTTAACAATCGCTCGTAAACCGCAAGACCCAACTTGTCACTGTTGTAACCCGGTAAGCTTTCCTGATGGATCAGATAGTGATAGCCCGCGTGTATCGGATAACTGAGTCCCAGTTCCCTGGTATTACGTTTCCACATACCCAAATTGAGCAACCAGTCGACCAGAGAGTGAGAGCCTTTGATGACGACGATCGCCTCGTCATCGCGTTTGCTCCACAGCACTCGCATCATGATTTTTCCAAAGCGGTTATAAACAATGCGCTGGCCGTTGGGATCAAACCCATAGTTGGTTTGTTTGAACACGCGCGGATAGGCCAAATTACATAAAACTGCATATCGTTCATATTGATAGCGCTTGAGGCTCTTCACATCAGTGTCATATCCAGTGGCTTTGGCTGACACTATGCGACATCAAGATGAAGCTTATGTGACGGATGAAAAAAAGCCGTGAAAGTCGGGGACTTCACGGCTCTTTCAGGGATCAGGCCCATTGCAGGACGGCGTATAACTGAATGTATTTCCGTACCAACTGTTGATTTTTGGAGCGTTTCAGCGGATGACCAAACTTAATATAGCAGGGGCTGATATTGAAAAAGGTGTCCAAAGCTTGAGTCAGTTGCGATTCGCTTTCATACAGTGTGATGCCTTGTGCGCTGTAATCTTCGATTTCATCGGGAAGTTGTCCGGTCCACCAATGCAGCAGTTCGCGGCTTTTCTGGCTGCGGCTGATCCAGTGATCCGTCAACAACAGCAACAAATCATTGGGTTGAATGGCGTAGCTGTATTCCTGCTTCCATTGGGTAATGTCGCGCATGAGTTTGTCTCGGCATGTTTTGCCTGCGCTAACCATATGATGCGTAAGAACCCAGACTGTCCCAGCATCACTGCTGATTCGGTAATGGTGGGGTTGCTCTGTCTGATAAACCGATTCGATGGGTGCGTATTCGCAGCGATGGCCAAATTCTGTCAGCGTACGTGCCAGACGGCGGGCAAAGGCTAAGCCGAGATGATGTTCACTCATTCCCTGATTGTGAATCGTCGGGTAGTGCTTTTCACACAGCTTTAAGCAGTCTGCCTGGAATTCATTGACACTTTGAGTGAGGATGTCCAGTAACAACTCGTTGTTCTCCATTACGAAAGCTAGGTAAGATTATCACAGTTACTGTTTGCCACTAGCGGCAAATGACCACTTCTTGATCTTTTGCACCTTTATTCTCTGTGCTGATGAATAATTGGCTGAAAAATGATCACGCTTATCAACAACGCCGAAGGAAACCTGCCATGAGTGACGTATCTTTTACTCAACAACAGCGTGAGGAACTGGCTTCTGCACTGCAAAAGTTTTGTGCCGATGAGCTCGATATTGAGCTGGAGCAGTTTGATGCCTGGTTCCTGTTAGATTTTGTTACAAATAAGATAGGGCCATTTTACTATAACCGAGGTGTCTCTGATGCCCAATCTGTGGTTGAGCGCAAAATGCTTGATATCGCTGATGAGCTCTATCAAATTGAAAAAGAAAGTGAATTTTAAAAACGCCTTTTTAACCTGCCACTTCAAATTATTCGAACGTCTTCATCAATCCAGTCGTCTATTCGCTGCGTAAATCTTGGTAAATACTCTGTTACGAATATGTAGTAACCGATATGCTTGCCGTTGATTATTGTTGTACTGACTACCAATGAGAGAAATATCATGAGTACAGAAGTCACCCATTACAACCGAATTTCTCAGCTTATCCACTGGCTGTCAGCGGTGGTTGTTGTCGGTATGTTTGCTGCCGGTATCTGGATGGTCGATTTATCGTATTACAGTCAATGGTACCAAACGGCACCACACTGGCATAAATCGGTCGGCATCTTATTAATTGCCCTGACTATATTCCGCATTGTGTGGAAATTGGTGACGTTGTCACCTAGGGTTGAAGGGGCAAGCTGGGAAAAAGCATCAGCAAAATTAGCTCATGGTTTCATCTACTTAGATTTGATTATTCTGTTTGTATCAGGCTATTTGATTTCAACAGAAGATGGCCGTGGAATCGACGTGTTTAACTGGTTTACCGTTCCTGGCGCGGGTGCGCTGTTCGAAGGGCAAGCCGACTTAGCAGGTTTGATCCACGAGTATGCAGCGTGGACATTGATTGCGATGGCGGTACTGCATGCTGCGGCTGCTTTGAAGCACCACTTTATTAACCAAGATAATACGCTACGCAAAATGATAGGAGCATCAAAATGAAAAAGACGTTATTGGCATCGGGCTTAGCATTGGCAATGGTAATGCCATTCGGCGCTAGCGCAGCGGACTATGTGATTGACACAAAAGGTGCACACGCATCGGTAAACTTTAAAGTTAGCCATCTTGGCTACAGTTTTACAATGGGCCGTTTTAATACATTTAGCGGTGAATTCTCTTACGACCCAGCAAACGTTTCTGCATCTAAAGTAAGCGTAACGGTTGATACGACCAGCCTGGATTCAAACCATGCTGAGCGTGATAAGCACATTCGCAGTTCAGACTTTATTGACGCTGCAAAATACTCAACAGCGACCTTTACCAGCACCAAAGTGGTCGATAAAGGTGATGGCAAACTGGAAGTGATGGGCGATCTGACGTTACATGGTCACACCAAGCCAATTACTATTGATGCTGAATTCATCGGTGCAGGTAAAGATCCATGGGGCGGTGAGCGCGCTGGTTTTAGCGGCACAACTCGTCTTGAACTGAAAGATTTTGATATTGCGGTGATGGGCCCGACATCTTACGCGGACATGCAGCTGTACATCGAAGGTGTTAAGAAGTAATTCTTTCGCTCTGACAGAAGAAAGCCCCGTTGTCTCTAGAGACAACGGGGCTTTGTCTTAATTAGCCGTCTGACTTGTTCGTGTTGTAAATTAGGCGCGGGCCAGTTCTTGTTCTTCGACGACACTCAGACGCTCGCCGTAAATCGGTCTCAATGCTGCCAGTACATGATTGCGTTCCAACACGCCGACAAATTTACCGTTTTCCAGAACAGGCAGCACATGCGGTTTGCTGACTTTCATACTTTTCGCGCGCTCTTCGAGTGAGAGAGAGTTAAAGCGGGTTGCTATGCCCATGTTAGTGGTTGGGAACAGCTGCTCTTTATCGATACAGAAGAATTCAGCCACATCGACCAGTTTGTCGTTGACGTCGATGGCAATCACGTCGCGTGTCATCAGGTCTACGACTTTTTGTTCGTCTGCCGGAATGTAATCCTGACACCACAAATCAACCATAATGTCGTGTGTGGACAGAATACCCACCAAACGACCTTCAACATCCACCACTGGCGCGGCATTTAAATGGTGTTCAACCAGCGTATCCACAGCCACTGCTGTTGGTTGTTCTACGCTCAGAGTGACAGGTTGAGCATTCATCATGTCTTTAACAGTTAGAGTATTTTTCATCATAGCGTCCTTCAGTGACTTGATATTGGTGGTTTCCGTAATGGTGGCAACACTGGCCACTTTCAGATGAGGGCGGCGGTAGATAGCCCAGTTGGCCAATCCCACCAGAACTGCACCACCAACAATGTTGCCGAGCGTAACGGGAATGAGGTTAGCGGTGATAAATTGTGTAACGTTTAAGTCGGCGTATTGAGCCGGATTCATCCCCACTTGCTGCCAAAAGCTTTCAGGCGCGAAGTAATGGATAACAATACCGAGTGGGACCATGAACATGTTGGCGACACAGTGTTCAAAGCCGCTGGAGACAAACATCGCCACGGGCATAATGGTCATTGCCGCTTTGGTCATCGCATTCGCCGAGCTGAAGGTCAGCCAGATAGCGAGACAAACGAGCAGGTTACACAGCACACCCAACGCAAAGGCCTGCAACATGGTGTGATGGAGTTTGTGCTGGGCGATGTTCAGTGCATTCAAGCCCCATTGGCCGTGATCGAGCTGGTATAAACCCGCTGCGCTCACTAATGCCAGCAAGAACATCGCACCAATAAAGTTACCCACGTAGACCTTGCCCCAGATGGACAGCATCTTGCCGAAGCTGATCTGTTTATTCGCCCAGGAAATACTGGACAGCACGGAGCTGGTGAAGAGCTCGCCACCACAAATGACAATCAGTATTAAGCCCATGCTGAATGCCAGGCCACCAGCCAAACGGCTCAGACCCCATCCGGCACTTCCACTGCCAGTGGTTACTGTGATGTAAAACAAGAAAGCCAGTCCTATGAATGCACCGGCCATGACAGCAAGGCTGAGTGTCATGCCACTGGTCTTTTTTGCTTTGCTCAATGCGAACTTCTCTGCTTCCGCCATCATTTCGTAGGGCGAAAAATAATTTTGATTTTCAGAGTAGGCTGCAGACATATTCGCTCCCCCAACTGATGTTCATGTATTACCTCCTTATGTAAAACAACACGTTATGTGCTGCGTTGAAATCAGATTAGGGACAGAAGCCCTACAGGTAAAATTGATAATTTTTCTTATCCACATCAATTGTATTGATATAAGAAACTTAACCAGTAAAATGAAACCGCTTGCGCATAGACAAGCTGTTCAATCACAGAACACATAGGAAAAGCAGTGCGATATTCATTGAAACAATTAGCCGTATTTGAAGCGGTCGCTGATTGTGGCAGTGTCAGTGCAGCAGCGGATAAGCTTGCTCTGACACAATCTGCGACTAGCATGTCTTTAGCTCAGTTGGAAAAAATGCTTGGCAGACCTTTATTTGAAAGGCAGGGCAAGCAGATGGCTTTGACCCATTGGGGAATGTGGCTGCGCCCCAAAGCCAAGAAGCTGCTGCAGGACGCACAGCAAATCGAAATGGGTTTTTATGACCAGCATTTACTCAGTGGAGAAATCCGTTTGGGGGCAAGCCAAACTCCCGCTGAACACCTAGTTCCAGACCTTATCAGTATTATTGATAGTGACTTTCCAGAGATTCGAATTGAACTGGGTGTGAAAAGTACTCAGGGGGTAATCGAGGGGATTCTCGATTACAAGTATGATCTTGGCATCATTGAAGGACGATGTGATGACAATCGAATCCATCAGGAAGTGTGGTGTCGTGACCATCTGACGGTTGTCGCGTCCGCCCATCATCCATTTGCCAAGCGTGATTTTGTCAGCCTGGCGCAGTTGGAGCAGGCTAAATGGGTTCTGCGCGAACATGGGTCAGGGACTCGCAAAACGTTTGATAGCTCCATTCACAAATTAATCGCCGATCTCGACGTATGGCGTGAATACGAGCATGTACCGGTACTGCGCAGCTTGGTCGCAAACGGTTCTTATCTCACGTGTCTGCCTTATCTGGACGTCGAGCGATATATTCAGAGTGGACAACTTGTAGCTCTGAATGTGCCAGAATTGAATATGGAGCGGACGTTGTCGTTTGTGTGGCGTGCGGACATGTCTGAGAACCCGTTAGCAGAGTGCATAAAGCGGGAAGGGCTGCGAATGATGAAAGGAAGACCTTCAGTTCTATAGGTGTTTTATATTTCCTAAATCTGTTGATTTACCGTTTGCGTCACGATTTTTATGATATTCATTTATAGTTTGCATATTTAATGTGACCAATATCACTGGTAAAGGTGTGTTTTAGCTCTTAGTATTCTCGCTTGATTCACTGATGTGACCATCCTTATGGGGTGGAAACTTCGCAGAGGGTATTATGAGCACACTGTTCGCTATTTCACTGACTACAGGAATTCTGTCGGGTATTTGGGGCTGGGTAGCCGTTTCACTTGGACTACTGTCATGGGCTGGCTTCCTTGGATGTACCAGCTACTTTGCCTCGCCGAAAGACGGATTGAGAGGTTTAGGTGAAAGCCTGCTGACCAATCTTAGCGGCGTATTTTGGGCGATGGTGATTATTGAAGCTTCTGACTACGTTGGCATTGAAATCCTGGGTTATGTCATTACTGCGGTTGTTGCATTTTTCATGTGCATTCAGGCCAGTAAACAGTGGCTCGCGTACATTCCTGGAACCTTCATCGGTTCATGTGCGACGTTTGCCGCCAGTGGCGACTGGAAGCTCGTCATTCCTTCACTATTCTTAGGTGGGCTGTTCGGCTACCTGATGAAATCGAGCGGCGTTTGGCTGCATCAGCGATCAAAACAGTCCGATCTTAAAAAAGAGTTAAACAAAGCGGAGCACGTTGCCTAACGGCGCTCGGCTTACCTCTTGCTTCTGAGAAAAGACACCCCCGATTAATTTGTATCGAATTATCAGTTTATTTGATATTGGCGTTCAGTTGACTGTCCCTTTGTTCTGAACTGCATTGATACCAGGCACACAGGAATGTGTGCCTTTTTTTATGCGGTGGCGATATCAGGTGTTGCCATTGGCCATGGTAATGACCCGCTTCAGTGTCCAGCGCAGAAGTACCGGAATACAATCAACGCCATTCTCTTCGCAGTGTGAAACAATAGCTAATGCCAAATCCGGTTTAGCATGCTTCTTCAGTACCTTCGTCACGACTTTTTTGGCCGGGATCGGATGATCATGTGGGATCTTCACCATGTCTTTGAAAAAGAACTCAAAGCCGTGTGAATAAAGGAAGTGTTCAATATCGCGGTCAGGCAGTTCTGTTAAGCGGTGACGCTCCTGATCATGGCCAAGCATACCTTGAACTGTCGCGGCGTACTTCTTACCCGCCGCATCACCGTCGGTCACCACGTGCCATTCAATACCAAACGCTTTGGCGACTTTGATCAACGACTTCAAACCTGATTGCGCAAACTCAATAATCTGTACGCCTTCGGCTGCCAGGTTGTAGCCGCATTGACGTGCCAACTCGCTGAACAGCCAGACTTCCGTTTCGCCTTCCACTAGTAGCCAGCAGCGCGCATAGAGCGCGCCCGAACGATGAAAGCGAATGTGGAAACCAATGCGTCTGAGTTCGTCACGGCTCAAACCTTTCAGCGGCATGCTGGTCGCGACGGTTTTATCGGATTTTCTCACCAAGCGGCGTATGGAATGCAGTGGCACAGAGCCAAGCAAGTCTCCGCTGTTGGTGGTCAGAATCTTCTGCATTGGCAGCAGTTCGAGCAGGCTCCAGGCGCGGGCAAGGTGAGTGGGGTGCAGACGACCTTCAGGGTCTTCAACGATGAGAATCGGACGCGCAAAGCGTCGCAGTTCATGTGGGCCTTTTGCCTGCAGATAGGCATTCAATAATCCTAATAGCAG
Source organism: Vibrio sp. bablab_jr001 (assembly GCF_016464285.1). Lineage (NCBI taxonomy): Bacteria > Pseudomonadati > Pseudomonadota > Gammaproteobacteria > Vibrionales > Vibrionaceae > Vibrio > Vibrio sp. bablab_jr001. The sequence continues at coordinate 109,315 of NZ_JACDWZ010000106.1, forward strand.
CAATCGAGTTTGCCGATTCTTCGTTTCGTCAACAATTTGCGTCAGGCTTTTTTCGTTGGCCGGGGAGCCATACACCAGACTTTCGCGCTCGCGCCGAGGATTCTTTCGACTCTGGCTTTTAAACGAAAAGTAGTGTTCTACCAGAGCGTGCATGGCATTTAAGCTGCTGCGCATTTCGCCTTTGTTGACGTGACCAGGAATGGCCATCAAACGCCTAGCCGTATTATTGATGCGTTTTTCGACCCGAGAGCTGACGCCATTTTTGCTGTCGAACGGGCGATCAAACTGGCGTGAGTCACGCAGACGAATGACCGGATGCAGACTCATCAGCTCTTTGGCCAGTACTTCAGTATGATGAATCGGAATCGGATTACCGTCGAGATCAAGGAATGCGTAATCGGTGGTGATATTGTATTGCACTCGCGAGCCGCTCACGCGATAAATAATGCGGTGCTGGCCGTTGTCGTCTTCACGCCAAACTGGTTTGAGATTGCGGTAACGCCCGGCACGATGCTCTTTCGCATCGGACGCGACAAAGCTGAGGATGATCTGAATATCCTGAGTTTGTGGGTGCGAGATGGAGTAGTCGACGTGGAAGTCTTGCAACTCAAACTGATAGGGCAGACCATTGGCCGGCAACATCACTGAAAGCGCATCCAGCAGGGAAGATTTACCCCAGGTATTTTCGCCTATTAACGTTGTGAGTTCATCCAGAGTGAGCGATAAACGACGAATGCCACGAAAACCAGATACTTCTATTCGCTCTAAATGCATAGGCTCAACTTCCTTTTGGTTATCTGCGTTGAGTTTTCTTTAAGAATAAAGGAAAAAGAAGCCTAAGGCAGAACCTTAACTCACAGAATAGTATGTATGTATCACAAATTCAGTGTCTTACAGCGATCAATACCGAATCTTTACCGATGCGTAAAGGGTGACAAACATCAAATACGTTAAGTTTCTTTTCAAAGCCATTTCATAAAAGTCACGATTCTGTCATGATCGGTGCGCTAGGATGAGAGTGAAAGAAAAGAGAAAGAAAGTATGAAAAGAACAAAAGAGATTACATCCGTCACTCTGGCACACATCAACGATACCCACTCCTATTTCGAACCAACTTCCCTGCAACTGACACTGGACATCAACGGCCAAACGCTGATCCCTTTCGTGAGTGCAGGTGGATTCGCACGCATCGCAACACGCATTCAACAGCTCAAAGACGATGCAGCACGTATGAAGCGGGGCTTCGTGTTTGTTCATGCCGGTGACTGTTTCCAGGGCACCTTGTACTTTTCCCTGTTTAAAGGGAAAGCCAATGCCGACATGCTCAATGCGTTGGGTATCGATGCGATGGCGCTGGGCAATCATGAATTGGACATGGGCAACGAGCCGGTGGCTCAATTCGCCAAACGAATCAATTTCCCGTTGCTGGCGGGCAACTGGGACTTATCTGCTGAACGTACCAACAAAACTTATCGTTTGTCGGACAACAACAACGTCAAAGCGTTTGATGCTGCGCGACGTTGTGCTAATTGGGTGACAAAATCTGTCGATGACAGTGAAGTGGCCATATTCGGGTTATCACTGGATAAAATGGCCGATATCGCCAACCCGGATATCGACACTCCGTTTGTCGATTCGCTGCAGACTGCTCGCAATACCGTGGCAGAGATTCAGCGTTCAGGCATCAACAAAATTATTTTAGTCAGCCACTTAGGTTACGATGTCGACAAAGAGATCGCAGAGCAAGTGGATGGCATCAGTGTGATTGTGGGCGGACACAGTCATGTGCTGCAGGGCGACTTTAGCGCGCTTGGGCTCTCGAAAGAAGACGAATACGGCCAGTTTATCAACGGGACTTACGTTGTTCAGGCCGGGCTATATGCGTTGGCGCTTGGACACTGTCATATTGACTTTGACCAGAACGGCAAAGTCGTGCACTTCGAAGGTCGTAACGAGCTGCTGCTGGGCCGACGTCTGTTCCTGGATGCCAGCATGAATGAAGCGGGCAGCGATTCAGCGCATTTGCAGGCGTGTGAGTATGTTAACAATCACCCGAATGTGGTGGTGTGTAAGAAAGATCCGCAAGTGCAGGGGATTTTGATCAATAAATATATCCCTCGCGTACGTGAGCTGCAGAGCCAGGTGATTGCGAAAGCGCCGGAGAAACTGCGTCACGTGCGTATTCCTGATGAAGATGGCCCGAGTGAACTGGCACCGCTGGTGGCAAAATCATTTGTCTATGCAATGCGCCAACGGGGTCATCAGGTTCAGTTTGCGATTCACAACGCAGGCGGTGTTCGCACCTCGATTCTTCCGGGGGAAGTGACGGTTGCCGATATTGCCGGAAAACTGCTTCCGTTTGCCGTTCCGATCGGTGTGTATAAAGTCTCGGGGCAAACCATTGCCAGTACGCTGGAAGGGGCAATCAATAACGCGACGAATAATGGCGTTTCTGGTACCGGTTCAGGCAGTTACCCGTACACCAGCAACCTGTCGTTCCAGTATGATGCGGAAAAACCGATGGGGCAGCGTATCAGCCGACTGCATATTTTCATCGAAAATCAGTGGCAACCCGTTGACCCTAATAGCATTTATTGCGGTACGTCGTCGGCCTACACCATGAAAGGCAAAGAGGGTTACGACGCGCTGGTGAACATGCAGGGCGAGGGGATTGTCACGACGGTTTCGATGGCGGATGCGTTTATTGAGACGTTGTCTGAGCAGCCGGATTTGTTGCAACCGGGTAAATCACTGGCGGTAAACGGGCTAAACTAGCTTGGCATACTCTTTGCTGACTCTTTTTTGTCTCAGTTTCTCAACTCGGAAATTGAAGGGGGAAAAGATGTGGAGTAAAGACTGGCTGGACACGCTAGTTGTCGTAGCATGGGTCGGGGTATGGTCAGCATTAGTTTATATACTGCCATTTGCCGGAATCTGACAAAAAGGAGCGGGAATCGCTCCTTTTTTGATCTGGGTCTGGACCTGATGAAACTGAGGGCATAGAATTGCCCTGTTTGGGGAGTAGTCGCCACCGGTTTACTTGTCGTCATCACGTTAAGCTTAGGCTTATCCGGCAAGTATGAGTGCCTGAACTGTTGAACAACAGATCAGCCGCTTCGACGAGACCAACGCATTCAACGCTGCTTTAGAGCAGTGGTCGTTGCTATGCGGAAGGTGTCGTGGTGTGTCTGTTTTCGATCCTTCCGCTTATGGAGGATTGTATGACCCCGATAACCTATGCAGGATTCGCTATCCTGACCCTTTCTTTAGTCTCTCTCGATATTTGGCAAACCCGTGGCGGTGCGGTGACGTTAAAGCGCGCGGTCGCCTGGAGTCTGTTTTGGTTCGTGCTTGCTTTTGCTTTCGCCGTCAGTATTTATTTCTGCTGGGAATTTTATGCGCCTGCCAGTGATTACAGTGCAGAAAAAGCCACTGTTGCGTTTCTGACGGGCTATCTACTGGAAAAATCACTTAGCGTCGATAACTTGTTCGTGTTTGCCATCATTTTTCACCAGTATACGGTACCGGAGCATTTACGGCCTCGTGCGCTGTTGTGGGGGGTGATCGGTGCTCTGATTCTGCGGGCTGTCATGATCATGGTAGGGGCTGAACTGTTGGCTAAATATCATTGGTTACTGTATGTCTTTGCTCTGTTCTTGATTTGGACGGGTATCCAGTTGGCGCGCGATAACGGTGACGAAGAGATCAACCCGCTTCCTGAACGCTTGATTCGCCGTATTTTCCCTGTGTCGGACAGTTATGCCGGCAATGCATTGTGGATTCGCCACAACCATCGCTGGTGGGCTACTCCGATGTTGATTGTCGTTGGTGTGATTGCCTTCATGGATGTAATGTTTGCACTGGATTCTATCCCTGCCATCTTTGCGGTGACACAGGAACCGTTTTTGGTGTTGGCTGCCAACGTGTTCGCATTACTTGGATTACGGTCTCTTTACTTTGTTCTTCAGGGAATGATGGATAAGTTTATTTACCTCAAACCTGCGTTATCTTTCATCATGATGTTTATTGGGGTGAAAATGTTACTTGTCGGATCTGCCTGGGAGATCCCAACGCCTGTCTCCTTGTTGGTTTTGTTATTCACCATGGTGACTGCGGTGATTGCGTCGATGATAAGAGGTCACGCCGAGACTAGATTGAGACAAGTAAAATCAGAGGATTAGAAACGCATTCGCTGCCAGTGAGGTATCAACCTGGCGGTGAACACCGTTTTATCTCCGGATCAAATTTTTTCAGATATTTAGATGTAAAATAATTGTATGCGGTTGTGACCATTTAAAATACTCACGCGTTAATTATGCTGATGGCAGCAATTTAAATGACTAAAAATGCGTCATTTCTGAATGGGTATTTTTGCGATTGTTATCACCTTGTTTCATAAGTTTAACTAATCCGAATGGCCAATTTTTGTCATTTTTTTATTCGAACAAACTTGCCTAATATTCGAGCCAACACAGTAAGTTACCGATTTATTTAAGAGAGGCTCACATGGCACAAGCAATGCATTTGGGTACTGTTACAGCACCAACCTCTATGGATAAAAAAACCTACCCGGTTAACTTCAAAGGATTGATGAAACATTTGGTTGATATTCTGTTTGTTGATAGCCAGCAAACTCGCAGCTACTACAGTGCAGAACTATCTAGCCACATGCAACGTGATATTGGTTTATCACGCTAAGCTAAACACAAAAAGCCGACAGTGATGTCGGCTTTTTTATTGGCACTTTATGACAGATCAAGAAAACGCGGCCGGAGCCGCGCTTTTTCTGAATTACTTCTTGCGGCAGTATTCCGCAATAATGTACATCGTTTGACCGTTCACTTTACCCTGAATGTGTTTAGGATCATCGGTCAGTGCGATACCGCGTACCGCAGTACCTTGTTTGATCACCATGCTGGAACCTTTTACTGGCAGATCTTTAATCACGGTTACGTCATCGCCTTTTTTCAGCTCAACGCCGTTCACGTCCAGTGGTTTCTCTGCGTCATCGTCCATGCCGATTTCTGCCCATTTCTGAGTTTCCTCGTCCATGTACATCATTTCGACCAGATCCTGAGCCCAGCCTTCAGAAGTCGCCAGGCGCTTCAGTTGACGCCAAGCCAACACCTGAACAGGCGTAACCTGACTCCACATGCTGTCATTCAGGCAGCGCCAGTGGTTTGCATCTACTGTGTCTGGGTCTTCGATTTGACCTTTACAGGTATCGCAAAGCATCACTGCGTGATCCACAGTAATTTGCGTGTGTGGTGCAACCACAAAAGGAGTTAGCGGTGACTCTGCAGAACAGAGTTCACATTTAGATTCGCAGCGTTCAAGTAGCGTTGCTTCAGTAGACATAATACCCACCTTGTAAAATTTCGTAAGCGCGTATTATCCACTTTACGCACAAGATTTAAAGGGGTATTGCATCAAACGCGGCAAATCAATGGGTTATTTGTATTGATTTGATGCAAATAACCCCAATTGACTTAAGTTATCTCAGCCACACTGCGGATGTGGTACAGAATAAGACGGCAATTTTTTAATCATCGCAGTCAGATCCTGAATGCGGGTGCTGTGCGAAGGGTGGGTTGAAAGCAGTTCTGGTGGCTGGTTGCCTCCTGACGCTTTTGCCATGTTTTTCCAAAGTTCGATGCTTTGGCGTGGATCGAACCCCGCTTTAGCCATGATCTCCAGTCCAACGATATCAGCTTCAGACTCCTGAGATCGGCCGTAAGGAAGGATCACTCCGTATTGAACGCCCACGCCCAACGCGGCCATCGTGATGTCTTTGTATTGAGCATAGGCTGAAGAGCCGATAGCCATATCCGTTACCTGCAAACCGACACTTGCCAACTGAGTTTGTGATAAGCGCTCGTTACTGTGATTGGCCAGTACGTGTGCAACTTCATGGCCAAGCACCGTTGCCAATTGGTCTTGATTGACCGCGACTTTGAGCAGTCCGGTGTAAACGCCAATCTTGCCTCCGGGCAGGGCGAAAGCATTCACTTGCTCACTGTTGAACACCACGACTTCCCATTGTTCGACCCCCGCTTGCTTGGGGACTTGCGCGGTGATGGCGTTCGCTACACACTGCACGTAAGCATTGGTTTTTGCGTCTTGATCAATCGGTGTGTCTTGTTTCATTTGTGTGAAAGACTGAGCGCCTAAATTGCTCATGTCGTTGCTCGAAAACAGCAGGATCTGGTTTCGTCCGGTAGGGGATGCGGCACATGCGGTCAGACCGATCGCTGTCAGAATACAAGAAGCTTTAAACCATGAACGCATTGCTGGCTCCATAATTTTCAGAGGTTAATATTAAACGTGCAAATAATATCATGGCTTAAGCTGAATTGAAGGTGAATGTGGTTTTGTCATTGGCATTCAGAGCGTTACAATAGAACCCACTCGCATTTCTTTGCTGCGCACCTGTCTGCGTCTCATCTCAAGGAATTACCTATGGAAATTTGGAAAAAACCGATCAGTCTGGAGATTCTTAATGCAACTTCAAAAAATACGCTGATTGATCATCTCAATATTGTTTATACCGAGATCGGGGATAATTCTGTATCGGCTACTATGCCTGTTTGTCATTTTACTCATCAACCTTTGGGTATGCTGCACGGCGGCGCTTCGGTTGTTCTGGCTGAAACATTGGGCTCTGTGGCGGCAAATTTCTGTGTGGATGATGATTCTTACTGCGTTGGTCTGGATATTAATGCTAATCATATTCGCTCAATGCGTGACGGTCATGTGATTGGGACGGCAACGCCAATTCATTTGGGCGTATCGACTCAGGTTTGGCAAATCACGATGACCGACGATCGCGGCCGTTTGGTGTGCACCAGCCGCCTGACCATGGCGGTTAAGAAAGCAAAAAACAATAAGCAGAAACTGAACACTGAGGCTTAAATGGTTATTGAGTTTAAAAGCGGAAAAATTATCGTCACGGCGCATGAGCTGGTGATCCGTTTACAAGGTGACCATCATGTGACGCTTCAGGCGCAAAGTGATGCGGTCGAACTGATTGGTCGCGGAGCGAATGTGGTGGCCGTGAATGGCTCTGAAGCAAAGTGGTCATTGAAGTTGGACAACGAAGAGCAACTGCGCCAACTAGCGGCTGAACTGGGTTGTGATATCGCTTAAAGAATCCTGTCTCTGACTTGAAAAAATACCATAAAATAGGGAAACTCATTTCGTAGCTGTTTAAATGAGATTTCCCCTTTATGAGTAGCCCCCGCTTACGTGTCCAGTTCGAAACCCTATTCGAACACTTCAATGGTCAGGATGCTGAAACCCAGCTCGAAGATGTCACTGAAATTCTGTTCTGTACCCGTCGTAATGCACGTATTGTGCTGAACAAAATGGAAGAAGAGGGCTGGATAGAATGGCATCCGGCCGCGGGGCGCGGCAAATTGTCTCAGTTGCTGTTTAAACGCAGTCGAGCCGATGTCAGTGAAAATCTCGCCCGGCGTTATCTTGAAGAAGGAAAGATCGGCCAAGCGTTATCGGTTTTGGATCAGGATGCTGCCAAGCTGACTCAGGTGATTCAGAGCTACCTCGGGGTTCAGCATCAAGAAGGTCTGCAAGTTGTCCGGCTGCCATACTACCGACCACTGTCGATGCTCAATCCGGCCAAACCAATGCGTCGCTCAGAGCAACACATTGCGCGCCAGATCTACAGCGGCCTGACGCGGCTTGATGAAGACGAGCAGTTACAGCCAGATCTTGCTCATACCTGGCAAGCAATTACACCTACTCATTGGCGGTTCTATATTCGCCCGGGTGTGCGCTTCCATAATGGTGAACTGTTGACGACGGATATTGTCATTCAAAGCCTGTGGGAACTGCGCTTTGTGAATCTGTTTTCTCACATTGATCAGGTGGAGTCTCCGGGAGATTGTGTGGTGGATATCCACCTGCAAAAACCGGATCACCGTTTACCGTTGCTGCTGTCGGAAGCGTGCGCGAAGATCCTGTTACCGGAATCTCAGCGCAGTGAAGATTTTGACCTGATGCCAGTCGGGAGCGGTCCATACAAGGTGATCGTCAATGACGAAAAACGTTTGGTTCTGCAGGCATTTGATGGCTATTTTGGTTTTCGCCCGTTGTTGGATCGGGTTGAAGTGTGGGTGATTGACGAAGTGCATTCATCGATGGTCTTCCCGAGTTTGTCTCACCCCATTAAAACGCAGCGAGGATCCTCTACAGAAGATGTGGATCTCGATCCGGGATGTACCTATCTGTTGCTGAATAAGAAAAATGGTCTTGCCAAAGAGGATGAGTGGGCAACCTATTTTCATAACAAACTGAGTACTCTCAACTTGTTCCGCCGATTACCCGAGGAAAAAGTAGTTGAGCTCGGCGTGCTGCCTGCCTATGGTTTGAAGCCGGGTTGGTACCATCAGGCGCCAAGTAATTTTTCCATCACACCACCTGCGCAACGTACTGTCACGGTTGCCTATCATGCGCAGCATCCCATGTTTCCAACGCTTGCGAAGGTGATACAACAAGTTCTCAATGAGGATGGCATCAACGTTGAATTCATCAAATATGAGCTTTCCCTAACCGAAGTGGGTGAGGTGGATATCTGGATTAAAGCCATGGGGATTGCCAATCATCGTGATGACGCATTAGCAGGCTGGCTGTTGAACTATTCGGATGTTGAACACCTGAGTTTGGCTGATGATTTCAATTACTGGTGTGGATTAGTCGATCAATGGCGCGCGGACAAATACGCGACCTTCCCCGCAAGAGAACTGGGTAAGTCGCTTGTGGAGCAACACCAAATTATCCCAATGTTCCATTGTTGGCTGGGAGTATCAAAAGATCAGTGTGGCTCGCTACAGAATGCCAAGTGCAATGCCTTGGGATGGTTTGATTTCAGCCAGGTATGGGTTAAACCCGAGCTCGATTGAGATGGCAAAACCAAGAAAAAAACTGCCGGAAAAGGTAGTTGATATCTACTGTGCCAAGTGCCGGACACTATTGCTTAAGTATCATAAAGGTGGAAAAGGAGCTTTAGTGAAGTGCTTTAAAGAACGTATTGCTCAGGATTTCACATCCGGTGATGGTCGCTGCCCAAATTGTGGTAGCGAGTTTGCCAGGGACGCAATGGTCAGGGGGACGCCTGCTTTAAAAATGGTGGGTGGCAAAGTGATGATGAAATAAACAACTCTCAAGTTATCTTTTGAAAAAATCGAAAATTCGGTTCAGAAAACTTAAAATTTCATGTAGTTGACACCGATATTGATCTCGGTCGATAAAAAAGGGAATTCTTAGGCTAAAAGCTACAAATATGTTTTAGACGTGTTAAACTTCAATTGTTCCAAATTTGGACCAGAAGTAGCTCTAAAATAGGGGGAGTCAATGGAACTCGCGCTAATCATCACTTTTATCGTAGCGGCAGTTGTTATGGTGAAAAAAGAGATGGCAGAAAACAAATAATTTAGTTCATTCTCATTTTTTCTTTTCCTTTTGAATGCATTAAATGTAAAAAAGCCAGCTTTCGCTGGCTTTTTTGATCCTTCAAATGTGCGTCATCAGAATTCGTACTTCGCGGTAATGGCAAAGTTACGTTTTGGCTGAGACTTATCCAGATCCAGTTCGCTTGACCCGCGTACATCGTTCCACTTGTAATACTCTTTGTCGGTCAGATTGAAAATACCTGCTGTCAGAGTTACGTCTTTGATTGGCTTATAGTATGCGGTGATATCAATGATGGTTGCACTTGGTAGTTCAGTTTGTGCGGAATCCTCACTGTTGATATCACTGGACGATTTCTTCGCCGTGTAGTTTACCTTTAGGCTTGAACCCCATTGAGTGCTCGGTGCGTCATAGTTCAGGGCAACGACTGCATTCCAGGGGTTAACACTGTTTAACGGGTTGCCTTCGCCATCTTCGCCTTCTGTGTATGCTGCCACCAGCTTGGTGCTCATACCTTGTGGGGCATTCACAAGTTTATCCAGCAATAGCGTATTGCTCAGCTCCACACCTTTGATGGTCGCCTTATCAATGTTGGTGTAGTAGTACGAAGTCATTGAGCCATCGTTGGTACTGGTTTGATCAATAAAGTTGTCGTAATCACTGTAGAATACCGAAATCTCTGATCGCGAGGCATCCGTTTTGTGGCGGTAACCCAGCTCGTAAGAAACGCTTTCTTCTGACTTCAGATCTGGGTTAGGAATGTTTTCATAACAGAAGCCATAGTAACAGCCACCAGCGTAAACATAGTAAAGCTCACTAAACGTCGGTGCTCGGAAGCCTTGGCTGACTTGGGAGAAAACGCTGTTTTCGGTATTGAGATGGTAAACAGCGCCGACTCGACCAGTCACTGCGGAATCTTTGTAGGTTTCGTAATTTGTGCCTTCCACATCACCAGGATTGGTGTTGAACCAGTCGTAACGCAGACCCGGTGTGACGATCAGGTCACCGTTCAAAAATGCCATTTCGTCTTGCAGGAACACGCCAACCTTTCGCTCTTTCGCATCCGGTGTGTACACGATTTGAGAGCTGCTGTTGGTCGATGAATCATACTGGATATTGGTGTTTTCGATATCAGCAGCGGTCAAGCTGATACCATAAATGAAGTTATGTTCTACACTGCCAGTGGTTAACAGTTTGTCGAATTGAGTTTCCACATCCCAACGATTGTCTTTATATACGTAGTCTTTGGTCTGGTTGTTTGACGAGGTTGAACGGTGAGTGACACCGTTGTCGTCCTTTTTCTGCCAGGTGACTTTACTGGTAATGGTGTCTGCCATGCCAATGTCTGCGTTCCAGATGTGCTTCAATCCCAAACGTGTTTTCTTGGTCGTATCGTCACCAGTGTAATTGGTGTAAGTCGAATGATAGATATCCGAGTTCGACTCGTTGTGCGTGATTTCGCCCAGCAGCTCAATACGATGAGCAGGGTTTAGCTGATATTGCAGCTTGAGAAGCAGATCGTTTTTCTCTGTGTCTTGATCTGTAACGGAATAGTTTTCATGTTCGCCATTGGCGAAGTTATTGACGTTCTGGCCGTCACGACGGGTGAATGCGACCAGAGTTTCCAGATCGCCGATACGGTTTGCCAGTGCGACGTGCTCACTGAATGATTTGTCTTCTGAAAAGTAAGAGAGCTTCACCTGGCCGCCAAAGGATTCACCATCTTTGAGAAAATCGCGCGGATCTTTAGTTTCGAATGCGACAACCCCGCCGACCGCATCGCTGCCGTGAAGACTTGAAGCCGCGCCTTTCACGACTTCTACGCTTTTGACCATGTCTGGTTCAATGTACACTGCACTGGAGTTCACGAATTCGGTGTTGCCGCCGTCGAAAGATTGACCTTGAGCCACGCCATCGACAAGAATTTTGACTCGGTTCCCTTCAACCCCACGAATGTTGACGGTTTGAATGCCTTGACGATTAGAACCGTTCACGGTTACACCCGGTGTGTACTCAAACACTTCCGCAACATCTTTTGACATGTTTTTTTCAATGTCTTTGTCACTGACAACGTCGACTTTCGCGGCGGTATTGCCTAACGTTTGATTTGTGCGGGTTGCCGATACCACCACTTCGTCGAATGAGGCATAATCATCGGCATAGGCGGAAGGAGAAAGGGCAAGAACAATCGCAATCGATAGTAAAGATTTGTTATACATCTGCTTTTACCTTATTAAATCCATGTAACGTAAGTTCGCCGCAGAGTCTATTTGATCTAAATAATAATTACTATCATTTGCATTTGTGTTTATTGTTGGTTTTTGCTGCGAAAGTGGGTACTCTGTTCATAGTTACTTCCAATATATCAATAAGTTAATTAATAATTGCACTAGAAATAAAGTTTTTGCTTTATTAAATAAGTGTGATTTGGATCACAAATAACTGGGTGTTCTATCAATATAAGGATGTTGGTTTTGCAAAGTCCAATTACGTTAGAAGCGTTACATATTCTCGATGCGATTGACCGACGAGGCAGTTTTGCAGCGGCGGCGAATGAACTAAATCGTGCTCCGAGTTCGCTTAGCTATCAGATTCAAAAACTGGAGCAAGATCTGGATATCATGATTTTCGACCGCTCCGGTCACAAAGCGAATTTCACCGATGCGGGTAAGCTCATTCTGGAACGCGGGCGGGCCATTTTGTCTGCGACCGAGAAGCTCGTTAATGACGCAACGCTTCTGGCTAACGGCTGGGAGCTGGATATCACCGTAGCGTTTGATGGCATCATACCGATTGCGAACTTCTTCCCATTAGTTGAAGCGCTGGGCAATGTGAGCAAAACCCGTATTCGCTTACAGGAAGAAATTCTTGCGGGTAGCTGGGAATCTCTGGCGACTGATCGCGCAGACTTACTGATTTGTCCTCGTATTGAAACGCTTCCTCAGGACGTTAAGGCTGAGACATTGGGTGAGATGGAAATGGTCTGGGTAGCGGCAAGTAACCATTATGTGCATAAGCGGACGGGTGAATTTGACGAAGAAGCACGTCAGAAGTATCGTGCGATTGCTATTGCCGATACAGCTCGCGACCAGCCAGCGATGAGTGTGAATATCCTTCAGAAGCAGCCACGTTTAACGGTGACCAATTTTAATGCGAAGTGCCAGGCTTTGGTGAATGGTTTAGGTATCGGTACGCTACCAAAGCATGTTGCCGAACCGTTGATTGCTGAAGGTAAGTTAAAGAAAATTGAAGGTAGCCAAGGGTCGAAAATGGAAATCATTATGGCTTGGCGCCGAAACAAAATCGGTGAGGCGAAATCCTGGTGTATTCAATACCTTAAGAAGCACTGGAATCTAGTTTAAGATCAAAAATAGAAAGGCGGATCAATAAGATCCGCCTTTCTGCTTATCGCTGCTAAGGATTGAGTGGCAGTACCATATCTGCCGTACCATCCTCAAAATGGATATCGACTTCAAATCCGAGTCGCTGAGCCAAAGTTAACATGCCTCGGTTGGTTGGCATGGTCATTCCCGACATCTGGGTTGTGCCTTTGTGACGGCAGTAATCTATGATCTTGCCCATCAAAATTTTACCTAACCCTTTTCCTTTGAGATCGGATCGAATCAGAATCGCAAATTCGGCATCGGTGTTCTCTGGATTAATCAAAGCGCGCGAAACGCCAATGATCTCATCTTTATCGCCCTGATGGCTTACCGCAACAAACGCCATCTCCCGGTCGTAGTCAATCTGAGTCAGGTTGGCTAGCGCTTCGTGATGAAATTCACCGACATCAGAGAAAAAGCGTTTATAAAGGTCTTCTTTACTGACTTTCTTAATAAATGCGGCGTGATCGGGTTCATCTTCAGGAAGAATTGGCCGAATGGTCACCAGCTCGCCGTCTTTGGCCTGAACGTCTTCCGCCATCTCTGACGGGTAAGGGCGGATCGCCAGTCTGCTTTGTGCGTCGCCTTCAAAACGTTTGAGCGTTAAGTCTGCATCGAGGATGGTAAATTGACTGCCATTTACCAATACTGGATGAATATCCAGTTCGTGAACTTGCGGGCATTCCACCACCATTTGGGAAATTCGGACCAGGAATTCAGACAAACCTTCAATGTCTATCGGCACAGGCAATTTCTGCAGACGAATCTTCCCGCTGCGAATAGCCCGCACAATCAAATAACGCGCCAGCGTCATGTTGAGAGGCGGTAAGGCTGCGGCGGCATCGATCGATTCATTCCACTCTGATCCTCCCTGCCCAAGCAGGATCACTGGGCCGAATGTGGTATCGTGTTTCACTTTAATACGCAGCTCTTCACCGCCAGCGAGTTTAGCCATGGCTTGGACAAGCAAGCCGTGAATGTTGGCTGATGGGTAGGAGATCTGTGTTCGGTCTAAGATCGCCTGCGCTGCGCTGGCGACTTCAGTGCTGTTGCGCAGATTGAGCATGACACCCTGAACATCGGATTTATGGGCAATGTCCGGTGAGCGCAGCTTTACCGCAACCGGATAACCAATCGTTTCAGCAATATGCACGGCTTCGCTGGCATCAGATGCTATCCAGGTCGGTAGCACATTGAAGTTAAAACATCTCAGCAAAGTGCCAATCTGGTGGGTATCAAGGTGAACCAGATTATTACTCTCCAGATGTTCTTCTATCCATTGTTTGGCACTGTTCACTTCTGAGACATGGACCGCTTCCGCCGTGGTTGGGGTCTCCATCAGTTGTTTTTGGTTGCGGCGGTACTCGACCAAGTGCATGAAGGCCACGACTGCGCTCTCGGGAGTACGATAAGTCGGAATACCAGCTTGATTAAAAATCTGCCGCGCTGGCTTGGCCGTCATTTCGCCAGACCAGTTGGTCAGAATATTAAATCGTGGTGAACGAGGATGCGCTTTAATTACATCGACAATAGCTTGAGCCGTCTGTTCAGAATGAGCAATTGCTGAGGGGCTATGCATGATCAGAATGGCATCAATAGTCTCGCTATCCAGTACGGCTTTAAGTGCATTCACATAACGGGTATGGTCGCCGTCGCCAACAATGTCGATAGGATTACTGTGCGACCAGCTCTGCGGCAAGCACTGATTCAACTTTTCGTACACACTTTCTTCAAGCTCGGCCAGTTTCCCGCCTCGCTCTAACAATGTATCAATCGCCATAATTGCCGGCCCGCCGCCGTTGGTGATGATCGCCAAGCGCTCGCCGCGGAGAGGGACTGAATGAGTCAAGGTTTCTACGGCAGCGAACAACTCATGCGTGTTGTTTACTCTCAACATACCCGTGCGTCGAATGGCTGAATCGTAAATGATGTCCAGTGTGTCATCGCCGCCGGTATGCATTTGAGCGGCCTTGCGTCCGGCGCTCGTGCGTCCGCCTTTCAGAACCAATATCCGCCGGTTGCGTGATGCTGCACGCGCCGCTGACATAAAGCGTCTCGCGTCTTTAATTGTATCAACGTAAAGCAGAATGGCATCGGTATATTTGTCGGTGCTGAGACAGTCGAGCAGGTCGGAAAAGTCGATGTCACTGGCGTTACCTAAGGAAACAAAAGCAGAGAACCCGATCTCTTTATCGTTTGCCCAATCAAGAATCGTGGTGCATACAGCCGCTGATTGTGAAATGAAAGCAATGTTGCCTTTAAGCGCAGTCACGGGAGAGAAAGAGCCATTGAAATTGATCCAGGGAAGAATCAGCCCCAAGCTGTTCGGCCCAAGGACACGCATTCCTGCCTCTTTGGCGATGGCGCTACATTGTTCTTGGATTTCTCGCCCCTGAGCATCCAGTGAATACATATCGGAAGAGAGGACAACGACGTTGGATACGCCTTTTTCGGCCAACTGACGAAAAATGGAAATATTACGTGACGCGTGAGTGCATAAAATTGCGATATCCGGAACTAACGGCAGCGCATCAATGGTTTTGTACGCAAGGACGCCACAAACGGAGGGATAATAGGGAGTCACTGGCATAATGGCGCCATCAAATCCTCCTTGCAGCAAATTCTTCATCACAATATTGCCGGCACGGAATGGGCGGATAGAGGCACCAATCACCGCAACGGATTTAGGCTTCAGTAACTGACTTAAATTATTCATAATTATTGCGCCGCAAGTTGACCTGTCTATATCCTAACCAATTCTCGTATTGGCTGTTCGTCTATTTGGTCTGGTTGTGATCCTGTCAGCACCGGAGTGAGTCGACTTTGTGTCACAAATCACAGGATATCCTTGATAAATCGGACGCTAAGCTTGATTCTCAGCGCCGCTATCGGCATGATTTAATTACTTTCTACTTAGAGTGTTTATGAATCCATGAAAAAAGTTGCAATTGTTGGCTTGTCAGCGCTACTCGCTGCTTGTTCCTCGGGAAGCTACATCACAGATGTGACCACGGAAAGTCATACGGAAGAATATGCGGTAGCTGAAGTGCCTCAACCAGTTGTTTCAGACGAAGGAACAGCAGTAGGTGTGACAGAACAAAACGTTGAAATGAACGTCATCAAGATGGCGCCAGCTGAAAACGATAAGAAAGTGGTTAAAATGAGCCCGCAAACTCAGGCGAAACCTGCAGTTGCCATCACGCCTCCGACAGCCAAGCAAGTTGCGATGAATCCTCGCTACGGTTTTACGATTCAGGTCGTTGCTGTAGGCACTCAGAACAAAGTGGATCACTTTGCCAACAATCTGCCAAAAGATGGCCAGCCAATTTGGGAAAACTACAAAGTTGTAAACGGAACAAAATGGTACACCGTGCTTTATGGTGACTACGCGACGCGCAAAGAAGCAGCGGAAGCGATTACCACGCTACCAAGTGAGTTCCAGTCTCTGAAACCTTTTGTGAAGAGCATTGACTCAATTAAAAACTCTGAGTTCCCGACGCTGAATAAGCTTAACTAACTCTGACTGAAACGATAAAAGGGGCGATTTGGCCCCTTTGTTGTTTGTTCTCTGACCACTTAAACCATGATTGTGTGAGAAATTGTCTCGAACGGTGTAAGTTCATGGCGAATTGTCTATCATAGTGGACAAATAATCTCTGGTGTCACGGAAAGATCTAATGACAAAAACGACTATCTTACTTTTGTGTGGCGGCGGCTCTTCTGAACATGAAGTGTCGCTGGTTTCTGCTAACTATTTGCAGCAGCAATTATCACAAACTCCTGAATTTGATGTGTTCAGGGTTGAAATGAAAAAAGAGGGATGGTTCTCGGATTGCGGTGAGATAGTTTATCTGGATACAAACTCAGCCACATTAAATGGCGAAGGCTTATCAATCAAGATCGATTTTGTTGTGCCGTGTATCCATGGTTATCCGGGTGAAACGGGCGACATTCAATCCATGTTTGAACTTGCTGGTATTCCTTACTTAGGCTGTGGCCCAGAAGCCAGTTCAAATAGCTTTAACAAAATTACATCCAAACTATGGTACGACGCGTTAGGTATTCCAAACACACCTTATCTGTTCTTGTCAGAAAACAATGCGGATGCACTAAAGTCGAGTCAAGAAGCGTTTGCTAAGTGGGGCAGTCTCTTTATCAAAGCTGCACGTCAAGGGTCTTCTGTTGGCTGTTACAAGGTCACCAAAGAGGATCAAATTGCTCCCGCTATTGATGCCGCATTTAGTTATTCAGAGCAAGTACTGGTTGAGAAGGCCGTTAAACCCCGTGAACTGGAAGTCGCCGCCTATGAAATGGGTGGTAAGGTTTTTATCACCAAACCTGGTGAAATTATTGCTCCTGAAGATGCGTTTTACAGTTACGAGGAAAAGTACAGTACCGACAGCCACTCGCGCACTGAAGTGGAAGCGGGTAATTTGACTGACGACCAACAAACTTTGATTCACAGTGTTGCTGAGAAAGTCTTCACCCACATGAAACTGCGTCATTTGTCGCGTATTGATTTCTTCTTAACACCAGAAGGTCAGGTTTATCTCAACGAGGTAAACACTTTCCCAGGCATGACGCCGATTTCAATGTTCCCTAAAATGCTTGAACATAACGGCCATAAGTTTGCCGATTTCCTGGCAGATTGTGTTCGCACCTCACTTACTCCCAAGGCTTAAATTTCACAAATTTTAGCTTCTCTCGCTCTGCGGTATTTTTATCACCAATGTATTGATAAGGCATCGCAGGGCTGAGCCAACGCCCGAATTCTTGAATCTCTCTTGCTTTATATCCTTGTTTCGCCAGTTCTTTCGCCGCTCCTATGCGCGTTGATTGTCCGGAGAAACGCAATTGTTCATCGCCCAAATATCTTCCTGCGTTTCGTAGGATCCGAAATATTGATGAATCATCAAGTGGAGATGTAGAAACGTTACCATGTCGATCGATAGCTCGGAAAAGTACGCCACTTGTATCTTCGATACAGGTGAGCCATTTCGACAGACATTGACTCGCTTGTTCAGAAAGCGAATAAGTGTAGCCTGACATTTGCAAACTCAAATTAGGTTGTTCGTTATTAAGCCTAACTAACTGAGATGCATCGAGAGATTTAAGCTCTGAGCGCTTTAACGCACACTCAAACATAACGTGGTAAATCGCAAGATCCCGGATCGTTTTTATTGCCTGACGATCTTTAAGCTTTCCAAATAGCTGACTCAGATGGTCTTGATTAAAACTTTGAGCTTGTGTGGCATCGCCATGTTTATCTAACCGTAGTCGCTGTAACGATGTGCGCACCTGACTATTCGTTGTCGGGTCTCGTTGGCCGAGTAGGGTGTGAACTAAACTTATGGTGACCGTGTAACGTTTAAGAGTGCTAAATTTTCTGGAACGAGCCTCAAATTCAATGAACTGACGCACTGCGGTGATTGATGCAGGAATTGCGTTAACTGATCGCAATTGACAGAATTCCAGAAATAGATTCCAGTCTTTAGTGAACGCAAGTAATGAATTGCGACTGTACTGATGTTGGGTGAGTTGATTGAACTGTTCGAGAGTGACTAGACGACCAAAATCGATAAGCATCTGTTTTAAAATGCTTTGATCTGTGACGACGGTAAGGTTTTTTTTCATACTAGCGCACTATAACTTAATGTTTTGATAATAAATATACTTGCTAACCCGAGATATACAATTATTATTTAGGTAACTGCAACTAAAAGAACCAGATGCGTATGGCTATAGCTACTTATAGAGGGTTTACCCTCAAATCTGCACCAAATTCAACTGAAGTATGGCAAGTTCAGATAAAAAACCATGTTTTGACCGGCAACCTTGCGGCAGTGAAGAAGAGTATCGATTGGTGGTGTGATACTGCATCAATTATCGATCCTCGCGAATTTGAATCGGTCGGCCGTAAACGAGAAGTTGCTGCAGGAACGCAAGAGAACTTCAACGGGTTCAGCCTCAAAAACGACACTGGTGAAGCAAATGGATGGTACTGCTTTTTTAATGGCCGCTTAATCAAAGGTTCTAAAGTTGCTATTCAAAAACACATCGAAGCTTTTTTGCTTGCTAAACAGCGAGCAGAAACACAACACAAGAAGTAGTAAAGATCATGACACTCGTATATTCGACAGACGTCGGCCGAATTAAGCAGGAACCAGAGCAAGCAGAACGTCCTAAAGGTGATGGTATTGTTCGTATTCACAAAGAAACGAAAGGACGTAAAGGTAAAGGTGTCTGCATCATCAAAGGACTAGACCTGGATGACGCGCCGCTTAAGCTGCTTGCCGCCGAACTCAAGAAAGTCTGCGGTTGTGGTGGTTCGGTTAAAGATGGTGAAATCGAAATCCAAGGCGACATGCGAGACAAAATTAAAGCGATACTTGAGAAGAAAGGCTTTAAAGTTAAATTAGCAGGTGGCTAATAACCAAGTTGATATCGTTAGATAGCAAAGTAGTTATTAGCTATTTTATGGTAAATCCAGTTATGTTGAATAGCTTCGCTAGATAACCAAGCAAATACAGCACAGCAGAGAAGAGCACCCAAAAACGTGCTCTTCTTATTAGTAAATATAATTTAACATAACGTACATAATGCGCACTGAAGTGGTGACGCTTTAACCTCAGTCGCATACAGCGCCAAACTGCTCGAACCCATTAATATATAGTTTGTATCTGTAGCGTGTCCGGGCTTTTAGTTGAGGTTACCACCAAAGTGTTTGTTAATCTGCTGTCGCGTTTCTTCTGCGTTTTTACTGCTTGATCATTTTGTCGCTACAATTTTTACGCTGAGTGCCAGTGTTGTCCGTGAAGTGATTGCGAGTTGCCACATGCTTCATCATGGCGTTGAGCTTTCCAAGTGACTAACTCTATGGTTAGACGTTCGCTGACTGTTCAATCGATGACAGAGAAATTACTCCGGTTTAAACCGCGTTTTGTCCGCTGCCAGTCATGCCTAAACTCAACGTCGTCAGCGCGTTTTTAATCACATCCAAATTCCAAATACTGAATGACACTTGAAATCTTTCCCCGTTGCCATTCACACGCCACCAAATTAAGACAGAAGTACTCACTATGCTTCAAACCTTCTCTATCTGCGCCAAAGATAAGCGCACGAAGCCCAACTAAGTGACAGTGTCACCTGGTATGTTTTGTGCTGTATTAAGCTGTCATTAGCGACCAAATCAAATCTTGATGCGATACCTTTCGATTGGCGGTTGGATCGATTGTCATTTCGTCCATGTTTAATTCAATGATAGTTACTACGGTAGATATGACGACAGTGAGTAATCACACCGTAACGCATCAGGACAATAAACTGGCTTTTATTTTGAGTGTAATTTGATGTGTAATAAAATTACAAATCAGTAAAAGCTCACCCTTGCGCCAGGGTTTTATCCTGTCGTAAGTGTTTGTTATATATTTGATTGTTTGGTTGCCTTGGTGTTTTTGGTAGGATTATTGATTTGAAGTGTGGCTTGTAAGTCTAAATGAAAGGCAAAAAAAAGAGCACTTACGTGCCCTATTCTTTGGTTTGTTGCTCTGTTTGTTGTTGTCTTATTTCTTGAGCAACGATTTTTATTGCTTCTGCAGTGCTGATTCCTTGCGCCATAAGCGCCTGAATCTTTTCTACTGCCGCCTGCTGTTCGGCGTGAGAAAGAGTTGGTATATCGTCAAACATAAAAAAGGCTCCTTTTAAGGAGCCCAACTATAGTGTTTCGCTTAATAACTCGCAAGGAAGTTTACGTATGCACCCATTGCTTGTTCATTGGTGTAACTTGCGCCAATGTCTAATTGGAATAGGTTGAGTGGCGAAATACCCACACCAGCCGTTACCGTCCCTTCACTACCGCTGTAGGCCAGATTTTTGTAATAACCAGCACGCAGTTTTAGCTGGCGTAGTAAATCAATTTCACCACCGACACGAATCATTTGCGTGTTGTCTGCAAAATTTTTGTAACGCTCGTCTTCGTTGAGATCGTAGTCCACGCTCAGAGTGACATAGTCGGCAACCAAACCGGCACCAACCGTATACTGTGGACGAATCTGATAGGAGTACTGCAGATTGGGATTGCCTGAAACTTTTGACGCTACGGTTTTGGTTTCAATGTCTCGACTGATCAAGTTGGTTGCTGCAAAACCGATTCGAAATGGGCCATAGAACCACAAGGCACCAGCATCAATATTGAACGTTGTTTCGCCTGTGCTGTTTTCGCGAAGATCTTTAAAGTCATAATCGCTGATGCTGGCTTCATACACGTATGTGTAGATACGTTGCAATTTCGGGCTGATACCAAACGAAAGGTGCTGTCCCATAAAGGTTTGATATTTGGCTAATGAAATCCCTACTTCGGTTACAGCGACAGATACCGCATTAACGGTGCTGTTCTGGGCTTTTTCGAACGTACACTCGTCGGAGCCTTCGCTATAACTCGGGCAACTATCGGCAATATTGGTTGTTGCAAATGATTCAGTGTAAGCCTTACCAAAAATGTTCATGGCCAGATATTGGTTTGGAATACCAAATGCTACCACGCCACCAAGATGTGCGCTTAGAACATCGCCACTGACGTCATTCATTGCACTCTGTAGTTCGTCGACACGAGAAACGTCATTGCTATCGAGAATGCTTGAGATCTGATCAAGGCCGTCGACCATTTTATCTGGGTCATTATACGAACCACCGATACTTGGCAGGATCATACCGGCATCGTCATTGCGGCGGTATATTGCAACAATCGCTGGGTTGTAGAAAGGAGCTGTCAGATAGTTTGCTGATACGACACCAACACCACCCATTGCATCACCGCGAGCTTCGACGGCGTAGTTGGCTGCGAAAGCACTTGGTGCTGCCAATGCGACAGACAGTGCGAGAAGTTTGATTTTATTATTCATGCCGATATAAACCGTAAGTTCCGTTTCGTTTTATAACGGCATATTGTCCATTATCTTTAGTTATTCCTCTAGCGAAACGTCATATGTTTTGCTGATAACTTGAGATTGCTCAATGGTGATTGGCCCTTGCCAACGTTGATGGGTCATCGAGACTGCCAAAACATAGCGATCGGACGGTAAATTATTTAGCCCTAGCGATGTCGGGTAATCCGATTCGTAACTCTGGCTCCAAATTTCCTTATATTTGCCGTCTACGTAATCAAAGACCGACACGCCAAGTTTTGGTAGTGGACAGAATCGATTTAGGAGTGCATTTTTCTCCACAATCCACTGATCTTTGGATGCCCAGCGAACAGTTTGCTTCGCTTTAGGTTCACCAAATATAATCCACGCGCTCCAGGATTCTTGATCACTCGCCGTAATATCCAGTCGGTACAAGCCCATACTTAGCTTAGTATTCAAGTTGTAACGTTTAAGATAGGAAACGGTTGAGCTAGTAACGTTGTCACTATCGGTTTTGGTGAACGTGCTGTCTGTGGATAACGGTTTATCTACCCACTGAGTGAGTCGAATGTCAGAAATATTCTTTTTGGTTTTCGCGTCAATAATTACCTGATAGGCGTCTCGACCAGGGCTTTGTATGTCGACCCGACGAATAAGAACAGACTTAATCCACTCTGGGAAAGGTTTGGAATCGAGTCCTTTTCCACAATCGACAGTCAGTGACTGAACTAACAGATCGTTCAGATGTGCAGTTATGCTTTTGTTGTGCTCCAACTGCCACACTTCAACTAAGGAAGCGAACATGCTCTCCAAGTCGTTGTTGAGCAAATGTTGGTGCGCTTGGGTTAATGGCGTGTTTTTCTCAAACCATTCGACCGCTTGTGTAGATAAGGGCACGCATAATAGCGTGCCCATTAATAATGCTGATTTCCGCATTCGTTACGCTTTCATCTTATAACCGACACCACGTAGGGTTTCGATTTCCAGACCGGGCAACTTTTGGCGCAACTGAAGTACGTGAGTATCTACAGTACGGGTTGTTGGGAAATGGTTGTAACCCCAAACGTGGTCCAGCAGCTCGTCACGCGTAAATACACGGCCTAAATTGCTTGCCAAAAACAGCAGTAGATCGAATTCAGTACGAGTCAATGTTACCGATTCGCCGTTGAAATAGACTTCACGTGTTGCTTTATCAATCGTCAGGTTCTCGGTGACCACTTTGCTGTCGTCTTGATCTTCATTTTCAGGCGAACGAAGTTGAGCGCGCACGCGTGCAAAGAGTTCTGCTTCGGCAAAAGGTTTAGTCAGGTAATCATTAGCACCTGCGTCCAGACCTGTTACTTTATCTTTAACCGTCACCAATGCAGTCAAAAGAATCACAGGGACATCTTTCAGTTTTTTCCAATCAGCCAAGTGTTGTACTGAATCACCATCAGGTAGCTGGCGGTCCAGAATCACTAAATCCGCTTTCTCCCAGTATTGCTTTACACCAGCAATCGTTTCTGCATGTAAACAGTCATATCCTGCTTGCTCCAAACTAACCAGAAGTCCGTCAGCTAGGTTTTTATCATCTTCAACGAGAAGCAATGTCTGTTTCACAGGGTATCTCCAATATAAAAGTGGTCGGCGGTCCAACAAGGGTCATTGTTCCCCCCATTCTTCCGACCATCGATTCTACTATAGTTAAGCCAAGTCCTAAGCCACTTTTACTGACAAATGGCTTGCGTAAATGACGCCAATCCTTGTTTGTAAGCGTTCCTTGGTCCGTAACCTTAATTGTGACAGCGTTAGATTTTGTTGTTACTTCTAGTGTCACTGGAGCGACGCCGTATTTCACCGCGTTGCGTATTAAATTATCTACACAGGTTCCTAGCCAGTAGACATTGAGTTTGGCTGCTATGTCTTTGTCTATTTTAAGTTCTACGGGATCTACGAACTCTTCTTCAACTTTGTATCTTAACCACTCTTCAACCGACGGAACCCAGTCTGTTGCAAGAGGTTTGTTATCGGATTGCAAATAATCTTTACTTGCTTCCGCTAATTGACGTAATCGGCGTGAATCTTCACACAGCCTACGGAACTCATCGTATACAGACTCAGGCAAATGTTCAAATTCGCGACGAAATCCTTCTACGGTCAATGAGAGACTTGCGATCGGTGTACGCAGCTCATGAGTCAGAATTTGCAGGATGAGCATTCGGCTCTTCATTTCCTGACGCTTTGAATTCCAACGATAAATTGACCAGCCAAGTACCAAGAGTATGTTGGCAATGACTAGGGCAACCATGCTGATACGCAGTAAGTCAGAATGGTCTTCTATATCCCAACAAATGTTACCACGCTGTACGAAACAGGTACTTTCTGAGGTTGCGATACTGTAAGAAAGCCCCGCTTTGCTGGCGTTACGGTTCCAAGTCTCTTCGTCGAAAACGTAATATTCGTCCCCTTTTCTCAGCCAAAGTTCCGTATCGTCACCAAACATTACCGCGCCAGCGATTAACGCCGTCATGGTATCTTCATTCATGCTTTGCAAGCGGCCTAACAATGAATCTTTCGCTGCTTTCGGGCGTTCCTGAATATGCATGTATTGCTGCAACTCATTTAGTTTGTCCGGGTGCATCTCAGCATATCGTGAAGCATAAGTGCCACCGCCTGGATGGATCAGCGCACTTCTTGCAAACCAACGCATCGGCAGTTGGGTACCTTTACATATGGCACGTGTAAACACTAAAGGTTCAGTTACCAGCGGGTTCAATGGCAGTTTACCGGTACAAGTTTGCGCGAGGCTATAAAGTTGCTGGATATCTTTTAATGGATACGCTGATGTTTGCGGCAGCATGCTGTCTGGGGTCAGCAAACGTGTTGGATAATCATTCTGAATGCCGCGAATGTCGTAGGAGACCGCCGCCGATTTGTAGTCAAATAGCGATACGAACAGATCTATGCGCTCAGGCAGAGAATCCGCGTATGAGGAGGATGTGGTAAACAGCCCTACAACGACTAGGGTTCTTAGTATCGCTTTAATCAATTTGAATCTTCGGCAGATCATAGGGTTACAAAACTATAACGTATTATCCTAGAAAGATACATTTGGCTTGTTATATTGCTGTCAATAATGCATCAACGAAAAATAAAGAAGCCAGCTAAATGCTGGCTTCTTAGAGGTCTTAACCGGAAGGTTACAGTGCTTTAGAAATCGCGTCTACACTATCCTTCGCATCGCCGAACAACATATGTGTGTTCTCTTTGAAGAAAAGTGGGTTTTGGACGCCAGCGTAACCCGTATTCATCGAACGTTTGAATACGATAACGTTTTGTGCGTGCCACACTTCCAACACTGGCATTCCCGCGATTGGGCTGTTTGGATCTTCTTGTGCGGCTGGGTTCACCGTATCGTTCGCGCCAATCACCAGTACGGTATCCGTATCTGAGAAATCATCGTTGATTTCGTCCATTTCCAAAACGATGTCGTAGGGCACTTTCGCTTCAGCAAGCAGTACGTTCATGTGACCAGGCAAACGACCTGCTACCGGGTGAATACCAAAGCGCACTTCAACACCCATGGAACGAAGTTTTTCTGTGATTTCATACACTGGGTACTGAGCTTGCGCTACCGCCATGCCGTATCCAGGAGTGATGATGACAGATTTTGAGTTCTTCAGCATATCTGCCACATCTTCAGCGTTGATCTCGCGATGCTCGCCCTGCTCTTCTTCACCGCTAATCACCACTTCTTGGCCAAAGCCGCCGGCAATAACACTGATAAATGAACGGTTCATCGCCTTACACATGATGTAAGACAGAATCGCACCCGATGAACCAACCAATGCACCTGTTACGATCAGTAGATCGTTTGCCAGCATAAAGCCCGCTGCCGCGGCTGCCCAGCCTGAGTATGAGTTCAGCATTGAAACGACGACTGGCATGTCAGCCCCGCCAATCGATGCTACCAGGTGGTAACCGAAAGCAAACGCAATCAGAGTCATCACGATCAACGCAAACATGCTGCCGTCTGCGTTAACAAAACGCGTCAGTAGCAGTGCTGAAATTACAATAGCAGCCAGATTCAGTTTGTGTTTATGAGGTAAGTTCAACGGCGACGATTTAATGATGCCGCGCAGTTTACCGAATGCCACGATAGAACCCGTAAAGGTTACCGCACCGATGAATACACCGATAAATACTTCAACAAGGTGAATGACATGTTCGGCATGGGTGGCCACTTCTGGAGCATCCAGATAGCTGTTGTAACCAACCAAAACAGCAGCCATACCCACGAAGCTGTGAAGAATCGCCACCAGTTCTGGCATCTCGGTCATTTCAACTTTCTTCGCGAAATGCATACCGATAGCACCACCAATCACCATAGCCAGAATGATCCAAGCAAGGCCAGATGCACCCGGGCTGAAGATCGTTGCCAGCAGCGCGATGGTCATGCCCGCGATACCGTAGTAGTTACCTGCCTTTGCAGATTCCTGCTTAGACAGACCCGCCAGACTCAAAATGAAAAACAGAGCAGCAACAATGTACGCCGCTTGTACTAATCCTGCAGACATTGTGTACTCCCTTAGTTTTTACGGAACATTTCAAGCATACGTTTGGTCACGGTAAAGCCACCAAAGATGTTAATGCTTGCAATTAGAACTGCGATGAACGCAAGGAAGGTGACTGCACCATTGCCTTGCCCAATTTGCAGCAGTGCACCTACCACGATGATGCCTGAAATCGCATTGGTTACGGACATCAGAGGCGTGTGCAATGAATGTGTTACGTTCCAAACAACGTAGTAACCCACAACACATGCGAGAACAAATACTGTGAAGTGACCAAGGAAAGCGGCTGGCGCAACCGATGCGATCCACGCGAAGGCGCCAACACCAATCACCAGCCCAGCAAGTTTCTTGATTGGAGATACGGGTTCTTCAACTTTTTTCTCTTTGATCGGCTGTACTTTTGCCTGCTGCTGAGGTTGTGCCGAGACCTGAATGGGTGGTGCTGGCCAGGTAATTTCACCACCTTTCACCACTGTGACGCCACGCAGTACCACATCTTCAAAGTTGATGTCGATGTTGCCGTCTTTCTCTTTGCATAGCAGTTTCAGAAGGTTGACAAGGTTCGTTGCGTACAACTGAGAAGATTGCGTTGGCAGACGGCCGACCATATCGGTATAGCCGATGATTTTCACGCCATTTGGTGTAACAAAGACTTGGTCTTTGACTGTGTATTCACAGTTACCACCGTTTGCGGCCGCAAGGTCAACGATCACACTACCCGGCTTCATGCTGTCGACCATCTCTTTGGTCACCAGTTTTGGCGCTGGCTTGCCCGGGATAAGGGCGGTCGTAATGATGATATCAACGTCTTTGGCTTGCGCGGCATACAGCTCCGCAGCTTTCTTGTTGAAGTCATCGGACATTTCTTTCGCGTAACCATCACCTGAGCCCGAGTTTTCCTTGTAATCGACTTCAAGGAACTCTGCACCCATAGACTGTACTTGTTCTTTTACTTCAGGGCGAACGTCGAATGCGCGCACGATAGCGCCAAGGCTACCAGCCGCGCCGATAGCCGCAAGGCCAGCAACACCCGCACCCGCTACGAAAACTTTCGCTGGTGGTACTTTACCTGCAGCCGTGATTTGGCCAGTGAAGAAACGGCCAAACTCGTGAGCAGCTTCAACCACGGCGCGGTAACCTGCGATGTTGGCCATTGAAGACAACGCATCAAGAGCTTGTGCGCGTGAAATACGTGGCACGCAATCCATCGCCATCACGTTGATGTTCTTAACGGTCAGTTTTTCCATCAGCTCAGGATTCTGAGCAGGCCAGATAAAGCTAATCAGTGTAGCGCCTTCCTTGAGCAAAGAAATCTCGTCAACTTCTTCGTTGCTAACAGGAGCATTCACCTTTAAGACGATGTCTGATTGCCATACGTCATCTTTACTCACCACTTTCGCGCCCGCTGCTTCATAAGCAGTATCTTCGAAACTGGCCAGTGATCCTGCCTGAGACTCGATAGCGACCTCAAACCCTAGCTTAATGAGCTGTTCAACCGACGTTGGTGAAGCAGCGACTCGCGTTTCTCCTGCGAGTATTTCTTTTGGTACACCAATTTGCATAGCTGTTCCTTGACTATTGGCACAATGATTATTCTGTTTTTATCTAACGACTAACCTAACTTCAAGCTATTTGTTATATAAATACAAACTTTCATTAGTTATAACGTTAGGTAGTAAAGGATTCTGTTGACTCTGCCCTTGGAATACAACATCACTTCAACACAGCAGAGGTCAAACCAGTATAGACAAATATCTATAAAAACAGGAATTTGCAAAGTGCACAGAAAAACAAAAGAGCCACAAGCATATCGACTTATGGCCCTTTTATTTATGATTTCTGTCAACGACTGGATGAGTTAAGAGAAGATCTGACCACTCATTTGGTCGATAAACATCTGCGCCTTTTTCAGCATCAGTTCTTTGGCATCTTCTTTACTTGGCAGTACATCGGAACGAATAAAGCGGTGGGTTTTTAATTCACCATCGACTTCTTTGGTTATGCGCCCGGCAATACGGTATTGCCCGCCTTCAGCAAGCGGTTCCTGGTAAATGAGAAAGCCTTTGTATTCGACAGGCTGAACAACTTCGATTTGGTTTTCTGACTTACCGCCAAACAAACGAGAAAACAGTCCCACAACAACTCCTTTGGGTAATCAATTTTAGGCTGGATCTTTATGGCCGAGAATCGGCTTTTCGTACCACTCCAATTCTGCATCGTCATCAAAACGCGTCTGAGCGATGACAACCGGCAGGTCATCATCACGATTTTTGCGACGATCATCAACGATCATCGATTCTGCGGCCTCGATAGCTGTTTCGGCCCTTTTCTTCAATATCACCAAACGGGCCTCGGGCAATGCCGATAAAAAATCGATGTCATGGCGAATGTAGATTGGGCGAATCTGACTGAGCGCGAGGCATGCCAAATCGGCTAACTGCTCATTGGAGTAGTTTTCCACGTAATACTCTTGGGCTAACACCTGGCCTACCAGAGCTTCCATATAGTTGTGTACGTCGACACTGATTTGCATCTTGACTCTCCTGAACACAAATAATCGGCGATCCTACGCGCGATTTGATGTTTTGCTACACTAGCCAACACTTAACCGATAGGCAATCAATGTCGCACATACAAGATTAAATGTATGGTCAAGCACCCGCTTTTACGACTTAAGTTTAGCAAAAAGCTTGGAAAATCATTAAATAGAAGTATGCTAGCGAACATAACTATTTTTGAATTTATCATTAAGTCAAATGGCTAGTTGTTAGAACATGTCGTCGAGTCTGGTTACCTCGTATTGGTTTCGTTTTTCATTTCCAATCATTCTGCTTGCTGCACTGTGGTTCGGAATGAACAACGTCATTATTATCACCCGCTCAAATCTTGGATTTGCGGGCAATTTACCCTACGTGCTATTTATTGCCGCCATTGCGATCGCGCATCTCTTTAAACAAAGTCGTATGGCCATGGTGGCCTGTGCGATGATGATATGTTATTGGGTGATTCAGTATCGTTTGCAAACCCCGCTAACCACAGGCACCACCCTGCTTGAACTGTCTCTGCTGGCTATTTTGCTGCCTATCGCTTGCTTGCTCAGCTATGCTTTTAAAAATGGTGGATTGTTTAGCCGCGGATTTGCGGTGTATTTGGGTATTCTCACTCTATTCGGCGTGTGGTGTTATCTCATTATCACGCAATATCAATCCGGTGGCTTTGCGGATCTTAACGACGGCTTGCTCTATTCAGTCGAACAAATATCTAAACTGCCGTTCATTCTGGTGCTCTATCTTGCGGCATTAACGGGCATCACCAGTATTTTTGTGTTAACCAAAAATCGTCTAATGGATGTGGTGATTTACACCTCAATTCTGTTGGCGTCGAACACCTTCATTTTCTTTCAGGTGCAGTATGTCTCCAGCACCATGTTCTCGTTAGCTGGTGTGCTTCTGATACTGTATTTGTTATCGGCCAGCCATGAGATGGCATTTAACGATAGGCTGACGCAGCTACCTGGGCGTCATGCACTGGATCTGGATATGCGCTACCTCGGGCGACGTTTTACGGTAGCAATGGTGGATGTGGACCACTTCAAGAAGTTCAACGATTCCTATGGTCATGAGACCGGCGATGACGTGCTCAAGTTAGTTGCGGCCCGGCTGCGCTTGGTTCAGGGGCGCGCTAAAGTGTATCGCTACGGCGGCGAAGAATTTACCGTTCTGTTTAAAGGTAAAACCGCCGATCAAGCGGTGGATTTTCTGGAGCTGCTGCGCGCTGATATTGAACAGTATGATCTTGTGATTCGTAATTTTGATTCGCGGCCAAAGAACGATAAAGATGGCGTGAAACAGCGCTCTGATGCTAAACGTACATCGGTGAATATCACCGTCAGTATTGGTGTCTGCGACAGTACAGTGGAGCGCAATCCTATTTCGGCAATCAAATTGGCAGACCAGGCGCTCTACTCTGCGAAAAAAGCGGGTCGCAACTGTGTCAAAGTGGCGAATCAGTCCTGATTGAAAAACAGCACAATACTGCCGCCTTTGAATGCGCTGCCGTAATTTAAGGCCAATCCAATTCCAATGTTGTCTATAAAACTGATTTCAAATGGTGGGGTCATTAACCATCCAACGCTTGCCTCATAGTACATCGATGTGCCCAGAGGCTGGTTGATGTCTCCACCCACGTCCACCCTTTTGAGGCTGGAGTAGATAGACTGAACAGAACGACCGAGCTGAGAAAAGTCATAGGCTGCGGTTATTCCATTTGCGATATACCACCCTTCGGGATGACCGATATCGCCTTCATTTGCTTGCCCCCACCCATAACCGTAAAAGTAGTGCCAGGATGATGAAACTTGCCAACGCCCCCAGGATTCCTCTGACTTGTATTTCACTTTAAAGTGCGGCTCATAAATGTTGGCCCAGGCCGTGGTGTTGAACAGTAAATTGTCAAGAAAAGGTGCAATTTGCTGCCCGGTTGGGCTGTTGTAATCCATGCTATTTTCGTAGCGCAACAAATGAGCTCCAAATCCGGGCTCAAACGACCAGTGTTCATCGAAATTATGTTTGAAGCGGTAAGCGGCGTATAAGTCGACGATCACTTGGCGAAAATCGTCTTTCGGCTCGTCAGGAGCAAACTGCACCGTTTCTTCAGATACCATCCCCGATAAGCGCAGTAAAATGCTGTGCTGATTAATGGCATCCGCCTCGCTGAGTTCAAACGTATAAGGTAGTGTCGAAACAGCATATTTCTTGCGGTTGTCGAGCGACTCCTCCGTGCCCCATTCTTCATTATCAGTGTTGAGCAACTTGTTAGGATCAAAATCGCTGATGCCAACGGTAAATACATCACTGTCGCTCAGTACGATCGTTGCCGCAAAGCTGTTCTCCAAAAAATTCTGGATGGAGGAGTAACCTGCGATGGCCCAAGAGGAGTAAGTAAAAAGGAAAGTCCCAAGAGGTATAGCGAAGTTGCGTTTCAACATACGTCTGCAAGTCATCTGTATTCAGTTGAATATTAAACTTATGTTAGTCGATACTCGGCATCGGGGACATCAAAGTTTTTCCGTATGTCTCCATGTTGAGAACTGGCGCTACTCTAAGTGCTATCGTGGTGCAATCTTATGATTTATGTCAAATTTCTTTAATCAACTTGTAAGTAAATGAATAAAAACTCAATAACGACTTAGTGAGTTATTGATCAGTAACTACTATTAAATAAGCCTACGTCATGCAGTGAAGGTCAAGGAGGACATTTGGCTGTTAATCAAGATGTTCTGTCGATTTATGACAAATGGATGCGATCAATTTCTCTACGCCCGATTTTGGTCGCTTGTGCTTGGCTTATCATGTGGCGGGCTGCTGCTCTGATGGAATATGAGCCACACGTCAGTGTCTGGTTTCCCCCCTCCGGTGTAACATTCGCTATCTTTTTGGTTTTGGGCTGGTCGTATTTACCCGTTCTCATTTTGTGCTCAATTACTGCGACCTTTTGGGAAAATAGCATTTACGGTGCCCATCAGTCATTTACGACATTGGTTTCCACCGGTTTGTTATTCGCAGGTATTCACAGTTTCGCATACTGGCTTGGTGCTTCGTTGCTTAAGCAGATCAGTGCAGAGCAAGACACCGTTAAAGTTCCCAATCTGATTTTGCTATTTTTGATCTTAGCCGTGTGCTCCTCGTTGGTTGCCGCCATCGGCGGCTCGACTGCGTTGGCGATGACCGGCATCATCGATTACTCCGACATCATGCAATTGTGGGTCCCTTGGTGGGTGGGTGATTTGATTGGTGTTGTGGTCATCACACCGCTGATCGTATCAATTCTCGGGAAATTTTACCCTTCTGAAGGCCGATGGTTGATAAAGCATTTCAAACCATTGTTGGATGATTTACCGCTGCAGCCTTTTATTTATAAGCTGATTACCGCAGGCCTTATTTTATTGAGCATCAGTATGCTTGTGGCCGCCTATCCTTCTTCACAGATTGTGTTCATGGTGTTCTTTCTTGGTATTGCACAGATGTGGATTGTGTTTACCGAAACTGCCTCACGTTCATTTATCAGCTTGGCAGTGCTCAGCACGCTAACGGCGGTGCTGGTGGACGTTTTAGGATTATCTGAACGCGCGATGGTGTATCAGTTCACCATCTATTTACTGGCGGCCAACACTTATTTCGGGCTCTGGGTGCCGCACATTTTAGTCGACAATCAGAAACTACGCCGCCTTTCCGAGCAAGACATTCTGACGGATGTACAAACCCGTCAGTTCTTTATTCGTAATGTTCATGACGAAGTCGTTCGCGCGCGTCGTTATAACCAGCCGATTTCAATGATTTTGTTCGATATCGACAAGTTTAAAGTGATTAACGATAATTACGGCCACATCATTGGCGATAAAGTATTGATAGCCATTGCAAATCTCGTTAAGCAGGAGATTCGCCCTTCCGATAAAATCGGCCGATTTGGTGGCGATGAGTTTATGCTGTTGTTACCCGGCGATGACCTACCGGGAGCGTTACAGGTTGCAGAACGCCTGTGTGAAGCAATCGGAAAGTTACGGGTCCCCGGAATGAGTGACATTGTCACTTGTAGTTTCGGTGTCACTGAGATAAAAGATAACGATAACTTCGTTTCGGCGTTTGAACAGGCAGATAAATTGCTGCTTGAAGCTAAGAAAGAAGGACGTCATCGAGTGAAGTCCTAACGACAAAGGAGCCGATTGGCTCCTTTGTCGTTTATGGCGTAAGTCTATTCTGCCCGCGCATAAACAGATTGCTTAAGTACAATGTGTTGCTGTAAAAGTTCGTCAATCGTCTGCTCAACAATCAGGGAGTGGATTTCGGGATTATCAATACGTGTCGAGTCATACAGCACCGCGCACAGTTCATCACCGGATTGTAATTGGTGCTCTTCACCGTATTTCGTATAGCGAGATGAGCCCAGTGAGATCAACATGCGTTTTGGGTACCCTGCCTCGCCAATCAGCGTGGCGAGGCTATGCAGTGCTCCTTCGTTTTTCTGAGTGTTGAGCTGTTCTATCAACCAAGAAATCAACTGTTCATAGCAGTAACTGTAATCACTCAATGAGACGTCATGGCAACATGCTGACCAAACGCCTTCTCGGCGATGAAAGCTGCAGAATCGGTACTTCCCGAGCCCATCTTCGGCGCTGAAACTGGTCAGTGGCCACGCTTTTTTCGCAATGCCTTTTGATGCCAGCCCCCAGTTTTTCTTTTCAGCCAATTTGCTAACAACGGCATTGCGATGAGTCAAATCGTTGAGCAGCGTCATCGATTCTGGTTCCAGCCCGATAACGGTTGTGCCAAGATAGTTCACCTTAACCACAAGTGCGATTTCAGGCTCCATCTGCACCCGTGCCGTTGGATCATTAGGTAACAGAACACTGTCAAACGAATACGGATTAACCGTTAAGTATTCGTCGCTGGCGTCCGTGACATAAAAGGGAAAAAGCGCCTGCGGGCGACTGGTATCCACGTCACCTTGAAGCGCTTTTGCTTCGCCAGTCTGTTGTAAGTGGCCAGCGAAATTGCCGGCAATCCCGATCCCAAATAATGGGACTTTTTTACTGCTGTTCGGGCTCAAGTCTTCCTCCATGAAGCTTAAAGTTACGATGTCACGGCAAGGCCGCGTAAAATCATATCGACAAGAAATTGCTGTGCCTGTTCAAACTCTTCTTCGGACATGGGCGCACCTTTGATGAGCTGAATTTCAGTATCAAAATCAGCGTAAAATTGGGTGGCTCCCCATATCAAAAACAGCAAATGTAGCGGATCGACCGGGCGAATTAGCCCCTGTTCTACCCACGCGTTGATCACACTTGCTTTGCCCGCTGCCCAGTTGACGACCGGAAACTGAATTTCATCACGAATCACCGGCGCGCCCTGAATAATCTCTTGAGCGAAGATCTTCGACTCTTGAGGATGCGTTCGGCTATAGCGCATTTTGCCGACGATATAATTGCGAAGCACAGCTTGTGGCGAACTGTCGATGGCACTTTCTGAAAAACCTTCATTCCACAGCGTGAGAATATCCTGCAATAACGCTTTATACAGTCCCGTTTTGGACTTGAAGTAATAGAGAATATTGGCTTTGGGCAAATTCACTCGATCGGCAATCGCTTGAACCGATGTGCCTTTGTATCCATGTTTGACGAATTCATCAGCAGCAGCCTGCAAGATTAATTCCTGGTTGCGACGACGAATTTCTCCCGAAATAGAGCGTTTCTGCTGTCCCAGTTCAGTCTCCAAGAGAACTCCTTTCATATTGGCCCTTTATTACAGTAATCATTGCTTACGCATCGGTTGTCAAGTGTCTAAATATGCACCGTTTTCAGGCATCTGCACATTTATGGTTCAGCAGGTTGCGACATAGCGCAGCGCAGCCCTTGTTGCCACTCTATTTGAACACTTGGTCAAGTTTTTGCATTTATCCTTTCGAAAAAAATAGAAAGGAATCTGCTCAACATGACTACACCACTTCTCGAACTGTGGAATCTCAGTAAGTTCTTCCCGGGTGTCGTGGCGAATGACAAAGTGAATCTCAAACTGTTTCCCGGCGAAATTCTCGCTCTACTGGGTGAAAATGGAGCCGGAAAGTCAACGCTGGTGAAAATGATTTATGGGGTCAACATGCCCAGTGAAGGTGCGATTTTATGGAATAATCATGAAGTCAGCATGACATCCCCCAATCAGGCCCGCGCCATGGGGATTGGCATGGTGTTCCAGCACTTCTCTGTGTTTGAAACCCTGACGGTGTTAGAAAATATCCAGTTGGGGCTAGATAAGGAATTTCTCGACTCCTTGGATGATTTACGCCAAACCATTGTCGAAAAAAGTGAACAATATCAGTTACACGTTGACCCGGACCGTTACGTTCACAGCCTGAGTATCGGGGAGCGCCAACGAGTCGAGATTTTGCGTTGTTTGATTCAGAACGTAAAACTGCTGATCCTTGATGAACCGACCTCGGTACTGGCCCCTCAGGAAATCGAAGGGCTGTTTACCGTACTCAATCAACTGGCGTCAGAAGGTTGCGCGATTTTGTTCATCAGCCATAAGTTGAAGGAAGTCACCACGCTTTGTCATCGCGCCGTTATTCTGCGTGGCGGCAAAGTGACTGGGGAATGCAACCCTTCACACGAAACGCCCAATTCAATTGCGCGCATGATGGTTGGCGATGAAACCCAGTTGTCGGAAACGTATCCGAAAACTGCCGGTGAAGCAGTGGTGCTGCGCACGGTCAATCTGTCACTCGCGCCGTCTCATCCGTTCGGATGCAGCTTAAAGCGCATTAATTTTGAGCTTCGCAGTGGCGAAATCTTTGGTTTGGCTGGCGTTGCAGGCAATGGTCAGGAAGACTTGTTGGCTGTGCTGAGCGGCGAAGATACTCGCGCCGATAACGACTCTATCCAGTGGCAAAATGCGCCGATTGGCCATTTGCATGCGGGACGCCGCCGCCAACTGGGCTTAGCCTACGTCCCGGCCAATCGCTTGGGGCAAGGCGCCGTGCCGGAGATGAGTTTAGAAGAGAATACCCTGCTGACGCATGCGCGTTCGCTTTGTCGCAGCGGTGTGATTCAATTTCCCAAACTCAAAGCCATGGCCCAAAAACTGATTCAAACCAATCAGGTCAAGTGCCGCAATGAGCAGTCGCAGGCGAAAAGTTTGTCTGGCGGGAATCTGCAAAAATTCATCATGGGGCGTGAGGTTGCACAAGCACCGCGTTTGTTGATTTGTGCGCACCCGACTTGGGGTGTGGATATCGGTGCGGCCAGCGCGATCCATCGACAGTTGATCGCATTGCGCGACCAAGGTGCTGCCATTCTGGTGGTGTCTGAAGACATTGATGAGCTGTTCGTGCTTTGCGATCGCCTCGCGGCGATTTATGAAGGCCACGTCTCTTCGGCGGTAAAAACGGCGGACACGTCCATTGATCAAATCGGTGAATGGATTGCAGGCGGCTTTATTGTGTCGCAGGAGGTGGCCCATGCTTAACGTGCAACCTCGTCTGGAAAGTTCAAAGTTGATGATGTGGCTCTCTCCTTTCATTGCCGTTACCTTAACGTTAGCCGTCTCCAGTGTGCTGTTTGTGTGGCTGGACGTCAGCCCGCTGAAAGCGTTTCAGGTGTTTGTGATGATGCCCTTTTCCGACAGCTACAACTTGGGCGAATTGCTGGTGAAATCCGCGCCGTTGATGCTGTGTGCCGTGGGTTTAGCGCTCTGTTATCGAGCCAACATTTGGAATATTGGCGCTGAAGGCCAGTTATTGATTGGCGCCGTAGCGGCGAGTGCGATCGCGGTAAATGCCGATGATACCTCAGGGATTGGCATGCTACTGGCAACTTTAATTGCGGGCATGGCTGCAGGCGCTGGCTGGGCCGCGATTCCGACGTGGCTGAACCGTCGTTTTCACACCAACATCATTCTCACCACCATCATGCTCAACTACATCGGTTTGTATGTGCTGCTGTGGGCGGTGCATGGCCCGCTTCGCGATCCGCAAGGGTTCGGCTTTCCTGAATCCCAAATGTTTGCCGATGCTGCGCTGCTGCATCCGCTGTTTGACAGCGGACGCGCATCAGCA
The DNA here is from genome assembly GCF_016464285.1 of Vibrio sp. bablab_jr001. Lineage (NCBI taxonomy): Bacteria > Pseudomonadati > Pseudomonadota > Gammaproteobacteria > Vibrionales > Vibrionaceae > Vibrio > Vibrio sp. bablab_jr001. The sequence continues at coordinate 146,185 of NZ_JACDWZ010000106.1, forward strand.
TCGATCATTGTTGCAGTCGTGATTGCGATGGTTTCGGGTGTTGTGCTGTTCAAAACCCTGCCCGGCTTTCAATTGCGCGTGCTCGGTTCTGAGCGTGCGGCTGCCAAATACGCCGGTTTTTCAGAGCATCGCCTGGTTTGGGGCGCGATGTTGTTTGCTGGCGCATTGGCAGGTTTTGCAGGGGCAGCCGAAGTCGCTGGGCCGATTGGTCAACTGGTGCCGTCCGTTTCGCCGGGCTATGGCTACGCAGCCATTATCGTGGCGTATTTGGGGCGTCTGAATCCGATCAGTGTCATTGTTGCGTCGCTGTTTATGGGCGCGCTCTATATGGGAAGCGATCTGGCGCAAATCGAACTCGGGCTGCCAACCGCGGTGACCGGGCTGTTCCAAGGCACGCTGCTGTTTTTCCTACTGGCGTGTGATTTTCTGATTCACTATCGCTTTGTCCCCAAAAGCGCGTTACGGGCGCCCGCGCAAACTACACTTGTTGACGAAAAAGGAGCCGCATAATGGATGCGTTATTGATTCAATCGCTGTGTATTGCGGCACTGAAAACCGGAACTCCGTTACTCATCATCGCATTGGGCGAGTTGATTTGTGAAAAAACGGGCGTATTGAATTTAGGTCAAGAAGGCATGATGTTGATGGGCGCGATGGCAGGCTTCGCGGGCGCCTATTTCTCCGGCAGTTTGTTGGTTGGCATACTGGTTGCTATGTTGGCCGGCATGCTGATGGCGTTGCTGTTTGGCGTCCTGACGTTAACCTTGAGCACCAATCAGGTGGCAACTGGGCTGGCGTTAACCATCTTTGGCACTGGGCTCAGTGCGTTTCTCGGCGGCAGCTTGGTTGGATCCACGATCATCGGCTTCAAAGCAATGCCGATTCCGCTACTGAGTGACATTCCGTTCATTGGCCCATTGCTGTTCAATCATGACTTGCTGGTTTACCTCAGCTTCGTGTTGGTCGTTGGTGCTTGGTGGGCGCTGCACAAGACGCGTGCGGGGCTGATCATTCGCGCGGTTGGCGAAAATCCTCACTCAGCCAATGCGCTCGGCATTGAGGTGATTAAAGTTCGTTACATTGTCACCTTGATTGGAGGCGCTCTGGCTGGTTTGGCAGGCGCTTATATGTCCCTCGCCTACACGCCAATGTGGATGGAGAACATGACCGCAGGCCGCGGCTGGATTGCGCTGGCTTTGGTGGTGTTTGCATCGTGGCGGATTGGCTATCTGGTTTTGGGCGCGTATCTGTTTGGATTCACCTCAATCATGCATTTGATGATGCAAGGTGTGGGCGTGGATATTTCACCGAACCTCTTAGCGATGACGCCTTATGTGGCCACGGTTGTGGTGATGGTGCTGCTCAGTTCAAACGAGCTGCGCCAGAAGCTAGCGACGCCGATGAGTTTAGGCAAGCCATTCGATCCCAAACGTCACTAATTTGCAATCGTCATGACGTTCCATCGTAATTAAAACCAAAACGTCACGACATGAGGAAGCCCGCCACTGCGGGCTTTTTTATCGCCTTTTGCTTTGGACACCTTGTTGACGCCCGTACGTGTTTAAGTATGTCGATGGACTTAAGCACATAGGTGAAATGCATCAAATGTGTGCACATCGTGAATCACTAAGCACCAAAATTACGCATTCCCACATCAGGTTCAGCTCATGTTTTCCATGCTTGAAGCACGTCTTTCTCTTTTGATGCCTTGCGGCGTAAGACTTTCTCTCATCAATGAAAAATAAATTTTCAAAACACGACCAATTGGTCAAGTTTTTGCTTTATCCATTCATAACGATGCGTTGCAAACCGAAAGCCTTAATTCAAACAGCAACAATCTCAACTCAAACCATAAAATGAAAACGGAGAATTTCATGAAACTAAATCAGTGGATGACTGCTGCGGCACTTTCTGTGTTTGCACTGCTCTCAACTTCGGCACTGGCGGATGATCCGCTGAAAGTCGGCTTCGTCTATGTCGGACCGATTGGCGATCATGGCTGGAGCTATGAGCACGACCAAGGCCGTATTGAAATGGAAAAGTACTTCGGTGGAAAGGTCAAAACCACGTTTGTTGAAAACGTACCAGAAGGCGCGGATGCGGAACGCGTGATCACGCAGTTGGCGAAATCGGGCAATGACGTGATTTTCACCACCTCTTTTGGCTTTATGAACCCGACGGCGAAAGTGGCGAAACGTTTTCCGAACGTGACCTTTGAGCACGCCACCGGCTACAAGATGGATAAAAACCTGGGCACGTACGTGCTGCGTACCTATGAAGGTCGTTATGTATCTGGTGTCGCTGCGGGGATGGCCACCAAAACCAACACGCTGGGCTACATCGCAACGTTCCCGATTCCGGAAGTCATTCGTGACATCAACGCCACCTATCTGGGCGCGAAGAGCGTCAATCCAGACATCAAACTGAAAATTGTTTGGGTCAACACCTGGTATGACCCAGGCAAAGAGTCGGATGCAGCGAACGCACTGATTGACCAAGGCGCAGACATCATCATTCAGCACACCGACAGCCCGGCGCCACTGATTGCCGCTGAAAAACGTGGCGTGATGGGGATTGGCCAAGCGTCTGACATGAGCCACTTTGCGCCGAAAGCGCACATGTTCTCTGTGCGTGACCACTGGGCGCCGCACTACATCAAAACCGTCGAAGGTGTGATGGATAAAAACTGGAAGCCACAGGATTACTGGGGAGGCTTGAAAGATGACGTGCTGCAGATTGTGTCGATCAACCCGGATCTCCCTGCTGAAATCAAACAAGCTATACTCAGTACAGAAGACAAAATTAAATCTGGCGCTATCGTTCCGTTTACCGGTCCGATGAATGATAACCAAGGTCATCAAGTGATCGCTTCAGGTCATTCTCTGACGGATAAAGAACTTGCAGGCGTGAACTGGTACGTCGAAGGCATCGACGCCAAGATCCCTAACTAATCTCACCTCCGGCTCGCGTCTCCTGCTCATGGTGCGCGAGCCATTTTTTACCTAGCAAGTTGACCAATTGGACAAGTTTTAAAGACAGAGGAAGTTATGTTAGAGCTCATGATTAACAGCGAGGTGATCAGAGTGGAATCGGCCAAGGCGGATACCATGCTGCTCAACTATTTGCGCGAACAAAAACAGATGACAGGCTCTAAAGAAGGATGCGCCAGTGGCGATTGCGGTGCCTGCACCGTCGTCATGGTTGATCTGGATGAATCTGAGCACCTTCGTTATCGTCAGATCAACGCCTGTATTACGCCGATTCATGCACTGCATGGTAAACAGATCATTACCGTCGAACATCTTAAACAGGCTGACACCTTGCACCCGGTTCAGCAAATAGTGGTCGATAAACACGGCACGCAATGCGGCTTTTGTACGCCGGGGATTGTGATGTCGCTGTACGCCCTTTCAAAACAAGAAACAGCACCAGAAAAACCCAGTGACTTTCTCGCTGGAAATTTATGCCGCTGCACAGGCTATGGCCCGCTGATTGACGCCGCCAACACCATTGCTCATAGCCAAATCGACGACCCACTGAGTCGTCATGACGACACGGTGAAAGTCTGGCTCGGCTCGGTGGCCGAAAGCAGTGAGCCGCATTATGCGCGTCCTGCTAACCGTCAAGCGTTAGCCGAAGCGATAGCCGCCATGCCGGATGCCAAAATTATCGCGGGCGGGACCGATCTATCGCTCGAAGTGACCCAACAAATGAAATCGCTGCCTCAGCTCATCGATATTTCTCATGTGGATGATCTGCTTGGGATTTCTGAAACCACGTCAGGCTGGCGAATTGGCGCTGCTGTGCCGATGAATCAGGTTCACGAGTTCGCCAAAGCGCATTTCCCAACGGCAGATGAAGTTATTGAACGCTTGGGCAGTTTAACCATTCGTCACCGCGCAACGCTCGGTGGCAGCCTTGGTCATGCCTCGCCAATTGGCGATATCGCCCCGCTTCTGATTAGCCTCAACGGTCGTATCGAAGTCGATGATGGTGAAACCCGCATTCTGTTTGCACCCGAAGATTACATTACTGGCTATCGTGAAACGTTATTGAAACCCAATCAATGGATCAGCGCGATTCACCTGCCGCGTTTAGCACCGAATCAGCATCATGCGATCTACAAAATCAGTAAGCGTTACGAAGACGACATTGCGACCGTGACTCTGGGCATCAATATGACCATTGCCACCGATGGTCGTGTCAAGAACTGCATCATTTCAGCAGGCGGCGTCGCAGCGAAATCAGTGCGATTGCATGAGCTGGAAAAAGTGTTTGTCGGTCGTCCGTTGACACTGCCCATCGTAAATGCAGCGAAAGCGTTAGTGCCAACATTGATTCAGCCGCTGAGCGATGTACGCGGCAGTGCTGACTATCGGGTGAAGTTGGTACAAAACCTGCTGCAACGCTTTTATCTTGAATCTCAACACGTTGAAACAAGGTTGGTGCAACATGCGTAAGTTAACGTCGATTGAATCCTCACACACGCAGTCGCATACCGCGTTCCAGGTGGTTGGGCGTTCTCACAAGCACGAAAGTGCTGAAAAACAAGTCAGTGGTGAAGCGCAGTTTCTGGATGACTACGCCACGCCGCGCGGTTGTTTGCACGCTGCTGTTGTTACCAGCGCGATTGCGAAGGGCCAAGTCAGCTCTGTGGATCTTAGTGCGGTCAGTCAGGCTGACGGTGTCGTTCGAGTGCTCACGGCGGACGATATTCCGGGCGAAAAAGACATCGGGACCATCTTTAAAGGTGACCCGTTGCTGATGCTGGACGGAGAGATTCGCTATTTCGGTCAACCCATCGCTTTGGTGCTGGCGACCAGTCATGAACAGGCCTGGAAAGCGGCTCGTCTAGCGAACGTCGAATACACAAAAAGTGACAATGTCACTCTAAGTTATGCCGAAGCGAGCCTTAAAGAACCTTTGTTGGCTCGCCATCAAATGGGCCCGAATCCCGATACGGCGCTATTCGACCAAGCCGACATTCATCTTGATGGCGACCTGCATGTGGGCGGTCAGGAGCACTTTTATCTGGAAGGCCAAGCGAGCCTTGCTGAACTCACGGAAGATGGCGGCATCTTTCTGCGCTCTTCAACCCAAAACCCGTCGGAAGTTCAAAAGCTGGTTGCCGAAGTGCTGGCAGTTGATTTTAACCGAGTCACCGTCGATATGCGCCGCATGGGCGGCGGATTTGGCGGTAAAGAGAGCCAGGCTGCGCAGTGGGCATGTATGGCGGCGCTGGGGGCGTTCCACACTAAACGTGCGGTAAAAATGCGTTTGCCACGCGCCGTGGATATGACGGCGACGGGTAAACGCCACCCCTTCTATAACCGTTATCAACTCGCGGCGGATAAACAAGGTGTGATCCAAGCCGCCAGTATCGAAGTAAACGGCATCTGTGGTCACTCGCCGGATCTTTCGGATGCCATTGTCGATCGCGCGATGTTCCATGCCGACAATGCTTATTCCCTTGGCAAGGCCACGGTGGTTGGCAATCGTCTCAAAACCGACATGGTCTCTCACACTGCGTTTCGAGGCTTTGGTGGCCCACAAGGCATGATCGTGATTGAAAAAGCGATGCAGGAACTGGCGCTAGCCACCGGACTCGATGCACTGGATGTGCGCCTGAACAACCTGTATCGCGCGGGCAAAAACATCACGCCATACGGGATGGAAGTGGAACAGTATGACGAGATGCGCGGGATCATCGAGCAACTGGAAGCTGATGCTGACTACCGCGCGCGCCGCTTGGAAATCGAACAGTGGAACAAGCGCAATCCGGTGCTGAAAAAAGGTCTGGCGCTCACCCCTATCAAGTTCGGCATCGCGTTTACCGCCACGCACCTCAATCAGGCGGGCGCGCTGATTCACATCTACACCGATGGCACGTTGCAGGTGTCGCACGGCGGGACGGAAATGGGTCAAGGTCTGCACACCAAAGTTCAGCAGATCGTGGCGCAGTCGATGGGCATATCGCTTGATAAAGTCCTCGTCACGTCAACGCGCACCGACAAAGTGCCAAACACCTCGCCAACCGCCGCCTCTTCAGGCGCCGATCTCAATGGGATGGCTGCTCACAACGCGGTCATGACCATCAAGGAACGTTTACTGGCGTTTGCTCGCGAACATTATCACTGCGATAACCTGGATATCGTCAACGACACTTTAGTCGGTGCCGCGAACCCTGTTTCTTGGGCGGAGCTGGTGCAACAGGCCTACATGCATCGCGTGTCGCTCTCGGCTAGCGGCTTCTATCAAACACCGAAAATCGGTTACGACCGCACCACCGCGACCGGTCGTCCGTTCTTCTACTTCTCGCTCGGCGCCTCTTGCTCAGAAGTCACGATTGATACGTTGACGGGCGAACTGCGCGTGGATCGCGTGGATATTCTGCATGATGTGGGCAGCAGCCTTAACCCGGCGATTGACCGCGGCCAGATCGAAGGCGCGTTTATTCAGGGATTGGGCTGGCTGACGACTGAAGAATTGGTGTGGGCCAAAGACGGTCGCCTGCTCAGCAACAGCCCGATGAATTACAAAATTCCGACCATTGGCGATTATCCAAAACAGATGCAGATTGCGCTGTATGACAAAGCCAATCCGGAGCACAGCATTTATCGCTCGAAAGCCGTTGGTGAGCCGCCGTTTATGCATGCCATCAGTGTTTGGTGTGCCATTTACGATGCAGTGGCGTCCATTTCTGAGCATCGTTGCGCGCCGCACCTGCATGCGCCGGCAACAGGCGAAATGATTTTGAGCGCCTGTGAGCATCAACAGCAGTGGCTTGAAAGCCATCCAGTGAAGGAGAACGCCGATGTCATTCTCTCATAACACCTTTCTGGTAAGTCCGGGCCTCAATTGGCTGGCGGCATGTCAGCAGCTAGAACAGCGCGGCGAAGCGTACTGCATCGCAACGGTTGTCGCTTATGTCGGCTCCGTGCCCCGTACCAGCGGTGCCAAGATGGTGATCACGGAGACGGCGCAGTTTGACACGCTAGGCGGTGGCAATCTGGAGTTTCAAGTCATTGCGCTGGCGCGTGGACATCTCAAAGCCAAGCACAGCGACGTTACGATTGAACGGTTTTCTCTCGCGGCGGATTTGGGGCAATGTTGTGGTGGCGCGGTGCAAGTGATGTTTGAGTACTTTCAAACGCAAACGCCGCAAGTGGTTATCTTCGGCGCAGGCCACGTGTGTCAGGCGTTGACGCGCGTACTCTCAGAGTTACCGTGTCACGTAAAAGTGGTGGATAACCGTGCTGAGTGGCTCACGCCACTTGCTCAACTTGGTGTCGAAACACACCATTGCGACGACCCGCGTCAGGCGATGATCAGCCTGAACGATAACGCCTATCTCATCATCATGACCCAAGATCACGCGCTGGATTTCGAACTGACGCTGTCTGCGCTAGAAGCTCGGCGCTTTGCGTTTGTGGGTCTAATTGGTTCGCAAGGCAAGCGTCAGCGTTTTGAGTTTCGTCTCAAAGAACAGCTGAGCAATCCGTCATGGATTGATGCCCTGACCTGCCCGATCGGCCACCCGGATGTGCAAGGAAAGTTGCCGATGCAAGTGGCCGTATCTGTCGCGGCGCAATTGATTGGCCTGTTCGCCCTTCAAATACCAACGCCATCATCCGGTGATGCGCAGTGGCAGCAGGCCAACCAAGCCCGCAAATCACTTAAGGAAACGCACGAATGAACTCCACCCTGAATCAACTCGATTTGAGTGAAGAACAGCTGGCACAAATTTGTACCAGCAGACGTTGGCAGCAACTCATGCAAGCTGCCATGCCGTTTGAGTCGGCCGCGGTATTGAAGAATGCCGCAGATGCCGCGTTTGCCCAACTTGATGAAGCCGATTGGCTGGAAGCCTTTGCCGGACACCCGATGATCGGCGACATGGCAAGTCTTGAGAAGAAATACGCGCAGGGTAAAGCGCTGAGTGCGAAAGAACAAGGTCAGGTTCAGCTCGCGTCCAACGAAACGCTGCAAGAACTGTTGGTGTTGAATCAACAATACCGTGCGAAGTTTGGTTTTATTTTCATTGTCTGCGCCACCAACAAAAGTGCCGACGACATGCTGGGTCTGCTCAAGGCGCGTATTCACCGAACTTACCAACAAGAGCTGCAACAAGCTGCAATTGAACAACAAAAAATCAGTCATATCAGAATGGAAGCGTATATATGAATCAATTAAGTTGTCATGTACTCGACACGGCCAATGGCCGCCCGGCTGCAGATATTACCGTCAAGCTGTTTCGCTTGGGCAGTTTTGAGTGCCTTGCTGAAGCGCAAACCGACCAGGATGGTCGAGTCAAATTTTCCGAGGTCTCACTCGATACGCACAACTACACCCTACGATTTTTGGTGCAACCCTACTGTGAGGCGCAATTTGGACAAGCATTTTTCCCGATGATCGACGTTCATTTCACGGTGGGTGAAACGCGTAACTATCACATTCCATTGCTGCTCTCGCCTTATTCCTACTCGAGTTACCGAGGCAGTTAATATGGTGAAAGACAATTCAGCATGGCAAGTTCACCGGGGAAGCATTCTGCACTTCCCTAAAGTGACATTGTCACCAAAACACAACTATGAATACTGGAACGACGGTGTTTTAGTCATTGAACATGGTCGTATACAGCATGTGGGGGATGCGAAAGCGTTCTTCGCGGTGTCAGCCAATAAAGCGTTGCTGATCCAGGGCAACGTGGTCCAGCACCGCGGGTTGTTGATCCCCGGCATGATTGATTCACACGTGCATTTTCCGCAAGTCGAAATCATCGCCAGCTACGGCAAGCAATTGCTCGACTGGCTCAACACCTACACGTTCCCGACCGAACTGCGCTTTGCCAACTACGACTACGCAAAAGTTCAGGCGCAATTTTTCCTGCAACAATTGTTTGCGCATGGGACGACAACGGCGAGCGTTTACGCTACGGTGCATCCTCAGTCGGTCGACGCCTTTTTTGAAGCGGCCGAGCAATACGACGCGCGCATGGTTTGCGGCAAAGTGATGATGGATCGCTTCTGTCCTGACGAGCTGCAAGACACGCCTGAATCGTCGTATCGCGACAGCAAAGCGCTGATCGAACGCTGGCACAATCAGGGCCGCGCCCTGTACGCAATTACGCCGCGTTTTGCGCCAACCAGCACGCCGCAACAGTTGGCAAAAGCCGGACAGTTGGCCGATGAGCATCCGGACACCTTCATTCAGACTCACTTGAGCGAAAACATCAACGAAGTGGCGTGGGTGAAAGAGCTCTATCCGCATGATGATGATTATTTGGGGGTGTATGAACGTAATCATCTGGTGCGCGACCGTGCGCTGTTTGGCCATGCGATTCATCTGAGCGAGCGTGAACAACAAACGCTGGCCAGTAGCGGCGCGTCCATCGCCTTCTGCCCGTCTTCCAACCTCTTTCTCGGCAGCGGGCTGTTTCCGTATGACAAAGCGAAAGACGCCGGCATTCCGGTGTCGATTGCCAGCGATGTGGGTGGTGGAACCAGTTTGAGCCTGCTGCGCAATCAGGCCGATGCCTACAAAATCTGTCAGTTACAAGGCGTCAGCCTGGATGCGTTTGAATCGCTCTACCTCTGCACTCAAGGCGCCGCCGCTTCAATGGGACTCGATCACCTGATTGGGAATTTTAACATCGGCACTGAAGCCGACTTTATCGAACTCGATCTCACTGCATTTCCGATGCTCAAGCAGCGCACATTGCGTTGTCAGGATTTGTCTGAGCAGCTTTTCGCCCTTATCACCCTTGGCGATGAGCGAGTGATCGAGAGAACTTACGTTCATGGAAAATTAGTCTATCAAAAGGATATGTTGTTATGTGGCCACAACTCTACGAATGGTTTGCGTTATTCATCAAATGGTTTCATGTAATTTGTGGCATCGCATGGATTGGTGCGAGCTTCTATTTCACTTGGCTGGACAACAGCTTAGAAACCCCGCCCCAATGGAAAAAAGACAAAGGTATTAAAGGCGATCTTTGGGCTGTACACGGTGGCGGTTTTTACGAAGTGGCCAAATATCAGGTTGGCCCGGAAAAAATGCCGGAGAAACTGCATTGGTTTAAATGGGAAGCCTATTCGACCTGGCTGACGGGTTCGGCATTGCTGATTTGGATGTATTACTTCAACGCGCAAGCGTATCTGGTCGACCCACGTGTGATGGAACTCACCTCGCTGCAAGCAGTTGGCGTGGGTGTGGGCGGTATTTTGCTTGGCGTCGTGGTGTATGAGGGCTTGATGCGCTCTCCGCTTGGCCGCAACACGCTGTTGTTCAGTGGCGCGTTAATCGCCTTTGGCGCTCTGTTTTTCTATGGATTTACGCACCTGTTCAGCGGCCGCGGCGCGTTCATCCATATGGGGGCATTAATTGGCTCCATTATGGTCAATAACGTCTTCCATAAGATTATTCCGGGTCAGCGCAAAATGGTGGCGCAGGTGGCCGCGGGTGAACCGGTCGATCCTGCGCCCGGCCTGGAAGGCAAACGCCGCTCGATTCACAATAACTACTTCACACTGCCGGTGATTTTCCTGATGATCAGCAACCATTACCCGATGGTGTATCAACATGCGCACAGCTGGTTGGTGGGGATGCTGATTCTGGTGATCAGTGCTTACATCCGTCACTACTTCAACCTCAAGCATTCCGGTGAGAAAAAACCGTTCGTGATGTTTTCCGGTGCGGCCGCGATGTTTGCTCTGGCCATCGTGATTAGCTGGCAAGCGACCGAACAGATGCACATGGCGAAATCACTTCCCCGTGACGCTGCGCCTGCCAGCGCGACGGTCACGGCCTCGCTCAATGCGGATCAACACATTGCGCAGCAGATCATCGAACAGCGGTGCAGCCAGTGTCACAGCGCCACGCCAACAGATGATGTATTCAAAGTGGCGCCGAGTGGCGCGGTGTTTGACAGTTGGCAGGACATTGACCGCTGGAAATCTCGCATTATTGCCCGCGCCGTAGACAGCGGTGATATGCCGTTTCTCAACAAAACCCAGATGACGGACGAAGAACGCCAGCAGCTTAAGCGGGCTTTGTTACCACCTAATAATTAAGTAAATTCTTGAAAAAACAAAAGCCACCTATGTCGGTGGCTTTTCCTTTAGTATTGATACAGGCAAATTTTCTAATCCGCCTGTATTAGTTGTGCGCTGCTGAAGATACCTGGTTAATCATTGCAGCCAAAGATAGATCTGGCAGATTGGATAATGCGATAACTACCAATGCAATGATCATAAACGCCGGTAATAGTTGCATAAAGTAGGAAAACAAAAAGCCTTCACTGTAGTTTGAAGAGGAGTATTTCTTTTTCATCACTCTAGCCTCAATCTCCATCGCCCTTGGAGAGGTTTGACGTCGTTAAGTTTTTACGTATGGTTACCAAGTAATATTTAGAAAACATCGATGAGGGCGATTGAACTTTGTCAATTTTTGCCATTCATCATTCCGTAAATAGTGGAACCATATGCTCCTGAGTACTGTAGTCTTTAGGTCGCTGAGTTTACGCGTAGCAGGGTGACCACATACCCACCCATCCTATTCACATGGATGATATAAATTCTAGTGCATATGTTTTAAATTGCTACTCTATACAAATAAAAAACATTCTTATTTGTCTTTTCTCATTTTAGAGACACAAATGCGGCAGATTGAACCGCAATGTAAAGCATTGTAAATCGACGAACCCTTTTTCTGTTGGATGCTCCAATGCTGGGTTCGACAAAACGAACGGCATTAAATATTCCAATAAATTCAGGACTAACACATGAAATCTGTTTCGCTTTTTGCCTTACTGGGCTGCGCTTTGTTGTCGACTTCAACCATGGCACAAGAGCAACCCTCTGGTCGCCCGGACATGGGGCCGCCTCCGAGCTTTTCGGATATGGATAGCAACGGCGATGGCGTATTGACGCAAGATGAAGTTCAGGGACCCATGCAGCGTGATTTCAGCAGCATGGATACCAACAATGATGGGCAGTTGACGGAAACCGAAGTCGATACGTTTATGAAGAACCATAAACCGCCACAGCGTCCTAACAACGATGAATGACATCGAGTTATTATAGAAACAGAAAGAAGAAGCCCGGTTACAAACCGGGCTTTAGTTTAATTGGCCGATGATAACTGTTAGCGAAAGCGTTTGACCATCTCAACAAAGCAGCTGAGCGCAGTCAGCACATCAGCTTCCATCACTTGTTCTCGCGGATTATGACTGATCCCTTTCTCGCAGCGCACAAACAGCATGCCAATGTCGGTGAGCTTGGTCATTGCCAGCCCGTCATGCCCTGCACCACTCGGCAGGAAACGTGGCGCGATCTGCGTAACAGTTTCGACCACATCCGCCCATTGTTGCTGAAGTTTATCGTTGCACAGCACCGCTTCGGCCTGGTAGATGTTTTCGTGGTGAAAAACCAAGTTGCGATTGCGTGCAATGTCGGTCAACTGCTTCAGCAGATCAACTGTACACTGCTCCAGCGATGGTTGAGACAGGCTGCGAATGTCAATCGTGAAACGTGTTTCGCCAGGAATCACATTGACAGCGCCCGGCAACACGTCACATTTACCAACGGTTGCAACAATCCTATTTTGCTGCGCGAACTTCTCGATGGCGATGATCATTTCCGCAGCGCCACACAACGCATCGCGGCGTAAATCTACCGGTACGGTACCAGCGTGGCCGGCCATGCCTTTTACTTGGCATTGAAAGCGCTTCGCGCCCGCGATGCCCGTGACCACTCCTACTGGCAGATTTTCCGTTTCCAGGACCGGGCCCTGCTCAATATGCACTTCCAGATAGGCCAGAGTTTCCTTTGCTGTACGTGCGTCGCAGCCCGCTTGGTTCGGGTCAAGGCCAAAGGTGCGCATCGCTTCCGCCATCGAAATGCCATCAGCATCTTTCACGTTCAGCCATTGCGGATTAAAGCATCCGGCCACGCCGCTGGAACCGATCAACGTGGTGTTAAAACGGGTGCCTTCTTCATCGGCAAACGCAACCACGTCGATATGAAATGGAAACGCTTCATCCGCCAGTTGAGCGAGCGTTTCGATGGCCAGAATCACGCCTAAATTGCCGTCATATTTGCCTGCATTAGTGACGGTGTCACTGTGAGAGCCGAGGATCAGCGTCGGTTGGGTTGGATTAGCGGACACTTTACGCCCCCACTGATTGCCGACACTGTCTTGCCATGTTTCAAGGCCCGCTTCACGCATCCATTGCGCCAATTGGTCATGGGCGGCACGATGCTGTGGCGTCAGATAGGCGCGCGTAATTGCGCCCTCGTCAGCGCTGAATTGAGCCAGCGCGTCTGCTTGCTCCATCAGCTTTTTTGCCTGCTGCGCCATGGTATTTTTTTCTGCTGTAATCATCAGCGCTCCTTGCGTTGATTCACCAAACTCACGTTGTGTTCTGTATGCACCTTACTGGTGTGATTAGGCATAGAATTCCATTGCTGCAATGACCGATTGCCCCGGCACAATCGCCGCTTTGTGTTTGATCAGAATCGCTTCCAGCGCCGCCAGCGTAGCCAACACGCATTCTTGACGTGCGTTATACCCCATGGTACCGATGCGCCAAATTTTGCCATGCAGCGGACCAAACGAGGTGCCAATTTCAATCCCGAAGCGTTGCAGCAGCTCAAGGCGAATCGCATCACCATTCACATTTGCCGGAATGTAGACACCTACCACGTTGTTCATTTTGTAAGCTTGGTTGCCGAACAATTCCAAACCCATGGCACGAAGGCCTGCCGCCAACGCATCCCCTGCTTGTTTATGGCGTGCAATCACCTTGTCTGCGCCTTCTTCAAGGAAAAGGCGCGCACATTCACGTGCGGCATAGAGCATCGACGTCGCTTCCGTATGGTGGTTCAAACGTTCCGGGCCCCAGTAATCCATGATCATCGCCAAATCGAAGTAGTTGGACTGAATCATCGCCTCTTCACCTTGGGTGTGGTGGTCGGCGCGAATGCCCGCTTCGACGTGTTTACGGCGGTTAATCAATGCTGCGCAGCGATCGCTTAAGGTAATGGGCGCAGAACCGGAAGGACCGCCAAGGCATTTCTGCAAGCCAGCCGACACCGCATCAAGATGCCATTCGTCGACTTTAAGATCGTTCCCCGCAATTGACGCGGTGGCGTCACAGTAGAACAGCACGCCATAACGCTGACAGATTTCGCCCATCTCTTTGAGCGGCTGGTTCATTGTGGTGGACGTATCGCCTTGAACGGTCGCGAGCAGCTTAGGTTGAAACGCTTTGATTGCCGCTTCGACTTTTTCCGGCGGGCACACTTCCCCCCATTCGATATCGATGGTCTTCACTTCACCGCCAACACGTTGGGCAATTTCACACAGCAAGTGACCAAAGCGGCCAATCACCGGTACCAGCACCTTGTCACCGGGCTGTAACACCGAAACCAATACCGCTTCAATGCCGGAACGCGCCGTGCCATCCACCAACATGGTTTGCTGGTTTTGGGTCTGGAAAACACCACGATACAGTGACTGTACCTGATTCATGTAGCCGGTCATGACCGGGTCGTACTGCCCAATCAAAGATTGAGAAATGGCCTGATGAACGCGTGGGTAGGCATTGATTGGTCCCGGCCCCATAAGCAGACGCTGCGGAGGGTTCAGGGTTTCAAAAAGTTCGTTTTGGGCGGTCATGTTATTCTCCAAGTAAACTGGTTCCATCACTACGAGGATCGCTGGTCGCACACGCCTTTCCATGCGTATCGAGAATGATTGCGCCAGCGTGTCCCATGAGTTCGTTGCAATCGGCCACAAAGGTGACATCGTGGCCACGTTGTTTTAACGCATCGCCATATTGCTCATACAGCGATTGTTCAAGTCGTAAATTGTTGGTGCTGTTACCCCACGTGCGGCCAAGCAGCCAGCGCGGCGCAGCAATCGCATCACTGAGCGAGAAATGTTGATAGTGGTAGCGGCTAAACAGGCACGCTTGTGTTTGTGGCTGGCCTTCGCCGCCCATGGTGCCGTAACTCATGCGGCGACCATCGGCGAGTTCGGCATAGGCCGGATTCAAGGTATGGAACGGCTTTTTACCCGGCGCCAACACATTGTGGTGACGCGCATCGAGCGAGAAACTTTTTGAGCGAATGTTCCACAAAATGCCCGTTTCTGGCAAAAACACGCCCGAGCCGAACTCCCAATACACGCTTTGAATAAAGCTCACCATGGTGCCGTATTGATCGCTCGCGCCCATCCAAATGGTATCGCCCGGTTTGGCCTCATGCGGCCAAGGCAGCGCCTCACTTAAGGAAACATTGGCCGCACATTGGTCGACGACTGAGTCGATGAGCCACTCCTGAAGCGGCTGACTTAAAAACTCTTCGTCGCACACTTCTCGATCGCGAATGATGAAGGCTTGTTTGGTCGCTTCAACCAGCAGATGAATATGGTCGACTTCGCTCTGCGCTTGTGACGCCAGCCGATCGTAAATCGCCAGAATCAGCAGTGATGCCACACCTTGCGTAGGCGCGCCAAAGTTGTATAAACGCCCTTTTGCGGTGTTGACGGTGAGCGGTGCCAACACTTTTGCCTGATGAGCATGAAAGTCGTCCAACGTCAGCGGGCTGCCTGCGGCTTGCAGCTCTTTCGCTGCGGAGGCGGCGATCTCGCCGCGATAGAAATCATCCAGCCCACGTTCAGCCAAGGCTTGTAGTGTGTTGGCGAGCGCCTCGTTCACTAAGGTATCGCCGACTTTGAGCGTTTTGCCTTGCTTGAGAAAGTTCTGCGCAAAAGCTTGCAATGAGGCCAGGCGTTCAAAGGTTTTCTCGCTGGCGTTGACTAAGCTTTGCGTCACTTCCACACCGTCACGGGCAGCATCAATGGCAGGTTGTAGCAACTCGGTTAACGTGAGCGTACCCGCGTCTACTTCCAGCGCTTTTTGCCAAGCCGCAATGGTGCCGGCCATGGTAATCGCCGATTCACCGCCGCTGAATGGCAGTTCATCACCCAGCGCGCGATAGTGTTCGACATCCACATTCAACGCTGCGGCGCCGCAGCCATCGATGGCAACGGGTGTCTGGCCAGCTTTGGCGATCAGCCAAAAACTGTCACCACCGATGCCGTTCATGTGCGGGTATTGCACCGCAATCATCGCGGCAGCGGCGACCATGGCTTCACTGGCGGTGCCGCCAGCGTCGAGAATTTGCTGACCGACTTGCGCGGCCTTAAAGTGCGGGGCAGTAAATGCCGTTTGATGCTTCATTCACGTTCTCCTTAACTTAGCCGTTGTAGACGGCTTCACCCGTTACGAACAGAGTCTCTTCCTGATGAGGCAAACCCATCAGTGAGATACCGCACGGGCCTTCTAATAATTCTTCCATAGGCAGATGGAGTTGCGGTAATCCCGACAGTCCTGCAATGCTGGTCAGTCCCATCAACTGTGAGCGATAGACCGCCAGTTCATCAGCCGGCATCGTCAGTGACGGCGGACCCGATGGCGTAGTCGGCATTGCCCATAGGCAACGTTGTTGTTTCAGGTGTGTCAGCACCTGTTGCTGAAAGTCCTGTTGCCGGGCTTTCGCGTGTTCATACTGCTCATGAGTGATGGTTCTGGCCCACTCCACACGCTCCCAGATCGCCGGATCCAGGCTGTCGCCATACAGCGTGAGCCACGCATCGTGATGTTCGATAATTTCAAAACCTTGAATGGTGCGAAACAGTAAGCTCAGTTCGGTCAGTGACCAGCCGTTTTGTGCCAGGACATTGCCTTGAATAATCTCAATCCCCGCGCGCTGACACTGCTGACTCAAACGTTCAATACGAACAGCGCTCATCACCGCTTGGCACTGCGCATCGAGATAAACGCGCGTCACCCGTTCGCCAGATTGATGACGTGCCGCCAGCACCGACCACACATCGCGCATCAGGCGCAATTCGCGCGTAAAAATGCCGGCGGTATCGAAACTTTTCGCTAATTCAAAACAGTGGGAAAGATCAAGCGTGCCGAGAGTTGGACGCAAGCCAAACAATCCGCAATAACTGGCAGGCACTCGGATCGAGCCGCCAGTGTCGGTGCCGATAGCAAAGTCACACTCCTCATTCGCGACTGCGACAGCGCTGCCACTGGATGAACCACCGGGAATGCAATTCGGCGCTTTCGGATTGATGGGCGTGCCGTAATGACTATTCTGACCATTGAGGCTGTAGGCCAACTCGTCGGTTTGAACGCGGCCAACGCATTCAGCGCCCTGCCCGAGCAGCGCGGTGATCAGTGGTGACGTGGCCGTCGCAATTTGATGGGTTTTCAGCCAGGTTGGATTGCCAGCGCCTGTGGCGTAGCCTTCGACGTCGAATAAATCTTTGAAGACAAATCGGGTGCCAGAGAGCGTTCCCTGCGCGGTAGCGGGCAGCGTGTCTGGCCCCTGAGAGCAATAAATACGAGCGTCCTTACTCATTGTGCATCCTTACGTGATGTTCCTTTCAGGCGCTGAATCCGCAGCGCCTGACCTTGTTGATTTTTTGAAGCGGTTTGGCTGATGCTACTTAATTGATCACCGTCTTCAGGGATTCGCTTTGGCGCGCGTATCGGTTTGCCAGTACCGCGCAGTAGAAAATCTGAATCGGGTGATACAGCATGATGGGCAGCAGAATCATCCCCAGCGACGGATCCGCGCCGAAAATAACCTTCGCCATCGGAATTCCCGCGGCCAGCGTTTTCTTCGTACCACAGAACACCGCAGCCACTTCATCCGGCAACGTAAACTTGGTGCGGCGCGCGCCCCACTGAATGAGGTGTACCATGACCAACAGAATCACTGTACAAATGATGATTGATGTAGCCAGCAGGCCAACCGAGAACTCACTCCAGATGCCATTCACCACAGAATCACAGAAGGCGTTGTAGACGATTAAGAGAATGACGTATTTGTCGACTTTATTAACCACTGCTTTGTGACGGTCAACCCACGCAACCAAGTATGGACGCATGATCTGACCTGCAATCATCGGCAGCAGCAACAGTTTGGAAATTGAAATGACCGAGTCCAGCAAATCCAGTTGTACGCCTTCAAATCCCATGAAAAGTTGAATCAAAAGTGGAGTGATGAACACGCCAAGAATGCTGGAAAGCGAAGCGTTAAAGATAGCGCCCGGGACGTTCCCTTTGCCGACACTGGTCATCGCCACCGACGACGAAATGGTGCTTGGCAGAACCAGCAAATAACAGAAACCGAATGCCAATGCAGAAGGCATGTAAGCCAGGAACGCTTCGCCGAAAATCACCCACAGAATCGGGTAAACCACGAACGTTGCCATTTGGATATAAACGTGCAGGCGCCAGTTAGTCAGCCCCGCTTTGATTGCTTGTGGAGAAAGCCCCAGTCCGTGCAGGAAGAATACAATCGCGATACCAATTCCGGTCAGTTGATCCAGATGGATCACTCCACCAGAACGGCCAAATTCAGACGTAACAGTCGCCAGCGCGATGGCGACAACCATCCCGACAAGAAACCACTCCTTTTTTAGTTTTGCTAATACATTCATATTGTTATTTTTGCTCTTTGTTGTGTTATTCAACGGTTCCTGTTATTCCACTTCGTTCAACTGCGCATAGCTTTGTGAGATATGGCGACTGAGTTTCGCGGCATTCTGTCCAAGGTGTCGATACACCTTGTTAACCAGATATGATATTAAGCTCATGGGCACCGCATAGCTATCCAAAGGTGCCTGATTATTCATGTGACAGACCAGAAAATGTGCAACGGAGTCAGCGTACTTCTGCCCGGATTGATCCGTAATTAACAAACTCGGTTTGCCATTCAAATGTTGAATGATTTTCTCAAACTGAGCGATGCGACGACGGATACCAATCACAATCACAAAATCGTCATTCGTAATCGAGACCAGATCTTCTCCCAAGGTCTGGCCTGGTAACGGCAGCAATTCCACGTTGGCGCGGCACTGCATCAGTTGCTGACGAAAATGCATCGCCAACGGATAACTGTTGCGATAGCCGATGATTTTCACCCGTTTGGCGTTGGCGATGGCCTCAACCAATTCCGTGACGTCCAGCGTCGCTAACTGCGCCCACAGCTGTTCCAAGGCGCGCATATCGTGTTGAATTTCCGGGTCTTCGATGCTGGATGTTAATACCGGAATCCCCTTTTCTCGCTCCTGCATCAATTCCTGACGGAGTGCAACATGATCGTCATAACCCAGTTGACGAATAAAGCGACTCACACTGGTTTTCGATACCGAGCATGATTCAGCGATTTCTGCCGTCGACAGCATTAAAATCTTTTCCGGATTCAGTTGTAGATAGTCGGCCACCCTGCGGCTGCTTTCGGTCAAGCGTGAATACTGCTGGGTAATTCGTTCACTGAGTGAGTGGTGATTATTGGTCATGCTGACTCCATCTGGATGATTAACGAACGGCGGACAAAAAGCTTTGCAGTTCCGGGGTCTGAGGCGCGGCAAACACGGTTTCACTCGGTCCCGTTTCCCACACTTTACCCTGATTCATAAACACCACGCGATCGCCCACATCGCGGGCAAAGTTCATTTCGTGAGTCACCAGAATCAGTGTCATCCCTTCCGCTTTCAGTTGTTCCAGCACTTTCAGCACTTCGCCAACCAGCTCCGGGTCCAGCGCTGACGTAATTTCATCACACAACAGCACTTTCGGATTCATGGCTAATGAACGTGCAATCGCCACGCGTTGTTGCTGCCCGCCGGACAGATTGGTTGGATACGCATCAAACTTATCCGCCAGACCGACTTTTTCGAGCAGTTCACGAGCCAGTGTTTCACACTCTTCACTGCTTTTCTTTAATACCAGCTTTGGTGCCAGCATCACGTTTTCGCCGACAGTCATGTGCGGGAAAAGGTTGAAGCTTTGAAACACCATGCCCACACTGCGGCTCAACAGACGTAATTTGTAATCGTCGTTTTCTACCGCTTGGCTATCCACAATGATCACGCCTTCCTGATAGTCTTCCAAGCCATTCATACAGCGCAGCAGCGTACTTTTCCCTGAGCCACTGCGGCCGATGATCGACACCACTTCACCCGGATTTATTTTTAAGTCGACCCCTTTCAGGACGTGGTTTTCGCCATAATATTTATGGACTTGTTCAACACTAACGAGCGACATGGTTTCGAGTCTCCAAATATCGGGCTAACGCAGAAAGCGGAAAGCAAATGGCAAAGTAAAGCAGTGCAACCAGCGCGAAGACTTTGAACGGCTGGAATGTGGCGTTGTTGAGCATGGTGCCGGCTTTGGTCAGTTCAACGAATCCGATGATGGACGCCAGTGCAGTGCCTTTGACAATCTGAACCGAAAATCCGACCGTTGGCGCAATGGCCAGACGCGCGGCTTGCGGCGCAATGATGTAACGCATGGTTTGCAGGTAGCTCAGCCCCAAAGTGCGGCACGCTTCCCACTGGCCTTTTGGCAGTGATTCTATGCAGCCGCGCCAGATATCGTGAAAAAAAGCGCTGCTGAATAACGTCAATGACAACACGGCGGCTGTCCAGGCACTGACTTCCACGCCCTCCAGGGATAAACCAAAGAAGGCGAGAAACAGCTGCATCAGCAGCGGCGTGCCCTGAAACAGTTCCACATACAGCTTGATGACGCCGGTAAAAACGGAGTGTCGCGTGCTACGTAGCAAGGTAATAAACAGTCCGAGCAACCCGCCGCCCACAAAAGCGATCAGCGACAGTGCGACAGTCCAGCGAGCGGCCATCAACAGGCTGCGAAAAATATCCCAATCGGTAAATTGCATCATGGTGGCGCTCTCCTACAACGACGGGTTCTTAAACGCGACACGCTTAACGAACGCAAACATCTGGCGCATCACAATTGCAAGCACCAGATAAATCGCCGCCGTCAGCATGTACGATTCAAAACTCAGAAAACTGCGCGACTGGACGAAGTTGGCCGCGAACGTCAGATCTTCCACCGAAATTTGTGACACCACCGCAGAACCTAACATCACAATGATGCACTGGCTGACAATCGCCGGATAAACGCGTTGATACGCAGGCGGAATCACAATGCGTGTAAAAATCTGCATGCGGGTCAATCCCAGCGTTCTTCCCGCCTCCCACTGCCCTTTTGGCGTTGCTTCGATGCCAGCGCGAATGATTTCCGCCGAATACGCACCCAAGTTAATCACCATCGCAATCACGCCCGCCTGCCAGGCGCTGAGTTTGATGCCGAGTGCCGGCAGACCAAAAAAGATAAAGAACAACTGCACGATAAACGGGGTGTTACGAATCACTTCGATGTAGCAGGTGCAGACAAACTTCAGCCATTTGGCCTGACTGGTTTTTGCTCCCGCACAAAGCGTGCCGAGCAACAGTCCGCCAACGGTTGAGATGATGGTCAGTTCTACGGTGGTTCCTAGCCCTGCCACAAACTGTGGCAGGTAAGGAGTCAAACCGCTAAAGTCCAACTGATAGCTCATGCTTCGTCCTTAACGTTACGCACCCAGGTCCGCAGGAAAAGGTGCTTTTAACCATTTTTGCGAGAAACCTTCCAACACACCGTCTTGTTTTGCTTCGGTGATCAGGCGGTTCACTTCTTTTAGCAGTGCTTCTTCGCCCTTCATCACACCCACATAACACGGTGAGTTTTTGAGCAGAAACTTCGTTTGTGGCGCTTTGGCCGGATAACGGGTTGCGATTTCTGTCACCACCAGATTGCCGGTAGCAATCAGGCTCACCTGTCCAGACAGGAATGAGGACAACGTTGCGTTGTTATCTTCAAAACGTTTGATCGTGGCGTCGCTCGGCGCAATCTTGCTCAGTTCCAAATCTTCCACTGAGCCGCGTGTCACACCGATGGTTTTGCCGCTCAGATCCTGCGCGCTGGTCACCGCTTCATCCGATGAGCCGAATACGCCGAGATAGAAAGGCGCATACGCCGCACTGAAATCGATCACTTTTTCACGTTCCGCATTCTTACCCATGCTCGAAATCACCAAATCCACTTTACCGGTTTGCAGGTAAGGAATTCGGTTCGCACTGGTAACTGGCACCAGTTCCAGTTTGACATCGAGCTTTTGGGCCAGATACGCGGCCATATCAATGTCGTATCCGTGAGGCTTTAGGTCGGTACCGACAGAACCAAAAGGCGGAAAGTCTTGGGGTACGGCAACTTTCAACACACCTTTCTGTTGGACAGACTCCAGTTGGTCGGCTTGCGCTGTGGTCGCGCCGAACAACAGGCTGGCGGACATGAGTACACTCGACATCGCTGCAAATAATTTCATTGTGAATCTCCTTATAGATAATGAAACGTTTGAAACATTTATCAAATAGTTTGCAACGATTGCGCCAACTTGAGATAAAAATAAAAACCGAAATTATTTCATTGGCTTATAACCAACTGCGATTTTTCTGGCCTTACGAATTGCTCAATTTATGAAACTTTTGGTGCAGAATCGATCAATGGTGGTGCAATCGTTTCAGAACAGTACCTAGTTCCTGTGCTTAAATGGCGGCTGAAGTTCAACCGCCTTTTCTAACCTTAGGGATTCAAAGAGTTACGCTTTATTTTTACTCAAACGCAGCGCTGGCACCCAGGAGAATTCGGTTTCCATCAGATAACGATAGACAATCGCCGCCACCCCGCCACCGATAAACAGTGCGTAGTTCGCCAAGTCGGACACCACAAACGTCGCGACGATGGCGAGCAAGCTGGCGCACACCAACGCATACACGCTGTTCATGTTCACCCCGTTGTGATACCAGTATTTGCCCTGCTTCGATTCGGTGTACAGCGACGCCACATCGATCTCGCCTTTCTTCACCAGGTAGTAATCGACAATGATGATGCCGTACAGCGGACCAATCATTGCTGCCAGCACATCCACCGTGTAGTGAATCACTTCAGGATTGTTGAACAGGTTCCAGGGGGTCAGCAGCACCGAACCGAACGCGGCAATAAAGCCACCGGTTTTAAAACTGATTTTCTGCGGCGACACGTTGGAAAAATCAAATGCGGGCGCAACAAAGTTCGCCACAATGTTGATGCCGACCGTCGCGAAGATAAACGTCATCGCACCCAGCACCGTAATTAATCCCGAGTCGAGACGTTTCACCGTTTCAACCGGATCGGTGATCATCTGGCCAAATACCGGAATCGACGCCGACACAATCACCACGCTGAATACCGAGAACAACAGAAAGTTCAGTGGCAGGCCGAGCAAGTTACCCAACTTCAATTTTTGGTAACTACTGCAGTAACGGGAAAAGTCACTGAAGTTGAGCGTTGGTCCGGCGAAGTATCCGGCAACCAGCGCGCTGGCAATGAACATCTGCACCACGACATCCCAGCCTTCGAGCTTTTTCGTGCTCAGGTTAAAGCTGATGTTGTCCCAACCCGCAAGATCAATCATATACAGACACAGCGCGAACATGGCGACGTAAATCGCCGGGCCCGACCAGTCGATGACCTTGCGAATCATGTCCATGCCGAACATGAACACGATGCCCTGAATAACCCACATGGCACTAAAACCAATCCAGCCCAGATAGGAAAGCCCTAAAAACGTTGGCTTAGCCAGGCTTTCCAGCCCGGGGAAAAAGTACAGTAACAGAATGATAAATGAACTGGACGCCAAAAAGGTCTGGATGCCATACCACACGACCGCAATCAGGCCGCGAATCACCGCGGGGATATTAGCGCCAAATACGCCGAACGACATCCGCGCCACCACCGGAAACGGCACACCCGCTTTCTGACCCGGTTTACCCATCAGGTTGGCAAACACCATCACAATCGAAATGCCAACCAATAAACTGATAAACACCTGAATACCGTTCAGACCCAACGCAAACAGGCTGGCGGCAAACACGTAGCCACCGACGCTGTGAACGTCTGACATCCAGAAAGCAAAAATACTGTACCAGCCCCACTTCTGTTCTTTATCCGGAAGCAAATCTGCGTTAGCGAGTCTGTCGCTGACTGGGAATTCCTTTTTCATCATGTCGCATCCTTGTTTTTACATTGTATACAATCCTAAATACAAGGAGCGTGCCAAAATCGAAATGTATTGAAATCACTGGCTTTCAGTGATGATACCTACTTTGGACTAGACTTAGAATGCACCACGAAAGTTCAGCGCGCCACAAGTTAGTGCATAAAACTTCAACAAATTTAAGCTTCAATGCAGGCTATGACCGATTTATTGGCTTGTATGCCTTCCACAACATGGTATACATATTGCAACGGTAATTTGTATACAACAGTAAAGAGAATGCGTATGTCTAACGACGAAAAAATTTATCAAAAGATGCTGAAAGCGATCGTCGAGCACCAGCTTCCCCCGGGCGAACGACTGCCAGAAGATAAGCTTTCAGAAGCGTTTGGTGTGAGCCGGACGGGCATTCGAAAAGTGCTGCAACGTTTGGCGCTGGAGCGGTTTGTGGTGATTCAACCCAATAAAGGCGCACAGGTTAACCGCCCCAGCCGCCAAGAAGCGGAAGAAGTGCTGGATAGCCGCATTATGTTGGAGCCGCTTCTGGTGCCTGAAATCAGTGAAAACTGGAATCTGAAAGTCGCGCAGCATTTTCGTGACATGGTGGCGTTGGAAAAACAGGCAGACAATGAAGGCAATCTCTCTAAGTCGATTCAACTGACGGCGAAGTTCCACTATGAACTGGCGCGTATGGGAAACAATCAGGTACTGGCAGAGTTTATCGAGCAGTTGTGCTATCGCTCATCGCTAGTGATTGCCGCCTACGGTACGCGCGAAAGTGTGAGCTGCGATTGTGGCGATCATGTTGAGCTGATTGATCTGCTCGACCAACGTAAAGTCGTCGAAGCACAAGAATGGATGCGTCACCACCTACTTCACATCAAACAGTCGATCTCGTTAACCGGCAAACAGGATGCTCAGGTGGACTTTAACTCGCTGTTCGCGCAAATGGATTAATCAATGAAGATTCAGCTTATCAACCCCAATACGTGTCAGGGCATGACCGACAAAATAGCACTTTCTGCGCAATCTGTATGTTTATCCAGTAGTGAGATAATTGCCCGCAATCCGGCGCATGGCCCGGAAAGTATCGAATGTGCCTTGGATGAAACCATTGCCGCCGCGGCGTTGCTCGATGTGATTGCACGAGGTGAAGCAGAAGGCGTTGATGCCCATATTATCGCCTGCTTTGGCGATCCGGCGATAGATGCCGCGCGCGAACTGGCTTCGGTGCCTGTCATTGGCATCGCGGGCGCCGCGTTTCAATTGGCAAGCCTAGTGTCACACCGCTTTGGAGTGGTGACCACCATGTCGCGCACCCTGCCTGCAGCCGAGCATCTGTTGCATCGTTACGGTTACCATCATCTGTGCTCAGGCGTTCGCGCAACAGACATCGCGGTGCTGGATTTGGAACAGATTCAGGCATCGGCCTATCAACAGTTGTTGCAAGAATGCCGGGCAGCCATCAGCCAAGACGGCGCGGAAGCAATTGTGCTCGGCTGCGCCGGGATGTCTGACTTAGCGACGGAACTTTCGGCGGCACTTAATGTGCCAGTGATTGATGGTGTGGCAGCCGCCGTCAAATTGGCCGAATCATTGCACGCACTCAAACTCACGACATCCAAAAGTGGCAACTACGCCGCGCCACTCAGCAAATCGTTTCACGGCCGTTATCAACATTGGAGCCGTTAAGTCAGTGATAAGGAACTTCGATATGGAAATCTCAAATCCTCGCGATTACATCGGCTACGGCCGCGACAAGGTGCCGGATGCCAACTGGCCAGGCGGCGCAAAGATTGCGCTGCAATTTGTCTTGAACTACGAAGAAGGCGGAGAAAACTGCGTCTTACACGGCGATCCGCACGCCGAGACCTTTTTGTCGGAAATTGCGGGCGCCGAGCCGTTTCCCGCTCGCCACATGAGCATGGAGTCCCTGTACGAATACGGTTCGCGCGCTGGGGTATGGCGCATTCTTAACGAATTTAAAAAGCGTGAATTACCGCTGACCATTTTTGGCATTGCTACTGCGTTACAGCGTAACCCAGAAGTAACACAAGCCTTCATTGAAGATGGGCACGAAATCGCATGCCACGGTTTAAAATGGATTCATTACCAAAACATGCCGATCGAGCAAGAGCGCCAGCACATGCATCAGGCGCTCGATCTGATTGAAACCCTCACGGGGAAACGCCCAATCGGTTGGTACACTGGCCGCGATTCCCCCAACACCCGCGAATTGGTCGCTGAACAGGACAGTTTGCTGTATGACTCGGATTACTACGGGGACGACCTGCCGTTCTGGACCCAAGTGCCTGACAAGAAGCATCCCGGTTCAACGCGTCCGCACCTGATTGTGCCCTACACCTTGGATACTAACGACATGCGGTTTTCCTCGCCTTATGGGTTTAGCCACGGGGAAGAATTCTTTCAGTACCTCAAGGAGAACTTTGACTGTTTGTACGCTGAAGGTGCCGAGAAACCCAAAATGATGTCGGTCGGTTTACACTGCCGCGTGATAGGTAAACCCAGTCGTTTTATGGCGTTAAAGAAATTCCTCGATTACGTCGCACAGCATAAGGGCGTTTGGGTGGCGACTCGCGAACAAATTGCCCGTCACTGGATCGAGCATCACCCGGCTTAACCCGTTGATTCTGTTTTTTACAAACCGCCGTGGCGCCCTTCCTGTCCGGCGGTTTTTTTATGCAACCCAATTTAATGCAAGTGCACCACAATCGAACAACATTTCAGCGCCAATATTTATGCGTTATATCCTAACTCGCTGAATTACCTTGACTAACTGGTCAGAAATTTACTGGCATAGTGTTTGCTGTATTGATGAAAAATATGTCAACAATATTGTATACAAGGAAGTCAGAATGTCTCACAAGGAAAGTCACGACCTGATTTACGGGCTCGACGATAAGCCAACGCCCGGCGCAGCACTGTACGCAGGCCTACAACATGTGCTGGCCAGTTTTGTCGGAATCATTACGCCTACGCTGATTATCGGCGGCGTGTTGGGATTGGGCGACCATGTGCCTTACCTCATCAGTATGGCGCTGATTGTGTCCGGTATCGGGACGTTTATTCAAGCGCGCCGCATTGGGCCAATTGGCGCAGGCATGATCTGTGTGCAAGGCACCAGCTTCGCGTTTTTGAGCTCGGTACTGGCCGCAGGCTTTATCGCCAAGGCCAAAGGCGGTGGCCCGGAAGAGATTCTGGCGCTGATCTTTGGCGTCTGTTTCGTTGGGGCATTCATCGAAATCGTACTTTCGCAATGCATTGGCAAGTTACGGCGCATCATCACGCCGATGGTCACGGGCATTGTGGTCACCACCATCGGTATTTCCCTGATTAAAGTCGGCATGACGGATTTAGCCGGCGGCGTCAACGCACCCGATTTTGGCCAATGGCACAACTTAGCGCTCGGCGCAGTCGTGTTAGTTACCATCATTGCGCTCAACCGCTCTCGTCATTTGATGGTGCGCCTCTCTTCGATTCTGGTCGGCATGGTATTGGGTTATGTGGCCGCCGCCAGCATGGGCATGGTGCATCTGGGTCACGCATTTCATCAGCCGTTGGTCAGTATTCCGGTGCCATTCAAATATGGCTTTGACTTCGACTGGTACGCTTTTGTGCCGATTGCCGTGATTTATGCGATTACTGCGATTGAATCGACCGGCGACATCACCGCCAACTGCATGATCACCAAGCAGCCCGTTACTGGCCCGACGTATTTAAGCCGCGTGAAATCCGGCATTCTCGGCGACGGCGTGAATTCAATGCTGGCCGCGATATTCAACACTTTTCCAAACACCACATTCAGCCAGAACAACAGCGTGATTCACCTGACTGGCATTGCCAGTCGCTACGTGGGTTACTTTGTCGCGCTAATCCTGTGCGTACTGGGTTTGTTCCCGCTGATTGGCGCGATTCTCACCACCATTCCCAAACCGGTGATTGGGGGCGCAACCTTGGTGATGTTTGGCACCGTCGCGGCGGCAGGCATTAAAATCATCGCGCGTGAGCGTTTGGATCGCCGCAACCTGATGATTCTGGCCGTTTCGTTCGGGATCGGTTTGGGCGTGATGCTGGTGCCGGATGTGATGAAGGAGATGCCTAAGTTGCTGCAAAGCGTGTTTGGCTCTCCGGTGACGACCAGTGGCATTGCTGCCATCGTGATGACTTTGGTTCTGCCGGAAAACCGAACGGATGCAGCCGAAAAAACCGCTTCATCCGTGGCCGCCGTCAGCGAAAGCTGATCAGCCAGATTCCCATACTGCCAAAGCCTGCGTTCAAGCAGGCTTTTTATTGTGTCTGATCGGGTTTCTCCCATCGCGTCAATTTGCTAGAGTCGCACCACATTCATGACGTTGTAGATGTGAACAATGGAAGAAATTTATTTTGCGGGCGGCTGCCTGTGGGGCGTTCAGGAATTCATGCGCCATTTGCCGGGCGTAACACACACCGAAGCCGGACGTGCCAATGGCACCACTGATACCACTCAAAGCGAATATGACGGCTACGCCGAGTGCGTCCGCACCCAATTCGATCCCGCGCAAGTCAGCGTTGAGCAGTTGATGGATTACTTGTTTGAAATCATCGACCCATACAGCATCAACAAACAAGGTATTGATGTCGGTCCTAAATACCGTACTGGTGTTTACAGCGACAATCCGGCACACCTTGAACGAGCGATAAAGTACATCTCCGAGCGCCCGGACGCCGACAAAATCGCGGTTGAAGTGTTGCCACTGACCAACTATGTCAGAAGTGACGATGAGCATCAGAATCGCCTGACACTACATCCGGATGATTACTGCCATATTCCGGTTGATTTGCTGCACAAATATCGCAATCAGGAGTAATAACAGGTTGTTAGCGGTGGGTTGCGATCAGAATCTTCTTCAATCAGCAACAATTCTGTAAGACAGCAAGGTTAATGTACAAACGCTTAAACACGAGTCTTGTTTACGCATTACTCCATTTAAGGTCCATGTCCTTTTCTTACACCACTTCTGTTAGGTACACGCCAGCCCCCTGGCGTGTTTTTTTTGCCTGTTTAACATGAATATCCGCGACGTCAGAAGAAGCTGATCGGCAAATAGAAGTCGATTTCGAACCGTTCATCCTCATTGAGGAAATGGTTCTTGTGGTAATGCACGTAAGCGGGCGTTGAACGCAGCTTATAACCGGAGTTCGGCAGCCATTTTTCAAATATCTTGCTTACCTGAGGCAGTAATTCACCGTACACGCCGCGCAGACGAAACACCGCATGCAGCCCGCCGGGTATGGTCATTTGGTTCACCACGCCGCGTACTTTCAACGGCTCATCAATTTCCAGACACGCCACGTAACGACACTTATCCAATTCTACCCATGCCGGGTTTGAATGATGCAGACCAAACAATTGTTCAAACGTGCGCCCTTCTTCTTTGGCCCACGCTTTAAGAACTAACCAGGCGCGACGAATGGAACGGTTATAGCCTTGGTGGCGCACATAGGCGGTAATCCGCTCTTTGGTTTCTACAATTTTCGGTGTCGGCAAATCAAGATTCGCGACCCGATTGTAACCGGCAGCGACTTCCGGATCTTTCAGATACGGCTTGCTATCGAGATGCTGCTCGCCATGTCGCCAGTTACCCGGGGCCATATGAAAAGTCGCTTTGAACGCTTTGGAAAATGATGACAACGAGCTGAAGCCGCACTTGTTGGCGATATCAATCACCGATGCGTTGCCATCAAACATCAGTTGGTTAGCGGCATATTCCATGCGAGTGCGGCGAATGTACTGATGAATCGATTCTCCCACAACCTGTTTAAACACTCGGTGAAAGTGCTGTTCGGAGTACGCAGCAAGGTCTGCCAGATGTTTTGCCGACAGATCGTTGGTGATGTCCTGATGGATGTAGTACAGAATGTCGTTAATACGGGAGACGTGCTGCTGATTCATTTCAGTAGATCGCATAAATGGACAAGTATTTAAGCATAAATGGACAAACAAATTTACGCAACGAGTCGTACTATTCGAAAGATAAAAAAAGCATAAATACAGGAAGCACACATGGAAATCGCCCGTTCACTGCAACAGATCAAATCCTCTTATATTCGCGAAATTTTGGCTGCAGCAAGTGACCCAAACGTCATTTCTCTCGCTGGCGGTCTGCCAGATGAAAAAACATTCCCCATCGATCTGATGCGTTCTACGCTCGCTGAACTGGCGGAAAGACCTGAAGTTTTTCAATACGGTGCAACCGCAGGTTACGCGCCACTGATCGCGTTTCTGAAACAGTACTTTGATTTACCACAGACACACGAAGTCATGGTGTGTACGGGTTCTCAGCAAGGTCTGGATTTGATTGCCCGTGCTTACATTAACCCCGGCGACAAGGTTGTGATGGAAGCTCCGAGCTACCTCGGTGCGATGCAGGTGTTTGGTTTGGTGCAGGCAGAAATTGTCACCGTAACGCAAACAGCGCAAGGTCCGGATTTGGCCGAGCTGGAAGACGTATTCCGTCACCAGAAGCCAAAAATGTTCTACGCGGTGCCGGATTTCCATAACCCAACAGGCATCAGCTGGGCATTGGAGACGCGCAAAAAAGTGGCGGAGTTGTGTGAAGTGTTTGATGTGGTGATGGTAGAAGACGTGCCTTACCGCGAACTGCGTTTTGAAGGCAGTGCTTTCCCGCTCGTTTCTGATTTCTGTCCGAACAAATCGATCGTACTGCGTTCTTTCTCGAAAATTGCATCACCAGGCCTGCGTTTAGGTGCAGTTTCTGGCCGTAGCGAATACCTGACGCCGATGATCAAAGTAAAACAAGGCGCAGATTTGCACTCCAGCGTACCGATGCAAGCTCTGTTACATGCCCTGCTGGCGCACCCTCAGTTTCCGGAGCACCTGACGCGCATTCGCGAACTGTACCAATCTCGTTACGAAGTATTGTCTAACGAACTGAATAAACAACTGCCAGAGGGCTGCGAACTCAAACCTGTTGAAGGCGGCATGTTTGTGTGGATGACGATTCCTCAATGCGACACCTTTGAACTGGCTAAACAGCTGCTGGCAAAAGGCGTAGCGGTAGTGCCGAGCCCGGTATTCTACCCGAATCCGGACAATGCCCCTTCCGCACTGCGTTTGAACTTCACCAACTCCACGCCACAAGATTTGGCTGACGCTGCAGAGCGCCTGACTTCAGTGCTGCGTTCGCTGTAATGGTTAAACGAAACGAGTAAAAAAGCCCGGTTATACCGGGCTTTTCTTTGCTTGTTGAGTATGCATGAACCTCGATTTACGCGCTCTTTGGCTTAAACTTTTTCGTCATACCGTGACTGGCCGGCGCAACCAGTTGATAGCCCAGTTTTTCGTAAAAGCCTGGTTCATCAGCAATCATCGAGACGTATGACCCTTCCAGTACCACCGAGGCGAGATAGTTGTCGATGTATTCCATGATTTCTCGTCCAAAGCCGTTTCCCTGATAGTGCGGGTCGACGGCAACATCGACAATTTCAAAATTACACGCACCATCACCCACCACGCGTCCCATGGCAATGAGCTCTTCTCCATCTCTTATTGAGATGCCGTACAAGCTGTTCGGCAATGCGATGGTGGCCGCTTGTAATGACTTAGGCGATAGGCCCGCTTTGACGCGCATATCGCAGAATTCCGCTGGGCTTGGGACTTTCTCTTCGTATTTAATGGCCATTCCTTTACTCACTCTTTGATCAATCTTGCACCCTGTTATTCGCTATCAGATACATGCTGACATTGTCACCAATGTATCTGCCATATCCTTAAGCGATAACCTGTTTTATATCTTTCTTTAAATCAATAACATAGTTACTGATTAGAAGCATCAGGTCAACGTTAATGCGAATAGCGAATTCGCCGCAGTGTTAAGCTATCGCGACCAACACGATGATGTCTGCCGGTTTGCTGCATCATGCGCATTAAATGAGTGATTCATGAGTATGAAAAAGCCCGGTGAATGCCGGACTTTATTCTTCCGATGAAATGGTTACTTAAATAAGCTGAATTTTCCCGTGAACTCTTTCAGCTCGGCGGCATCACCGAACATACAAATACCAAAGTATTCGAGATCTTGTTCTGCGGTTTCTGCGGTCGCATTCACCTGTTCCTCTGACGAACCGACAATCATGGTATGAGTAAAATCAGTAAAGGGAAGTCCACGCTGCAGCAGTTCTTCGCGCACTTTTCTAATTTTATTGGAGTTGTCCGCTTTCAATACGATGAATGGATAATGAGAAATGGACGGATGCGTGCCCCCTTCCTTATCTTGATATTGTAGAAAACAAAGGTCATCGACGTCTTCAATTTGACCGACCAGCCCCGCGGTCATGTGACCCAGCGCGTTAAACAGGCGCCCCATCTCCACTTTTTTATTCAGTACGGCGATAAATCGCTTTGAGTTTTCATCAGGCAAAGTAGAAAAATCGATCATAAACGTCCTTAATTGTTTGAAATATTGTGCTTTGTTTAAACAGTAAGCGGTGTGAACATGAAAATACTAACCGGCAGCACGATGTTAGAAGTATGCGGGTAATGGGCGTTCGTAAACCAACGGGTCAGCAGAGATACACATGCAATCTGAACCTTGTAGCCAGCTAAAACCGAGTTTTTCGTAGAATCGATAGTCGATGTCGCAATGCAAGTAAATCGCTTTCGCTTGTTGATTATTAAACAGTTCAGCTTTGACCAAATTCACTAATTCAGCGCCATAACCTTTATTGCGCTGCTCAGGAAGCGTTGCTAACGAACCGATGCCAAAGCAGCCATCTTCCAGACCAAACATGCGTGAATAAACTATCAGGGAAGCGACGATTTGCTCGCCTTGAGCCAACACATACCAGGTACCGGAACGATACTTTCCACTATCGCGGCAACCAGCCAGGTATTGTTCAAAACCAAGGCCACCAGTCCACACATCGGACCCCATTGCGTAGATGGTATCCAATTCATCAACTTTGGCTTTTCTTAGAGGCATCGTCAGTGCTTTCCTTGGTGAGTTTAAATTTGCTTTGTTAATCGTGCAGTTTCTTGGAGAGTATGTTGAACTGCACATTTAGACAAAATACCCGCGATCGCTCCTAGACTGCCATGGCCACAAGGATTGCCGGAAGCGGACTCGCCAACAAACCCATCATAAATATCTAGTTCAATAACCCACCACCCTCACTTCCTTATTGCGTTGAAGCTAAAGACTATACCGCCTTCGCCTTAATTATTAAACCAGGTGAATATTCTCCATAAATCCAAGCTAATTCAGCCCCTAGCCTGGCAGCATATATCGTGTGCTGCGGCCACCAGCGTCGGATTTAACTAAACAGCCCAGTTCCACCAGCGCTGCTAAGTGGCGGGTTGCGGTGGGTTTACTGACTTTGGCAACTTTATGATATTGGGTGGTATTGATGCCCTGTTCAAAATCTCCATCCAGCATGCGGTTCAAGACCTTAACCTGTTCTGCAGTCAGTTTGGTTTGATCCACTGTACGCCAGAAGTTGGTTTTGAATAGGGTTTGATCGATCTCTTTCAGTACGTCCGCAAAGGTTTCATTCAGCGTATTAAAAAACCAAACCAGCCAGGGCGTGATGTCTACATCGCCCTTTTGAGTCTGTTCGAGGATCTCATAGTAGCTTTTGCGGTTCGCCAGAATGCACACCGACATTGCGTAAAACCGGACTGATTGCTGCTCGGCCTGAGCGAGCGCCAAGTCGGTGAGTAAGCGCGTGATACGTCCATTACCATCATCCAGCGGGTGCAGCGTAACAAACCATAAATGGGTGATGGCCGCTCTGATCAATGGATCAAGCGAAACGTTTTGTTTGGAGCTGTTGAACCATTCTAAGAACATCGCCAGTTCGTTATCGAGCCGCTCACGATCCGGTGCTTCAAAGTGGATTGTCGGTTTATCGATACGGCCAGACACCACCTGCATTGGCGCATCACCACGCAGTTGGCCACCAATGACGGGATTAAACATGGTGTAACCTTCAGGAAAAAGCCTGTCGTGCCAGTGGAGAATACGTTCCAGAGTCAGTGGAGCCTCAAGGTTCTCAACAGCGTCTAGCATGATTTCTGCTAAACCGTCCGTCTGCTCGGTGGTTGGAAATGGTCTTTCTTCCGTCAGGCCAAGTCGGTTCGCCAGCGACGAGCGCACCGAAAACGCATTGAGCGTTTCCCCTTCGATAGCGCTGGAATGCACGATGTTCGCCAGTAAAGTATCAAGCATACTTTGCTTTTGATCCTGAGACTGACTGGTGATTTTACCCAACAGGATGCCTTGGTTAAGGCGTGTTTGCCTCACCATGGGTTCGATGGTGTTCTTATCCCACGTAAAGTGAGGCCAGTTATCCTGCTGCCAAATCCACATAATGCTACTCTTGATGCGAAAATCGTTGTTATTCAAATCACAATGTAATGCGATTAATTACAATAATCAAATCACAGATTGATTTGTTTAAGTGAGATATTCGAATCATGGCTTGGTTTGTATCGGTAAATGCACTATCCGGCCTAGCACTTCGCTCGTGTTAGAGCGATAATCCCGCCATTCGTGAGTGTTACGCTCGACTCTTAGCAATACAGAAGTAGAACAACATCAATGACAACACAGTCAACGGTCATTATTGGACTGCATAACCCGAAAAGCCCGACCAATGTGGGCGCGGTCATACGCGCAGCAGGATGCTATAACGCCACTCAGGTACGTTACAACGGCAGCCGCTACAATCGCGCAGCGAAATTTCAAACTGATACACAAAACATGCAGGAACGTATCGATTTAGTCGAAATGGACGAACTCACCGCAGGCCTTGGCAGCGACGTGGAGATCGTCTGCGTTGAGTTGGTGGTTGGTGCAACAGCGCTGCCGCATTTTGAGCATCCGGAAAACGCCATTTATCTGTTTGGTCCGGAAGATAGCTCGCTGCCGCAAGAGGTGGTCGATCAGGCTCATCATGTGGTTTACATCCCGACCCACGGCTGCATGAATCTGGCGGCCACAGTGAATGTTGTGATGTACGACCGCTTAGCGAAAACCCTGGGGGCAATAGACGACCGGGAACAAGTGATCGCCAATCGTGACAACAAGAACCGCTTAATAGTGAAAGAATTCGCTTAAACGTGAAAAGGGCCATAGGCCCTTTTTTTGTTGCGGCTTACTCTGTTTAACGTGGCGTTATCGAGCCTGCTACACGCTCACTCTAAAATGCTGCGATAAAGGTATGAGAGCATGCCTTGCGAGCCGTTGAAATCAATAAGCAAAAGCGACGTCAGTAACACCGCCATAATCGGCGTAACCAGTTGTGATAAACGGCGCTTTGAAGCCTCACACCGAGCGTTTTCATCAACGGCGTCATGTTTAGTATTGATATAACGATGACCGGATTGCGCTTCGCCATTCAACTTAACAGACTCTGCTCCCTCCTCTCGTGATGTTTCCACCAGATCGTCCAGCGGAATCTCAGAATACAGCGGATCAACCGGTGCAATGAACCGATAACCGATGCGCGACTCGGTCTTGATGTATTCGGGCTTCGTTGCCTTATCGCCCAACATTTTGCGCAGCAGTGAGATAGACTGCGTCAGGCTTGAATCATCCACTTTGCCGCCTCGTTCCGTCCATACCTGCCGGTAGATCTCTTCTCTGCTCAGCACTGAATTGGGATGGTTGACCAACAGTGAAAGTATTTGTGCTTCATTAGTGCCGATGATGATTTTCTCGTCATACGCGTCGGTTAAGCTTCTCTCTACCACATCGAACAGGAAGCGCGAGTTAATGACAACTTTTTCGTTTGGTGTTTCCATTGGGAATAGCAACCTCAACTAACCATATTTTTCATAAAGTTGTTTCAGGGTTTGATTCAACGAATCATACCATTTGAGAATTTCGCTATCTGTGTAGAATCTTGAATGACTTTATTAGAAAAATTATTGCGTTATCGTTATAAGAATTGAATCAGAATCTGAGTTCTGTTGCCAGCAGGCACCGTCGAGGCGCTCAACTGGCAACAGTGTAACCTATTTTTTATGCAAGATGCTGCTGAAAAAATGCGGTAATTTTGTCGAATGGAATGACATCCATCTGATCGTAAAGGTCAGTGTGGTTGGCACCCGGGATAATCATCAGCTCTTTCGGCTCTGCGGCCGCTTCGTATGCTGTTTCACTAAAGTAACGCGAATGCGCCTTCTCTCCGTGAATAAACAGCACCGGGCGTGGCGAAATTTCTGCGATGTACGTCAGGATGGGCATGTTCATGAACGACAATGGAGTCGTGACTGTCCATGATGCATTCGAGTTAATCGCGCGAGGATGGAAGCCACGTTCAGCCGATTTATAGTAAGCTGCGTACTCCACCACAAACTGAGGTTCACCACCTTTAAGCTCAAGAGATACCGGGCCATAAGCGGGTTCACCTTTTTCGGCATCAGCCCAACGCTGTTGGCCAAGCTGTTCTAATGCAGCGGTACGTTGCTCAAGCGTGACGCTATCGAAGTAGCCTTTAGACATCACACGTGTCATATCATACATGGTGCTGGTCACCACGGCTTTCACGCGTTTGTCGATAGCAACCGCATTGAGAGCCATACCACCCCAGCCGCAAATACCAATAACACCAATACGTTCGCGATCCACATTTGGCAACAAGCCAACAAAATCGACCGCGGCACTGAAATCTTCAGTGTTGATATCCGGTGAAGCCACATTACGAGGCTCACCACCACTTTCGCCAGTGTAAGACGGGTCAAATGCGATAGTGACGAAGCCACGTTCAGCCATCGTCTGCGCATAAAGGCCGGAAGATTGCTCTTTCACGGCACCAAACGGGCCGCTCAGGACTAGGGCTGCAAGCTTACCGCTGGCATTTTTAGGTTGGTACAAATCAGCCGCCAGAGTGATCCCGTAACGGTTCTTAAATGTCACTTTCTGATGGTCTATTTTGTCGCTCTTGGCAAATGTTTTGTCCCACTCGTCACTCAGTTTGAGTTCCGATTGCGCGATCGCTTTACTTGAAGTCATCGTACCTACTCCTAATGCAACTAAACCTGCGCCCGTTAATTTAAGTACGTCGCGGCGTGCTTCATTTGGCGCTTTTTCTGCGTTATCGGCCATAGCCGTTTCGCTGTGTGATTTCATGATCAATTTCTCCAAAAATAACATTCAGAACAACAAGGAAATGTCGCAACTGAATACCATCAAATACCGTTTTCTGACCGAGCAAGAAAAATAAACGTGACGTTTAAAGTTGGAATTTACTGGCCTTCTTGATGTTCGTATTGTCGCTTTTTATTCCGCTAATTCGGTAGCGCGATAGTCTTGACTTCTTGCCTGATATTCCAAATTTCTCATTGACCACTGAGGTACTGCTCGTTCGTGACTTTCTCTTTCCAGATGACGTTTTTTCCCTCAGCTGACGCCGTTACCACAAGATGTGTCATGGCCGCATCCGGTGTCGCTCCGTGCCAGTGGTCAATAGCGGGTGGACACCAAACGCTTTCACCAGCATGGAAATGGATGACGTTGCCGTCGCGAGTACCAGTTAAAGCCTCGCCCTGAGTGACAATCATGTGCTGACCTGCTGGATGAGAATGCCAGGCAGTTCGTGCACCAGCTTGAAAAGTCACGTACGCCGCGCTGTAATGGGCGACCTCGTTTTCCGGAAACAGCATGTCGACGTTCACGCTGCCAGTGAATAAGTTATCTGGCCCAGTGAAAGATTGCAGATCCTGCGCGCGATACACTTGTTGGCCGTCTGCGGCCTGAGCTTGGGTTAGCGTTACGCCGCTCACAGCAGCGATCAACAACATCATTGACCTTGTATTTTTCATCATGTTGACTCCTGATTTGATTGATTTTTCCGATGAGATGTCATCAGGCTATTGTTTACTCGCAAGCACCTGATCCAACACCTGCTGGGCATTGACTGAAATGGCTTCGCCACAATACGTCTTCAGTACGGAAATAAATGCCTTCAGCTCCGCCGGAGAAATGTGGTTGTTCATGCTGATGTTGAAATGGGCAGCCAGCTGGCTGTTTACACCATGGATATTGGCCAGCGCAGCAATCGTCGCCAGTTCACGTTGTTTCCAGCTCAGTACGTCACGCTGGAAAATGTCACCAAACAGGTGTGCTTTCAGGTATTCATCAACCTGAGGAGAGAAATCGAATAGCGCTCCTTTTACTTCCACTCCAATCAACTTGGTTTGGTTCTCGGTACCAAATTCAAGGCTGGATTTATCTGTGGGGAGCGGAGATGACTCTCTACCTAACACATCCTGAATACCCTGGCTTTTGCGTGCATCCAGCACGGTCATAAACGTTGCCAAGCCATTCAAACTACGTGGAAACCCAGCGTAGGCGTAGAGTTGAACCAACACCTCTTTGAGTTCGTTAATGGTTAAGCCGGCATCCAGCGCTTCGTTCAGGCTGATTTTCAGTTTTTCGCTTTCACCGCTTGCCGTAAAAGCGGCAACAGGAATGATTGCGCGATCTTTCGCGCTTAGGATTTCGGCCGACCACGCACTGGCCGCACTGAATAACGATGTCATCGCAAATATTAGCGAGAGGGATTTTAAATAGGCTTTTAACTTCAACATTCTGATTACCTTCCGTTAGTGAATGAGAACTGATTGAACGGGTTGATTTAATCTAGCGTGACTGCTTGCCTCATCCATTGCCTATAAGCTTCTATTTTTTGCCTATTCTTCCGAGTAGAAACATCCAAAGCCTCTGATGAATTCAATCCAAACAGAAAATTACATTCAGCAAAATTTGGCGGAATTTTTTATATTCCGTTGGTGGGTAGTTATTCGACGTTTATAAAAAGCAGCGAGCAAGTTCCATCAGAGAAAACGGATATAAGTAGTGAGCAAATTAAGATGCGAAAACGAATAAATATTTTCTGGCAAACTTTAAGGAGGAATGGGCAACGAGCTCACCGCATCAGACCTTTACAATAACGCTATCCGCTGAATCAGCCGTTATTCATCTCAAGGACTCTTGCGTGCAAATCACTATTAATCGATTTTCTTTTGTGAGCGCTTCACTTGCTCTGATGGTCACCTATGTGACCTCTGCAGTTCCGATTCCGTTATATGGAACCTATCAGTTGTACGACCATGTCAGTTACTGGCAGCTCTCGCTGAGCTCTGTGGTGTATTTCATTGGTGCCGTGACGGCATTAGTACTGCTCGGACGTTTGTCCAATCATTGGGGACGAAAGCCTGTGGCTCTGCTCTCACTCATGCTCGCCGCTCTATCGGTCGCGGTGTTTGTGAATGTACACAGTGCGCCGCCTTTAATTGTCGGGCGTTTGCTGCAAGGATTGTCGTGCGGGTTGGCGTCTACAGCTTTGGCTTCCTGGCTGGTCGATCACGCGCGTTCCGTGCCTAACTGGATTCCCGCTGCAGTCATCAGCTGCGGGCCAACGTCTTTGCCGTCATCTATTCCACATCCTACGCGGGTGCCGCGATACCGACGCTTATCTCTGGCCAGCTCTCTTCCCACTTCAGCTTGCTACAAATCGCGAGCGGTTATGGTTTGCTCGCTCTGTTCGGTTCGGTCATCGTATTGACCAGTCGACTGATAAAGAACCCACGGCAAACCTCTCGTGAAATACTTTAAACACAAAAAAAGCGCCTTTGATTTCTCAAAGGCGCAGCCACTTCATTCCTATAGGGGGAAGGATGAATCAGCTTAAATCGACATTCTTGATGCCAACGAAGTAAGTCGCAATAAAACCCACAACATACGAGATAAGCAGGCCAGTAACGAATACCGCCATGCCAGCAAAGATACCGCTGTTTGAGGTCATCAGTGGGATCGCAACGATACCTGACGGACCAAAGACGGTGTTCAGACCCACTGGCAACCCAAGGTAAGAAACCAGACCGATAAAGAAACCCCCGGCCGCACCGCCCACACAAGCGGTCACGAATGGTTTTACGCGAGGAAGCGTAACACCGTAAATCAGTGGCTCACCGATACCGAGAATCCCCGGAATGATGGCCCCTTTCACCTGAGTTCGCAGCACCGCATCTTTGTTGGCTTTAAAATACAGCGCGAGTGACGCTCCCACTTGTCCGGCTCCCGCCATAGCGAGAATCGGGAACAGCGAGTTAAAACCTTGCGCTTCCATCAACGCGAAGTAAACCGGTACAAACCCCTGGTGAATACCAAATACGACGGAAATCAGAAACAGACCAGCCAAAACAGCGGCACCCAGCGGGTTATCGTTGAGGTTCATGAACAACCACGACATGCCTTTAAACAGTTCGCCACCGATTGGCATGATCACCACGTAAGTGACTACGCCCATGATGAGCAGCGTGACCACAGACGTCAGAATCATATCGAGGTCATTCGGCATGTATTCACGTACTTTACGTTCTACCTGCGCACCAATGATCGCAGCCAGCAGTACACCAATGATGTTCCCGCGCGGGTCAATGGTGTAGCCGAAGAACTCACTCATCCCGGAATAGATCCCCGATGTCGCATCCGGGTTATAGCCAAGCACGAACAGAGACGCGAGTATGGCGCCGTTCACACCTGAGCCACCAAACGCCTGTTGCGCGTTGTAGCCAATCAAAATACTCAGGAACGCAAACAGGCCTTTACCAAACACTTTCATGTACGCAATCAAATCCAACATGAACTGACTTGGCGTCTGATCGACCACGTAGATTTGTTCCAGCAACGTGGCGAATCCCAGCAGCAAACCCGCAGCGATAAAGCCTGGGATCAGCGGCGTAAAAATGGTGGCGAACTTGCTCAGAAAACGTTGCACCGCGCTGGTTTGCTTATTTTTCATTTGTTTTTTCTGCGCTGCCGCCACAGAAGAGAGATCCTGAGAATCGTTGGCCTCAATAGGCTGCGCGTTTCCACTGATGATGCTTTCTATCAGTTGATTCATCAGATCCGCCGCTTGTTGGGCTTTGCCCGGACCAAGAATGATCTGAAACTGCTCATCACTTTCCACAACCCCCATGACACCGGGAATTTGTTTGAGCGTTGCCTGATCCGCCACCCCATTGTTGGCCAGAGTCAGGCGCAATCGGGTCATACAGTTGCCACATTTGTTGACGTTACCGCTCCCCCCGACTGCCGCCAGAATCTGCGATATCATTGTTTGGCTAATCTTTGCCATAACGCTCTCCTTGAGAACCTGAATACTTTATTGGTCGTTAAGTGCAGCGCGAATAAATCCATTGTGCTGCTGTAATTTGGCCGTTGCTTGTTTTGCATCAAGCCCGGATAGAATCATCAGAATCGCGGTTTTGCAGTGACGATTGCACGCGTTCAACGCCGATTCCGCTTCTTCGGCCGAAGCACCTGTCGCTTCGACGACGATGTTGGTTTGGCGTTGAATCAGCTTGGCGTTGGTCGCTTCAACATCCACCATCAAGTTGCCAAATACTTTTCCGCTGCGAATCATTGCGCCCGAAGTCAGCATGTTGAGCACCAGTTTTTGCGCCGTTCCCGCCTTCATGCGAGAAGACCCGGTCACCACTTCGGGCCCGACAACGGGCAAAATCGCTATCTTGGCCGCATCAGCCATCGGACATTCCGGGTTGCAAGCCACAGAAACCGTCATCGCGCCCACCTCATTGGCGTAGTCCAGCCCACCGAGCACATATGGCGTACGTCCGCTGGCGGCGATGCCTACCACCACATCACGTTCGGTTAGGTTGAGCGATTGAAGGTCTTGCTTGGCCAGTTCGCGGTTGTCTTCTGCATTTTCCACTGCTTTGAGAATGGCCTGATGTCCGCCAGCAATCAGGCCCACCACCAGTTCGTGCGGCGTGCCATACGTTGGAGGACATTCGCTGGCGTCAAGAATGCCCAACCGGCCAGACGTGCCAGCGCCCATGTAAATCAAACGTCCACCTTCAGCAAAAGCGCGGGTGATTGCATCCACTGCCAGCGCAATGTTCGGTAGCACCGCCTCCACCGCCAGTGCGACTTTCTGATCTTCTTGATTGATGACTTTTAACATCTCAACCGTCGATAACGTGTCTATAGCAGCGCTTGCCGGATTGCGGCTTTCGGTGACCAAACGGGTTAAATCAATTTTCATTACGACATCTCTAAACGGAATTGAACTGAGGGCGATTCTATGGAATAAAATATTCAAATTTGGTGATAAAAATCACACTTGAGGTTATTCTTTAGACGCTAAAACTCTGGAATAATGCCCAGTTAAATCGCGTTACAGTTGAAGAAATTTGGCCAAACTATCTTTGGCGTGAATAAGTTAGCGTATTTGACTTTTATTTATTGGATGGAATAATTTATTTCACATTTTGAGGTTTTTGCATGTCAGTCATCCATAAAATCGTATCGAGACGTACTCAGTTATCACACAGTGGTCGCCAGATTGGTGATTGGGTTGTTGAACACACGGCTCAGGCTGCCCAGTTAACCAGTCAGGAGTTAGCTCAAGCGGTGAATGTGAGTCAGTCAAGCATTGTGAAATTTACCCAGCGATTGGGGTTTAAGGGCTACAGCGCGTTTAAGCTGGCGTTAACTGAAGAGATTGGCCGTAAACAGGCGATGCAAAATACGCCGCTACACAGCGATATTCTGGCCGATGACCCTATCGCCGTGATCGCGCAAAAGCTGGTGAAAGCCAAAACCGACGCGATGTTTCACACCACCAACGCCTTGTCGATGGAAGCGTGTCACCAAGCCGTGCAGTGGTTAAGCGACGCGCGCCGAGTACAGATTGTGGGCATTGGCGGATCCGCACTCACCGCCAAAGATCTTAGTTATAAGTTGCTCAAACTCGGCATCACCGCATTAGCCGAACAAGACAGCCATGTCCAGATTGCAGTCGCGCGCACGCTGACCGAGCAGGATGTACAAATCGCGATTTCGTTTTCCGGCGACCGAAAAGAGATTTTGGTGGCGACCGAAGCGGCAAAAGAACAAGGGGCGAAAGTCATAGCACTCACCTCGCCCAACAAAAGCCGTCTCCGCCAGCTGGCGGACATGACGTTCGACACCATTGCCGACGAAACCGAGCACCGCAGCTCAGCTATTGCTTCGCGCAGCGCTCAGAATGTGATCACCGATTTGCTGTTCATCATTCTGGTCCAGCTACGTGATGAGAGCGCAAGAGAGATGATCAGCAGCATTTCGTCCGATATTCGGCA
Organism: Vibrio sp. bablab_jr001; assembly: GCF_016464285.1. NCBI lineage: Bacteria > Pseudomonadati > Pseudomonadota > Gammaproteobacteria > Vibrionales > Vibrionaceae > Vibrio > Vibrio sp. bablab_jr001. The sequence continues at coordinate 189,328 of NZ_JACDWZ010000106.1, forward strand.
GATTTTGTAATGTTAGACAAAGGAGCCGGATCGAAACGTTCTGGCTTTTAGCTTACTCAGCATCCCAATTTATCTCGCGTTGTACGCCAGATTCTTCGGCGAATGTTGGATCGTGGCTGATCAGCATAAAACCACCTTGGTATTGTTGCAGCGCTTGCGCCAACATGAGTTTGGAATTGAGATCGAGATGGTTATCCGGCTCATCCAGCAACAAAAACGGTTGTGCGTTCTGATGGCTGGCAATGAGCATCGTCAGTTTCATCTTCTCGCCACCGCTCAGCGATTTACCTTGGCGAAACACACTGTCACGGCGAAAACCGATGCCAGCCAACAAGGTTCGCGCATCTCGTTCTTTCATTCCCGCGCACTGTTGAAGTAGGTTTTCAAGCACCGACCAGTCTTCACGAACCGCACCAAAATGTTGGTCGAGATAATACAACGCGCTATTCAGCTGTAACTCGCCGCTTGCCAGCACCACTTCTCCAAGTAGGGTTTTCAGTAACGTCGATTTACCGCAACCATTGCTGCCGGTCAGGTGAACTTTTTCGTGAGCATACACCGTGAACGTTTTAGGTTTTGCATTACCAAACGCCAACACCGCTTCGGTTATCGTGATCGCTTTGCGGGTATTTTGAAGGGAGCCAGCCAAGTACAACTTCTGGCCTTTCAGTTGCTCCTTTAGCGCGCTCAAGGTTTGTGCCTTCGCTTGCAAGTGGCTTTGCCGTAGCTGTTCATTCTTACTGCGGTTTGCCGCTCGAGCCGTAGCTTTATCCTTTTTACCATCGAGCAAAATGGTCGCCTGACTGCCCTCTCTGCGCAGTTTGTTTCCTTGCGACGCTCTTTGCTCCGCTTTTTCACGATTACACTGCGCCTGTTCTTCCAGTTGTTTTTGTTGCTTGGTGATACAAGCTAACTGACGCTCTACCGCCAACAATTCGCTACGCTTTTGCTCGGCGTACACATCATAATTACCGCCAAACACCTGCAAACCGAGGCCAGACAGCTCCCAGATTTCGTCCATTTCGCGCAGCAACTGGCGATCGTGACTGATCAGTAAAATGGCGCCTTGGAAAGATCGCATGGTTTCGATCAGCCACTGCTTGGCATGGGTGTCGAGGTGATTCGACGGCTCATCGAGGATCAACAGTTGGGTACTGCGATGAAATAGCTGCCAAAGTTGCAGCCGGGCAAGTTGTCCTCCGCTTAGCTTGGCGCATAAAAAGGCCGGATCTTGTGGCAAGTGCATGCTGGCCAGCTGTTGGTTGAGCTTCGCGGGCAGATCCCACTCATCCCCCACGATATCAAACCAATGTTGAGAGCAATCACCCGATTCAATCCGTTTGAGCGCATCAAGAATCGCCTGCTTACCCAGAAACTCACCGATTGAGCGTTTTCCTGACAGCAATTCAGACGGTAGCTGGCGATAAATGGCAACGGAATTAGGTAACGCGACGCTGCCTGTTGATGGCTGGCGTTCGCCGCTCAATAGTTCAGCCAGCAGCGATTTTCCAACACCGTTTCGCCCGACCAATCCCACACGGCGCTGGGTCATGGAACAGGTGATGGAATGAAACAGCGTGTCACCATTATCGAACTGGTAACTGATTTGGCTTGCTTGTAAAAATGGCATCGTTTGCCTCCTGTGTGACAGGGGCAATAGCCGTAGCTGAATGAAGCTGAGCGCACGAATCAATGCGTGCGATGACAAACAATGTCGGAAAGTGAGCTACGCCTACTAACCCTGTATATCCAAAAATAAAATCAAACATGGATGACAGGTTTAGTTGTTCATATTGGCGTAAACTCCGAAAGAAATGATGGCGAAACCTTAACCAACTTACCGATACGCGTCAAGCTGCTTACTGAGAATACTGTTCCTGGAATAAGCGCAGCGCCGCATCACTGCTATTCGGCTCGCTCGATAGTGACGCTCATTGAGCCGTTGCTGGTAAAGCGCTCCAGACCACCATCAAGCTTACCCAAATTGATCAGTCCAGAGGCGTAACCAAAGTCTTTGTAGAAGACGACTAAATTTCCCCATGGCGCATAATAAGAAATATCACCCGCTTTTGAGCTGGTGCCGGATGGTGCGCCTTGGCTGGTTAGTTTAGCGGGCAAATAGGCAATTTTTTCCGTACGCGCGTAATCTTCCAATTCAAAGCTCAACGGCAGTTGACGAAGGAAATCCTGCGTAGACGGTGAATTTCTGAGTGTTGCAGTCACGGTGCGATCGTCAAAGACGAAACGGATCTTCATGGTTTGTTCTCCTTGGACGGGCGCAGTGTTGGCGCTCGCCGTTTTGATTATCAATGTATTGAGTAGAAACAACCCAAATCGCAATGAACGTGAGAGTTTTCTCATTCAATGTCACCTAGTTCAATTTGCTTATCACTACGCGAAGTCGGTTTAAACCGTCTATCAATTGCTCGCGTGGGCACGCCATGTTCAGGCGCAAATACCCTTCTCCCGCGCCGCCATACACGGTGCCAGCATTGAGCATGAGTTTGCCTTCACGGCGCAGCATGTCGGTCAGTTGAGCAGAATTCATTGTCAGGCTTCGGCAGTCAATCCACGCCAGATAGGTCGCCTGCTGTTGAGTCAGTTTGAGCTGTGGTAAATGTGTGGCGATAAAATCACTCACCACTAAGTAGTTCTGATGTAAATACCCGGTCAGAGCATCCAGCCAGGCTTCACTGTCGTTATAGGCCGCAATCAGCGCGGTGACACCAAACGGGTTCACATCGCACACTTCGTGAATATTAAGCGCGCGCTCGATCTTTGCTCTGAGAGTTTCATCCGCCGCGACAATATTAGCGATTTGCAATCCGGCGATATTGAACGATTTACTCGGCGAATGGGTCGTAACGCTGTTACGCAGGAACTCTTCGCCTAACGCCGCAAACGGTTGATGCGTTTGCCCCGGAAACATCAGATCGCAATGAATTTCATCACTGATCACCGTTACGCTATGTTTAAAGCAGATCTCGCCGACACGTCGCAGCTCTTGCTCACTCCATGCTCGGCCGACCGGATTATGTGGATTGCACAAAATCATCGCTGTCACATGGGGTTGCGCCGCCACTTGTTCCAGATGTTCAAAATCCATCTCATAAAAGCCATCACGATTGACGAGCGGATTTTCCACCAACTGACACTGCATATTACGCACGGAGCTGAAAAAGCAGTTGTATGCTGGCGTTTGTACAATGACGCCATCGCCCGGCTCAGTCACACCTTTTAATATGGCCGACAGCGCGGGCACGACACCGGAGGTATACAAAATCCATTCACGCTGCATGGCAAATTGATGACGTCGTTCAAACCAATCCAATACCGCCTGAAAATAGGCATCCGGTACACTGGCATAACCAAAAACACCGTGCTCCACTCTGCGCTTCAGCGCGTCAATAATCGGTTCTGCAGCGCGAAAATCCATGTCGGCGACCCACATCGGTAATACCGATTCATCTTGTGGGCTGTCCCATTTCACACTGCCGGTTTGGTGCCGGTTGATGATACGGTCGAAATCAAATTGGGTCATTGCGTGCCTGCCTTGGTTTGCGTTTCAATCTTGCAGGCATTGGGATCTCGGCTGTTTTCGTCGATGATGATGTCACCAATCGAGCGCGCCTTGATGTAGCCTGACAGTGGGTTCTTGACGCTCATAATGTCAGAAATAATCTCAGCATTCAGTGTTGCATACTCAAAACAGAGATCCGTCTCTTCCATCACGCAATTTTCCATCACCAGGTCCTGCGCGTAGCACAGAGGTTGCTCACCACGAATGGTGCAATTCACCAAACGCAGATTTTTCGAATGCCAACCAAGATATTCACCGTCGAGCACACTGTCATATACCGTGACATTCTCCGCTCCCCAGAAGGCATCTTTGGAATCGAGATAGGCATTGCGGATGGTGACGTTTTTCGCGTCCTGAAATGAGTAGTTACCTTGCAGTTTGAAGCCATCAATTTCCACATTTTCGCCATTCATGAACACATAATCAGCACCACGCATTTCCACATTGTTGAGTGTCACATCATGGCAATTCCACAATGTTTCACCTGCGTTCGGGAAACGGGAGTTCTCAATATAGAGGTGCGAGACTCGGCGAAACATCTTCGGCGCCTCCACCACACAGTTTTTCATGATCAGATTGTCGGTGTACCAAATCGCAGCACGCGCATAAACAGTAAACAGGCACTGTTCTAATAACACATGATTGCTGTGCCAAAATGGATACTTGCCCATGAATTCACATTGCATGGCTGTCATATTTCTGGTGTGCTTCATCGCCGACTCGCCCGGATAGAAGCGGACTTTGTGTAGATATTTGTTTTTCTCTGCGTACAAAGGACGTTCACCTTCGTAAAAACGGTCGCAGATTTTTTCCTGGGTTTGGATAAAGCTTTTCATAAGTTACCTGAGCTTAGCGATGAAGAGAAAAGAGAAGCGCCAGACTGATTCTGGCGCAAAGACGTTTTGGTAACCGCGCTTATTTCAGTGCGTCGTACTCTTCGTCCGAAACCGGCTCACACCATTCATTGCTTGAACCTTCTGCCGGAATCTCCACCGCCACATGGGCAAACCAACTGTCTTTGGCCGCGCCATGCCAGTGTTTGGTGCCCGGCGCAATGTGAACGACATCGCCGGGGTTGAGTTCTCGTGCTGGTTGACCCGCTTCCTGATACCAACCACGACCTCCTGTCACCAGCAGGATCTGGCCACCTTTGTGGTGAATGTGCCAGAAGTTGCGGCAACCGGGTTCAAATGTCACATTCGCAACTATCAGACCTGGCATATTCAGCAGAGCCAAATAACTGGTTCCGGTAAAATAGTCAGCATACGCGACGTTCTCTTCACCAAAATCAAAAATGCCTTTGCCGTTAAAATTGCCCGCTTTCAGCGCTTCCGGGATAAACGTCTTTTGTTCATTACTCATCATAAACTCCAGTGATTTCTTAGTGTCATTCGCAAATGGTGCGGAAAACGATTCAATTCAGCACGGTGTTGAGAACATCCTCGGCGTGTAATGCAATGTGTTCTCCACACTCTTCGCGCATAGCGTCGATAAAATTCTTTAATTGAGTCGGCGTGACACCATTGTTCATTGCAATCAAATAGTGCGCTTGCAGTTGGCTGTTCACCCCGTTCATATTGGCCAGTGCGGCGATGGTGGCAAGCTCCCGCTCTTTCCAACTCAACACTTCACTTTGGAAGATATCGCCAAACAAGTGTGCTTTGAGATACGCATCGATGGCGGGAGCGAACTCAAATAGCGCGCCCGACACCGGTTGGCCAACCAACAGGGTCTGATTTCGAGTACCGACTTCCAGGCTGTCGCCATGAGAGATCGCCCGCCCGGCATCGCCTTCCTCGTCAACAATGCCGCGACGTTTACGCGCTTCCAACACAGCCATGAACGCCCCTAATCCGTTCAGGCTGCGTGGAAACCCTGCGTACGCATACATTTGTACCAACACAGATTTGATGATGTTTACCGTCAGCCCGGATTCCAGCCCGTGTTCAAGGCTGGTTATCAGTCGTTCGATTTGCCCGCTGGCAGTAAATGCCGCGATAGGCAAAATGGCGATTTCTTTATTATTCAAGGCTTGTTCACTTTGGGTTTGCATAAGCATCTCCGACAGGACGGGAAAACACGGATCCAGTTTGATCTTGATATCAGCCGCATGAGCTTAATCGCCAAACTGTGAGAACAATTTACGCCTGAGGGGGGAATTTACGTTAGCCTATTCAACGCTAATTCTTGCCCATTCCTCCAATCATCTTTTAGGGAAAGGAAAAACAAGCCATGTTCCCAACCAAGTAGAGAAACCCGCAAGGTAACTATAACTAATTGTATATAAATGAATACGTGTTCAACTCGCGTTGATTTTCTTAGCCCAAAACCAGCTAAGTCGTTGCCTCTGAGCAAGACAAGGATTCAAACTACCTTTGCCTGATATTCTTTACATACATCGATTTGCTGTTATAACTACTGACATTAATCACAGCCAAAATGACCCTTTGCGTCACTCAGGGAGCCGCGATGACACGTTCAAATTCCATAGCAGAAGCCACCGCAACGTTTGCCAGGCAAATCGAAAAATGGACTCACAATACCAATCAATTTGAGACTGCGATTCCAGGAGTAAGGTTGAGTCATTGGACGGCGCCGACCCCACCGACCAGCTACACGCATAAATCCAGTATCTGCTTGATTGCACAGGGTAAAAAACGTGTTCTGCTCGGCGAAGAGAGCTTTACTTATGACGCGAACCACTTCCTGATTTCTTCTGTTGACTTGCCTATCATTGCCAACATCATCGAAGCCAGTGAAGAAACACCGTATCTCGGCTTAGTGATGGAACTCGATCTGCAGGAGATCTCGCAGTTGATCGTCGACAGTGAACTGTCGTTCAATCCGAGCAAAGAAGCGCAAAAAGGGATAGCGGTTGGCGAACTGTCTGAACCGCTATTGAATGCTTTTGTGCGTCTGATGGAGTTACAGGACGATCCGGCAAGCATCAAGATTCTCGCACCAGTGATTAAACGCGAGATTTTCTACCGCCTGCTCACGTCTGAACAAGGTGGACGGTTGAATCAAATCGTGACCGCTGGCAGCCACAGTCACCAGATTTCCAAAGCGATTGATTGGCTGAAAAACAATTTTGTTAAGCCGCTTAGCGTCAGTGAACTTGCCTCCTACACCGGGATGAGCAAATCGGCGTTTTATACTCATTTTCGAGCCATGACATCGATGACTCCACTGCAATTTCAGAAGAAACTGCGCTTAAGTGAAGCCCGCCGTTTGATGCTGACCGAAAATCTCGACGCAATGGCGACCACTTTTCGGGTTGGCTATGAAAGCCCTTCCCAATTCAGCCGCGAATACAGTCGTCTGTTTGGAGCGCCGCCTTCTAAAGACATTAAAGCGCTGCGCGAAGCCGACATTGTGTGATAGCAAGCCCGCCGATATCAGGCGGGCTTTTTGTTTTCTGTGTCTGCCACTGCAACGAGAAAGAAGATTAAGCAATGATTTTTCATTAATTTGGTTAATTAATTCATCCCGAAAGGCATACATCTAAATTAAAACAAAACCTTACAAGAGTTAATGTTAGTTTTCGCTCTGGGGCGTTCATATACCAACTAAATAACGATTGTACGATAAGGCAAGACTCAAAGACGATCGGACATTCACCATTACGGCCTCTCACCGTAAACTTTGCTTCATCTCAACGACGTTGCCTGACTTCTTAGGTAGCAACGATTCATGAATGTCGCATTGAACACTGAGTCGATAACGCCTCAGTAAGCGGCCGAAAAAAGAAGGATGTGACAATGCAACTCGACTTTTCTTACTACAATCCAACCACTATTCATTTTGGCAAAAAGTCTCTGACCAAACTGGCTGATGAACTTCCACATTACGGTGAAACCGTCCTGTTGGTGTATGGCCGCAATGCGATTAAATCGAACGGTCTTTATGATGACGTGATGGCGATTTTGTCCGCTGCGGGCAAAAACGTAGTGGAACTTTCCGGCGTGATGCCTAACCCGACGTACGACAAGATGATGGAAGGCGTAGCGCTGGTACGCGAACACAATGTCGGCCTGATTCTGGCGGTCGGTGGCGGTTCGGTCATTGACTGCGCCAAAGGTATTTCCGTATCAGCTCACTGCCACGATGCAGATCCATTCCAGAAATACTGGGTGGAATTCAAAGATGTTGACAACGATGTCGTGCCAGTGGCCTCAATACTGACCATGGTCGGCACAGGTTCCGAGATGAACGGTGGTTCAGTGATCACACACGAAGCCACTAAATACAAAGCAGGACGAGTATTTCCGGCGCATGTGTATCCGAAGTTCTCGATCTTGAACCCAGAGTACACCTACAGTGTTTCTCAATATCAAATGGTCAGCGGCGTGTTCGATACCATGTCCCATCTGATGGAGCAGTATTTCTCGGATCAAGGTGCAAATACCACCGACTATGTGATTGAAAGCCTGCTGAAGTCGTCAATTGACAACCTGCGCGTGGCGCTCAGCACGCCTGACGATTACGAAGCGCGCAGTAACCTGATGTGGAACGCCACTCTGGCACTCAATACCATAACTGGCCTGTCTAAAACTCAAGACTGGCAGGTACATATGATTGAGCACCAACTGGGCGCTTACACAGACTGTGCACATGGTATGGGACTGGCGGCAGTATCTCTGCCTTATTACCGCCTGATTTATAAGTTCGGCATTGAGAAGTTTGTTCGCTTTGCCACTCAGGTTTGGGGAATCTCAACCGCAGGCAAAACTCAGGAACAAATTGCCCAAGAAGGTCTGGACGCGCTGGAAAACTTCACTAAAGAGTGTGGTATTGTGACCTCTCTGGAAGCTCTGGGGGCGACCCAAGAGATGCTGCCAGCGATTGCTGATTCCACCATCATTCTGGGTAACGGCTACAAAACGCTGACTAAGGAAGAGGTGCTGGATATTCTGCAAGCGTGCTTCTGAGCGAATCCAACACAAAAAAGCGAGCGGATATCCGCTCGCTTTTTCATTTAGCGAATTCGTACCGCCAGCGCATCAGCATTTCAGGCGTGTCAATATCGAGAGCAGCATTGGGAAGTGAGATTTCTCGGACTGAGGTAGTGTCTCCACGCAACAGACTGCGGGCACCATGCTCTCCGTTGAGCATCGTTAATTGCGAAAAGCAACTGGCCGGAAACAGCGCAGGAACGCCACGGCGCTGATTATAGTAGGCGCAAACAATGTGCTGCGAAGAAGCCGCTTCAACAACTCGTTGAAAATCTTCACTTTGCAGTGCCACTTGGTCGGCCAACGTAATCAAAACAGCATCGAAATCCTGTACCAGTTGACGAACACCATAAGCAATAGAGGCCCCCAAACCTTGTGACCATTGGGGGCAATAGATCAGCGGCACAATGGGTACTTGCCCTTGCTGCTGAGCGAGCTTTATCTCCTGATGCCAGCGCCCGGTAACAACGAAAACCGGGCCGACATCGCTCTGCAACGTTTGTTGAATCGAACGAGAGAGCAGGTTTTCTGTTTGGCTAACCGCAGTTAACAACTTACATTCGCCAAAACGCCGGCTCTCTCCCGCTGCCATGATCATGACTGCGATCTTCATGACATCGTAACCGGCAAAACACCACTCAGTGATTGCGCATTGGTGCAAGTCACCGCCGCCTGACATTCTGCCAGCATCGCCAACGCGATGGTTTCTGGCAGGTCTGCACCGATATTCAGGCCAGCGGGTCCGGAAAGCGGCACCGACAGTTGATTCAGTTCGATGCCCGATTGCTCGACCACACGTTCACGCCGGTTGACCGGCCCTAAAAGGGCGATGTATTTCATCGGCAAACCCGCGACAGCGGCCAACGCCGCAGCATCAAACGTGACGTTGTGACTCATCAGAATCACGGCCTCCACGCTGTGTTGCTGGCAGTAATGCGTAAGTGCACTGGCATCGCCACTGAGCTTATTCTCCAGATTGGGAAAATACTCCATTCGCCCGTTGGCAGGCCGCGGATCCCACAAGCTCACCTGCCAGCCTAACTGATGTGACAAGTGAGCAACGGGTCTTGCATCAATACCACCGCCGACAATCAGCAGATGCAGTGGCGCTTCTATCGGCGTGCACAGCCATAGGCCATCATCCTGTTCCATCAACTGTGCGCGCACGTTATGCTGCTCATTCATTGGTTCTGGCATAAAACGGGCTGAGATTTCTTTATTGGAAATCTTCTGAAAATAGTGCCCTTTCTGATGCCTCCGTAACGCGTCCAACACTTGGGGAAGCCCAAGGTAATCATTTTCTGCCGTTAACGGTTGTAAAAGAATGTGAACCGTGCCGCCGCAGCCGATCCCAAGCTGAAAAGCCAGGTCATCTTCGTCGCTGCCATCGTAGGTCAGAGTGACAGGCTGACAACTCAACGTCACTTTGCGTGCATGTAAGTGAATGTCCGATTCCAGACAGCCACCACTGAGCATACCGAGTTGATGTCCGGCATCGCTAAACAGCATCATCGCACCGGATTTTCGATACGCAGGCCCCTGCGTTTTATAGACAGTGCCCAGAACCCAGTTGGCCTGGCCTTTAAGACCAAGCCACTGAGTCAACAGATACATCAAATGATTAGACATCATGACCACCTGAAGTCGTTATGCCGAATAAGTCATACATCATCATGAAAACGACGGCCTACGACGTCGCCAACTTCAATGGTAACGTATGCAGGCGCTGACCCGTTGCTGCGGCCACGGCATTCGCCACGGCAGGTGCAATCGGAGGGACACCGGGTTCACCAACACCAGAAGGCGCTTCCGCCGAAGGGACAATGTGTACTTCCACGTCCGGCATCTGGTTCATTCGCAGCACCTGATAGTTATGGAAATTCGACTGTTCGACCATGCCGCCTTCGCCGAGAGTGATGGCACTCATTAATGTCGGAGACAGACCAAAGCCAATTCCCCCTTCCATTTGAGCAGCGATCACATCCGGGTTAACCGCGACACCACAGTCGACGGCACACACCACTTTGTCCACCGAGATCTGACCATTCTTGACCGAAACCTGAGCCACCTGCGCCACAAAAGTATTGAACGACTCATGCACTGCAACGCCCATGCCGCTTCCGGCAGGCAGTGTTTTCCCCCATCCGGCTTTTTCGGCGGCCAGTTTCAGCACACCTTGCCAACGTGGATGTTTGGCCAGCAGTTGCATGCGCATTTCCACCGGATCTTTCCCGGCGTTTGCGGCCAGTTCATCGATCATGGTTTCCACTGCAAATGCGGTGTGTGTACTACCCACCGAGCGCCACCACTGAACCGTTGGCCCGTCCTTGACCGTCGTCAGTTGAATTGAAAGATTGGGAATCGCGTAAGGAATATTCGATGCCCCCTCAACGGAAGTGCCGTCAATGCCCTCTTTCACCGCAAAAGCTTCAAAAGCAGTGCCCGTCAGAATCGACTGACCAACAATGTGCTGCTTCCAACTGGAAATATTGCCGTTCGCATCCAGACCAGCCTGAATACGATGCACATAAGCCGGGCGGTAATAGCCGACTTGAGTATCATCTTCCCGGCTCCACACCATTTTGATTGGCGTGCCTTTTTTCTGTCTGGCGATTTCGACCGTTTCAATCAGGTAGTCCGAATGTGGGTTGGCGCGGCGGCCAAAACTACCACCCGCTAACAGCATGTGCAGCGTGACTTGTTCCGGTTTCAAGCCCAGCAGCTGAGCAATGTTCATCTGATCAACGGTTTGGAATTGCTCGCCATTCCAGATTTCGCATCCTTGATCGCTAACCTGAGCGACACAGTTCATCGGCTCCATCGGAGAGTGAGACAAGAACGGGAACTCGTAAGTGTTGTCGATAACGCTATCGGCTTGCTTGAGCGCAGAGACCGCATCGCCTTCATTGCGGGCAGAAAGGCCCTCTTTCTGGCTGAGCGTTTTGTACTCCGTCATAATTAGCGCGGAGCTCTTGGTGAACGCCTGACTTTCATCCCAGGTGACTGAGAGCAAGTCGCGGCCTTTCTTCGCACTCCAATAGTCTTTCGCCAGCACAGCCACGCCCGTCGGAATGGTGACCACATCCACCACACCCGGTGACGCTTTGGCTTGCGTGGCATCGACGGTTTTCACTTTCGCTCCAAATTTAGGCGCATGCAGTACCATCGCCGTCAGCATACCCGGCAACTTGATATCCTGAGTGAAGATTGCGGTGCCGTTGTTTTTGCCCGTGTCTTTGCGACTGACTTTCTGCTTGCCGATAAACACAAACTGCTCCGGCGTTTTGAGCTTCACACTGGCTTCATCAGGAACAGGTTGCTTCGCCGCGTCCAATGCCAGTTCGCCAAAGGTGGCTTTCTTGTTGCCATGACTCACAATGCCCGCACGAACCTGAATTTGATTCGCATCCACGTTCCAACGCTGCGCAGCAGCGGCAACTAACATCGCTTTGGCAGCCGCCCCTGCGGTACGCATTTGTATGTAAGAGTTGGCAATTGCGGTACTGCCACCTGTACCCTGCATCGGGCCCCAGAATGTGTTGTTGTAACGACTGGCATCTGCCGGTGCGCCTTCGGCAACCATTTGTGCCCAGTCAGCATCCAGTTCTTCAGCCACTAGGGTAGTCAGACCGGTATAGGTGCCCTGGCCCATCTCTATGTGTTTGATCATCACGGTCACCTTATTGTCGGTGCCAATGCGAACAAACGCGTTAGGTTCAAATGGCGCAGCACTCGAGGTCATATCCGCAGCCTGCGCCTGATTAGAAACAGGCAGAGAGAAACCCAAAGTTAATCCGGCTCCCACACCACCCATCAATTTGAGAAATTTTCGGCGACTGGGTACCACCTCATCAGCCACCGTCGAAAAGGACATTCTACGCATGATTTATCACTCCTTTCTTCAACGAGTTACAGCTGAGCGGCTGCATCTTTAATCGCTTTGCGAATACGAACATAGGTTGCACAGCGACAAATATTGCCCGACATCGCCGCGTCAATATCCTCATCGCTTGGATTCGGATTGCGTTCGAGCAGCGCAACCGCAGACATGACTTGCCCTGACTGACAGTATCCACATTGCGGCACTTGCAACTCATCCCACGCTTGCTGAACGACTTGCGCGGCCCGGCTCTGTATACCTTCGATGGTGGTAATTTTCTGGCCGACTGCTGCCTGAATTGGAGTAACGCAAGAACGAATAGGCTGGCCGTTCAGATGCACCGTACACGCGCCGCACTGCGCCAGTCCGCATCCAAACTTAGTACCTGTCATTTCCAGATGATCCCGAATGGCCCATAAAATGGGCGTATCTGGGGTAGCATCGATTTCGCGATCGACACCGTTCACATTTAAAGTTACTGACATGGAGCTTCTCCTGCTCTCTTTATAAATGAAGAGCGCGCTCCTTTTCCTTTGACGAAAATAGTGAGGCACTCAGTTTTTGGATAGTCTTGTTGAGCATTACTAATTATAGAAATACGTGAAATATGTGTTAGGCAAATAATCCAAATTGTTTGCCTAATCTTCCAAGATTTAAAAAGGAGGGGAACTGGCCACACACTGACTATGGGGATCGCCTGAGTGCTATAAGGCTTTATTTGGAGGCGATAGTCATTAGAGCGTTGTGTTTAAGAAATAACGGTAAGCCGCCTGTGCTACTAAAATCGTCCAGAGCACAGGCCTTTAAGATGTTGTTTACGTGAGGATTAAACGGTATCAAACCACTGGTGAAACGTGTTGGCAAATTGTGAGCCTAACCGACTCTCCTCATGCGGTAACAGGAAGACTTACTAGCCATTCCTTGCGAAGGACGGCGAGTACCACGGTATCCCACCATTTTCCTTTGAAGTAACGATGTTCTCTAAAATGCGCTTCTTTTCTCATGCCAAGCGACTGACATAGACGGATTGCGGGCAGGTTTTCACTGATAGTCTCGGCGTAGATGCGATGGAGACTTAAGTTTGCAAAGCCAAAATTTGCCAACGCCTGTGCCGCTTCAAAGCTTAACTTACGCCCTTGTGCAGCTCTGGAGAACGCACATCCCATCGAGGCGTGCCCGTTATCTTCTAAACGTAAGCAAACTGTGCCAATAAACAGACCTGTCTCTTTGCATTCAACCGCTAACTGATAAGACATGCGCGGGGATTCCATCGCCTGAGTGACAAACAGCTGGGTCAGCTCCCGATACTTTTCCGGCTTACAGTCGCCTTCATCGTAAAAACGCTGATACTTCGCGTCCTGAGACATCATCACAAAAGCATCTTCATCAGTGAGCTGCATATCACGAAGGAGCAACCTTTCTGTTTCCAGTTTAAACATCAACACCGCCTTTTGGTTACAAGAACTCGTTTGCCTGAACGTCAACAAAGAACACTATAAACCAAACACTTAGCGAATGAGTCAGCAAATCTGGGACTCGCGCAGCGAAACGTCAACAGAGTGAAACACGAGGTACAAAATTTAATTTGAAATGGGATACGTTAGAAACAAAAAATCACGCAAAGCGCGTGTTCAGGACATTTGATATGAGATGTAATTTAAGAAGGATTTGGAGCGGGCAGCGGGAATCGAACCCGCATCATCAGCTTGGAAGGCTGAGGTAATAGCCATTATACGATGCCCGCGCATCGAAGTGCTGGGGTTAATATGCCACAGCTTTAGAAAAAGAAAACCGTTTTTTTACTTGAACGCGACTGTTTGAGTAGTTAATAAACAATTGAACATCAGAGAGTTAGGAATCTGACTCACATCACAGTTATTTCGTCAGGAATCCAGAGTCATAAAGAACGAAAGCCTCCACAACAGAGGCTTAGTGAAGAACCACGAAAGAATCGGATTATAGTTGAGTGGTTTGAACGTAGTTTTCCAGTTCCATATTGGAAACGGTGGTTACGTATTCATTGTTGACGTAGAAAGCCACACCATCTTCAGTTTTCTTACCGCGCAGCGTTTTTTGCTGGCCATCCAGGTAAGTCACATCCATTTCAATGGTGTTGTCATCAATTTTCTTCCAGTTGGTATCTTTGATTTCAGAGTTGTTGCCCAGCGGGGTCTCTGTCATCGAACTATCTAACTTGTCGTTTACTTTCAACATGGTGTCCGCAGGTCTATCAACCACAGCGGGTGACTTACCAGAGATTGGGTTGGTGCCTGTCCAGAATTCAACGGCGTTGACAATGAATAAGTCGACGATAGAGGCAATACCATATACAGGAGAAAGCAGAAGGAACAAACCTTCACGGCCGTAGCGGTTGTCCACGACTTCAAGGTTAAATTTAGTCACAAGACCTGTTGTTGCCATTTGGCCCATACAACCAGTAAGAGAACTGACACCTAAGCCGACGGCCATTGCAATAACTAGAGATTTACGTTTCATATTTATCACCACTGATATCGTTGTTGTTTCCCTCCTACACTCTAGTACATATGCAAGTCATTGATCGATTTTGATTAAAAAAAGTGCGATTTTCTGAAGCGTTCGCAACCTTTCTTATAAATTAGACAGTTAAGAGACAAAAAAGCCTCCCGAAGGAGGCTTGTCGTTTATTGAAGCGATGCCGTTTCCAAATAACGTTCCATTTCGAGATTTGAAACGGTCGTGACGTATTGGTCATCGAGGTAAAACGCCACCTCATCGTTTTGTTTCTCACCGCGCAGTGTCGCCCGTTCACCGCTCAGATAAGTGATGTCCATTTGCATCGTGTTGTCATCGATTTGTTTCAGCGTCGCAGACTCGATATCACGGTTGTTGCTTTGTAGCGGTACCTGTGTCATCGAGTTGATCGTTCACTTTGATCAGTGAATCAGCCGGAATATCAACCACCGCCGGAGACTTACCGGAAATAGGGTTTTTACCCGTCCAGAACTCAATCGTGTTGAAAATGAACAAGTCGGCAACAGAAGCGATACCATAAACTGGAGATAGCAAAAGGAACAAACCTTCGCGGCCGTAACGGTTATCCACGACTTTCAGGTTGAATTTTGTCACCAGACCCGCTGTTGCCATTTGCCCCATACAACCCGTTAATGTGCTGACACCGACAGTCAGAGCTACTGCCATTGCAATCGTTTTGCGTTTCATAATATCCACCAGTTCAAAAAATCAGTGGTGAATAATACGGTTAACCTTATAAAAACAAAGGAAATAAAGACCAATTGCATACAAACTAGCCGTATAATTTAGCTGACAGCATACTGATAACTCGCACGGATAGTTATTTAACAAAATCAAACATCTAGTGTCGAAATTGTTATCTTTCCTTTAGCACAAACCACATTGTGGTTACGTCTGCACAATGGCCCATGTGCAGTTCAATGCAAAGCCAGTTAAGATGTAACACTCAACCGCGAAGAGATTTTGAGATCGATAAAGCTATGCCACCGCTCCCTACTCTGCCTGACGACTATTATCTGAATAACTTTCGTAAACTTACTTCCCATGCGCTGGAATGGTATGCGGATTTACTCACTGACGAAGAGCGCCGTTGGTTGGCCGACTTTGATCGCTTGTCGCACGGCGGACAATGCTTACTTGTGCGTCTGTTATCACGCAGAGGAAACTGGTTTCGCAGCGACAAAGCTGAGTATAAGGAAATTGGCGACCAGCAACAGGCATTAAGCGAACTGGCCGCTTTGGGATTTATCACACTCAATCCCGACGCAGACATCAGTACGCTCGCAGAGAAACTGCTCACCAAGGCAGAGATTATTGCCCTGTTTCCAACGCTTCCTAAACAGAGCCGCAAGGAAGCGTTATTGGCACAACTGAGCCAACAAATCATCGCGAAGGAAATCGGGTTACCTTTCAGCGTGATCTACCTCAACCAAGGAGAGATGATTGAGCTGCTGCTGGTGCTATTTTTTGCCAACACTCATCAGGATTTTTCTCAGTTTGTCCTCGATGATTTGGGACTGAACAATTTTGAGCGCTATCAACTCAGCCGCGAGCGTCGTTTCTTTCAAGACCGAGAGCAAGTGGAAGTGCTGCGCAAACTTACCCACATTCAATCCCTTTACGACCTTTGCCCAAAACCGACACCCACTGAGTTGGATGAGTGGCAACGTCTGCTGCCAGAGCCTTGTGAACATCCTTCCATCGAGCGTAAACGTCAGCATGTCATGAACCAACTGGCGCGCGACTACGAACGGCACCAAGCTTTTGCACCTGCGTTGATGCTCTATCGACAAACGCAGGTTATGCCCACTCGCGAGCGTCAGGCGCGTATTCTGGATAAACAACAGCAAATCCAGGCAATGCGTGACATTGTCACTGAAATGCTCGATACCCCGCTCAATCATTCCGAACTTGAGGTCGCGCAAAAACTCAATCAGCGAGTCCTGCGTTTGCAGGGGCAAAAAGCCCCACGCACGATTAAGCCAACACATAAAACGTTACATCTCGAACTGGATCTCTCACAGCAGCGTGTGGAACTGGCCGTGAAGAGCCACTTCGAACAGCTCGGTTATCAGGTTTACTATCTTGAGAACCAATTTCTCAACACGCTGTTTGGCCTGACATTTTGGGACGCCATTTTTGCACCAGTAGAAGGCGCATTTATCAATCGCTATCAGCATCGTCCACTCGATCT
The DNA here is from genome assembly GCF_016464285.1 of Vibrio sp. bablab_jr001. Classification (NCBI taxonomy): domain Bacteria; kingdom Pseudomonadati; phylum Pseudomonadota; class Gammaproteobacteria; order Vibrionales; family Vibrionaceae; genus Vibrio; species Vibrio sp. bablab_jr001. The sequence goes on from NZ_JACDWZ010000106.1 coordinate 206,451, forward strand.
CTATCACGATGACTTTGTGTTAAAACGTCAAAGCTATATTGAATCGGCAATAGCGGAACTGATGAACGATGGTGTTAAACCTCTGTGGCTGCGCTGGCAGAACAAATTTTCAATCGCCAATCCTTTTGTGTTCTGGACCGACTGTGACGAAAGCTTGTTTGAACTTACGGAACAATCTTTTCCGCGCGCTTTGCTGGTTGATCTGTTTAAGGTGCAATTGAGCGACCTCAAGCTCTATCGTAATGGGATGCCGGATTTGATCCTGTTTAAAGACGGAGAGTTTGAATGGGTTGAGGTGAAAGGCCCGGGTGATAAGTTACAGGACAATCAATGGCGTTGGATCGAGCAATTTTCGCGGCTAAATGTGCCTTTTTCAGTCTGTTATGTGAATCACACCGTCTAAAAGATGGTGATCCTCAGTTCTCTTTGCTTTAATTAACTCAAATTTAATTAATAAGATAACCGAATGAAATTACGTAAATTATTCGTCGTTGGTTTGGTCACCCTTTTCTCTGGCTGCGCGGTATTGGCCAGCCTCAATTTCGACCAAATCTTTGGCAAAGCAGAAGTGCGAGATCGTCAGGCTCCTATTGAGTCAACCCAGGCACATTTCTTTCTGGATCAGGTTAAACCTATCATCGATAAACGTTGCGTGGTTTGTCATGCCTGCTATGACGCGCCATGTCAGCTCAAAATGTCCTCCGTTGAAGGTATCGACCGTGGAGGCAGCAAGGATATGGTGTATCAGGGTACACGTCTGACCGCTGCCACGCCGACGCGCCTGTTTGAAGATGCGCAGTTAACCGAAGAGTGGCGCAAGTTTAACTTCCATCCCGTGTTGAACGAACGCGATCAAACCCCGGAGGCCAACCTGCAAGCAGGCTTGATGGCGCGTTTGTTGGCGCAGAAAGAAGCACATCCTCTGCCACAACAGGATCAACTAGAAGGGTTTGATTTTTCCATCGATCGCGAACAACAGTGCGTCACGATTGAAGAGTACGAGTCCTATCAGCATAACTACCCGAACTGGGGTATGCCATTTGGCATGCCGAATCTGGCAAAGTCTGAATACAACACGCTGATGACCTGGCTGGAACAAGGTGCGGTGATGAACGCGCACATGCCACTGACCGCAGAAGAGCAGTCCGAGGTCAATCTGTATGAAGCGTTGTTCAACCACGACGCACTCAAAAATCGTTTGGTCGCACGCTACATTTATGAACACCTGTTCTTGTCGCACCTTTACTTCTCGGACATCAAAACCGCCGATGGTCGCCCGCGCTTCTTTACTATGGTGCGTTCTTCTACTCCGCCCGGACAACCCGTTCAGCGCATTACCACCCGCAGACCATACGATGACCCGGGTGTAGAGCGCGTGTACTACCGTCTGATTCCGGAGCAAGGCACGATCGTCGATAAAACGCACATGCCTTTTGCGCTCAACATGAAACGCATACGCGATTGGAAAACTTGGTTTATTGATGCGCAATACGTTGTCGATGAATTGCCAAGCTATGACCCTGAAGTTTCCGCCAACCCGATGACCGCATTTATCGAGATGCCCGTCAAAGCACGCTTCAAGTTCATGCTCGACAACGCACAGAACACCATTATGGCGTACATCAAAGGCCCGGTGTGTCGTGGCCAGTTAGCGCTCAACGTGATTAATGACCGTTTCTGGGTGTTTTTCCTCGATCCGGATAAAGCTGACATGCCAGAAGTGAACGAATTTTATCGTTCTCAGGCAGACAACCTGAAACTGCCTGGCGAGCTTGAGAGTAATACATTGCCACTGACCAACTGGGTTCGTTTTTCGAAACAGCAGGCGCGCTATCTGCAAGCTAAGTCGGATTTCATCAACCACTGGTTTAAAAACGGCACCCACTTATCCACCGATGTGATCTGGGATGGTAATGGCGCCAATCACACCGCCGCACTGACGATTTTCCGCCATTTCGATAGTGCCTCTGTGGTTGAGGGTTTGGTGGGAGAAAAACCGAAAACTGCTTGGGTTATTGATTATGCATTGCTGGAACGAATTCACTATCTGCTGGTAGCTGGATTCGATGTGTATGGTAACTTCGGCCATCAGTTGATCACGCGCATGTTCATGGATTTTCTGCGCATGGAAGGCGAAAGTAACTTTGTTGCCCTGCTGCCTCGGGATGTACGCCACAAAGAGATGTCGAGCTGGTACGCGGATCAGAGTCCGCAGTTTTCCGACTATCTGCTGCGTAACGTTAAGCCGTTCGATCAGCCGACTCAGGTTCACTACCAGACTACCGATTACAAATCAGAACTGTTTGACAAACTCAAAAAGCACGTAGCTCCGATCCTGACTCAGCGTTATGACATTGTCGATACCGGATTTAAGCCGGAGCACGAGAAAGCACTGGCCAGCATCAGCCATATCAAGGGCGAGGGTTTGCGTTCTATCCCACAAATCATCATGTTAATGATTGAGTCGGATAAGGGGCAATCACAACTGTTTACCCTATTGCACAAAAACGCCCATACCAATATCTCGAGTTTGTTTGATGAAGAGAACAATCGGGACTATAAAAATGATGATCTCACGATCGTTCGTGGAGTGATCGGTAGCTACCCGGCTGCGTACCTAAATCTCAGAGAAAAGGATATTCCGGAACTCGTACAGCGTTTACAGACACTAAATAGTGAAGACGATTACGTCCAACTGTTGGATCTATTTGCTGTTCGCCGCAGCTCACCGAAGTTCTGGCCTTTCAGCGATAAGGTTCACGCTTGGTACCGTCAAGATCAACCTATCGAATTTGGTCTGCTTGACTACAATAGATTTGAGAACCGATAAAAAACTCTCAACTCACGTTTAATGAACAGGAGGTGCGAGATGAACATTCGAGAGAACATTGATGCATTAGAGCAACAAATTTACATTGCCTGCTCTGAAGGGGACTACGAAACCGTCAACTTGTTGGAACAAAAGCTTGAACGCCTGCGTGGCAAAATCGAGCATCCATTTGACGAAGACCCCTATTCACTTGAAGGTCGCACCTTTATGGATGACGACTGGCGTTAGTGCTAAAGGGAGCCAATTGGGCTCCCTTTTTATTTTCCTCAAACAGAAGCAACACGTGAACATTGGGTAGCCAATATTGCAAAAGTGTTAAGTCGTTCATTTCACTAACAAGCTTATTAGTTGGAATATAACTCCAAGCATTAACTCCAATATAGAAATATCCACTATTCACTGTTCAAAGGGTTGCCACGTTATAGGGCATCCGTTTATAACAAGCCCACACAGGGGAGATGAACTCCCCGGAATTTACTGCCAGCCAGGACTCAGTATGTCATTCGTCGCTACCACAATTTGTCTGTTGCATCGTCGCCAGCAAGCTATTGCGACTTATCTGCTCCTCCTGCTCTCTCTGGGTCTACTACACAGAGGCTGACAGGCTATTTTATTTTCTGTCAGTCAAGAGTTGCTGGCAGAGTCATCTTAACGTTCACTCACCAGCCGCTTCCTAACTGACAATATTGAGGAAGACTATGTTAAGTGCACGCAACATCGCCGCTTTAGGCTTTATGACCTTCGCCATGTACTTGGGCGCCGGCAACCTTATCTTTCCCCCTTTTCTGGGCTATCAGGCCGGTGGACATCTGTTTGAAGGTATGGCTGGATTTCTGCTGGCGGGTGTCGGCCTACCCGCTTTTGCTTTAGTGATTGTCGCTCTGGTCGGCGGCTCGGATAACCTGACATCGGTACTTCCACGCCCTATCGCAACCGCGTTTTGGATCATGGTGTTCATCGTGATTGGACCGGCTTTCGTGATTCCACGCGCGATTACCGTCGCATACCAATTTGGTTTCAGTCCATTTTTTGGCGACAACGCGCTGGTTCCTTTTTCTATCGTTTTCTGTATTGTCTCTGTGCTGTTTTCTTTGTACCCGGGCAAACTGATTGACACTTTAGGCAAATGGTTAACTCCGGCTCTGTTGGCGATTCTTGTCGTGATGGCGGTTGTTGCGTTGCTGTATCCAAGCCAGGGGATCTCTGAAGCGACTGGCGCGTACGTCAACGGCGCCTTTGCAGAAGGCGTCACTCAAGGTTATATGACGATGGACGCGCTCGGCTCAATCGGCTTTGGCTGGGTTATTTTCCGCGCGATTCAAAGCATGGGCGTCAGCCAGCCGAAAGCGATTGCCAAATACACCTTGATTGCTGCGGTGATGTACGCGGTAGCCATGGCGCTGGTTTATATCGCGCTGGCTTACATCGGAGCCACCAGCGTCGGCACATTCACTAACGGCGGTGACATCCTGACCACATTCACCACGCAACATTTCGGCGTATTTGGCACGCTGCTGCTTGGTGCCGTGATGGTATTGGCCTGTTTAACAACAGTGATCGGGGTTACAACCGCAGGCAGTGAGTTTTACAGCCGCACCTTTAGCAAAGTCTCTTACCGAAACAGCGTTATCGTTACCATGATCATTGCCGCACTGGTAGCGAATATTGGTCTGGAACAATTGCTGGCGATCACCTTGCCTGCCGTTGTCGCGCTGCATCCGATTGCGATTGCGTTGCTGTTTATCGCGCCGTTGAAACGTATCATCTCAATGACTGGTGTATTGGCGACAGTCGCAACAGCACTGATTTTCGGGGGATTAGATGCGCTGCATATTCTGGGCAGCATGCCAGCGAAATTCGATGCCACGTTGTCTCAACATCTGCCACTTTACACTTACTATGCTGGTTGGATCGTGCCGACTGTGATCGTTTTAGCATTGGTAAGCAGTGTGAGTCTGTTTACCCGCCCTGCTGTTACTCGCGCAGTAACAGAAAGCTAAGCTCAGGACGAAAAAAAGGCCCCAATCGGGGCCTTTTTTATGCAACATATTTGCAGACTCAGAAGAAACTGATGGCGTTACGGCCACCTTTGCTGTCCTTCGGTTGATCGTCTTTGCTTTCCTTTGAAGCCTTGGCTTTTGCCTTGCTATTTTTGCTGGCTGACTGGGACAACTTACTCGCTTTACTGCCCGATGTCTTACCTGCTGCCGGCTTATTGGAAGGCTTTTTCTTCGGCGCTGGTGGTGGCGTCACCGCTTTGGGTTTCTCTTCCACTTCAGTCACCGGCGCATCACAAATGATCAGGTAGTATTCTTCATTGAATTCAACCAAGTCACCATCATAGAGTTTGCGACGCTTGCGCATTTCAAGCTCGCCGTTGACCGCAACATAACCTTCAGCAATCGCATACTTTGCTTCACCACCACCGCTGACTGCGTTGGCGATTTTCAATACTTTGTACAACTCAATCGGCTGAGCATCGACTTCGATACCAATTGCTTCGATTTCAACTTCTTCATCTTCCCATTGAGGGTTCTCAAATTCATTCATTCTAGGTGTCTCAACAACATTTGGCGCTAGTGTACCGTGCAGCTGGCGAATAATAAACGTAATCCTTTGCACGGCTCGAATTGTATGCAGCCAAACGTTTTCGGTAAACGACAGCTAAATTATATAATTCTTATATACGAGACTTTTCATTTGTCTTTGCACCAATTATTATGCATAAACACGGATAATATCTTGCTTAATGGAAGGAGTGCCATATCAACTATAATCACAGAATATAACTGGGATGGATTAATATGCCTAACGTTATAAACCGCGCACTTGTCGTCAATCCGTATCCGCTAGAGCAACACGCTCTGGAAGATATCATTCAATCAACCAATCAATTTCAACACATTCACTTTGCCGTTTCACCTGCTGAGGCCTACCGCATTGTGAGTCAACAACCGATCGCTTTTGTCATGCTGGAAGTTGAAGCTGATGATGCCAGTGGACTCGACATTCTTCGTCGTTTGCGCGCTAAAGGCTTCGCCGGAAAAATTTTGTTTATCAGCGCAATTGATAAAGCGATGTATTCAAAAGCAACCCAAAAGCTCGGTGCCAACGGTTACCTACTCAAAAGCGAACATGTTTCTGTCATTCAGGACGCCATCTGCAGCGTGATGCGTGGATACAATATCTTTAAGCACGAGAATCACGCCGCTATAAGTGAAACCGCTGAGTTGTCAAAACGAGAAACGGTGATTTATCACTATTTGATTGCGGGTTTAACCAACAAAAAAATCTCGGAACTGTTGTCTATCAGCAGTAAAACCGTGAGTACCTACAAAACACGTATTCTTACCAAATTCGGCGTCAAATCCGTGATTGAGCTGATCAAACAAGAGAAACTTGCCTGATATCAGGCGGTTTGAACTTCGGAAGGTTGAAGAGAAATATCAGATTTGCTGATGTACGCCCCTCTTCGCTGCATCCAATAACGAAGTTCCGAACCATACGCTCACGAATGCTCATGGCGAGCAGAGAATCCGGAACCCCGCCCTCCATCGCTTTGAGCATCGTGACTGCTACTTTCGGACAGTAAAAACGCCATTAATATTGCGTATATGCAAGCTCGATCCCCTGAATTCGATTATCGACGTTCAGGCTTTAATCTCTATAGGCAGTGGTAATTTTCGGTGCATGTAAATGAATCTAAACCAAGCCAGGATGTCGAGATAAAGGACTCAGCTGTTTTTCCGAATACAGGTTGGAATCCGCACGCTTAAGTGCATCATCGAGTGACTCCGAATTCATCAGTAATGTTATTCCGACGGAGATACTCACCGTCAGTTTGTAGGAGGAAAACGCGGTGTCCGTCACCGCTTCTTTCAATCGCTCGGCAAGAATGAGTGCATTGTCGATATTGCACCCCGGCAGAACTGCTACAAACTCATCGCCGCCGGTTCGAATCAGGTAGTCGTTTTCCCTAAACACCTGACGCATACCATAGGCTATTTGCTTGATTGCTTCATCCCCCACATGATGACCATAATTGTCATTGATCTGTTTAAGTTTGTTCCCGTCGATCGCCAGAATCGCCGCACCAAACTTCTCCAGATCCGCAGTAAATTTTTGATCTTTGAAGATGTTCCGATTGAGCAATCCGGTCAGGTCGTCCAGCTGCACGTTCGATTGAACTTCAAACAGTTTGGTTCGGTTGAGTTTTAGTGTGCGGAACAGATAGAGCACATACGAAAGCGCAATCCACAACACCAGAAACAGCCACAGCAGTTTAAACACAATCCAAATGAACGGCACCTGATACACATAGACCGTGGAGTTGTCGGCAACATACTCCTTGGTGTACGCGATATGCGACATCAATGCGTTGCCATAAATCATCTCATAGAAGGTGTTGGCGTTGAGTTCACGGGTACGAATCTGCAATGCGCCAAGGTCGAAGAACCGAGCCAACCCCACATCGATATTGAGATCGCCCACAATGATATTGTGTAAGTAAACAGGGCTCGATACCGTGATATACAGGTCGTCCGAACCGTTTTTGCGGTAAGTGCCGGACACCAGAATGCGGTCGGCCAGACGTCGTTCCGGTGCGTTAATCGTGCACACAGAAGCAGTGCCGCAATCCTTCACCACGGAAACTTCATCTTTATCTGATGAGGTCATGTCGCTCAGATAGGAGCGGTAATACAGCACGTCCACTTTTGGCAGAATGGCCGGCATCGTCGAGACCAAAAACTGAAATTCGTTCGCCAGTTCAATGTCGATATTGGTCGGTTTCAGCTTCTTGTGCAGATTGTATTTGCGTTTCTCAATGTCCTTGATCGCCGCCAAGTCACTCTTTTTGATGGTATCAATTTCCTGAATGCGGTTTTCCAGGATTCGACTGGTCAGAAACAGCGTCTGTTTGTACTGCTCCATCACATTAACGAAGTTTTCAAACTCGTGATTGCGGCGATCCAAATAGGACTCAGAGAAGATAATCACCGCCACCAGATATAGCACCAGGCTGCAGGTAAAACCGTGCACGATGATGTCTGAGATATACTTCTTATTCAGCTCTTTCATAACTCAACCCGACCAATCACGCTGCCGTTGAGACTCATGAGCTCAACAATAGAGTTAACCTGATATTTATCGAGGATGCGCGTTTTGTAGGTACTGATGGTTTTCGGGCTCAGATTGAGTATTTGTGCGATCTCTTTGTTAGATTTGCCATCTACCAGAAAACGAAATACCGCCAACTCTTGCTTAGATAGCTGAATATCCACCGCCTGTGTCTCTTCTGCGACTTTAAAAAAGCTGTAGCCATTTAGAATGCATTCCACCGCATCTTGCAAAATAGACAAGTCTTCTGCTTTGCTGACATAACCATCGGCACCCACACGCAGCGCCGTTTCCGAATAGAGGCGGCTGTTATTGCCTGATACAAACAGGGTTTTACCCGTAAACCCGTGATGCTTAAGCCGGCGCAGCACCTCAAAACCATCCTGCTTTTCCAGATTGACGTCCAATACCAGAAAATCGATTTGGCCTTCGCGTAACATTTTCACGCCTGCTTGGGTGTCAGTTTCCACCAAGACTTGACCAAAGCGCGGGTTTTGCTCCATTAACTTTTTGATTGCCATACATACCAAAGGATGGTCGTCGAGTACCAAGGCTGTCAGGCCGGATGTTGTTCTTTTGTTCATGACTTAATTCACTATCATCAAATGTTCAATGTTGCGATGCAGGATCAATGCTCATTCAGCCATACCTCCGCTCGATGAATTGATAACGTCATGGCCGCAACGAGTTGCTTCAGCTCTGCATCGTAGCCTTGTTCGCCCTGTTTACTGCCGTTTTCCAGCTGGGTCGCCGCGACACAAATTTTCTGGTCCCCGACTGTCCCCGCTCCGCCTTTGATGCGATGAGCCAGATCATGGATCGCTTTTCTGTCTGTTCGCTTGGTTTGGAGTGCCATCAGGTCATCGTTCATGCTGGTGATAAACACTTCAACCAACATTTCAGCATCCTGCATTTCATAATTCTGCCACCACATAGCCGGAGCGTTTTCAGCTTGTTTTGACACAAACTGTGCGACGGTTTGGTATAAGCGCTGCAAACCATACGGTTTGTAAAGCACGCTATCAAAACCCGATAACATTGCTCGCTCATTAGCCACTCGTGAGTCTTCCGCGGTGCAACCAATAATGGCGTGGTTAGAAAACTGCGGCAGATGTTCGCGGACTAAAGTCGCCAATTCATACCCATCCATCACAGGCATGTGGCAATCGGTTAGCAGCAAGTCGAACTGCTCAGCGCCTTTTTGAAGCCGCTCATAAGCTTCCTGTCCGTTGTTCACCAGTTCAACACTCAGGCCAAACGACGTCAGTTGCTGGCTGATCACCAATTGATTAATGGGATTGTCCTCAGCAACCAGTACATGTCCGAAAAGCGGTTCGTTAGTCTCGTCAGTCGCCTCTTCACTGGCTGCTGTGTTCGTCAGGACGGCATAAAGCAGATCAGGGAAGAAAGGGCTCACGCTCAGCTCAACAACATCTTTCGAGCGCTGGCTGAATACGGTGATGTCCTGGCGCATCAACACGGTCATTCCTCCCGGACAAGAGTCAGGAATGGGTTGGTCGCCGTCGTAAATATGGATGCCTTTCATTGCCTCATCGGAAGATGGGTCAAGACGCCAAACTGACAACCAGGCTTGAATAACCGGATCTTCACCGTGGTAGTGCACCAGTTGTTGTGAAATCGGCTCGAGAAAATGACTTTCCACCTGAACAGGAATGCTCACCTGAATTCTGGTGCCTTTACCCGGTTCGCTCTGAAGCGAAATCTCGCCCTGCATTACATCGACCAGATCATGCACAATGGCAAGCCCGAGCCCGGTGCCACCATACCGACGAGCAATACTGGAATCTGCCTGCACAAAGGGATTAAACACGGTTTGCAGAAGCTCAGGAGACATACCATCGCCGGAATCACTGATCACCATCAGAACTTCGTTTTCGGTGACGTTAATGTCGACGCGGACAAAACCTGAGTGAGTGAACTTGATGGCATTCGACAATAAGTTATTAAGGATCTGGCGTAGGCGCAGCGCGTCAATAGTGACGGTTTTCACCGTTCCCGGCGCCCAGTTAACCTGAAAATCGAGCGACTTTTCACGAGCAGCGCAGCAATGCACCCGCAGTAATTCTCCGATTTCACACAACAGGCAGCATTCCGCTAGGTCCAGTTGGAGCTGCTGAGCTTCGAGCTTGGAAAAATCGAGAATGTCGTTCACCAGCAGGTGTAAATGATCTGCAGAGGAAATCACGTTGTTAAGGATCAAACGTACATCTTGGTTGGTTTCGCGAGTTTTCAGCATCTCCAATAACCCAACCATGCCAGCGATTGGTGTACGAAGTTCATGGCTCATACTGGCGAGGAATCGTTCGCGAGACAATACCGCTTGCTGAGCGACGTTCTTAGCCTGCAACAGGTTACGCTCCTGCTCTTTATGCCTCGTTACATCGTCGATCACCGTTAGTATTATTTTCTCGTCACGGTTCGCACCAGAGAGAGGTGTGCGGTGGTAATTGATGGTTTGAATCCCACAAGGACAAGACTGCACATCGACGTCACTTTCGCTGACATCCCGACCACGCAGAACAGTGTCAAACTCGGCCTGATTCTCAACTACACAGGTATGCTCTGACGATGAAATGCGCATTTGACAAACCTTACCGTTGCCGGACGCTGCGATTTGGCAGTGATGACAATTGGTCAGCAACAGTCTGTGGTTGGTGTCGTGGATAAAAATTCGGTTGGGCAGCGCGTCAATCACATGTTGCAACAGCGCCAATCGTTCGTTGCTGCGTAAGGCTTCGCGCTCTTGAATCGAGACCTTCAACTTAAGGTTTTTGTGCCACAAAAAGCCAATCAAACCGAGCAGTATGAAGACCGAAGCCCCGATATAAGAGCCGGCCATCACCAGAGATTTATCCACTCCGTAGATAATATTGAATGGGCTGTAACTGTTTTGCAGGCGCTGTATATCGCTGGCATCCACCGATGCAATAATGCCAGCCAGAATTGCTTTTAACTCGGTGTTGTCCCCTCGCACCGCCATTGCGATTTCAATATGTTTATCGTCCCCCTTCAACACGACATAGCGATCATCGCCACGCTGTTTAGCGAGATATTCCAGAATATCGTGGCGCAGATAGGCACTGCCAAGTTTGCCGCTTTCAAGATCACCGATCAGCGAAACGACACTGGTATAAGTCGTTAGTTCTTCGCCAAACACCTGGTTTTTGACGTATTGATAGGTCGGACTGTCTGAGAACAGCACGCCGATCTTCGCATCAGATTTCGCCAGCACGCCAGGCAACTTGATATGTTGGTACGTGATAGACATCAACGAGTCTGTCACGTACATCCAAGCCGGGTTATTCACTCCTTTTACGACCAAAGGCAGAATGTCAATCTCACCGTACTTCAGCATTTGAACCGGTGTTAACCCTTCAGTTGCCGGAACATAATCAAAATCGAAAGCAGTTCTGGCTTCAACCAGTGTGAGTAAGTCGTTCAGATAGCCTCCGTGGTGGCCGTCCCGATTGCGGTAGAAAAGTGGATAGGCATCATTCCAAGCGGAATACCTGATGGGTTGCATTCCGGAATTTTGATAGTTGAGCGCGACAATATCGACCTGATGATAAGGGTTGGCCGAACGTAACCGAGAGGTTTCGCTCTGACGGCTTAATACCACATCTATTTCGTCAATTAGGGCACGAAAATCTTGCGTGGCGGCGATGCGTACCTGCTGCGGTTTCGCCCAAGATGGCAGTTCTACTTGCCCCAACGTATTCATCGGATGTTTCACCGAAGTGAGCAACGTGGTGTAACTTTCAAGCACCGCATCGATTTTGCCCTGTATCAAGTAGTCAGGCAGAGTGACAAAATCCGGCAGCTCCACAATATGAGCAAATCCCATCTTCGACAGTTGCTGACAATACACTGCCCCCTTATGGCAGCCCCAAGTCAGGGATTCAGCCGCCCAATGACTCAGGCTCTGATTACGGTACCAAACTGCGGTCGAACTGGTATACAGCGGTTGACTTAAGATGAGGTCGTTTTTGCCAGAGTCAAAGATGCCGACGGCTATATCGGCCTTCTTCGTTTCAACAGCCAGAATCAACGACTTCATATCGGCAAACATCTTATATTTGGGTTTGAAACCAATTTCGCGAGCCAACGCCTCGATGTAATCGGTATTGATGTCTCTCAATGGATCATGACCATCCAACTGATGCTGTAACATCGCGACTGTAAAAGAGTTCACTTTGGACTGCCCGAACGAAAACGCCAGGTCCGGAAAACTCATGCTGTAGGCAGACATTGGAAAAACAGAGATAGATAAGGCGATAAGTAAACGTTTCACTGCCGTCTCGATTGGGGAGGTTTCAGACGGCGAAAGAATAGGATTTGTGGAAAGAATGTCAAATTTACACTACGACACAAATTATCGTAATTAATTGTTATTATTAGAAAATATTTTCACTTGTAGGCCTATTCCCACAGAAAGTTCAGACCTTAGACGAGCTTTAATTGATCGAGGTCATAAGACGTAGAAGACGCCTTACAACCTCAGACAGGGTATTATTGGAAAGCAGGACGCTGCTGAATCATTTCAAACCAACGTGCAATGTTTGGATATTGCGCTAATGGGCTGAGTTCCAACGCTTTATCCGCAAAACCGATAAAGATAAACGCGGTAATATCCACAATCGTGAAATAGTCTGTTGCGACAAAGTTCGATTCCTTCAGGCGCGCATCAAGCTGAGGCAAGAAACTGGCCGCGCGGGCTTTGCTTTCTTCGCCCCAAGCCAATACGCAGTTTTCGCGATCTTTGTAGATTCCCGTAAGGTTACGGAATGCCTGAAAACCGGCGTACAGTCCCTGAAATTCCGTTACGCGGTGCCACATTTCAACTTTCGCCTTATCCAGCGCATCGCGACCAAACAGATGACGGTCATTCGGATTCGATTCATCAAAGTAACGGCAAATCGCCACGCTCTCACACAGCGTGGTGCCATCATCAAGTTCCAACATCGGTACTTTGCCATTGACACTTTTGCTTTTAAACGACTCCGTCAGGTTGTCCCCTTCGCGCACATTTAACGCCACACGTTCAACATCCACACCCAATTCTTTGAGAAAAATGCTGACACGACGGCAACTTGGCGAAACGGCAGTTTCGTATAGCTTCATAAATCTTCCTTTTTATCTCTTTTTCAGAACGATCGTTTAGGTTAGACTCTACCCGTTAACTAAACGATCAGTCAAGAATGAGTTTGCAGGTAGTCACACCATGGCACGAAAATGTAATTTTGACCGCGATGAGAAGCTCACTCAGGCAATGGAATTGTTCTGGCAGCGCGGCTACGCCAATACGGCGATTTCTGATTTGGTTGATACACTGCAAATCAACCGTTTCAGCCTCTACAACACCTTCGGCGACAAGCAGAATCTTTATTACGAAGCGTTGGATAAATATCTCAACACCGTTTCATTGCCGGGCTTAAGCGCGTTGCGGGAAGATGGTGCGTCGCTGAGCGCCATTGAGACATTCCTCAATCAGTTTGCCGCGCTACAACGCAAACGCAGTTGCGGCTGCTTCATTCAAAACGCCTTAGTTGAACATGCCGGGAGCGATGAAAAGGTGCTCGACAAAGGACAAGCTCTGTTTGATCAGCTTTTAGAACTGCTTTCCCATGCCATCCACAATGCGCAGCAAGAAAAACAGATATCAATGGCCGTAAGCCCTCATGCTCTGGCGCAATTGATTCTGACTCAGATGCAGGGAATGCGGGTACTTGGCAAAGCCAAACGCTTTGACGATTTGGATCAGGCAGTAAATGCGCTGCTGCAACTGCTTAAGTGTCACTAACCGAGGTTTGCAGAGATGATAAAGGTATTGGCAACACGCCTGGCACAAGGTGCTGACTTAAAACAATCGATAATGACACTGGTGCAGGAGCACAGCATAACAGCGGGTTCCATTGCCTCATGCGTGGGATGTTTATCGCAGCTCAATATCCGCTTAGCGGACAGCTCTTCAACGTTATCAGTGCAGGCACCGTTTGAAATCGTGTCGCTGATGGGCACCTTAACCCCCCATCATCTTCACTTGCATATTGCCGTGGCGGATTCGCAAGGCAACGTCTGGGGCGGTCATCTGCTCGATGGCAACCTCATCAACACCACTGCTGAATTGATAGTGCATGGCTACCCTGATTTAGCCTTTGACCGCGAATACGATGCGCACACTGGTTATACCGAACTTACCATACAAACCAAGTAAGCACTCAACAGAACACAAGCAAAAAGCCCGGATTCTCCGGGCTTTTTTACTAAGAACAATGATTTAGAACGATGAGAGGCGAACCAACTCCTGAGTGTAAGGGTGATTAGGATGTTGGAACAGGTTTTGTGTCGCGCCCTGTTCGACAATCTGCCCCTGTTTCATCACGATGGTGTAATGGCACAGCGATTTCACGACATTGAGATCGTGGCTGATGAACAGGTATGTCAGGCCATATTTCTCCTGCAGCGATTTCAGCAGATCCAGCACTTGCGCCTGCACCGTGCGATCCAGCGACGAGGTCGGTTCATCCAGCAGAATAAACTCCGGTTTGAGCACCAAAGCGCGGGCAATGGCAATTCGCTGGCGCTGGCCACCAGAAAACTCATTCGGATAGCGATGACGCGTGTCGGGATCCAAATCCACTTCGCGCATCGCTTCACAAATAGCGGCATCAATCTGTTCATCGCTGAACTCGGTGTGCACATGTAACCCTTCACCAATGACCTGAGCAACAGACATTCTTGGGTTAAGCGCCGAAAACGGATCCTGAAACACGACCTGCATTTTGCTGCGATATGGCAGCATGCCCTTGCGATCAAGTTGCTGGATGTCCTGCCCCGCGTAGTTAATCACGCCTTCTGAATGCACCAGTTTCAGAATCGCCATGCCTGTCGTTGATTTGCCAGAACCACTTTCCCCCACCAGCCCGATAGAATGGCCTTTGCGCAGTTCAAACTGCATGTTAGTGACGGCTTTAATGTGGTTGACTGTACGTTTGAACAATCCACCGGTAATGGGAAACCACACTTTGAGTTGCTCAGTTTTGAGCAACACCGGGCTTTGACTGTCAGTCTCCACAGGCAAACCACGCGGATCCGATTCAATCAGGAGTTTGGTGTATGGGTGTTTAGGTTCACTGAACAACGCTTTGCATTCGTTTTCCTCAACCAAGCGCCCTTCTTGCATGACCGCAACGCGATCGGCAATGCGACGTACGATACTGAGGTCATGTGTGATAAACAGCATCGCCATCCCCAATTCTTGTTGTAAAGATTTAAGCAAATCAAGGATCTGCGCCTGAACCGACACGTCCAGTGCGGTGGTGGGCTCATCAGCAATCAGCAGTTCGGGCTCATTGATCAGCGCCATGGCAATCATCACTCGTTGGCGTTCTCCACCGGACAACTCATGGGGATAAGCGTTGATTTTCAGTGTCGGATTACGAATCCCGACTTTTTCCAGCCAACTGATGGCCAGAGATTCTGCCTTTTTCTGGCGCATGCCGCGGTGAATCGCCAAGGTTTCCACCAGCTGTTTACCAACCTTATGCAGCGGGTTCAGCGACACCATCGGCTCCTGGAAAATCATGCCGATACGCCCGCCACGAATACCGCGCAACTGACGCTCCGAACACGCCAGCGTATTGGTGCCAGCAAAGTCAATTTTACCTTCCAGATAGTGGGCCGAACCTTTGGGTAGCAGCTTTAATATCGCGTTAGCGGTGACTGATTTCCCCGAGCCACTTTCCCCTACCAGAGCCAGCGTTTCCCCTTTACGAATAGAAAGCGAAACCTGATGAGTGACAGGTTCTACATTACCAGCGCGACCAAAGCCGACGGAGAGGTTTTCAATGGTGAGTAACGTTTCGCTCATTAGCCTCTCCTTTGTAGATGTGGGTCAAAGGCATCACGAACCGCTTCACCAACGAAAACCAATAAGGTCAGCATTAAGGACAACACCACAAAGGCCGAAATGCCCAGCCAAGGCGCCTGCAAGTTCGCTTTACCTTGTGCCAGCAATTCCCCCAAAGACGGCGAACCAACTGGTAAGCCGAAACCCAGGAAATCGAGCGACGTCAGTGTGGTTACGGACCCCGAAAGAATAAACGGCATCATGGTCAGCGACGCAACCATGGCGTTGGGTAACATGTGGCGCATGATGATGCGAGAATCACTCACGCCCATCGCCTGAGCCGCACGTACATAATCAAAGTTACGGCAACGCAAAAACTCGGCGCGCACCACACCCACCAAACTCATCCAACTAAACAACACCATGATACCCAACAGCCACCAGAAGTTCGGTTCAACAAAGCTCGACAAGATGATAAGCAAAAACAGCGTCGGCATGCCCGACCAGATTTCGATGAAGCGCTGGCCGAAGAGATCTAACCAACCACCGTAGTAACCCTGACTTGCGCCAACCACGACGCCCACAAAAGAGGAAACAATGGTCAACACAAATCCAAACAGCACCGAAATACGGAAACCGTAAATAATACGCGCCAGCACGTCACGCCCTTTATCATCGGTACCCAGCCAGTTGACCGAGTCTGGTGCCGACGGCACAGAGCCTACAATGTCGTAGTTGATGGTGTCGTAACTAAAACGAATTGGCGCCCAAATGATGTAGCCTTTTTCTTCAATCAGGCTCACAACATAAGGATCGGTGTAGTCCGCTTCGGTTTCAAATTCGCCGCCAAAGCGCGTTTCTGCGTACTGCTCCACCACCGGGAAATACCAGTGATGGTCATAGGAAATAAACAGCGGTTTGTCGTTGGCGATCACCTCAGCAAACAAGCTGATGAAAAACAGAATGGAAAAAATCCACAGCGAATAGAAACCACGCCGGTTAGATTTGAACCGCTGCCAGCGTGCGGCGTTCAGCGGGTTAACTTTCTTCTTTAACAACGCCATTTAGCGGGCCTCAAAATCAATGCGCGGATCGACCCAGGTGTAAGTCAGATCCGAAATAATGCCGAGCAACAAGCCCAATAGAGTCATGATATACAGCGAACTGAACACCACAGGATAATCACGTTGAATGGTCGATTCAAAGCCAAGCAGACCAATGCCTTCGAGCGAAAACATCACTTCAATCAGCATCGAACCAGTGAAGAAAATGCTGATAAACGCACT
Organism: Vibrio sp. bablab_jr001; assembly: GCF_016464285.1. Lineage (NCBI taxonomy): Bacteria > Pseudomonadati > Pseudomonadota > Gammaproteobacteria > Vibrionales > Vibrionaceae > Vibrio > Vibrio sp. bablab_jr001. Next base: position 223,555 of record NZ_JACDWZ010000106.1, read on the forward strand.
CGGAAAGCCAGCAATGATGATCAGCATCGCGTTGCGAAACACGTGTTTATACAGGATGTTACGCTCGTCGAGCCCCTTGGCGCGCGCGGTCACCACATACTGCTTATTGATTTCATCGAGAAACGAGTTTTTCGTCAGCATGCTCAGCGTTGCAAAACCGCCGATCACCATGGCGAAAATCGGCAGCGCCAAATGCCAGAAATAGTCGATGATTTGCTGATACCAGGTCAATTGAGCGAAGTTATCCGACACCAAGCCGCGCAGCGGGAACCAACTGAAGTAGTTACCGCTGGCAAATACAATGATCAGAATGATCGCAAACAGGAAGCCGGGAATCGCGTAGCCGACAATCACCATGGCGCTCGACCAGACATCAAATCGCGAGCCGTGATGAATCGCCTTCATGATACCGAGCGGAATCGAAATCATGTAAATGATGAGCGTGCTCCACAACCCAAGAGAAATGGAAACCGGCAAACGTTCGACAATCAGGTCGATGACGTTACCACCGCGAAACAAGCTTTCGCCGAAGTTAAACGTCACGTAATTCTTGAGCATATCGAAATAACGTTCATGCAGCGGTTTATCAAAACCGAACTGGCGTTTAATGGCTTCAACCACTTCCGGATCCAGGCCACGTGATCCCTTGTAACCGGACGGGCTGCCGTTATCCATTTTCGATAAGTCAACTTCCTGCCCGCCACCGGAAAAGCGCTCCATGATGCCGTTCGAATGCCCTTCCAAATTGGCGATGGCCTGTTCAACCGGGCCACCCGGCGCAATCTGAATGATAAAGAAGTTAATTGTGATAATGGCCCACAGCGTTGGGATCACCAACAGCAAACGGCGAATAATGTACGCAGCCATACCTTCCTCTTAACGACGTTTTTCAGGTAACTTCTGGGCTTTCTCTTGTGAGATCCACCAAGTATCAATACCTAAATCGTATTTTGGCATTTCAGCCGGACGTTCAAACTTATCCCAAGTCGCGACTCGGTACATGCTGGTGTACCACTGCGGAATGAGATAGAAGTTCCATTGCAGAATGCGGTCTAACGCTTTGCCGAACGATTTCAGCTTGTCCGGATTCTCCTGATTTTTGGCAATCTGCATGGTCAGTTCATCAATCACCGGATCCATCACCCCTGCCGTGTTGTAGGTCGAATCAATGTAGTGTGAGTTCCAAACAATCATCAGGTTCGGACTTGGGAACGGATTGGCGGAATAAGCCGACGACACCATGTCAAAGTCGCGGTCACGCAAGCGCTTGATGTATTGAGTGGTATCGACGGTACGGATCTTCATATCGATGCCCATGAGCTTGAGATTCTTTTGCAGAGGAATCGCAATGCGCTCCGTCGTCGGGCTGTAGATCAGCAGTTCAAACGTCATCGGCTCGCCAGTTTTGACGTTGGTCATCACTTTATTCTTCAGCTCCCAACCCGCCTCTTTCAGCAGTTCAAACGCTTTGCGCATTTGCGGGCGAATACGACCGCTGCCATCGGTCACCGGTGGCTGGAATTCTGTGGTAAACACGCGCGGCGGGATCTTATCTTTTACCGGATTGAGAACGGCAAGTTCCTCTTTATCCGGCAACCCTTTGGCTTCGTACTCGGTGTTCTGGAAGTAGCTGCGGGTGCGAGTGTACTGGCTGTAGAACATGTTCTTGTTCATCCACTCGAAGTCCATCGCATAGTTCAGCGCCTCACGTACGCGCACGTCACTGAACACCGGACGCTGAATGTTGAAAACAAAGCCCTGTGTTGCGGCGGGTGCATTGTGTGGAATCTCTTCTTTCTTGATGAAGCCGTTGTCAAAGTTCACCCCAGTATAAGAAGTCGCCCAGAACTTGGCCTGACTCTCCTGGCGAATATCGAACTCACCGGCTTTAAAGGCTTCCAGCATCACCGTGTCATCACGGTAATAGTCGTACTGCACCTGCTTGAAATTGTTGCGGCCAACGTTAACCGGCAGATCTTTTGCCCAGTAGTTGTCGTCGAGCTTATAGGTAATGCTTTGTCCCGGTTTGAACTCGGCCACTTCATAAGGACCGCTGCCCACTGGGGGTTCATTGAGGGGTTCGGAGAGATTTTTGTCTTTCCAGAAGTGTTCTGGCAGTACGCGGGTTTGCTGAGCAAAACTGAACAGTTTGTCACGGTTCGGTTCGCTCATTTCAATGCGTACCGTTTTGTCGTTCAACGCTTTAACCGATTTAATCTCTTTGTAGTACACGCGATATTGCGGCACGCCTTCGGTCATGAACTTATTGAAGGTGAATTCCACATCGTGCGCGGTGATGGGAACCCCATCCTGAAAACGCGCCTTAGGATTGATATCCAGTTCGAGCCAGGTGTAATCGTCGGAATAACGCACTTTTTCGGCAATCAACGGGTAGTATGAGTCGATTTCATCGGAAGGCGAAAACATCAATGAATCGTAAAGCTCACCGCTGGCTGCCGCTGCGACGCCGCGTGATGCATAGCGGTTAAAGTTATCGTAAGTACCGACCTGACCATAAGTCACTTTGCCATACTTAGGGGCATCAGGATTCACATAGTCAAAATGAGTGAAGTTATCGGGGTACTTGGCTTGACCAAAACCGACCAGACTGGTGGTTTCGATGACGTTGGCGAGAGAAACGTGGCTGAATAACGACAGTGCCACACCCAACGTAATTGGTTTTATTTTGCCCATTAAAGAATCCTTCTACTTAACGTCGTGCTGCCCATGTTCAGGCCATTTGAATGCATAAGTTTGGCCTGACAGGAAAATCATCGGTTCGCATCGCTATGCTTCCGAATTAAATCCGCTGCGGTGTTACCAGCAACTTCAAATTGTTCAGGTACATTTCTTATTAATAATTCAGCTACTTGGGTAAGTATAGAGAAATTTATCGATTACGAAACCGCTGAAACCTTATAGACACGCCAAGCGGCGGCATAGTTCAAAGATTTCAGCGGTTGATGGGCGTCAGATGAGGAGAATCAGAGCAGTTCTTTGGCAATCAGGCGCAATAAAAAGGTTTCGCGTTCAATACTCATGCCCTTTTTCTCACTTTCCGCCATGGTCAGTTCATTGTGCGTAATTGCATCACGAATGTTGATCCAAACGGGCTTCATGCCGTTTTTGATTTCGTAGTCTTCGTAGTTGGTGTCGCCAAGCTCACGATCGATTTTGCAGGTAAAACAGTAAGAAACCATGTGCATCACATCCGCATCGTCTCGATACCAAGGACGGAACTCTTCATAGAGGCCGAATGGTTTAATGTTGTGAATGTTCTGTGCACCAGTCTCTTCTTGCAGTTCACGCACCATGCCCTGCAGAATGTCTTCGCCTTCATCGACCCCGCCGCCAGGCAACGTGTAGTCGTGATAACGCTCGGTATACAGCATCAGGATGTCTTCTCCATCCAGAACGATGGCGCGAGCGGCTTTGCGTTGCAAAATACGTTGTTGGCTGAGCGGTTCCACTTCTGGATGCGTAGCAATATGTAAGTGTCTCATATGGCGTCCCTCTAGAAATTTGGCGCCAACTTTATCAGAGAGGTAAACAAAAAACCCTGCCGCAGCAGGGAATTTTCGCCATTTATCGTGAAATGACATCAATCATGACGCAATATTAACCATCTTTTGTGATTTGCAAGATCAGCGCTCGCTCTACCTGCGCGGCTTTCTCAACTGGAATCTGGCACGTGCCAGCCGCCGGATGACCGCCACCACCGTACTGCAACATCAGCTCGCCGATATTGGTGCGTGAGCTGCGATCAAAGATCGACTTGCCCGTAGCAAACACAATGTTCTGCTTCTGAAAGCCCCACATTTTATGTATTGAGATATTGCATTGCGGAAACAGCGCGTAAACCATGAAACGATTCCCGGCATAGATGACTTCTTCTTCGGTCAGGTCAAGCAACACCAGATTATCGTGAATGTGCGCGCAACGTTGAATCTGCTCTTTAAACAGATTTTCGTGCTCACGATACAAAACGATTCGCTCTTCCACATCCGGCAACGCTAGAATTTGTTCAATCGAGTGATCGGCGCAGTAATCGATTAAATCCATCATCAGGTTATAGTTGGAAATGCGGAAATCGCGGAACCGACCGAGGCCAGTGCGGGCATCCATCAGGAAGTTCAGTAAATTCCAGCCCGTCGAATCCAGAACTTCATCGCGGCTGAATTGCGCCGAATCCCCTTTGTCGACCGCCGCCATCATTTCCAGCCATTGGTCGGGAAAGACATCTAAACCGCCATAATATTCCCACACGACACGCGCAGCCGAAGGAGCATCAGGGTCAATGATGTGGTTATGCCTGTCCCCTGCGTTACGCAGAGTTTCAGAATGATGATGGTCAAAGACTAAGAATGCATCACCGACATACGGCAAATTAGTGACAATGTCACTGTCATAGATCTCTATCTTGCCATCTTGCATATCTTTGGGATGAACGAATTTTATATCATTGATTAGTTGAAGTTTTTTAAGCAAAACAGCGCACACAAGTCCATCGAAATCACTGCGTGTCACCAGTCGATACTTTTTCTCTGTCATGGGCAGATCCCCTAAAAATACGTTCACCACTGCCGCGCCGGAGCGATGCGGAAACCAAAAGCAAGCTCGATTTTTGGCACCAAGATCAAAGTGCCTTATGAAATAATTCTAGACAGCATACTGCTTTTGACAAATTTGAAAGTAGCCGCAAAAGAGGTTATTTGATCGCTCTGAAACGTCGGTCACACCTTAAACGGTTGTTCGGGGTCAAAGTGACGATTCAAACGGGTGAGATGCGGATGTAAAATCCGCAATACATGTTGTACCTGATCAACAGGTGCATCCGGCGTTGTTTCCAGCATGGCGCGTTCGATTTCAAACAACACAGTGAGAACGTCAGCTCCTTCCCCTCGTTGCTGACACAGAGTTTGCGCCAAGCTGATGGCGTTCTCCGCTAAACTGAACGGCACCTCTCTAACCAGCACCAGTGGGCGTTGAAAAACGCCGCCTACCACACCTTCGAGATACACACGGTAAGGCGTGATTTCATCCATCAGCAAAAACAGAGCAGCTCGATCGCAGCAGTAAGGATAAGGCGCAAGAATATGGTGCCCGAGGCTACTGTCGATATGAAGATTCAAGCCATGCTCCGCACAACGTTGCTTCAGTACGCGCAATAACCCCTGCTCATCCATCAAGGACTGAATCTCAAAGATGCGCTTAAGGTGATAATCGTTCGAAGCAAAAATGACGTCAATGTCGCTACCTGTGGTAAAAATGCCCTTCTCAATCAGGGTCTGAGCCATGCATTCAATGTTTTCAATGGTATTGGTGGATTCTTGCTCTAATACCAAGGTCATTTCACTGGGATTCAGACCGCGTTTAAGGCATTGCTGAATAAAGGCGTCGGCCATGGCAGAGGCTTCCGAAACGCTCTGCCCATCGGTATAACCGCCACAAAAACCAATGACCGGATTAGAGAACTGCTTCGCTGTGAGCCATTCCACCAACGCAGACACACGGCTTTTACCTTCCAAAGTTAACTGGTTATTCACCAAACGTTTTCCGAGTGCCAGAATAAGTGTGTGCTGCATGGTTTTTCCTTTATTTATAAGCCCTCAGATAGTGCAACAAATTCAGCGTGTTGGCGAGCCTAATCCCCGACTATCCCGATGTGATCGGACTGTTATTTTGCAAATCAATAGAAAACACAGAGTTCATATATTAAACCTTAATGGGTCATTTGGTGTTTTGTGTAAATTTAGGTAAATGACAACAATTATCATTGCTGAATAGAAAGATTAACGCTAAGGTTACGGCAATAATAAGTTGTTACATTTATGGGCTACTATGCAAAACAAACCACAAAAACGAAGCTTTCATGCTCTGACCGTTACGGATACCCAACAGATTTCTAATAATTTTCAACGCATTACTCTACAAGGCGATGCGATCGCGCATTTTGGTAAAGAGAGTGAAGGCGGCTACATCAAGCTGCTGTTTACGCCCGATGGTGGCACTGACATCAGCGTATTAGGCGATGACGCCCGCCCACTGATGCGCACTTACACGATTCGTCAATTCGACCCGCAAACCAACAGCATTGTGGTCGACTTTGTGCGCCATATTACACAAGACCTTTCTTGCGGCTTTGCAGCACGTTGGGCCGAAAGCGTTCAAGTGGGCGACACCATTTCGATCGGTGGCCCAGGGAAAAGCCAAGGCCTCAATACCGAAGCGGATTGGGTCTTTATGGCAGCCGACATGACTGCCCTGCCTGCACTTTCCGTCACGCTCGAAAGCTTAAGCGCCGACACGCAAGGTTACGCAGTGATTGAAATCGAAGATGAAGACGACAAGCAAGCACTCAATGCACCAGCTGGCGTCAAGGTCATTTGGAGTGTTGGCACGCCGTTGGTTGAAGCGGTGAAAGCGCAGCCTTGGCTTGATGGACAATGTTCTGTGTGGTGTGCGTGTGAATTTGAATCGATGCGCGCGCTGCGTCAATACTTCCGCAACGAAAAAGAGATTGACCGCGAACACATCTACATCAGCAGCTATTGGAAAAACGGCGTCAGCGAAGATGGCCACAAAGTAATTAAACGCGAAGACGCGGAAGCCAACAGCTAAGCAACCGAACCTTAAGAAGTGTCACAACACTTCCCCCTCAATGGCCTTCGGGCCATTTTTTATGTCTACGACTTATTGGTGTCAGGAACCAAGACAAAAAAAGCCAGCGATATGGCGCTGGCTTTCAATTTCAACAGTCCGCTTGAATTAGATCTTATCCGACACAGCGAGAACTGCCGCCAGCATGTCCTGACCAAACAACACACTGCGTTCTGGCGACCATCCGTACAGCGGATCCGGGTGATTGTTGTGATCTTTAAATGGCATTTCGACGGTGTAAGACAGGCAGTGGAATTGCTCGGCAACCCAATTCGAGCCCACAGTCAGGTTCGCTTTGCCCGCTTCGTCTTTGTCGTAGCCGATGTCATCCTGAAACTCTGGCGTGATCGTCAGCAGTGCTTGTTTAAATGCCGTTTCCAGTGCCGCCAGCTCTTCATCGTAAGATGGAATGCCTTCAGAACCGGCCACAAAGTTGTATGGAATCGCTTCATCCCCGTGGATATCAAGGAACATGTCGACGCCGGTTTGAAGCATGCGCTCACGCACCAAGTAAACTTCCGGGCTCTTTTCCATCGATGGCGTTTGCCATTCGCGGTTGAGGTTTACGCCAACCGCATTGGTGCGCAGGTGACCACGCACACCGCCATCCGGGTTCATGTTCGGCACCACGTACAGCACCGCTTTTTCCAGCAATGCACGAGCCACGGTATCGTTGTCGTCCAACAGGCGCTGAATCATCCCTTCCACAAACCATTCGGCCATGGTTTCACCCGGGTGCTGACGCGCAATCACCCAGATTTTCTTTTTGCCTTCGTCTGGCTCGCCAAACGTCAGTAGGCTCATGTCGTTGCCGTCGAGCGTATGACCTAGCGTTTCCAACTGGCAATGGTGCGCGCTTTGCGCCATGTGCAGCAGATCAAGGTGACGATCGTAGCTGTACGGTGCAAAGTACGCAAAGTAGATAGAGCTACGCTCAGGGATCACCGTGAAAGTCAGGGTGTCGCCATCAAATTCAGACGGAATGCGGAACCACTCTTCACGATCGTAAGATGCCACCACATCGTAGCCCTGCCAGCCTTCCGGATACGCCGATTTGGCCAAATCGAGCAGTTTGATGGTGTGCGATGCTTCGGCTTGTGTTTCGAGACGGAAGTGGAACCACTGGTAAAACTCCGACATGTTGTCGTTCGGGATCTTCAGTTGAATATCGTCTTTGTTGTCCGCGCTGACAACGTGAATGCTGCCGCTGTCGAAGTTGCTGAATATTTTCATGAGGGATTCACCTATTGAATCTGAGCTGAAGCGCAGAGGCTATCACAAATGAGAATACGTCCCTATTACTTTGCGCACATTTCCAATGGGTGGCTGGCAGGAATCACTGTTTGAATACGCGCTTTGAGGACGTTTATACTTTGCCCAGTGTCAAAACGATCCCGGAGAGGATCAACACCACGCCCGCCCCGCGCGTATAGTGCCATTTCTCGGCCAAAAACCACACGCCCATCAACAAGCCCATCACAATACTGATTTGGCGCAGCGCCACGACTAAGCTGACGTTATCTGTCATCGTCATCGCAAACAGCACCAAACCGTACGTCGACGCCATCATCACCCCGGCCGTACTCGCCGCCTTGCGGATTTTCCACGCACGCTGCAACTCTTGGCGATTGCCCGTCACCACACACCACAAAATCACCGGCAGCACCATGGCCCAGAATTGAACACCCAGATAGAAAATCGCGCTGTAGGAGTTGCCCAGCACATCGCCTGCGGCTTGAGTCAGTAAAAGCAGTGCCTCTTTATCAATTACGGAATAGCCCGTCGTGCCAAGTGCGGCCACCAAGGCCCACAACACCCCGACATTCAAGTACGAGCGTGTCGTAAACTGACGAAACCCCGTGAGCGGCACCAGCATGCAACCCAACGTGATGAGAACAAAACCAAGCCATTGGAATTGCGTTAAGGTGTGACCAAGCAACATGCTAAGCGCGCCGACCATCATCACAGGGAGTGCTCGTGCGATGGGGTAAATCACACCCACATCGGCGTGTTTATACGCTACGATCAGTCCTACCAGATAGACCATCTGCGCCAAGCCGCTGATGAGCAGCAGGCCCCAAAATGCCATCGGTAGCGTTGCCCAGCCAACGGTCACTAAATACCAAATGAGATACGGCGTCAGCAACAAACACGCCGAGAGACTAGCCGCCATGGTAAAGGCAACGCCTGAACCGGCGTGACTTTTGCCCAGAATGTTCCAGCCTGCGTGCAATACAGCTGAAAAAACCACTAACCCTATCGCCAGGACGTCCATGGCAGCTTCCTTACTTCGAAGAAAAAGGCTCCGTGCGGAGCCTTAAGACCTGTTCGTTTTGTTTTTAGCGGCTTAACTGCGCGACCGATTCAATGCTGATCGCATCATGACGCCAATATTCAATATCGCAGTCGATCAAGTCGCCATTTTGGTTGTAGTTCACTCGTTCCACGACCATGGCGGGGGTGCCCGCGGTGGCTCGCAGCGCCTGCGCAGTCTCGCCCAACAGGGAACTGGTCGTGATGCGGTAACGAATGGTTTGATACTGGGTGCCGAAGTGCTCGCGATAGATATCCGTCAGTGAATTCGACAAATCGAAATCAAGCAAATTGGGAAACAGTTCCGGGCGAATGTAGTTGGTCACATACACCACCGGACGGTTTTCCAGATACCGCACTCGGTCGACGCGATACACATCCGAAAACGGTTTGAGATTGAGTAGCTTGGTTGCCAGCTTGTTGGCAATCATCGACTTGGCACTCACAAGTTCAGTTTTCGGCTGGCGATTTTGCGCCAATGCCATGTTGGTGAAATTGAGCGTTTGGGACGGGTCGTAACGCAGCGTCTCTGGCGAGATAAACCAGCCGCGGCGATCTTCACGGTAGATTTTTCCTTCCGCTTCCAACAGCGACAGCGCTTCGCGCAGCGTCACGCGCGTGGTATCGAACGACTCGGCCAACTTTCGCTCGGCAGGTAATTTCTGTCTTGGGGTGAGCATGCCCGCGTCGATTTGCTCCACGATGGCATCTTTAATTTTTACGTATTGCACGTGATTCCTTATTACTCGTTTATCACTCAATCGCGGTCATTGGACCTAAGACCTAGGGCTTAGCGTTTGCGCCAAGCTTGGGTGCGTTTAGTCAGCAGCCTTTCGGTTACCAGATGCACGACTTTCGCCCCTGCCGCCGAACCCATGATCATCACGGCCATCGCCGCTGCGGCGCCCGTTTGCCCTGCATCGTCCATATTCAATACCGAGACCGATGCCGGGATGGTGTCTGTTGAGTAAAGAAATACTACCGCAGAAGTGGTGGTCAATGCATTAATAAACAGATAGCTAGCTATGTCCAGTACCGCAGGCAAGCACACCGGGAGCGTCACTCTAAACAGCAAGCGATATTGCGGCAGTTTAATCGATGCCGCCGTCGCTTCAATTTCCCCGGGCAGTTGTTTAAGCGCGGTCAGCGCCGTCATGTGCCCCACGGTGTAGTAATGCACGATGGTATTCACCACTAAAAATGCCATGGTACCGTAGAGCATACTGAGCGGATTGGCCGCATCGTTAAAATAGAAAATGTATCCCAACCCCAGCACCATACCCGGCACCGCCATCGGCACCACACTCAGCATCTGCATCAGTTGGCGCACTGGCGCAAAGGCGCGGCCTTTTTCGATGCCATACGCACCAAGAAAAATCACCACCGTGCCAATCAATGCGGTAAAGGTCGCCAGAATCAGCGAGTTGAAATACGGGCTCCAGCCGTAGGTGCTCATCTCTGCAAAGTTGTAGTTATTGAGCGTCAGCGCTTTGTTCCATGGCCAGAAGGTCACCAATGAGCCGTACACCGCCATACCCAACACCAGCACAATCGCGCCACACACCGTCAGGCAATAAAGAAAGCACAGTGAATCACGCACGCGATTTGGACTCGGGACATACGCGACGGAGCGGGTATCAAACAAGTTCTTTTGCTTTTTCTGCACCCAACGATCGGCGATAAACGCCAACGCCGCAGGAAGCAGCAGCAACAAACTGGTGACCGCGCCCATGGCAAAGTTTTGTTGCCCCACCACCTGTTTGAAGATGTCGGTGGCCAACACGTTGTAGCTCCCGCCGATGACTTTCGGCACGCCAAAGTCACACACCACCAGCGTGAACACCACGATGAGCGTGCTGATCAAACCGTACTTCGCAGCGGGCAAGGTCACGACCAGAAAGGTTTTCCAGCCAGGCGTTTTCAGGGCGCGCGCCGCTTCGTAAAGACGCGCATCAGACGTGCGCAGCGAGGTATTTAAAATCATCAAGGCATGGGGAAACGTCCAGAAGATCAACCCAAGGCTAATCCCCATCAGTCCATACACCGATTCACCGCCAAGCCAAGACTTGAAGATGCCCTGATTGCCAAACAGAAAAATCAGGCTGATCGCGGGCAACAACGAGGGCGCCAAAATCGGCGCGCTGCCCAGCATTTGAAACAGCCCCTTCATCGGCATGCACGAACGGCTTAACGCGTAGGCATAACCAAATGCCAACGTCGCCACCACCACCGTCACCAACACACCGACGGTAAAGGTGTTGCCCATCGACTGCCACAAAGCATTGGAGGAAAAATACGTCGCAAAGTTGGCCAAGCCGACATACTCACCAGCGCGGTTTTGTACCGATTTGACCAACATGGCCCACAACGGCATCAAAATGAATAGCCACATAAAGAGCAAGAGCGCGGTCAGTGTCACGCCCAAAATCAGGTTGTCGCGACTGATGCGTTGCCACCAGCGACTTGATGTGGCAGCGGTTGCGTTGGATAAAATCATAGCTTTCACTTTCTCACCTTAGGCAGCATCGCGCGTCGTCATGCGGGTTGGATAAACCTGAACTACGGTGTCGCGAATCGCCAGATGACGCACATCACCGGCCTGAATGGCGCTATCGACGACGTGTTGCACCGAAAGATCCACATGCAACGCGGGCAATGACGGTTCATCCTGAAAGCGGCACTCAATACGATAGAACGCGCCAAGAAACTCCAGCGATACAATCTTCACCGGAATCGCATTGCTGTTGCGTTCCACAAACGCCAACTGTTCCGGCCGCACGGCCAGTTCAAATTGATCGCCCTGCTGCACACTGGCATTGCCAATCGCAGGCAAGCTAATCAGCGACTCGGCAACGCGCATTTGCAGCGGCGTGGTCATCGACGCCTGAATGAAATTCATGTGACCAACAAACTGCGCCACAAATCGGCTGGCCGGTTGCTGGTAGATCTCTTGAGGCGAGCCAACCTGCTCAATAACGCCGTGGTTCATCACCACAATTCGGTCGGCCATGGTCAACGCTTCATCCTGATCGTGCGTCACCATGATGGTGGTGATCCCAAGCTTACGTTGCAGGCGGCAAATTTCATCGCGCAGATGGGCGCGAACTTTGGCATCCAGCGCCGACAAAGGTTCATCCAGTAGCAATAGCCCAGGCGACAGCGCCAATGCACGCGCCAGCGCGACACGCTGTTGCTGGCCGCCGGACAGTTGATTGGGGAATTTTTGTCCTGAGGTTGGCAAACCGATGGTGTCCAGCCAATCATCGACTTTTTCTAATGCCTCGCGTGTCGAGAGTCCCTGATTTTTCAAGCCGATAGCAATGTTTTCTTGCACGGTTAAATTGGGAAACAGCGCGTAAGATTGGAAGACGATGCCGAAATCACGCTTTTCAGGCGGCAAAAAGGTCATCTCGTGCTGGTTTTGAAAAATGGCGCCCGACGTGGGTAAGTCTAATCCGGCGATTGCACGCAGCAATGTGGTTTTGCCACAGCCCGAGGGCCCAAGAAAACAGACAAACTCTCCTTGCTGAATGTGAAGGTCGATGCCTTTGAGCGCCGTAAACTGGCCAAATTGTTTGATGACGTTGTGAATTTCTAAATAAGGCTGTGAGGTCATAACAAGATCCTTAATTTGGTATAGTCCAAATATAGAACCCCTATGTGACACTGTGGTGACGATTTTATAGACGTGAGATGACAGGAATGTGTCAGTCAATTATTCAGCCAAAAGATTGCAGCACATGTAACGCGACAAACGAAATAAGGAGGCCAAAGCCTCCTCAATCATGCGTTGACGAACCCATTAAGATTTGGGTTCAGACTTCGCATCAAACTTCTCAGACCAAGTTTTCAGCACGCGGGCACGTTCGTTGCCCATCTGCGCAAAGTCCATCTTCGCCATCGCTTTTTCGACGTTCGGATAGTTCGCCACGGTTTTGCTGACATCTTTATGGCCCACGACCGGATACATATCAATGTACAGTTCGTTGGCTGCTTTGGAGATCGACCAGTCCACCACGCGTTTTGCTGCGTCCGATGCTTTCACCAGACCCACCGCTTCCGATTCCCAGCCGATGCCCTGAGGAATGATGACATCCAGCGGCGCACCTTGCGTTTTCAACTTCGCGCCGCGACTTGCCATCGAAATGCCAATCGCCACTTCACCCATGCCCGCTTGAACGCACGGTTTTGAACCCGAATGGGTGTAATGCGCGATGTTTTGGTCCAAACGCTGCATGTAGTTCCAACCTTTATCTTCTCCCATATTTTGCAGCCAAGCCGACACCTGCATGTAACCCGTGCCCGAAGATGCTGGATTTGGCATCGCGATGTGGCCCTTATAAACAGGCTTGGTCAGATCTTCCCAACTTTGTGGTTTTGGCAGATTCAACTGTTTAGCAACCGCTTCGTTGAAACACACTGCATTGAAGAACGCGTCATTGCCGTACCACGCCTGCTGACCTTGCGGATCATTCAAATTGGCGCGCAGTTCATTCGCACCTTTCGGCGTGTATGGCTTCAAGATGCCTTCGTTTTTGAGCAGTGCCATGGAGGAGCCCGCGAGCCCCCAAACCACTTCGGCGCGTGGGTTTGATTTTTCAGCTAATAGCTTGGCCGTCATGATACCGGTCGAATCACGCACCCACTTAATCTCGATATCTGGGTTCTCTTTTTCAAACGCAGTTTTGTATTTCGCCAAAATGTCGGTTTCGAACGCGGTATACACCGTCACCTCTTGCGCTGCGTATGCTTGCGCCGCAAATAACGCGACCAGTGAAGCCAGAGTTCCTTTCATAAAACGGGTTTTCATCGTTATCTCCAAGTTGTAGTTAATTTGGTATGTACCAGATTTATTTTCTACGCTAATCCTGTTATGTGACGATTCAATGACGTTCATTTGGCATTTTTGTGAGCATTTCATACTTACATTCGCGGCATGGCGATCCGTATAGCCGTGACGGAAGATGTGAAAGTTTTATGAAATCCGCGTTGGTTGCCTTTACCAAGGCGATTTTTCCTTGCTAGAGTAGCGTTAAATTATTGGTATAGTCCAAAATGGAGTTCATATGAAAAACGACTACTTGCTGCTCACCCCTGGCCCCCTGTCGACCACGGAAACTGTGCGCGAAGCCATGTTAAAAGACTGGTGTACGTGGGATGACGAATACAACAAAGACATTGTGGAAGTGATTCGCCAAAAATTGGTGGCGCTGGCGACCCGTCACAGCGAATACACCTCGGTGTTAATGCAAGGCAGCGGCACCGCGTCGGTCGAAGCCACCATCGGCAGCACCTTAGGCCAACACGGCAAATTGTTGGTCGTTGATAATGGTGCGTACGGCGCTCGAATCGCGCAGATTGCAGCATACTTGCACATTGATTGTGCCATCGTCTCACCCGGTGAAACCGCGCAACCGTCTCTTAAACACATCGAAGCATGCCTTCAGCAAGATACCACCATTACCCATGTGGCCATCGTGCATTGCGAAACCACCACCGGCATGTTGAACCCCATCGCGGAGGTCGTCGCGCTGGCCAAAAGATACGGCAAAACCGTGATTGTGGATGCGATGTCGAGCTTTGGTGGCATTCCGATGGATGTCGGCGACCTCGGAATCGACTTTATGATCAGCTCGGCCAACAAATGCATTCAAGGTGTGCCGGGGTTTGGATTTGTGATTGCCAAGCAGAGCGAACTGAAACAATGCCAAGGCCAAGCCCGTTCGCTGAGCCTCGATTTATACGACCAATGGCAATGCATGGAGAAAAACCACGGCAAATGGCGCTTTACGTCGCCAACTCACACCGTGCGTGCGTTTTATCAGGCGCTGCTTGAACTGGAACAGGAAGGTGGTATTGCAGCGCGTCATCAGCGTTATCAGACCAACCAAACCACGCTGGTGCGCGGCATGCAATCCCTTGGCTTCACGCCTCTACTCGATGTGTCACTGCACTCGCCGATCATCACTTCATTTTATTCCCCCACGCATCCGGACTACCAATTCGCCGAATTCTATCAGCGCCTGAAAGCGCAAGGGTTTGTGATCTATCCGGGGAAAGTGAGCCATGCCGACTGTTTTCGCATCGGCAATATCGGGGATGTTCACCCGCACGACATTGAGCGCCTGATTGAAGCTGTGCAAAACGCCATGTACTGGAACGTTGCCTCATGAGCCACGCAAAACCCGAATCTCATTGGCGCAGCGAGGGCGACATCAACACTACGCCCGCACGCAAGCAATGGGGTCGTAACCTGCAACATCCCGACACGCGCTCGCTGCTTGAACGCGATGCGAATGTGTTTCTTCATCAGGCGATGTCGACGCCGTGCCTCAATGCGCTGAGTAGCGCGCGCGATGTGTACCTAGACGACTTGGCTGGCAAACGCTATCTCGATTTTCATGGCAACAACGTGCATCAGTTGGGGTATAGCCATCCGCATGTGGTCGAAAAAGTGACTCAGCAAATGCAAACCTTAGCGTTCTCGCCGCGCCGATTTACCAATCCGATTGTGGTGGCATGCGCAGAAAAACTGACTGAGATTTGCGGCGGTGAACTCAATCGGGTGCTGTTTGCACCCGGTGGCACCTCGGTGATTGGCATGGCGCTGAAACTCGCTCGCCACGTCACCCAGAATTTTAAAGTCGTGTCGCTGTGGGATGCGTTTCACGGCGCATCACTGGATGCCATTTCTGTTGGCGGCGAAGCCTGCTTTCGCCACAACATGGGGCCGTTGCTGGCAGGCGTCGAACGCATTCCCCCAGCGGTGAGCTACCGCGGCGCTTTCCCTCGTGAAGACGGCAGCGACGTTCACTACGCCGATTTCTTGGAATATGTGATTGAAAAAGAAGGCGGCGTTGGCGCGTTTATCGCTGAAGCGGTGCGCAATACCGATGTGCAAGTGCCCAGCCGCGCGTACTGGAAACGTGTGCGTGAAATCTGCGACAAACACGGCGTGTTGCTCATCATTGATGACATTCCCAACGGCATGGGACGCAGCGGCCACTGGTTCACCCATCAGGCGTTTGATATCGAACCGGACATCCTGTGCATCGGCAAAGGCTTGGGTGGCGGCATCATGCCCATGGCGGCGCTGATCACCAAAGACCAATACAACACGGCCGCTGCAGTGTCGTTGGGGCACTATACACACGAAAAAAGCCCACTGGGCTGCGCCGCTGCGCTCGCTACCATCGAAGTCATTGAACAGCAACAGCTACTGAACAAAGTACAACGCGACAGCCACTATTTGCACCAACGCCTACACGCAATGAAGCAGCGCTATGCGTTGATCGGCGATGTGCGCGGCATCGGCTTATTGTGGGGCGTAGAGCTGGTGCAAGACCTAACCAGCAAAGAGCGCGCGTACGATGAAGCCGAAGCGGTGCTCTATCACTGCCTCAACCACGGATTGAGCTTTAAGGTGTCGCAGGGGAATGTGATTCAACTCAGCCCTCCGCTTGTCATCGAGCGTGCCGAACTTGATGACGCACTCGCGATCTTCGAATCCGCACTCCAAGAAATCAGCGCCACATTTGGCTACGCCATCAAGCATTCGTAAAGCAAACCGTTCATAAAGAAAACCATTCATGAAACAAACCGTTCAAGGAAACCATCATGCACTCACCGATTCAAGCCGTTATTTTTGACTGGGCTGGCACCATTGTCGACTTCGGTTCTTTCGCCCCGACAACGATTTTCGTCGAAGCCTTTCAGCAAGGTTTTGATTTTGAAATTTCACTCGATGAAGCCCGTGTACCCATGGGATTGGGCAAATGGGATCATATTCAAGCTGTTGGCCGGCTGCCCGACGTGGCTCAACGCTGGGAGCAACAAATGGGCCGCGCCATGAGCAGCGCCGACATCGATGCCATTTACGCCGCGTTTATGCCGCTGCAAATTGCCAAAGTGGCGGATCACGCCGCGCCGATTCCACACGCGATTGAAGTGGTGAACGCGCTTAAGCAGCGCGGCATTAAAATCGGATCTTGTTCCGGCTATCCGCGTCAGGTGATGGATGTGTTGATCCCGGCCGCACAGGCATACGGTTATCAGCCAGATTATGTGGTCGCAACCGATGATTTGCCGCAAGGGGGGCGCCCCGCGCCGTTCATGGCACTTAAGAACGTGATTGAACTTGGTGTGACGGATGTACGCGCCTGCATCAAAGTCGATGATGCGGTGCCCGGCATTGATGAAGGCCACAACGCTGGTATGTGGACAGTGGGATTGCTGCTATCGGGCAACGAAGCAGGACTCACTGAACAAGAGTATCTGTCTGCAGACGAAGCCACACTCAACACCGCTCGTGCTCGTGCTCGCGACAAACTCTCGCAAGCCAATCCCCATTACCTGATTGATACCATCGCCGACTTTCCGGCTGTGGTTGCGGATATCGAACGCCGCCTACTCGCAGGCGAACGACCATAAAAAACGGGCCTTGGCCCGTTTTTCTTCAGAACAGTTTTAAACTCGAGATGATCGTCGACATCAACATTGCCCCGGGCGCCGTCAGGGTATAGACGAAGATGGAAAAATTAATCAACACGGTTAACCAAAATATCATTCGAAATGGCTGTTCAAGGGTTTTGAATTTCAGCAGCGCCTGTGCCATCAAAGCACCAGGCCAACCACCCAGAACGGATAGCGTGTGCAGCAACCACTCAGAAACCCGCCAATCGTTGTGATACATAGCACTTCGGTCAAACGCGTACACCGCATAGGTAATGGCGCTGATTAAGATGTAGAACAACACCACTATCGGCGGATACTTCACCAGATAGATACTGGCAAAAAGCACGGTAATGAACCAGACTGACAAAGCGAGTGACAATCCGTACACCAAAGGCCGATGAATATCGACGGCGTGCAGAGAACCGTCTGGTTCTTTCGTCAGTTTGAAATGTACCGCCTCATTAACTTTTGGTCGTTGCGCGTGACCTTGAAGATCGGAAATGTGGAAGAAGATTTTGCCGCGATAGTTATCGACCGTAATAAAGCCATACCCTTTCGCGTCATTCCATTCAGAGATTTTACCTGCAATAGCCATGATGAACTCGCACTCATCCCTCACACTCAGTGTCAGAGACTTGTTATGCCCAGCCGCCGCTTCGCCTGTCGTTATTATGTTTGGCAAAGCTCCTGAGAACGCACAGACGCACTCAATTAAAGCGTAGTCCCTGCTCAAAAATAAGATCAAGCCAAAGATCGTTTTTTTGTCGATTTTGCTTCGCTGGCTGTAGCTGGATGAAAGCTCATCACTATTTACAAACATACACAATTTATTACTTAAAAACTGTGTGCATATCGATTGAATTCTTACATTACAAAGACTAAGGTTTCACATACCACCTTGTGAAATCTATAAACCGTATGGTTTTATGCCGCCCTGACCTGTCAGGGCGGTATTTCTTTTTGGAGAAAATAAAATGTCTACTAATCATACAATCGTGGTATCAACTCTGGATATGGACCGCATCAGTGCGCTTCTGGAGCAGATGCCAAAATTGTCACCAGAACTGGAAAAACTAGAAGATGAACTCGACAGAGCGACCATCAAAGAGCCACAGGAAATGCCGGACAATGTCGTCAGCATGAACTCAACCGTGCGGTTTAAGTTCATGGGTAAAGAAGAGATCATTCAGAAGAATCTGGTCTATCCGAACGAAGTGAAAAGCAATGACGATATTTCTATCTTTGCTCCGGTTGGCAGTGCATTGCTAGGCTTAGCAGCAGGCCAAACTCTCACTTGGCCAATGCCTGGCGGCGCGGAGAAAACCATCGAGATCCTCGAAGTGGTGTACCAGCCAGAGCGTGAAGGTGACTTTAGCCGTTAAGAGCGGGATTCCGGTGCAAAGTGATCACTTTGCACCAGGAGCGATTTACGCGAGCAGAATATCTTTTAATTCGTGCAGTGAGCTCACTTCATAGTGCGCATCGATACCGTCCGGCTTTGGATGCTGATGTACATTCAACCAGCAAGTTTCAATCCCAAAGTTCAAACCGCCCAGAATGTCTGAATGCGGGTTGTCTCCCACCATCAACACACGCGCTTTTTCCGGATTTCCCATTACCGACATCGCATGAGCAAAAATGCCCGCATCTGGTTTGGCGATCCCAACCTCTTCTGAAATCACGATGTGGTCGAAATATTCCTTCATGCCCGTTTTAGTCAGGCGTACATCCTGAAGCTCCGTAAAACCATTGGTGATGATCCCCAGTTTTGCTTTGCCTTTTAGCGCTTCCATCAGTTCTTTAGCACCTGGCAGCAACGTACAAATGTCGGCCATCGCTTCCAAAAACGCGCTGTTCAGCTCTGCCGTGGTGGTTTCCAGCTTTTGCGCCCAGGATGCAAAACGAATGTGTTTCAATTCTGCCGCCGTGATCGTACCGTTCTGGTAATCAACCCACAGGGGCTTATTGACTTGTTGGTAGTGGTGAAAGTCTTGTTCCGTAAAGTCTACGCCTTTACGCGCAAACATCAGCTGCATCCCTTGAAAAGCATCGAAATGAAACAGGGTTTCGTCAGCGTCAAATAAGATCCAATCGTACTTCATGTTGGTTTCCTCAAAATGTCGCGCTCAGTCTAGATTGTTTTCCATGAGATGTTAATCTCTGTATATGGAAACTTTTTGTTAAGAATATCTCAACAATTATGATGGATAACACGTTTGCCGCCATTCCTATTTTTGTCGCGGTGGTCGAATGCGGCAGTTTCTCGAGCGCGGCCGAGAAACTCAACATCACTAAGTCTGCCGTGAGTAAACGGGTGACGCAACTCGAAGATGATTTAGGCATTCGCCTGCTGAACCGCACCACACGAAAACTGAGCCTGACCGAGGCCGGAGAGCGTTATTACTACCATGTATCCCAAGCCTTGAGCTATGCGCAACAAGGAAGTGACGCGGTCACTGAATTACAAGGTGAGCCCCAAGGTAAACTCAAAATAACGGCCCCCATGTCATTTGGTGTGTTGCATATTGCGACCATCATTGCCGAGTTCCTTGCTCGCTATCCCAAAGTGGAAATCGACTTGCAGTTGGAAGATCAAATGGTTGACTTGGTTCAAGGCGGCTTTGACCTGGCGATTCGTATCGGCCATTTACCTGTCTCAAATCTGGTGGCCAAACGATTGGTGCGTTGCCGCAGTGTGCTGTGTTGCTCGCCCGATTATCTGACCCGTTATTCCGCGCCGCAGAAACCTTCTGATCTGCTGCAACACAATTGCCTGGTGTATTCCTATTTTCGAGGCGGCAGCGAGTGGACGTTTACCCAAAACGGGGCAGATTTCAAAGTCATTCCTAAAGGCAACCTTAGCGTGAATAATAGCGAAGCGATTCGCCGCGCCCTGCTTGACGGCCTTGGTATTGGTCAGTTGCCAACGTTTCTGGTCAGCAAAGATATTCAAGCCGGAAAACTGCAAACCATCATGGCGGATTTTCCTCTTCCTGAGCACGCCATTTATGCCGTATTTCCTGAAAGGAAACATCTGCCACACAAAGTGCGCGCCTTTATGGAATTTGTCAGTGAAAAATTGGGAGCAGATCAACCATATTGGGATCAAGGTATCTTCTGAGCCAATACGTGCTCAAAAACTCAGAATGACAGTGATTTAACGCAAAGAACGTGTGCCAGAACCGGCTTATAAAACGGGGTAAATCAACCACCGGAGTAGCCGATGAAACACTTTTTGCCCTCGTCTGTCATGCTGATTCCTTTTGTGGTGAAACCCTACCCCGAATCAGATCACGAAATTCGCGACAATGAACAACAACACGAGCAAACAGCTCAACTAGACTTACAAAATAAGCGTCAATCTCAGGCAGGATCAGACCAAGAATAGCACTGGATAATTATTGCACTAGCTCTGGATAGTTAAGGAATCGACCGATGAAAAAAGTAGCCGTGATATTGAGTGGATGTGGTGTTTTCGATGGTGCCGAAATTCATGAATCGGTGCTTGCCCTCCACGCCATTGAAAGACACGGTGCCTCTTGGCACTGTTTTGCTCCCAATATTGATCAGATGCACGTCATTAACCACCTCACGGGTGAAGAGATGGACGAAAAACGAAACGTGCTGGTAGAAGCCGCACGTATCGCACGTGGCAAAATTGAGGATGTCGCGAAGCTTAAAGCCGAAGATTACGACGCTTTGCTATTACCCGGCGGTTTTGGCGCAGCGAAAAACCTGACTGACTTTGCCGTCAAAGGCGCCGATTGCAGCATCAACACTCATGTCGCAGCCGCGTGTCGCGCCTTTGCTCAAGCGGGCAAACCGGCCGCCTATCTTTGCATTGCGCCCACCATCATTCCAATGATCTACGAACATGGCGTGGAAGGCACCATCGGCAGCGACCCGGATACGGCGTGCGCGTTCCGGAAAATGGGCGGAGAACACGTCACCTGCCCGGTCGATGACTTCGTTTTTGACCAGAAACACAACGTGCTGTCTACTCCGGCTTACATGCTGGCCGAAAATATTTCCCAAGCGGCAGCGGGCATTGATCGTCTGGTGGACGAATTGATCAAACTTGCCTAATCACAGTAAAGCGCCGACCGTGGCGCTTTAGTTTTACGCAACTGCGTCCAGCAATTTGCTCCCGATGCATTTGATCGAAATCAGGAATGGTTTAGAATTCTCGCCTCGCAAAACAATCCTCTCGTTAATTCGCTTTACAACCTTCCATTTAAAGCTATTATCGCGACGCAAACGTTTTCCTCACCAATTTCATCCTTATGATGAGGGTTTTATGCTGCCAGATATTGAAATTTGCCGTACCACACCGCTGACTGCCATTGAACAGATCGCCCACAAAGCCGGACTTCTGCCCGAGGAGTTTCACAGTCAGGGACGCTATAAAGCCAAAGTCTCGCTCAATTGCCTGAATCGCCTGCACGACAGACCTGCCGGAAAATTCATTCTGGTCACCGCAATTACGCCAACACCTTTGGGTGAAGGTAAAACGGTGACCACGATTGGTCTGGCACAAGGTTTGGCTCGCTTACAGCATTCGGTCATGGCATGTATTCGTCAGCCGTCCATGGGGCCAATTTTCGGCGTCAAAGGTGGCGCTGCTGGTGGTGGTTATTCTCAGGTCGCACCAATGGAAGAGCTCAACCTGCATCTGACCGGCGATATTCATGCCGTCACTGCAGCGCACAATCTCGCCGCGGCAGCGATTGATGCGCGCATTTATCACGAACAGCGCAACGGTTATGAGGATTTTGCCACAAGAACAGGTATGCCTGCCCTGCGTCTCGACCCGCAACGTATCGTGTGGAAGCGTGTGATGGACCATAACGATCGCGCGCTGCGCATAGTCACGGTTGGCCGCAATGAAGATGGCAAAACCATCAACGGTTACGAGCGTGAAGACGGGTTCGACATCTCAGCAGCGTCTGAATTGATGGCGATTCTTGCCCTTGCTGAAGACCTCAAAGATCTGCGCCGCCGCATTGGTAATATCGTCGTCGGCTACAACATTGATGGTCAGCCTGTCACCACCGAAGATTTGAAAGTGGCTGGCGCGATGGCGGTCAGTATGAAAGAAGCCATTGAACCCACACTGATGCAGACCCTTGAAGGCGTGCCGACGCTGATTCACGCAGGCCCGTTTGCCAATATCGCGCATGGAAACTCATCGATCATTGCTGATGACATCGCCACACGCCTCGCCGACTACACCGTGACCGAAGGCGGCTTTGGTTCCGACATGGGCTTTGAGAAGGCTTGCAACATCAAAGCTAAAGCCTCCGGTAAAGCGCCGGACTGCGCGGTGATCGTCGCAACGTTACGCGGCCTGAAAGCCAACTCGGGGCTCTATGATCTGCGTCCGGGTCAATCCGTACCTGAAACCCTGTTCGCGCCAGATTGCAACGCGTTGACCGCTGGGTTTGAAAATCTCAAATGGCACATCAACAACGTCAATAAATACGGTATTCCTGCAGTGGTGGCGATTAACCGCTTTCCGCAAGATAGCGAAGAAGAACTGGCGCAGTTGAAAATAATGATCGAAGCGCTGCCGAATGATGTGACGGTTGCGTTGTCTGAAGGCTTCGCCAAAGGCGGAGAAGGCACACGTGAACTGGCGGAAAAAGTAGTCGAGCAATGCAGCAAAGCCGCGCACTTTACACCGTTGTATGAACACGATGCGCCGTTATTCGACAAGCTTAAGGCCGTCGCTATCAATGGTTATGGTGCTGACTCAGTCACTCTGAGCGAAAAAGCGCAAGCCCAGCTTGATGATTTGCAAGCAAAAGGCTTTGGTCATCTTTCGGTGTGTCTGGCGAAAACGCCGTTGTCCATCACCACAGATCCAGCGCAAAAAGGTGCGCCAAGCGGATTTGATGTTCCCATTCGTGAACTGAAACTGTGCGCGGGAGCAGAATTTGTCTATGCCTTATGCGGCAACGTGATGACCATGCCGGGGCTGCCAGAGAAACCGGCGTTTATGGGGCTGGATATCGATGAGCAGGGTCGCATCATCGGGCTGAGCTAAGCACCGGCATTACATCCCCCTATTGAAAAGCTTCGCCACTGCGAAGCTTTTTTCTTTGCGTTCGATTTGAAATTTTTCCGTCCGTGTGCCGTTCTTTTCGTATATCCGTTCAACAAAACGAGTAAGAACCGCCATGAAACGCATTACGTTATTTTTGTTTGCCTTACTGGTCTCCGTACCACTCTCTGTATCGTTTTTCTCACAGGCAGAAACTTCTGCTACCAGCAAACACGCCAGTCATGAAGAAATCGCAACACTGGCCGGTGGCTGCTTTTGGTGTACTGAATCTGATCTGGAAAAACTTGATGGTGTGATTACCGTTGTCTCTGGTTATTCCGGTGGCAATGTCGACAATCCGACTTACAAGCAGGTCTCTTCAGGTTCTACGGGTCACATCGAGTCGGTGCAGGTCACGTATGACGCCGATAGAGTCAGCTATGAACAGGTATTGGACCATTTCTTCCGCCATATCGATCCCACTGACGATCAAGGCTCGTTTGTCGATCGTGGTAACCAATATCGTCCGGCGATTTTTTATCATAACGCCCAGCAAAAGCAGATAGCCGAGCGCTTTATGAAAGAGATCGACGAGTCCGGAATCTTCAGAAAACCGCTCAAAACAGAACTGATCGCCTTTAAGAAGTTCTGGCCGGCTGAAGAGTACCATCAGGATTTCTACAAAAAGAGCTCACTGCGTTACAAATACTATCGCTACGCCTCTGGCCGCGATCAGTACTTAGATGAGATCTTTGGTAAAGACCGCGTTGAACACCCAAAAACACTGCGCCAAATCATCGATGAGAGAAAAGGCATCAGCAGTGTGAAGGCCTACACCCGCCCTTCGGATAAAGAGATTCGCGCCAAACTGACTGAGCTACAGTACTACGTCACGCAAGAAGAAGGCACTGAGCACGCGTTTAAAAACGAGTATTGGGATAATAAAGCCGAAGGTATCTATGTTGATGTTGTCTCAGGAGAACCGCTGTTCTCGTCCACCGACAAATACAAATCCGGCACTGGCTGGCCAAGTTTTACAAAGCCGATTAACCCGGCGTATATCGTGACCAAAGACGATAACACGCTGTTTTACACCCGCACCGAAGTGCGCAGCCGCTTTGGTCAATCCCACTTGGGTCATGTATTTAATGACGGCCCTGCGCCGACAGGTTTACGCTACTGTATGAACTCCGCTGCGATGCGATTTGTACCTAAAGCGGAGATGCAGGCACAAGGTTATGGTGAATACCTGACACTGTTTAAATGAATGCTGAACGCGATGTGGTGACGAACTGTTGCACCACCGCGGAATGTTGATACCTAAGCGCCCGGTCACGCGTCTGACTGGGCGTTTCTCCAAATAACAGCTTGTAATAATGGTTGAACGTGCCGAGATGATAAAAACCAAAGCCAAGTGCAACGTCGCAGATTGCCCGCTGCTGCGATTGATCCAGTAGTACGCGTCGCACCGCATTCAAACGGCACTCACGCAAAAACGTCGCCGGGCTCACTCCAAGCTCTTGTTCAAAACAGTTCTGCAACGTGCGTTGGCTGACACAGGCGATCGCGCACATATCGCTAATACTTAACGGATAGTCGCCGTTCTGATCAATGTATTGATACAGGCGCCGCAACGCCTGACGCCGAGTATGGTAACTGCGCGGTTCACGTTCAGTCGACACTTGAAACGCACTCAGACGATCAATCACCGCTGCTCGCAACATGGCATGCAAATGCGCTTGTGCGGCACTCTCTTCAATCAGCTTCTGTCCGAGTATCGACCGCGGGCTCAGCGCGTCTCGAATCAAAGCCACCAGCGACCAGCAACCGTGTTGCGGCAGACTGTTTTCAACCAATGCTGCCGTTTCCCACTGGGCATTTTCCCATTGTCCCTGACTACCAAATTGCATTCCGTTCAACAGCAGCTCACGGTCGATCACAATGCCAAAAATATGAAAATCCTGTGGTGTGGCCAATTCAAATGATTCTTGCGCCGGACGAATCATCAATTGATGCGTCTCAGCTTGCAGACCATTTACTTTAGGCCGTTGACTATCCATCGAAAAACCAATCCAAACGGCATTGGGATTCACGCAACATTCCTGATGGACGGCGTGACTGGTGTACTCCTCAAACAGGTGCAAACCGGGCAACTTTATTTCATCCAGATACCCATTAAATTGCCCTGCACTGTGTTGATTATACTTTTGTTCCCAAGCACTTAGGCTTTGTGCCTGCTGGTTGACATCAAAACTGTACTGTTTGCACCTCGTTGGTGCGCATGAATTCCCTTCATGAAGCAATTGAACCAAATTCATTTTCACCCTCTTGCACCAGCATTACGCACAATTTCTTTTATCTCACTGTTTTTATTGGCTTATTTAACTTTGCCTATTTCCGTCATGCTCGCGGAACAGTTTTCGCACTGTTTTCACAATCATGTTTGCAACAGGTATACCAAGGCAAATTGCAATGTTCAGGCCGCACAGCCCTGAACAAACTCACTCCGCACAACGGTAAAGATAGAGAGACATAATGAGTTCACACTACCGATATCAATTAGGCAGTCAGACCTACCAGTTTGCTTCTTTGAAAGAAGTGATGGCGAAGGCGTCGCCGCTGCGCTCCGGCGACCAATTGGCGGGGGTGGCCGCCACATCGGCGGAAGAGCGCGTGATCGCGCAGATGATATTGGCGGATCTGCCACTCAAAACCTTCCTCAACGACACCTTGATTCCGTACGAGGACGACGAAATTACCCGTCTGATCATCGATGAGCATGATGCCCGCGCATTCTTGGAAATCGCGCATCTCACTGTCGGCGATTTTCGTAACTGGCTGCTACAAGAAACCACCACCCATATTGAATTGGCGCGGGTTTGCGCTGGCATCACGCCCGAGATGGCCGCGGCAGTCAGCAAAATCATGCGCAATCAGGATTTGATTCTGGTGGCGAAGAAGTGTCAGGTGACCACCGCATTTCGTAACACCATAGGTCTGCCCGGCCGTTTATCGACCCGTTTGCAACCCAATCACCCGACCGACGATATGAGCGGTATAGCGGCATCGATTTTTGATGGCCTGATGTACGGCAACGGCGATGCCGTGATTGGCATCAACCCCGCAACCGACAGCGTAAGCCAGGCGATTAAGCTCATGAAGCTGATGGATGAAGTGATTCAGTATTACGACATCCCGACCCAATCGTGCGTCCTGACCCATGTGACGAACACGGTCGAAGCGATCGAGAAAGGCGCGCCGGTCGATTTGGTGTTTCAATCCATCGGCGGAACCGAAGCCACTAATCAAGGGTTTGGTATCAACCTGAATGTGATTGCCGAAGCCTATGATGCCGCTCTGAGCCTCAATCGCGGCACGGTCGGCAACAACGTTATGTATTTTGAAACGGGACAAGGAAGCGCTCTTTCGGCCAACGGCCATCACAACGTCGACCAACAGACCTGCGAAGTGCGCGCCTATGCGCTCGCGCGCAAGTTCAAACCATTACTGGTCAACACCGTGGTAGGCTTCATCGGCCCGGAATATCTGTTTGACGGCAAGCAGATAACTCGTGCCGGGCTGGAAGATCACTTCTGCGGCAAGCTGCTTGGCCTGCCGATGGGATGTGACATCTGCTACACCAACCACGCTTACGCCGACCAAAACGACATGGACAATCTGCTGACGCTGCTCGGCGTCGCCGAGTGCTCATTCATCATGGGCATTCCGGGCTCCGATGACATCATGCTCAACTACCAGACCACCTCGTTTCATGACGCGCTCTACGCCCGCCAAGTGTTGGGTTCCCGCCCTGCTCCAGAATTTGAAGCCTGGTTGAAGAAAATGGAAATCTTCGATCAGGATGAACGCAAGCAACTCGCCGACGATTTATCGCCGCACTTTAGCCATCCCTTACGATTGATTCAGGAGGCCGTATGAGTAAGACGCTGACTTCCTCGTTGATCCATGAGGATCCATGGCACAAGCTGCGCCAGTTTACGCAGGCGCGCATCGGTATTGGCCGTGTGGGTACCAGCATTCCGACGCAAGAGCTATTGCGTTTTCAGCTCTCGCACGCTCAAGCGATGGATGCGGTGCATGTGCCGCTCGACGAAGCGGAGCTGGTTGACGCCTTGGCGCAAAAATCAGCCATTGTGCCCTATCTTCCTGCGTTTTCGCTACATAGCCAAGCCAGTGATCGTCTCACGTATCTGCAACGGCCCGATTTGGGCCGCAAGCTCGATGATGCCTCGATAGAACGTTTGAAGCAGCACAGCGATAGCACGCCAAACCCGTACGATCTGGCGATTGTCATTGCCGATGGTTTGTCGTCTTACGCAATCAGTCATCACGCGGCTCCCTTTATCGACGCCTTAATCACGCAGCTCCATGCCGACCAACGACATGATTGGCGTATCGCGCCATTGAGCATCGTGCATCAGGGCCGAGTTGCGGTCGGTGATGACGTGGGTGAAGCGATCAACGCACGCGAGGTGCTGGTACTGGTGGGCGAACGCCCGGGATTAAGTTCCCCCGATAGCTTGGGGCTGTATCTGACCTGGCATCCACAGCGCGGCACCGAAGATTCATTGCGCAACTGTATTTCCAACGTGCGCCCACAGGGGCTGCCTTATGAAGCGGCCGCGATGAAATGCTTCTATCTGCTGGCGGAGTCACGTCGGCTCAAACTCACTGGCGTCGGACTGAAAGATCGCTCTGACGACGCGCAGTTGAATCAACCGATTCAAGCAAACCAATTTTCGTTAACCACTGAATAGATTTTAAGGACATTACTGAGGATCGTTATTATGGAAAATAGCAGCAAACCGGGTCTGAAACGGACCCTTGGAAAATTTCACTTATGGGGCATTGCCGTCGGGCTGGTCATTTCGGGCGAATACTTCGGCTGGAGTTACGGTTGGGCACAGGCCGGAACACTCGGCTTTTTGATCACCACCCTGATCATTGCCACTATGTACACCGCGTTCATTTTCAGCTTTACCGAGCTGTCGACGTCGATTCCCCATGCGGGCGGTCCGTTCGCTTATGCGTATCGCGCCTTTGGCCCGTTAGGCGGCTATGTCGCGGGTTTCGCCACCTTGGTTGAGTTTGTGTTTGCGCCGCCCGCCATCGCCATGGCCATCGGGGCTTATCTCAATGTTCAGTTTCCGACGCTCGACCCGAAATTGGTTGCCGTGGTTGCTTATGTCATCTTCATGGGGCTCAACCTTGTTGGGGTAAGCATTGCCGCGACGTTCGAACTTTTGGTCACCATTCTTGCTATCGTCGAACTGCTGGTCTTTATGGGCGTGGTCTCGCCCGGTTTCTCTATGGCAAACTTTGCCGCGAACGGTTGGGCTGGCAGCGATGTCTTCTCTGGAGAAGCAATTTCCGGCATCTTTGCTGCGATTCCTTTTGCCATCTGGTTCTTCCTCGCCATTGAAGGCGCGTCGATGGCTGCAGAAGAAGCGAAAGATCCGAAACGCACCATTCCGGTGGCGTTTATCGCCGGCATTTTAACGTTGGTAGTATTGGCTGTTGGTGTGATGTTCTTTGCGGGTGGCGCCGGCGACTGGCGTGAACTGTCTAATATCAACGACCCACTGCCGCAAGCCATGAAAATGATTGTTGGTGAATCGAGTGGCTGGTTGCACATGCTGGTGTGGCTGGGTTTGTTTGGCCTGATCGCGTCATTCCACGGCATCATCATGGGGTATTCACGTCAGATTTTCGCTTTAGCGCGCGCAGGCTTCCTGCCCAAATCACTCGCTGCCGTCAACCAACGTTATCAAACACCGCATTGGGCGATTCTGGCGGGCGGCGTTGTGGGTATCGCGGCTATCTTCTCTGACAACCTGATTGTGATTGGCGGGCAGCCGCTGACAGCGAATATCGTCACCATGGCAGTGTTTGGGGCCATCGTGATGTACATCGTATCCATGTTGGCGCTGTTCAAACTGCGTCGTACGGAACCAGCGCTGGAACGTCCGTTCCGCGCCCCGCTCTACCCATTTGCTCCGGCGCTTGCTCTGGGTCTGGCGGTACTTGCTCTGGTTGCGATGGTGTACTACAACTTCCTGCTGACACTGATCTTTGTTGGTCTGTTTGCCCTTGGTTTCATCTACTTTAAAGCCACACACGATGAAAGCTCGATGCAGGAAGGCAATGAAATGCTGCTGATGCCACAAGCCAGTGAAGCGTGACAGAACACCGTCTCCCTGAATTTCAGAGACAAAAAAAGGACATCCTCGGATGTCCTTTTTCATTGAATATTCGTGTAGTTAGCGCAAACCGTGCAGAAATTCAGCGCGGGTGGCGGGGTTGGACTTAAAAATGCCACCTAGCGCCGTGGTTGTGGTTTCGCTGGTTGCATCCATCACACCACGTGATTTCACGCAGTAGTGAGTTGCATCGATGGTGACTGCCACGTCTTCTGATTCCAACAGAGTTTGCAGCGCAACCAGAATTTGTTGCGTCATACGTTCTTGCACCTGTGGGCGCTGCGCAAAAAAGCGCACAATGCGGTTAATTTTCGACAGGCCGATAATCTTGCCACGCGGAATATATGCCACCGCCGCTTTTCCATCGATGGTCACCAAGTGGTGCTCACAGGTACTGGTCACGGTAATATCTTTGACACGCACCATTTCACTGACGTTCATTTTGTTTTCGATGACCGTGATTTTCGGGAAGTTTTGGTAATCCAGACCCGAGAAGATCTCATCAACATACATCTTAGAGATTCGGTGCGGGGTTTCTTCAAGGCTATCGTCAGTGAGGTCCAGTCCTAGGAGAGTCAGAATTTCACGCATGTGGTGTTCAATTCGTTCTTTTTTCTCATCTCGACTGATCGTGTTTGGTTGCATTGGCGTTTCCAAACCACGACGTTCCAGCGCATCTTTTACTAACTTCGCGGATTCGCTCAGACCTGACATTACCTTACCTCGTATTTAACCCTTTCGGATGGCTGACAAGGATACTCGGATTTTTTAATAATTACACCCATATTTTATTGGTGGACATTATTGCCACCGGGCTTTGTATGCTAAAGTACTTCTCAAAAATGAAGACCATAGGATTTCATCATGGGCTGTTGTGACGCTCCTGGCTTAATGCCAATTGAAGACGCGCTGGATAAAATGCTCTCGCGCATCACTCCGATTCAAACCACACTGACTCTTCCCCTTGCCGACGCACTCGGTTTTGTCCTTGCTGAAGATATTCTCTCCCCGATTAACGTGCCGCCGTTTGATAACTCCGCGATGGATGGCTATGCCGTGCGCCGTGCCGAACTTGCGACCGCGACGCCACTGCCGGTCGCAGGCAAATCGTTTGCCGGCCAACCCTTTGACGGTGAATGGCCAGCCATGAGCTGTGTGCGCATTATGACCGGTGCAAAAATCCCGGACGGTTGCGATGCAGTGATCATGCAAGAACAGGCCACGGTGTCGGAGCAAGGCGTCACATTCAGCCACACCGACGTCAAACCGAACGACAACATTCGCCCGACCGGTGATGACATTCACCAAGGCGATGTGGTGTTGAGTAAAGGCGCGCGTCTCACGCCCCGTGACATTCCGATGATCGCCACACTTGGCGTGGCTAATGTGACCGTTTATCGCAAACCGAAAGTGGCATTTTTCTCAACCGGTGACGAGCTGAAACCGCTAGGCCAACCGCTGGATGCAGGTCAGATCTACGACAGCAACCGTTACGGCATTAAGCCGCTGATTGAAAACTTCGGCTGCGAAGCGATTGACCTCGGCATCATTCCTGACTGCCCAGAGACGTTAAAAGCCACGTTTGAGAAAGCCCAAAGCCTCGCGGATGTGGTGGTCACTTCCGGCGGCGTGAGCGTGGGTGAAGCGGACTACACGAAAGATATTCTGGAACAACTGGGTCAAATCGGCTTCTGGAAACTGGCGATTAAACCGGGGAAACCGTTCGCGTTTGGCGAACTGGAAAACGCTTGGTTCTGCGGCCTGCCGGGTAACCCGGTCTCCGCGGTTCTGACCATGTACGTTCTGGTGCAACCGATGCTGGCAAAACTGTCTGGTCACACCGAATGGACAGCGCCTGAGTCAATTCCGGCCATCACCCGCACCACCTTCAAGAAAGCCCCGGGACGCACCGATTACCAACGCGGCATTTACCGCATCGAAAACGGTCAGTTCGTGGTTGAAACCACTGGTAACCAAAGCTCCGGCGCATTCCGCTCGATGAGCTTGGCGAACTGCTTTGTGGTGCTCGAACGCGAACGTGGCCGAGTCGAAGCTGGCGAAACCGTCAACATTCAGCTATTTAACGCAACCTTATACTAGGAGTTCGTGTGGATATTCTCAGCGACTCAGAAATGCTGCGTTACAACCGTCAAATCATTCTCAAACAGTTTGATTTTGATGGTCAGGAAGCGTTGAAACAGAGTGCCGTATTGATCCTCGGTGCAGGCGGTTTGGGCTGTGCGTCCAGCCAATATCTGGCCACAGCGGGCGTGGGTAAGATCACGCTGATTGACGATGACACCGTTGAGCTCTCTAACCTGCAGCGTCAGGTATTGCACCATGATGCCAATATCGGCGAGCTTAAAGTGGCATCAGCGGCCCAATCGCTGCAAGAACTCAACCCGCACATTGCCATTGAAACCGTCGCCAAGCGCCTGAGCGACAACGAACTGGAAGCCCTGATTGAACAACATTCATTAGTTTTGGATGCCTCAGATAACGTCGACACGCGTAATCAATTAAATCGCTTGTGCTTTAAAACCAAAACCCCATTGGTTTCCGGCGCCGCCATTCGTATGGAAGGCCAAGTAAGCGTGTTTACTTACCAAAGCGAAGAAGAACCGTGTTACCAATGCCTGAGCGCCCTGTTTGGCAACGCCGCGTTAAGCTGCGTGGAAGCTGGCGTCATGGCGCCCGTAGTTGGCATCATTGGCGCCGTGCAAGCGATGGAAGCGATCAAAGTAATGGCCAATTACGGCACACCGATTCGCGGTAAAATTCTGATGTTAGATGCCATGAGTATGTCTTGGCGTGAAATGAAACTGATGAAGCTGCCCACCTGTCCGGTGTGCCACTCCTAATCCACAGGCGCAATGAAGCGCCTGTTTTTATTTGGATTCTTAGCCAGAATTGAGTAACGTAGCTCAATAACCCCAACACAGGATGAAGTGGAATGTCGCCATTAGTAACCCCAGCTTGGCTCGCAGAAAAACAAAACGATTCGCGCTTAATCGTGCTCGACGCCAGCATTGATTTTCAAATTCCGAGCGAAACCGAAAAAGACAAAGTCAATAAGATTCCCGGCGCACGCCGTTTCGATTATGACGGCGTGTTTTGCGACACCGAATGCGACCTTCCCCACATGATGCCCACTGAAGCACGCTTTAATGAACTGGCGCAGCAACTGGGACTCAATCAAGATTCCATTTTGGTGGTGTACGACAACAGCGGCACGTTTGCATCGCCTCGTGCGTGGTGGATGTTTAAAGCATTTGGGCGCAATGACGTCTACATTCTCGATGGCGGGCTGACTGAATGGAAAGCCCAAGGTTACACTGTCACCCAAAGTTACGATAATTCATACGCGCCCGGTAACTTTGCCGGTACGCTCGACCCGCGTTTCTTTGTCGATGCGAACTACGTGTTAAATAAAATCAATGACAACAGCAGCCTGACCGTTGATGCGCGCTCCAAAGCCCGTTTCCTGGCGCAAGTAGCAGAACCACGCGCGGGTGTGCGCAGCGGCCATATTCCCGGCTCCTGCTGCCTGCCCTTTGCTGAGCTGATGAACGGCCATAAAATGAAATCACCGACGGATCTTAAACCGATTTTGCAACAAGCGCTCATTCGCCCAGCCGATGAGTATCTGTTCAGCTGCGGCTCCGGCGTCACCGCCTGTATCGTGTTGCTGGCTGCCACATTATGCGACTATCAGAATTTGGCGGTCTATGATGGTTCTTGGACGGAATGGGGTCAGCGCCACGACTTACCGATTGAGAAGTAACTTCTCAAACAGAAAAAAGGCCACTTAACGTGGCCTTTTTAATTTCATTTCGCGACCAATATACCAGCACGCTACTGAGCATCTCGCATCTGTTCATCTAAGTTAAGCACCGTCAGCGCGTTGGTAACGCTGGTCGCAATCACATCGATTGCGCCAGTACGCAACGCACCGAGCAGTGCGAGCGGCTTACTGTTTTCTGCGGCAATCGCGATCACTTCGGCAATACGGCGAAACTCTTCAATACCCAAACCAATAACGCGGTCACTCATCACGGTGTTGGCAATTTCGCCATGCACATTAAAGAAGTCGTACCCTGCGAAATCGCCGACCACGCCTTGCTGCAGACGCGACTGCACCACTTCATCCGGCGTAAACCAGCCCAAATCGACCATGTAGCTGTTTTCACTCATGTCGCCGATACCGACCAACGCGATGTCTGCTTTGCGCGCCAGATCGAGCGTTTGCTTGACGGTGGCGTTTTGCATGAAGGCCAGTTTCTGCGCGCGGTTTTCGGCATACGCCGGCGCATACAGGGTTTCTGAGGTACCACCGTATTTCTTCGCCATCTGACGGCAAATGTGGTCGGCGTTAAACATACCGCCACGTGGGTGAATGCCGCCAATACTGCAAACGAACTTACAGTCACGCGGCGTAATCACGCCGACATGATGCGCTACCGATGACACGTTGCGCCCCTGACCGACACTGACTACCATGCCGTTCTTCAGGGTGCTGGAAAGATAATTTGACACCAATCCCGATACTTGTTGGCGCTGCAACTCTTCGTTCGGTTGGTCAAGCGCCACCAACGCCCGTTTCACCCCAAAGCGCTCGATCAAACGCTGCTCAATCTTGGCACTGAACACCGGGTGATATTTAACGGTGATCTCGACAATGCCTTCATCACGCGCCTGTTTCAGCATTCGGCCCACTTTGGCACGGGAAATGGCAAACTTCTTGGAAATTTCTTCCTGAGTTGCCCCATCCTGATAGTAGGCAACGGAAATCTCCGTCAGCAAATCGGTGCTTTCCACCGAGATATCTTGGTTAGAACCGCTCATGTTACGCTCTCACTCACTACTTTGCTCAGCATAGTATCCAATACTGAGCATCTGCTCATTGACGTAGCATATGTTATAGCGCCAATTGAATGCAACATTTGCTCACTTGGATGACATTTTCTCACCTCATATTTTGACGGCATTTTTACTTTGCAACGCTAGGCATGACTTAGGCAAACGTTTCTTTATTTGTCTCGGCTGACGTCGGATAAAATTAGTGAGTAAAAGTCGGCATAAAGGGCAAATCACGATTGACTTTCAGCATAGATAAGATAAATATGGGTACATCATTTACTCAACGAACGAGCAAATGTTCACTACAGTTGCTCGGTCGCTGAAAAACATTGTGTTAGTCATAAGCAGGCTTGTCATTGCATGACAATTCGCTTAACTAACCTGCATGCCAATGCCCAGCGAATCGCTGGCCTAGCCCAAAGAATAGGACGATCGAAATGAGCAACAAATTAGAGCAACTACGTAAACTTACAACTGTTGTGGCTGACACTGGTGAAATTGATGCAATCAAAAAATACCAGCCAGAAGATGCAACAACGAACCCTTCTCTAATTCTTAAAGCCGCTCAAATTGCAGAATATGCTCCACTGATCGATCAAGCGATCGAATACGCGAAATCACAGACCAGCGATAAAGCAGAACAAGTTCAAGAAGCGTGTGACATGCTAGCGGTAAACATCGGTAAAGAAATCCTGAAAACTATCCCAGGCCGTATCTCGACTGAAGTTGATGCACGTCTGTCTTACGACACTGAAGGCAGCATCGTTAAAGCTCGCAAACTGATCAAAATGTACAACGATGCAGGCATCTCAAACGACCGCATTCTGATCAAACTGGCGTCAACTTGGGAAGGCATCCGCGCGGCAGAAGTGCTGGAGAAAGAAGGCATCAACTGTAACCTGACTCTGCTGTTCTCTTTCGCGCAAGCTCGTGCTTGTGCTGAAGCTGGCGTGTTCCTGATTTCACCATTCGTTGGCCGCATCATGGACTGGTACAAAGCAAAAGAAGGTCGTGACTTCGAAGCTCAGGAAGATCCAGGCGTACTGTCAGTATCTAAAATCTACAACTACTACAAACAGCACGGTTACAAAACTGTGGTGATGGGCGCAAGCTTCCGTAACATCGGCGAGATTCTGGAACTGGCTGGCTGTGACCGCCTGACTATCGCACCTTCACTACTGGCTGAACTGGAAGCGGCTGAAGGCGAAGTGGTTGAGAAACTGGTTGATTCTAACGGTACACAAGAGCGTCCAGCAGCGATGACTCATTCTGAGTTCCTGTGGGAACACAACTTGGATGCAATGGCGGTAGAAAAACTGGCTGAAGGTATCCGTAACTTCGCAGTAGACCAGGGCAAACTGGAAACGATGATCGAAGCGAAACTTTAATCGCTCAACAACTTCCCGCCGAGGGAAATCAAATTCAAGGGGGAGCGCCCGCTTCCCCTTTTAGTTTCGACTATAACTTTTAAATCCTAACGATTACGGAATCTATTATGAACCGCAAACAACTGGCTAACGCAATCCGTGCACTGAGCATGGACGGTGTACAAAAAGCTAACTCTGGCCACCCGGGCGCACCGATGGGTATGGCTGACATCGCTGAAGTGCTTTGGCGCAGTCACTTGAACCACAACCCACAAAACCCGAACTGGGCAGACCGCGACCGTTTCGTGCTGTCCAACGGCCACGGCTCAATGCTGATTTACTCTCTGCTGCACCTG